>NZ_FMHJ01000025.1:0-10056 GCF_900090125.1 Streptomyces sp. WMMB 714
ACCCGTTGTGGTGGTGGTGTGTTTCGGTGGTCATAGCGTGAGGGAAACGCCCGGTTACATTCCGAACCCGGAAGCTAAGCCTGACAGCGCCGATGGTACTGCATGCGGGAGCGTGTGGGAGAGTAGGACACCGCCGAACAAATCTTGAGAGAATAGCCCCGTTGGATGGTTAACCCCACCAACGGGGCTATTTCCGTTGTCAGTTGAGTGCGCGTCAGAGGATGTGCATGCATGAGGACGGGCCGTCCGGGGCACCCGCGGAGTCTGGGAGTGCACAAGGCGGGGTCGGCACCGAGGTGCCGGCCCCGCTGCTTCGTACCTCAAGTCCAGCGCAAGCTGCTGTGGTGGAATCGCCGCGTACGGCAGTATCTGGGCATGGCTTACACGATTCGGGCGGTACGGACTGCGGACTGGGAGAGGCTGCGCGAACTGCGGCTGAGCGCCCTCGCCGACCCGATCGCGTCCGTCGCCTTCAACGAGACGTATGAGAACGCTGCCGCGCAGAGCGACGAGTTCTGGAAGCGTCGTGCCGAGCAGGGCTCGCGCGGCCTGCTGGCGGAGACCTTCATCGGCGAGGCCGGAGCGGACGGCGGCCGCTGGGCGGGGAGCGTCACCGTCCTGGACGAGGGAGACAGCGCTCATATCGTGGGGGTATATCTGCGTCCCGAGCACAGGGGGACCGGACTTGCGGTGTTGCTCTTCGCTGCCGCGGAGGAGTGGGCCCTGGAGCGGCCCTTCGTGACCCGCATGGTGCTGCACGTCCACGAGAACAACCCGCGGGCGGAGGCCTTTTACCACCGCGTGGGGTACAGGCGTACAGGGGCCTTCGTGAAGGATCCGAAGGCGAGCGAGTTCCGTGAGTACGAGATGATCCGCAAGCTTCCGGTCAGATGAGTGGCGCGCGCTGACGCAGGAGCAGCGGCGAGCGGGCGGCTAACCGGACGGGTGCGTGGGCCGGCCCGGCAAGGGAAGTCCCGTACTGTCCAAGGGGAGTTCGAGGACAGTCGTGATTGGTGGGTCGAGCCGGCCGGGGGATGACCGTACGGCCATGCGGCGGCCGGGCTCGACCACGCTCTGGGTGAGGGCGTTCAGGAGCGGCATCAACTCCGGGTCGTCGCCCACCACATAGAGTGTGCCCGTTTCGTCGACGAACGATTCCAACGCGATGCGATCGGCTCGGGCTGCCGTGCACGCGTTCCGTACATGCAGCCGGGAAAGCGGCGCGAGCGCACGTCGGACCAACTCCGTTGCCGCTTTGCGGCGTTCGGGATGGCCGGTGAGGGTGGCCTCGAGTTCCCCGGCAGCTCCGGACGCGGCCTTCGGGTGGGTGCGGAGGATGTGTACGGGGTCGGTGGGTGCTGCCTTCGCGTGGGCCCAGCGGTGCACTTCGCGGAACGGACGGTCGTCGAGGGCCGCGGCGTGCAACCAGCTGCGGAGCAGCGTCTCGGCTGCCGCGTGCACCTCCGCGTCGATGGGCCGGGGTGAGCGCAGCGGCGCGAGGAGGTCCGTCGCCCGGTGCTCCGCGGTGGACTTGTCGCCGCAGCCGTGGTGCGGGGACCAGCGGAGCCGGTCCGGGGTGTCGCAGAGCTGGCCCGGGTCGAAGAGGTGGACGGGGCCGAGTTTCGCGCGGGAGTCTTTCGTGTCCGCCCAGAGGGCCGGGTCGGTGGTGGCCACGACCACGGCGCCGGGCGCTTCGAGGACGCGGCTGTACGGGTCGGAGCCGGCATCCGCCGCGGGAGGTTCGGCGGCCTGCGGGGACAGCGCGGGAGCGGCGTCAGCGGCCTGACGAGCGGGTTCCGGGCCCGGGATGTGCGGTTGCCCTGGCGTCGGTGGGCGGGCGACTTCTGGGCCGGGGGCAGGCTCGCGGTCCGTCGTCGCGTCAGAGGCGCGTGACGGTGAGGGCGGCGGCTTGCGCAAGTCGGCTGCCACGGTGGTCTGTTGGCGTGCGGTGTCGCTCTGCGGGCCCGCCTCCTGGCCGCCGTCGTGGTGGGCGGCGCCGGGCCGGTGGCGGCGGGCCGCGCGCACTGCCCGGGCGCGGGTGACGGTGCCCACGGCGAACACCGTGAGGACGAAGACCACCATGACCTGCCCGATGAAGACACCCCAGAAAAGCCCGTAGCCGGGCAGCTGAGACGGCTTCACATGCGGCCAGGCACCGGCCAGGTCCTGAGGTGCGGCGGCAAGGTCCCGTATGGCCATCGGGGTGCGGACGAACGTCACCCCTTCCGGCCATGCACCGTGGGCGAGCAGCCCGGCCAGGCCGGTGGCCGCCCAGATGAGGACGGTGACGGCGAGGAGCAGGCCCAGCACGGCCATCAGCAGGCCGTCCGGGATGCCTCCGCCGCTTCCCCGGCGTGGGTCCGAAGCCCTGTCACCGCGGCGTCCCGCGGGCGGGTGGTCGTCGTAACGGCTGCTGTGGCCGGGGCGGTGATCGTGCGGCATGGCTAGGCGACGGTCGAGTTGGAGGAGGACTTCGCCTGTTCGATGGCGAGGGCACGCGCCTCGGCTTCGGCCTCCAGATCCGCTTCGAGGGAGGCGTCGAAGTCTTCCGGCCCCGACGACGTCTCCGTCATGGCGCGGTCGGTGAAGACGAGGGGGCGTTCGGCCTCCGTGACGAGATGTTTGACGACCTGGACGTTGCCGTTGACGTCCCACACCGCGATGCCCGGCGAGAGGGTGGGGATGATCTCGACTGCCCAGCGCGGCAGGCCGAGGACTTTGCCGGTGGACCGGGCCTCGTCGGCTTTCTGGGCGTAAATGGTGCGTGTGGAGGCCATCTTGAGGATGGCGGCGGCTTCCCGGGCCGCCGCGCCGTCGACGACGTCGGACAGGTGGTGGACGACGGCGACGAACGACAGGCCGAGGCGGCGGCCGAACTTCAGCAGCCGCTGGAAGAGCTGGGCGACGAAGGGGCTGTTGATGATGTGCCAGGCCTCTTCGACGAGGAAGATGCGCTTCTTGCGGTCCGGCCGGATCCACGTGTGTTCCAGCCATACGCCGACGATGGCCATGAGGATGGGCATGGCGATCGAGTTGCGGTCGATGTGTGAGAGGTCGAAGACGATGAGCGGGGCGTCGAGGTCGATGCCCACTGTCGTAGGACCGTCGAACATGCCGCGCAGGTCGCCGTCGACGAGGCGGTCCAGCACGAGGGCGACGTCAAGGCCCCAGGCGCGTACGTCGTCGAGTGCGACGTTCATCGCTTCGGCCGACTCCGGACGGGGGTGCCGGAGGCGCTCGACGATGTCGGTGAGGACGGGCTGGCGGTCGGCTATCGTCGCGTTGACGTGGCTGTGGGCGACCTTCAGCGCGAAGCCGGAGCGTTCGTCCAGGCCGTGCCCCAGGGCCACTTCGATGATGGTGCGCAGCAGGGCGAGCTGGCCGGTCGTCGTGATCGACGGGTCGAGCGGGTTGAGGCGGATGCCCTGATCGAGTGCCGCCGCCGGATCGAGGCGGATGGGGGTGATGCCCATCTCCTCGGCGATGAGGTTCCACTCGCCCACGCCGTCCTCGCCCTGTGCGTCGAGGACGACGACCTGGCGGTCGCGGAACCGGAGCTGGCGCAGGACGTACGTCTTCTCGAGCGCCGACTTGCCGTTGCCGGACTCGCCGAGCACCAGCCAGTGCGGGGCGGGGAGTTGCTGCCCGTAGAGCTGGAACGGGTCGTAGATGTAGCCCTTGCCGCTGTACACCTCCCGGCCGATGATGACGCCCGAGTCGCCGAGGCCGGGCGCGGCCGTCGGCAGGTAGACGGCCTGGGCCTGGCCGGTGGAGGTGCGCACGGGCAGCCGGGTCGTCTCCGTCTTGCCGAAGAGGAAGCTGGTGAAGGCGTCGGTGATTGCGGTCAGTGGATCGAGCGCGGCCATCGGTATTCCTTCAGCCCCTTCGGTGGGAGGTGCCGTCGCAGGGGACGCCGTCCGCGCCGGCCGGGCGGGCAGCCCGCGGGTACGGGCGACCGTCTCGCGTGCGGCAGCCGTCGGTGCCGCCGGCGGTCAGGCTGTCGGTCATGGTGCGCGTCCTCCTCAGCGGCGGATGCCGGTCGCGAACGGCAGCGTGTTGACGAACGCCCGGTGATGCTCCCTGTCGCACCACTCCAGCTTCAAGTAGCTCTTTCCGGCCGAGGCACGGATCGTGCGCTTGTCGCGGGCGAGGGCTTCCGCGGAGCGGGAGGAGACCGTGATGTATCCGACGAGGTTGACGCCCGCCGCGCCCGAGGCGAGGTCTTCGCCGCGCTGGTCGACGCGGCCGTGGGCGGCCACGTCGCGCGGGTCGATGGTGCGGTTCATCTTCGCCTGACGGCTGGCCTCGGCGTCGTCGTTGGTCTTCTCCGTGAGCATCCGCTCGATGGCCAGCTCGGTCGGCTCCAGATCCATCGTGACGGAGACCGTGCGGATCACGTCGGGAGTGTGGACGAGCAGCGGGGCGAGGAAGTTGACGCCGACGGGAGTCATCGGCCATTCCTTCACCCACGCCGTCGAATGGCACCAGGGGGCGCGGGTGACGGATTCGCGCGTCTTGGCCATGAGGTACGTCGGCTCCGTCGCGTCGAGCTCCGCGGGCCAGGCGTTGCGCTTCGACATGGCCTGCAGGTGGTCGATGGGGTGGTCCGGGTCGTACATCGAGTGGATCAGCGAGGCGAGACGGGCCTGGCCCAGCGGCTGCCGCACGCGGATGTCGGCTTCGGTGAGGCGGGCGCAGATGTCGGTGAGTTCGCGGGCCATGACGATGGCCAGGCCCTCGTCCTTGGACAGCTTCCGGCCCGCCGCTCCCGCGGAGCGCCGTGCGGCCTTGGCGATGGCGGCGCCCTCGGCGGCCAGTTCCCGTCCGTAGTGCATGCACGCGACGAGGTAGGCGCGGTGCTGCTCGCTGGAGGTGGAGACCATCGACTGGAGCTGGTCGTAGGAGTCGCGCAGCCAGACCGACGCGCGTTCGTCGCCGCGCAGTTCGACGTCCTTGGCGTGGGCGTCGGGGTCTGCCGGCAGCGTCCGGGCCAGCATCTGCAGGCGGGTGACGAAGCCGTCGCCGTTCGCGACGTGCTTGAGCAGCGTCCCGAAGCGGTCGACGAGGGCCTCCTGGTCCTCGCTGTCGCGCAGCCCGACGCCCGGGCCCTCGATCTCGATCGCCGCGGTGACGGTGCGCCGGTCCGCGTGCAGCAGCACGGCGAGTTCGTCCGGGCCGAAGGGGGCCGTCAGCCAGTTGATGCGGCCCACGCCGGGCGGGGGGCCGATCTCGACCTCGCGCCCGTCGAGCCGGGTGCCCGCCTCGGCGGCGCCGGAGCGGTAGGTGCCGGTGTTCTTGCGGAGCATCCGGCGGTAGGAGCGGTTGATCTCGTACCACTTGTAGACCGTACGGCCGTTGTACGGGACGTAGACCGCGGCCAGGGCCAGCATCGGGAAGCCGACGAGGGCGGGGATGCGGAAGGAGAGCACGGGGATGAGCAGGCCGCTCATCATGCCCAGGAAGGCACCCGCGATGATCAGAGCGATCTCGCCGGTCTCCCGGTTCTTGCCGATCATCGCGTTGGGGCGGGCGCGGCCGATCATGTACGTGCGGCGCGGAGCGGCGCCGACGTGGGAGTGCGTCGTCATCCGCGGTCACCTCCGGTGCGGTTGCCTGTGCTCCTGGCCGGGCGGGGAGGCGTGGAGCGGTCGTGGGTGCGGGGCGCGGGGGGTGCCGGCCTGCGCGGCACGTCGCCGCCTCCCCCTCGGGAGCTGTGCGCGGCGACGCCCCCGGCGACCTGGCTGCCGGACCGGTTGCCGCCGGCGTCGCCGCCGGACGCGGAGCCGCCGCCTCCACCGCGCGCGCTGTGGGTGTTGATGCCCTGGCGCACGAGCGCGGCGGGCGACGAGACGACCGCGGCGGCCGTGCGGGAGGCCGGATCGCGGGAAGCGTTGCGGTGGTTGACGATCTCGTCCCCGAAGCCGGGAACGAAGCGGTAGATCATGGCGCTGGCGAAGATGGCGAGCAGGATGATCGCCAGGCCGGAGACGATGGCGGAGAAGGCGTTGGGGCCGTCGCTGGAGGAGAGCGCGCCCGCCAGGCCGAGCACGATGACGATCACCGGCTTGACGAGGATGACCGCGATCATGATGCCCGCCCAGCGGCGGACGTGGCTCCACATGTTCTTGTCGACGAGCCCCGCGTAGACGGCGGTGCCGAGCAGCGCGCCCACATACAACAGGGCGGCGCGGACGACGAGTTCGAGATAGAGCACGCCGGCGGCGAGGACGGAGATCAGCGAGACGACGATCAGCATGATCGGGCCGCCGCCGATGTCCTTGCCCTCCTTGAGGGCCTCGGAGAACGTCCCGAAGAACTTGTCGGTCTGGTCGGACGTGCCTGACGCGATGACGTCCGTCACGCCGTCCGTCGCGGAGACGACGGTGTAGAGGATGAGCGGCGTGAAGGCCGACGCGATGACGGTCAGCCAGAGGAAGCCGATGGCCTCGGTGAGGGCCTCGACCAGGGGGACGCCGCGGATGGCCCGCTTGGCGACGGCCAGCAGCCAGATGGTGAGCGTGAGGATCGTCGAAGCGGCGAAGACGACCGCGTACTGGCGCAGGAACTCGGGATTGGTGAAGTCGACCTTCGTGGTCTCGTTGACCAGCTCGGAGAGCTTGTCGACCGTCCAGGCCGCGGCCTTGGCGCAGCCCTCGGCGAGCGAGGTGAGGGGGTCGAGGCTGCTCGTCGGGTCGGGGGCGTCGCTGCCTCCTCCGCTGCCGCCGGAGTCCTTCTGCTTCTCGCAGTACTCCCTGGCGGGTGCGACGACGCCCGAACAGTCGTCCGACGGCGCTGCGGTGGCGCGCGTCGACAGGAGCATCACGGCGGCCGATCCGCTGAGCGCGGCCGATGCGAGCTTGAGGGAACGAGCGTTACCGCGCATAGGTGAAGCCTCCGTATCCCTCGACGGCTTCGGCCATCTCCTTGGCTGACGAGGCTGCTTGGTCCCGGCCGACGGGTGTGGGGCCGTCCTTCTGCTTGACGTCCGAGACCTTCCAGTCGTCGCCGACCCATTTCAGGTCGTAGGTGTTCGTGTGCCAGCTCTCGATGACCGGGGACTTCGAGCCCTCCCCTGCCAGGCCGAACAGGGAGGAGTACCAGACAGAGATCTTCGCGTTCGCGCTGTCGAAGGAGACGACCTTGGTGCCGACGGGGTTCGTGCGCGAGATGAAGGTGCTGCCCTCGGGCGCCTCGCCGTTGTCGCTGAGGCCGAGCTTCTTGAGGAACTCCGGGTCGGAGTAGGCCTTGTCGAGGTCGTCCTGACGCTTGTCGGCGACGTCGGGCGCGTACACGGCGGTCACGATCTCCTTGCGCGTCGCCGCGTCGAACATGCCGTCACCGCCCAGCGCCACCGCGTAGTTCGCCGCCGCACTCTCCGCGCCGTGCTCGGACTGCGGGAAGCCGGAGGCGATTCCGGCCTCCTCGCCCTTCACGGGTTTCTGGCCGGTGGGCGCCGTGGGCCGTGCGGCGCCCGCGTCCTTGCCGCCGGGGCCGCCTTCGCCGTCGGAGCCGCCGCCGCTGCGGTTGGCGAAGGCGATGGCCGCGATCAGCAGCACGACGACACCGACGACGGTGATGAGGTTGCGCCCTGGCCGTACGGGAGGTCTGCCGCCGCCCCCCTCGCCGTCGGGGAGACGCGTGCGGGTGGTGGTGAGGCCGGACGGGCCCCGGCCGTACGCCGAGCCTCCGCCTTCCTCTCCCGTACGGTCGCGCTCGCCGTACCCCTCGCCACCGAAACTCATCCCGGACGTGCCCCCTCGAACCTCATGCTCCGTCAATTGGCGTCAGTGCATTGTCCCCTCCAACGAAGGTAGCTGTGTCACAGCCCTGGCGGGGGGCCTGTGGATAACGGAGGGCGCTCGTCTTACGATGCGGTACGCGTATGGCCTCACACGCCCCATCTGCCTCAGGGGGCACGGGCGTTGCCGCGGCCCGTCACCAGTGTTGGTGCGTCTCCCCTGCGGAATCGCGTACTTGTACTCCTGCGATCCGCCGCTGAGGTGCCGTCAGCCGGGTCGCACTGCTTCCAGGGCTTCGGTTCGACGGCCCACCACTGGGGCCCTTTCGCGTCGGCCGGCCGTCGCCGTCGGCCCCTCAGTCACCGGACGCGGGGACCTGGTTGCTCTCTTCGCCTGCGCCGAGGCGGACGCGTCCTGAGTCGTCGACGCTCCAGCCGGGGTTGTGGCAGATCTCCCAGACCACGCCGTTGGGGTCGGCGAAGTGCCCGTGGTAGCCGTCGAAGACGGGGACGGGGCGGGGCGGCTTGACGAGCCGCGCCCCGGCGCGCACCGCGGCGTCGACCAGGGCGTCGACCTCTTCCGCGGAACCGACGTTGTGCGACAGCGTCACCCCCGTCGTGCTGGTGGAGGAGACGGCCCCGTCCATGTCCTCGCGGAACTTCGACTCTTCGAAGAAGCCGAGCACCAGACCGGGGCCTGTCTGGAAGAAGATGATCTCCCCGGGGACGTCGGCGAGCGGCTCCCAGCCGAGACCGTCCCGGTAGAACTCGCGCGAGGCGTCGAGGTCAGGGGTCGCGAGGGTGACGAAATGGGTGCGCTGTTCCATGCCGGGAGTCTGGCACGGGACTTGGGAGCGTCGGCGGAGGTCGGGCCGTGCGTGCAGGGCATGCCGCCGGGCAGCCCGATCCGGCTCTGCCGGCCGGATCGAGCCCCGGACTGCTGCGCCGCGTCCGCGGTGCCGGACGCCGCAGGTATCGTGCCGTCTCCCCAGCCGGCCTGCGCCGCCGTCCGCATCCGCAACTCCCCGCTCCCACCCCGCCGTTCTGTCCACAGGCTGTGGATATCGCTGCGGCGGTGGCATCCGCCTGCGCCGGGTGGCGCCGGACCCGCCTCTCGGCGACCGCGGAGACGTCGCGCAGCGGACCGGATCGCGCAGGCCCGACCTCCGCCTCCGCCCCCTCTCACGCGAAGCTGACGTGCTCCAGCCAGAAGTCCAACAGCTCTGCGTCACCCAGCACTTCGACCTGATCGCTGGTGGGCGGCAGGCGCCGGAAGAAGACCTGGAGGAGGTCGAGCAAGGGGGCCCGCAGGGCCACGGATGCCTTTTCGTGGCCGCGGCGCCAGCTGATGCCGTCCTCGCCCAGCGTGATCATCCACTCCGCTTCGACGTCCGCCGCCGTGTCCGTCGCGTGCAGGTGGAGAGTCTCCCCTGCGCGCTCGTCGAGCGTACGCAGAGCCGGACGGTGCTGCTTCGCCTCGTCGCTGGCGATGATCCCCAGCCACTCGTCGATGCAGTCGGCCGCCAGGGCGTGGTCGGCGTCGAAGCCGGAACCCGCGGCGAGCGCCGCGTCAGCGCGGTGCACGAGCGTCTCGTGCGCCCGGCGCCGCGCCCAGAACGCCGCGCGCCCTTGCGGCACGAACGTCCACACCGCGGCCTGCGGTCCGGCGATGCGCAGCTCGTCGGAGGCCAGTCGGGCGCTCTCGGCCAGCCAGGCGTCGAGCGCGGCCGCGTCGCCGGCGGCGTCGGAGGTCTTGGCGGGACCGCCGCGGCCCGGCACGGCCTCGTGCGGGACGGCGCCCGCCGCCCTCGTCCGTACTATCTCGGCCGCCCACCGGTGGCCGTCGCCCACGTGCACGGCCAGATCCCGCAGAGTCCACTCCGGGCAGGAAGGCACGCGGGTGTCGAGTGCGGTGCCGTCGAGGATGTCGCGGAAAAGCCGGGTCTGATCGATGATCTCGGCGCAGAAGCGCTCGTGCTCCAGGGTGGCAGGCATGATCGAAGACTAGGTGTTCTGTCCATGGAGGTTGGTGACGGTGATCACCGGTAGGTGATCTTGAAATGGGTGAGGGCCTTCTGGCCTGGTGTGTAGCGACGAAACCGCACACCTGGCGACCAGGAAGGCCCTCATGCCGCACCGTAACGCACCGTTGACCGAGACCGGACGGCTGCGTCTGGCCCGCTGTGTGGTCGAGGAGGGCTGGCCTCTGCGGCGGGCGGCCGAACGGTTCCAGGTCTCACCGACTACAGCACGGCGGTGGGCAGGCCGCTACCGGGAGTTGGGCGAGGCCGGGATGGCCGACCACTCCTGCCGCCCCC
>NZ_FMHJ01000014.1:0-208346 GCF_900090125.1 Streptomyces sp. WMMB 714
AATTCCTCCGGAATTCCTTAGTCACCCCTAACGGGGTGACTGCCTGTCAACGCTCCGCGCTGACAGGCTAGCAGCTTCGCCTCCGGCGGAGCTGCTCCCTTCTTCGCATCGCTCGAAGGGGTGAGGCAGACTGCGGTGATGGTGGTTGAGCTGGTGGGTTGACTCTCTGTTCTAAACAGGCCTACCAGGATGATGCATCAGGGGTACGGTATGGGAAATGGAAGACCTCCCTGGGGCGCCACCGAATTTGTGCTGAAGCCTGCCGCCGAATCGCGGTGAAGGTTTAAGAGCCGAGCGCGTGTAGGGCGGGGGCATGGATGATGGGATGTCACCTTCAGTGTTTTCTTCCTCCAGCACCAAAGCACAACGTGAAGTGATGTGAGTCCTTCGCTGAACGCGACGCCGAACATCTGGTGCTGGTGCCGACGCTGAACCTGCTCACCCAGACCCTGAAGGCATGGCGGGAGGCCGGCCACACAGGGCCGGCAGTGGCGGTCTACTCCCTGCACGCGATAGCGGCGAGCCAGCGCCGGCGAGGACCCGGCGCAGCATCATCCAGCGCTGGGCGAGGGGGACGACACCGCGTGACAAGGCATGACGACATCAACTGTCACCATACAAACGACATGCACCACGCAAAAACCGCAGCTCAACCGTCCACAATCCATGACGCCACACCACTGTCAAATCAATGACGCCCATCAGCCGTCACGTCGTCGTCCGCTCGTCTCGCTCGCCAGGTCCTTCCTGCCAGCGTGGGGCTCCCCGGTGTCCGCGAAGCGGTTGCGTTCGAAGGGCGATGCACGCAAGCTCGGGCGAGTGTGGACATGCACGACAACCAGCTGAATGTGTCTGTGCAGACAGTGCGCAAGTTGGTGGATGAGCAGTTCCCCGACTGGAGCTGCGAGCTGGAGCACCGAAGACGTGACGACCCCGAGGCTCGGTTCTCAACCTTCATCGGGATTCGGCGGCAGCATTTCCTATTGGAATTTCAGCGCCGCATCATGGGTTCGCATTTTCTGCTGAAAGCGATGGAGTAGATGGCCAGGGTTTCAGCTTCGAAAGCATCAGCAGTAAGCGCTGGACGCTATCGTGCCCGCTCTGGGGATCGGCGCCGGCTTCACCCCGGAAGCTGATGAGCAGCGCAGTACGCGGGGCGTGCATCCGGCGGAGGCTCGGCTGATCTACGCGGTCACACGCGCGCGTGAGGTACTGGATACGACGGGCGGCCACTCCGTCGCTGGCGACAGCGGCCACTCCGTGGATCTACGAGTCCTCCGACAGGCAGTGCGCGGCTCGATGGCTGCCATCGCAGAACCAGTTTCGGATCGACGACCGTGACCTGACTGACGACGACTACTGCTACGTCGACTTCTCCTGTCCTCTGAACACAAGCCGACCAGCAGGAGGTCGCACCCGCAGGACGTCCCCAAGGCGAAGGACTACGGCGTGACGGTGAACGGACGGCCCGTCATCTTCTGGAAGGTCTGCAAGGAACGTCAGGACGACGAGGACATCTGCTCCGACTGGCGCACGGACAAGACCTGACCATCGCCACGGGCTGACGGGCTAACAGGAGGGAGGGTCCGCGGTCCGGGCCAAGAGGGGGCGAGCGGCCCTCGCTGACCAGCAACAGGTCGGCGAGGGCCATCTCGTTGCGGGGTGGGACGAATCTCAGGATCAGGCGCTGAGCAGCTGACTGGACTCCTCGGGTAATTGCGCGATCCCCGTCTACGGCCGGCGCCAGGAGAGCCCGTATCGGGAGCGGTGACCGGGCGACCTCCCCTCCGGCGTTCACGCGCAAGCAAGGACGTCGTTTCGCACTCGCTGGCCTACTACCGGATCTTGGCTCCGCCTACTCGCTTCAACACGTCGTCTACCAGTCCGTCGTCACACAGGGCTACCGACCAATTGGCGCCCGCAACAAGGCCTTTGGGAGTTCGACCATCGGTGATTTTCGACCAGACGCTCTCGTCACGGGATTCCGCGTCCTCGTAAACGGTGAGGTCGGCGCAGCGCTCTTGTTGCTCCTGTTCGCCTCTACCTGTGGTGCACTTCAGGAATTGCCAGCTCAATGCCGGGTGGTTGTCGTCATCGTCCCGATCCGTACAACCCACGGCCGCATCCACCTTGTCGGCCAACGCCTTGAGGTTCTTGTAGGCGGGCTTATCAGGAATGTCAGGGAGCTGCTCCTTGTAGGGAGGGTCGTCAGGGGCGCCGGTTTTGCCGTGGGGTTTGAGGACGACGGCGTGCAGGGCCTTGGCCACGCGGGGGGCGGTGTCCGGCTCGAGGACGCGGATGTACCAGTTGCCGGCGGCTACCAGGGTGTGCTGGTAAGGAGGATTGCGGCGCGAGGAGATGGCAGTGCCGATGTGGTCGCGGTCGTCCACATGGAGTTCGAGCTCCACCGGCTTGCCCGTGCCAAGTCGGGCGCCGCACCTCGTGGCGTCCCCGCTCGGCGTCCTGCCAAGGACAGGGCAGGCAATTCCCGCCTTCTCTAGCGCCGATGCCAGGTTGTCCGTCGTCTTGAAGTTGGGGCCCTTGGGAACGTTGCTGGGGAGGGGCTTTCGTGGCGGCGCCCCTGCCCCCTCGTTCGATCCCATGCAGCCGGCCAGGAACGCGGCACTCAGACAGATCAGGGCGACTGATCGCATTCCACTCTTCAACAAATCAGTCCCTGGGCGGAGTTGGGGGCGGGTTGGGGCTCGGTGACGGCGTTCCGGGTTCCGGTCGGCCGGTGCCCGTGCCGCCCCCAGTGCCGGTCGTGTCGTAGATCGGGTCGAGGCTCACGTTGTGTCCCGCGGGGGTCTGGCTCTCGATCTGATCGATGGCCTGGGCGCGTTCCTTGTCGCCCAATGCGTCCCATGCCAACGTGTCGTCGATGTGCGGTACGACGCGATCCCAGGCCTCGCCTCGCTCCTTGATGGCGCCGCCACGGTGTGCGGAGTCGTCCCCGGAGGTCTCGTTCTTCTCCCGCACGTCCGGTGTATCGGCCGCATACAACGTGAACAGCTGCTTGTCGGTGCCGGCTCCGTACTCGTCGTTTTCGCGCAGATCCTTGAGGTGGTGCGCGCTCAAGCGGATGGCTTCATTCGGGTTCTGCTCGACGTATTTGGTGAGCTGGCGGTCACTCAGGTCCGATACCCGGCCACCGTCCGCGGTCTTGAACGAGTCATCGTTGTTGTGGAGCGTTTCTCGAATCGTCTCCAGTTTCATATGCGTGATACCAAGCGACTTGTCGGGCTTTAGCGTGTCCTGGAGCGTCGAGTCGAAGAACCCGCCGAACCATGGCAACGGACCTTCGAGGTCCCGGTCATGGTTCTGCCACCACTGCTGTTCCTGCCACAGGATGGCGAGCAGCAGCTTCTTACTCATGCCTGTCTCCGCTGCTGCCTTGTTCACCGCGGCTATCTGGTCCGACGAGACGTTGATCTTGTGCACACCGTCGAGATACTGCATACGTAGCGCGATGGCCAGTGGGCTGTTCTCATCGAGAGCCTGGGACACCAGTTTTGGGTCCTCGATCTCGGTCAGGGCCCGTATGGTGCGCAGTTCCGTAGCAGCCTCGGCGTCTGCCTTCTCGGCCTTGCGCAGGGCGTCGCCGACCAGATCCGCTGCGTGCTGCAGGGAGCCGCCGTCGCCCTCGTCACGGCCTTCCTTCCATGTGGCCCGACCGCTCGGGTCGATCTTGATGCCGTACCGGTCGGCGTAGTCGAGCGCACTCTCCAGTTCGCGCTTGGCGTCCCCGATCACATCGGCGAGCGTGTCGTAGGTGCGCATGAGGCCTTTGAGTGCCTTCGCGGCTGCTTCGAAGTCCTCGGCGTGTTTGACAAAGCGTCGGCGGGCGGCTTCGCCACTATCGCTGACCCAGCACTTCTGCAGGGTCGAGGCAACATCATCACGGGCGTATGAGGCCATGTCCTGGCACTCCTTCGACGACCGGAGCGCGTCGTCGGCGGCGTCCCTCCACTTCTGTGGGCGGGTGGTCTTGAGTTCTTCGACTGTGACGGCCATCAGGCGCCCCCTTCCATGCGGTTGGCCGCCCTGCGCATCTCGTCGGCGATGGAGTGATCCGTGCTGATCTCGCGGTCCATAGCCTTGTTGAGCCCCTCAGCCGCGTCCTCGACAAAATCCCCGAGAGCACGCAGGCGTCCCTGCCACGCGCGCACGCAGGCGTCGCTTGCCGGCCCCGACTCCCACCCACCGTGCGCTCTGCCGGCGGCAGCAGCATCAGCTAACTCCCGCTTGGTGCGACCCGCGCTGTTGGCTTTGCGTATGTCCTCGGACTTGCGCCGAATCGGGCCGTCCTCAAGAAACATCTCCCCCATGGAACATCCCCCCCCAACCTGAATGTGAATTGACCTCACATCACAGCGGCGCCAGTCTACGAGCTCCGTCAGGAGGGCCGTGAGGCCGGGGTGAGGGCGCCGTTTGCAGGCCATCAAACGGAGCGGTCCTGCAGCAGACCTTCCGGGAGGGCAGCCAACCGGCGACGGGCAGCAAGCGAACGGGCCCGTCACCGGCGCGGTGGCTGCTCGGCGGTCCGGTGAGGCGACCACGTTCCGCACTCCACCGGGCGGCGGAGTGCTCAAGCTTCCTGGGGATTTGCTCCCCTACGGAGTCCCTGTGAGGCCGAACCCTCGGCGGTTGCAGGCGTCAATGGTGGAGTGTCTCCCCTGCGGCGCGGGGGCCGACGTCAACGATCACGTACGGGCCTCTGCCGTCGAGTCGCTTGAGCTTGGCGTGCTCGGCCCGGACTGCGGCGAACCTTCAGCGCAGCTTCGTGCTCACCCAGCCCACCGCGTAGGTTCAAAAGGGGCGGGCCCGACGCCAGCGAAGGTGCAGCGCAGCATCACCCGGCACTGCTAGAGGGGGCTACAGGCTCGGCTTTCAACCTCATCGACTTTCGGCGGCAGATTTCAGCCCCCATTCAGCGTTTCATCTTCAGTGCGTTCTACCGCCCGCAGCGAAGCACAGGGTGAGTGATGCGATTCAATTGAAAGCGGTGAAGAGGATGGCCAGGGTTCAGCTTCGGAAGCATCAGCGGGAAGCGCTGGACGCGATCATCTCCGCTCTGGAGTTGCCTGTTCATGGTGACGTTCCCTCAGGCGGCCTGCGGGCGACGGTGATTGCCGCACCAGGGTCGGGGAAGACCCTGATCGCGGCCGAGGCGGCCCGCAGGCTCGTGCCAGGAGGGCGCGTCCTGGTTCTTGTGCCGACGCTGGATCTTCTCACGCAGACCGTCGAAGCCTGGCAGGCCGCCGGCCACCGCGGAAAGATGATCGCGGTGTGCTCCCTGAGCGGAGACACCATGCTGGGTGCCCTCGGTGTCCGGGCCACCACGAGTGCCCCGCAGCTGGCCTTGTGGGCTGGGAGCGGCCCTGTGGTGGTGTTCGCCACGTATGCGTCGCTGGCTCCTCAGGAGGTCGAGGACGGGCGGACGTTGGAGGGGGGTGAGCCGGTTCCGGGTGTGCTGGAGCGGGCCCTGCAGGGCGTCTACGGGCAGAAGCTGGAGGGCTTCGACCTGGCCGTCGTGGACGAGGCGCACCGTACGAGTGGGGACGCGGTGAAGGCGTGGGCGGCGATCCACGACAACGCTCGGGTTCCGGCGGTCCGCAGGCTCTACATGACCGCCACGGCGCGAGTGTGGGAAGTGCCCGCGTCCCCCGGTCGTCAGGACGGTGCGGAGGTCGCAGAAGTCCGTGAGGGGGCTTCTGGCGGGTTTCAGGGGCGTGTGGTCGCTTCCATGGACGATGAGGCGCTGTACGGGCCGCAGGTGTTCACCTACGGGCTGATGGAGGCGCAGGAGCGGGGCACGCTCGCGCCGTTCGTGGTGGACGTGCTGGAGATCCGCGACCCCGAGGCGGGCCCGGCGGAGGGGAGAGCGGCGGGCTTGGAGGAGGTGCGGGGCCGGCGTCTGGCCGCTTTGCAGGCTGCGCTGCTGAAGCACACGGACACCACGGGTGTGCGGTCGCTGATGACCTTCCATCACCGCACCCTCGAGGCCATGGCCTTCGCGCGGGCGCTGCCGGAGACCGCCGCCGAGCTCCACGGGTCCGACCCGCTCACCTATCCCGAGCGGGTCGGCTCGGACTGGCTGAGCGGCCAGCACACCGCCGGCGAGCGGCGCGCGGTGCTGGACCGTTTCGCGAACGGGTGGGATGCGGAGGGGTGGAAGACGGCAGTGTCCTTCCTCGCCAGCTGCCGCGTCCTCGGTGAAGGCGTCGACATCCGCGGCGAGCGCGGCGTAGGCGGTGTCGTCTTCGCCGACACCCGCAGCTCGGCCGTGGACATCGTCCAGAACATCGGGCGGGCCCTGCGGCAAGACCCCGGCGAGGGCAAAGTCGCACGGATCATCGTGCCCATCTTCCTCGCACCCGGCGAGAACCCGCAGAACATGACCGCCTCCCCCAGCTACCGGCCCCTCGTCGCCGTCCTCCAAGGCCTACGCAGCCACGAAGAAGCCATCATCGAGCGCCTGGTCCTGCACTCGCGCCCGACCCGCAGCGGCACCCCGGACGACGTACGCGCCCTCGACCCCCACCAGCCCGCCGACCATGGCGGCACCGAACCAGACGAGGACGAGAGGGACGGGAGCGAGGGGGACGCAGCAGGTTCGGAGCCCGGGAGCCGTGACGGTGCGCCGGAGGCCGGAGCGGCACTGCTGCAGTTCTCCACCCCGCGCGATCCAGACGTCATCGCCTCCTTCCTCCGCACCCGCGTCCTGCGGCCTGAATCGGAGGTCTGGCTGACCGGATACAACGCCTTGCGCCGCTGGGTCGCCGAACACGGCCACGCCCAAGTCCCGCTCCACGCCACCATCGACCTCACCGAACACGAAGGCGTGCACGAAGGAGAAGACGCCGAGACTGAGAAAGCCGAGCGTGAGAAGGCCGACGGTGGGAGGGAGGAGTCGGCGTTCGCGCTGGGGAGCTGGGTCAGTGAGCAGCGGCGGCAGCAGCGGGAGGGTGTGTTGCGGCCCTGGCGGGGTGAGCTGCTGGACGAGCTGGGGATGGTCTGGTCCGTGCACGACATCGCCTTCTGGCGGAAGCTGACCGCGGCCCGCGACTACTACGCCGTCGCCGGGACATTGGCGGCCCCGAAGAACGCGATCATGGACGATGTCGCGATCGGTCAGGCCCTGGCCAACTTCCGCAAGCCCGGCGGGTTGGGGAAGGACCCTGTGCGGGCGGCGCAGCGGCGGGCCGAGCTGGAGGCGATCGATCCGGACTGGAACCCCACCTGGCCCATCCCCTGGCAGCGGCACTGGGCCAAGGTGCGACAGTGCCTGGACGGTGGCGCCGCCTTGGAAGAGATCCGACCCGGCGTCCACGTCGGCGGCGAGGACATCGGCACCTGGCTGACCGAACAGGCCACCGCCTGGCACCAGTTGAGCCCGGGGCAGCGGGAGAAACTCACCGAACTCGGCATCCAGGCCCCGGAGGACACGGCCGGGAAGCCAGAACGCGCAGCGGGGAGGACACTGCTTCCCGCAGAGGCCTCGACATGGGAGAAGAACCTCACCGCCCTGCGGCAGTTCCACCAGCGGGAAGGACACAGCCGGGTTCCTCGCCAGCACCGCGAACCCGTCATGGTGGACGACGGAACCGGCACCGGCGGTTACGTCGAACACCAGGTACGACTCGGAGTATGGCGCAGCAACACCCGCAGCAGACGCACCTCACTCCCCGCCGAACTCGAGCAACAACTCGCGGATCTCGGCCTGTTCAACTAAGCCAGCCAGAGGCGCGGAAAAGGACGGCTTTCCACGTTCTCCGCAGACCTCGAAACTGTCCATTCTCCGTCCGCCTCGGGTAATGCCGGCGCATGCATGACTGCCGCACCATCCACCCACGAGCCCTGCCACAGAGGGCGGGTGAGTTCCATGAAGCGGGCCGCTGTGGCCTGAGTCGGGAGCAGGAACGCGGCGGTCTCACCGTGCTGCAGAGGCCGCTCACGCAAGTGTCGGGGGCGGCTCCAGGAAGGCTCCTGGAAGACGCGCTCTGGCCGGCGCCCAAAGCGTTTCAGCTCTCGCTGCGCCGGAAGCTACGTACCCATGTGCGGCTGGTGAAGAAGCCCATCAGGAGCAGGACGGCGCCGAAACACCACCACACGAAGGACCCCAGCGCAGCCCCGACCCCGGTCTCCCGCGCATGAAAATCATCGCCCAGCACCGTCTCGTAGGCCCCCACCTGCTCACCCTTGCCGTAGTCGCCACCCGCATCATCCAGTTCGGCGGGAAGCCAACCACCCTTGGCTGCCCCCTCAGGGAGGAACTCCCCGTGACAGGAGTAGTCGGACTTCTTCCGAAGGGGGTTGTGATCCGTGCAGTAATCCACAGTGAACGTCCCCGTCGAGCCGACAAGCCCCATCGCCAGCACCGTATGAACGGAGTTGACGAGCACCGCCCCAGCACCGGTCAATGTCAGCACCAGCCCCAACACCAGCCCCAACACACGCCACCCAAACGCAGCCCTCGATCCCGACGCCATACCACCCCCCGACACCGCACCCCCAGACCTGCCGTTCCTGACCTGCCCATCCCCCACTCCCGCACGAGCACCAGACATCATCTCCCCACCCATCACAGCACCGTAAAACCCACCCACACACAAACCCCCACCCCCCACCACCAACCAACCCAACGACGACCACCAACCACCGAGATGAGATGGGTTACTCACAGGGCCCGGAGCCGAAGCTCAGTAGTGTCACCGGAGGGCCGGATGAACCAGTGAATGCAACGGGTTGAGGCAGCTTGGTTGTCAGCTGTGAGGCACGCGGCTTGTCGCAACTCGGACGGGCGCGCCCTTCGGTGCTTCCCTGCAGGGTTAGAGCGCGGGAGAGCCAACCGGGGATCTGAATCTCCGATGAGAGCGAGATCGGCTCCGCCTGCCCTCAAGTACGGTGACTCCGCATGATCGAATCCGAGATTGAGATCAGCGAAGATCTGGTCCGCGACCTGCTGCGGGAGCAGCATCCGGACCTGGCCGGGCTGCCGATCCGCGAGGTGCCGGGCGGCTGGGGCAACCAGATGTGGCGCCTCGGGGACGACTTGGCCGTCCGGATGCAGCGGATGGACAAGCGACCCGATCTGCAACTCAAGGAGCGCCGCTGGCTGCCCACCTTGGCTTCGCACCTGCCGCTGCCGATCCCGACTCCGGTGCGGAGCGGTGCACCGTCTGAGCGCTTCCCCAAGATCTGGACCGTAATGACATGGGTGGAAGGCACGCCACTGGACCACGGCTCGATCACCCGCGGTGATCACGCGGCCGACATGCTGGCGGACTTCCTCAAGGCGCTGCATATGGAGGCGCCCGCCGACGCTCCGGACGCCTCGGACCGCGGCGGTCACCCCAAGGAATGCACCGACGGCTTCGACAACTTTCTGCAGGCCGTAAACCTCGGCCGCTTCGCCGAGGACGACGTCCGGGCCGTGTGGGACGACGCGGTCGCGGCCCCCGAGTGGGAGGGCCCGCGGGTGTGGGTGCACGGCGACCTGCATCCCGCGAACGTCGTCGTCTCAGACGGGACACTGGCGGGTGTCGTCGACTTCGGCGACGTCTTTGCCGGCGATCCGGCGTGGGATCTTGCAGCCGCCTGGGTGCTGCTCCCCGCGGGCGGCGCCTCTCGGTTCTTCAACAGCTACGCACAGGCGGATGAGGCGGCGATCCGACGGGCGCGCGGGCTGGCCGTGATGAAGAGCCTGTTCCTGCTGCTGATGGGCCAGAACGGGGACCGCGGCCTGCCCGGTGGCAAGCCGAATTGGGGGCCTGCAGGCCGGTCGGCGCTTGATCGTGTGCTGAAGAGCCTTTGACGTCGGCCTTGACCGACCGGGCCTTCCTGGCTGCCGTGCACTCGCTGACGGGGTCGGAGCCCTCCCGGCCGCCGGGACCGTCCGGGGTCGAGCCCTGCTCGGCCCCGGTTGTAGCGCTGGACAGACCATGGCCCACTTCACTCCGCCAACTCTCCTGCAGAGTCCGTCAGTTGAAGCGCTCAGTCACCAGCCCCCAGCCGGTGACAACCAACCTGCTATGTGACACCCATCGTGCTTCGGCTCAACAGCCAACCAGGATCTGTCGTCCCGTGGAGTCAGGCGGAGAAGGCGACCGAGGTGACGTATTCGTACTTGCCCCATTCGCTGCCGAGGTCGGGGAGGGTGTCGTCCCAGGCGTCGGCGAGGGCGTCGTCGTCGCCGGCGTCCCAGGCGTCGATGATGCGGTCCCAGTTGCGGATGGTGAAGCGGCGGAAGTTCAGCACCCGCCGATGCCGGTTCTGTACTCCGGTCTGGTCCAGGGGGTGGATCTCCACCCGGGTGCCGCCCCGGGCGTTCAGACGCTGCCGCAAGTGGGCCGCGACGTTGTGTCGCCGGTAGGCGCGGTAGGCGGCGTCGATGCGTTCCCGGTTGGCGGGGCTGGGAGTCTGGGTGCGCCGTCGCCAGGCGCGCAGGGTGCGGGAAGTGACGGTGATACCGGCCTCGCGCATGGCCCGGTAACCCGCGGCGGATCGGGTCAGATAGTTCAGACGGGCGTTCAGGCCACGGCGGGTGGTGACCGGGGAGATGATGCCGCCTTCGAGGGCGAGGCGGTCCAGGACGTCGGCGGCGGCCTGGCTGCCCTTGGTGCCGTCGGCGCCGAAGAGGCCAAAGTTGATGTTCCGTTCAGGCACCGGCCGCCTCCCCGCAGGTGAGGGTGTAGATGTTCTTGATCTTCACTTGGGCGATGTCGCGGCCTTCGGTGAAGACGGTGCGCCAGTCGCCGATGAGGTGGAGTTCGTCCGTGCCGAGGATCCCCGCGACCGTCAGCCCGTTGGTGTGGGCCTTGTACGCCTTGCCCCACAGGTTCGCGAACGCCTGGGAGCGGATGATGTGGACCCAGTCCTGCCTGTTCAGCTCGCGGTTGTAGGTGGAGGAGCCGGCGGTGGAGACGAACTTGGCGTACATCGCCTTCACATACGCCAGGGTGACCTCGTCCTCGTTCTCCAGCGCCGTCTTGCGTGCGGCAGCGAAAGTGAGTCGGAGGCCTTCCAGGAGGCCTTCACTCTCGCCGGAGGTCCACGACTCGTGGATCAGGGGCTCTTCGCACAGCCCGTAGCGGGGGCTGGAGCAGCGCTGCAGGAGGCGCAGGGTGGATTCCGTGACCCACAACCTGCCGGGCTCTTCGCGGTTCCCGATCGGGTTCGGCAGCGCCTCGTGGTGCCAGTCGGGCGGGGTGATCAGATGCACGCCGGAGCGGCGCTTGTCATACGGCGGGCCGCCCTCCGCGGGCCCGAGATGGTGCTCGAGCGTGCCGATCGGCAGATGCGCCTTCAAGGCGGAGAGGTATGCGCCGTTGACATCCAGCGCGGTCACCTCCGCGCCCGGGGGCAGAATCGAGGCAGGGGTGCTCCATTTCGGGCGGGCTTCCCAGATGTCGTTGCCCTCACGGCCGGGCTTCTTGTCGAAGATCGGCGGCAGGACAGCGTGGTAGGTGAAGTCGTACCGGCCCGTGCGGCGGCTGATCTCCAGCAGATGCATCGCGTCCGGGATCGCCTTGTACTCCAGATCCGCGATCGCCGCCTCAGTATCCCCACCGTTTTCGGAGAGGGCTTCGTGGACGCGGTCGGCGATGAACTGCTCGCCCTCACCCGGCGCGTCCTTACCGCTCGCGCGGCGTGGGCGAACCTGACGTGGGGGGCGCGAAGTTGGGGCTGACCGCTTCGAGGACGAGGCTCTCGGGGCTGGGGCCGGGGCTGGGGCTGGGGCTCCGGCAGCCGGAGTGCGTTCTGCGGGGGCGGTTCCCTGGGACGCAGTGTCCGCCCCGGAAGCGGGGGGCCCCTCATTCCGCGTCTGCGGCTGCTGAGCCGCTTCACGAGCCTCCAGGCGCTTTTGAATACCGGTCAGCAAATGCACGTACAGGGCGCGGGACTTACTTCCGGGCTCCGGCTCCCACCGGCCGGTTTCCCACCCGCTGACCGTCTCCCGAGACACACCGACCTTCACAGCGACCTGGTCCTGCGTCAGCTTCCACGCCCGGCGCAGACGGCGCCGCTCCGGAACAGGGGGGAGGCCGTCGTCCACCGGACCGGTCGCGTCCAGCAGAGCATCGACAGCCGCGAAGTCGGCCTGGGCGCCCGGTCCTTGCACGTCGCTCCCCTTTCACTTGCGTATCACTCACAGCATATTCCACAGAGCACGGATGGCCTGCCATTCTCACCGAACCGCCGTTGCTTGCACACCAAGCTCGGGCAGCACCGAGACGCAACTCGCGAGAGCAGAGTGCGGATCGCCATCGAGCATGGGAGAAGCCACCCGGCCGAGCTGGACCTCGGCGTCGTACCCAGAGAAGACAGCCGACCCGGCACGACGAAGGAGCAGCGGGGGTGAGAATGCCCAGGAGTTGAGCGTGACCGACGCTCATTCGGGGCCTGCTCCGCCGGCGGGCAGAGGGCTTGCCGCTGCCGTGGATCGCCCGGGTGGACGGAGCCCAACCTCTGCGCCCGCGTACGCCCCAGGCGCATCCTGGCTGGACGGCGCCCAATGGCGCTGCCAGGTTTCGCAGGGGTAGTCGAGTTCTTCCGAGCGGGCTGCTGCCCGTGCAATAGGCCACGGTGAAAGTGCCCCTCGTGCCCGCAAGTCCCGTCGCCTGCACAGTACTGACGGAGTTGGACGGCACGGCCCCGACCGGGCCCGAGCCCTGGAGAACACCGTCTCCACGGCCTTCGTTCAACCCGGTCGGCCGGCCCCGCACCGTCCCCTCGACGGCGGCACGCCGTCTACGGCCTGGACGGCGACACCCTCGACCTCTCCGTGAACGAACGCGGAACCAGGCCGTCCTGGAACCCGCGGCTCCCCTCGGGGTCAGGTTCCTGCCGGGAACTTGCCTTCGGTGATGAACCATTCGCGGTTGATCGGCGGGAAGTCGATGTGCTTCGACGGGCGGTTGCCGATGATCACCAGCGGCAGCTGCGCGAACAGCGAGCTCTCGAGGGTCAGTCCCCCGTACAGCTTCCACTGGCCGCTCCCCTGGGCGTCCGATGCGTCGGTGTACTCGCCCGTCGCCCGCAGATACGGTCCGATGAAGGCGACAACGCCCACAGTGTCGTAGAGGCTGACGTTCGCCTCGGGGCCGACCGACGTGCGCAGTTCACCCTTGCCGGAGACGTCGGCCTTGCCTCCCGGAAGCGTCTCGCCGTCCGCGTGGCTCTCCGGCTCCCAGCCCGACGCTTCCGAGTACCGCGTACCCACCTTCACCGATCCGGTCGCGTTCTGGTCGACGTCGACCTGTACTTGGCCGTTCGCCTTCACCTTCGCCACCAAGCTCAGCTTCACCGTGACGACGACCGGCACCGGGCCGACCATGATCACGGGATGGGCCGTCGCCTCGGCCAGCGGGAGACGCCGGTCGAAGTCGGCTTCGACGGTGCCCTTCACGCGCCAACTGGCCTCGTAGTCCGCGCCGATGCCGACGGAGGCGGTGACGTCGGCGGGGTCGTCCGACCCGTTCCCGTCGTAGGAGAAGTCGACCTCGGGTGAGACGGCCAGGGAGCCGTCCAGCACGGACCCGGGGGTCTGCCCCTCGTCGGGACCGGGGAGCTCGGTGTCGAAGTCGAAACGCAGGTCGCTGCTTCTGGTGCCCGCGCCTTGCGATTCCTTCCCGGGTCCCGTCGCTCCACCCGAGCCCTTCGCCCCGCTCCTTGCCACCTCGAGCCCCTGCACCTGCGGGGCGATCCTCCAGGCAGAGGACGAGACGGGGACCTTGCCGTCGGCCTTCGCCCCGCCCAGAACCTCCGCCAAGTTGGCGCGGGACGTGCGAAGTTCGGCCTTGCCGCTCTCCTGGGACCGCACCTGCCTGACCTTGACGAGTGCACCCTCCGGGGCCGCCTTCGTGGGCGGACTGGCGATCACGTCACCCTTGCGGACGTCGATGCCTTCGGTGCCGCCGCCCCGGTCCTTCTGGCTGAGAACGGCCCGGCCGGCCTTGGCGTCGTAGGAGGAGAGCGTGACGTGCGCGTCCTTGAGGGTGTTCGGCCCCCGACGGTCCGAGGGACGGCTGATCCTCGCGGAGTCGGACCGGGCTCGCGCGACGGTGAGTTCGGAGCCCGGGTTCCGGCTGCCGTCCGCGGAGGCGCCGTTCGGGCCGGCGGCCTCAGGGGTACCGAACGCGCTCGGAACCGCGATGCCCGCCGCCAGCAGGCCGGATATGCAGATCACGGAGAACCAGGCGCGGCCAGTAACACGCTTCACGTGGAACCTCTTCGCTCGCGCGGGCACACGGCCCGTGGGGGTGGGGGCGCCACAAGCTACTCCTCGGTTATCCGGATACCAAGCGCGCGGCGAATACCTGTCACGATCCGAGCATTTGCGCTCCGGGCAGTCGTGTCACGTACGTTCCGGCAGCGGCGGCGGGCCGGTCTCCCGCCCGGACGACTGGTACACCGCCCTTCCTCAATGCGCACTGCACACGAGTTCCGGTCGGCCCGCACCTCCCGCACAGCGGCACTACATCGCCGCCCCGTGCCTGACGCGCTCCTCCTCTCGGACATCCTCGACCACGCAGCGGGCCAGACGCAGACGGCCGGTCTCGGTCAACGGTGCGTTACGGTGCGGCATGAAGGCCTCTCTGGTCGCCGGTGCAGATGTCGCAATCCACACCAGGCCAGAAGGCCCTCACCCATATCAAGATCACCTACAGGTGATCACCGTCACCAACCTCCATGGACAGAACAGCTAGTCCTCTGCCGTCTCGCGAAGCGAGCGGTGCATGATGTGCAGCCCCACGTAGCCCTCCGCCGGATGCCGGAAGCCCTCGGGCAGCGTGCCGAGGATCTCGAAGCCGAGGGACTCGTACAGCTTCACCGCGTGCCTGTTCGTCTCGACGACCGCGTTGAACTGCATCGCCCGGAAACCGGCCTCGCGTGCCCACTCCATCGTGTACTCGCACAGCGCCCGGCCCACGCCCCGTCCGCCGTGCACCGGGTCGACCATGTAGCTGGCGCTCGCGATGTGGGAGCCGTTGCCCTTGTGGTTCGCGTTCATCTTGGCGGTGCCCAGGACGGTTCCGGCGTCGTCGACGGCGACGACGGTGCGGTCCGGGGCCGGCAGGAGCCACCAGTCCCGGCCCTGCTCCTCGCTGAGGTCGTTCGGGAAGGTGAAGGTCTCCCCCGCTGCGACGATCTTGTGGAAGAAGGGCCAGATGGCGGGCCAATCCTCGGTACTGGCTTCCCTGATCAACATGCGGACACGATGCCGGTACAGCGTGCGGGGCCGCAATGGCTTTCGCTGCCAGGGCAACTACCGTACGCCGCCTGCCGATTCAGCAACGGGGAGCGTACGGCGCGGAACCGGCGCACGCCGGAAGGACGGTCCTCTTCCGGCGGGCGCCGGTGACGGCACGCGTCGCAGGCGGAGACGTCAGACCGTGCCCGGCTCGGGGGATGTGACGCGGAAGAGGAAGGACAGTCCGGCAGCGTTCTCCCGGGCGCGGGCGAGGGCCTGCCCGGCATCCGGTGCCGAGGCGCGGGCTCGTGCGATACGGGCGAAGGAGCCCTGGCCCGAGAGCTCCTCCCCCGGCGCCAGCAGCACGGTCACACCCGGGTCGAGGTCGTCGGCCTCCACGCCGTCCGCGAGTCCCACGTAAGTTCCCGACGCCCCGGGGGCCGTGTACCAGATCGCCTCGCAGCGCGGTTCGCCGTCCGCCTCCAGGACGGCGCGGATGTCCGGGAGGACCTTCTCGCCGAAGGCCTGCCGGGTCTGGAAGTCGATCATGTCGACGCCCACCGCGTCCTTGACCAGGTTGAAGATCTCGTCGCCGCCCACGCGCAGGTGGGTCTCGATGACCCGCGGGCCGTCGGCCGTCAGCACGACCTCGGTGTGGGTGGGGCCGAACTCCACGCCCAGGGCGTCCAGGACGCGTCGTGCGTGGTCCTCGATCGCCTCCTTGACGTCCGCGTCGAGGGGCGCGGGCAGGACGTGGCCCAGCTCCACCATGTTGACGGGGTCCGAGTACTTGCGCGTGACGGCGAGGACCACGTGCTCGGCCGCCTCGGAGAAGGCCTCGACGCTGTACTGCGGCCCCTCGTGGTACTGCTCCGCCAGCACCCCGAGCCGTGCGATGCCCGGGAAGTCTCCCGCAGCAGTGCGGTAGGCGGCTGCCGCTTCCTTCGGCGAGCGGACGACAGTGACGCCGAAACTCGCGGTGCCCGCCGTGGGCTTGACGATGAACGGGTACCCCGCCTCGTCGCCGAACGCCAGCAGGTCCGCCTCGTTGTACGCGCGTCCCGCCTTCGTGTCGTCCACTCCCGCCTCGCGAAGCCGCTCGCGCATGGCGTGCTTGTCCTGCACGAGACGTACGGTCTCCGAGCTGTGGGTGGCGACGCCGAGCGCCTCGCCGACGGCCGCCGCACGGTCCTGGTCGTGCTCCCAGAAGGTGGTGATCCGGGTCACCGGCTCCAGGGCGTGAACGGCCCGCGCCAAGGCGACGACCTCCTCGACCGGGGCGTCCTGACGCACCGCCAGCACCCGCAGGTAGTCACCGCACTCGGTGATGCGGGCCAGGTGCTCGGGCCGGCAGATCACCGAGATCCGCACCGACTCGTCGAGGGTGCGCAGCCGCGCGGCGTAGTCCAGCCGCGGGCCGATCGCGAACATCAGGTAGTGGTCCGGCGTGCGCTTCGGGTCCAGGTCTGCCATGGGAGGGCCTTTCGTCAGGTCGGGAGGACGGGGACGGATGCTGGGCCATGAGGCGGAGAGCCGCCGTCGCGGCGGGCGGAGCGGATGCCTCGGCCGTGGCGGGCCGGAAGTGCGGGACGGCATCCGGCCGTTCCGCGACGTCGCGGGGGTCCGGAGCGGAACGGCCTGGGGCGGACGAGAGGCCCTAGCCGCCACTCGGCACCGCGCCGGAGGCCAGGGCCGCTTCGACGAGGGGGTACGGCGGGTTCGGTGTCAGGTAGAAGTGGTCGCCCGGAACGGTGTGCAGGGTGAAGCGTCCGCCGGTCACGGCCGCCCAGTCCGCCACCTGCGACGGCGCCACCAGCGGGTCGCCGTCGGCGGCGATGGCGGTGACGTCGCAGCTGAGTGCCGGCCCGGGACGGTGGACGTAGGCGTCGAACATCCGGTAGTCCCCGCACACGTACGGGAGGATCAACTCCCGTACCTCCGGGTCGGCGAGCAGTTCGGCGTCGGTGCCGCCCAGGGAGGCGAGTGCGTCGGCTACGGCGTCGTCGTCCAGGTCCGACGCCTTCGACCCTTCGGGGTGGGGCAGTTGAGGGGCGCGCGCGCCGGACGCGAAGAGGTGGCTGATCCTGTGGCCGTCCGCCTCCAGTACGCGAGCGGTCTCGTAGGCGACGACCGCGCCCATGCTGTGGCCCAGGAAGGCCACGGGCCGTCCGCCGAGCAGGGGCCGCACGGCATCGGCGATCTCGGCCGCCATGGTGAGCAGTTCGGTCGGTGGTGGTTCGGCCAGGCGGGCCGCGCGCCCGGGGTAGCACACGGCGTGGATCTCGTACGAGGGGAGCCCGGCGGCCCACGGGTGGAAGAAGGACGGCGATCCGCCGGCGTGGGGGAAGCAGATCAGCCGGTGTTCCGCCTCGGGGCGGGGGGTGGCGCACTTCAGCCAGGCCGTCATGGGCGGTCTCCCGCCATGAGCAGGGACTCCACCAGCGCCGTGTGCCGTCCGAGTGTGGTGCCGGTCATGAGTTCGCGTATGGGGACGCGGACGCCGAGGTCGTCGCCGATCCGGCGGGCGAGCCGGACCAGTTGGAGGGAGTCGCCGCCGAGGTCGTAGAAGTCGGACTCCGCCGAGAGGCCGGGGCTGCCCAGCAGGTCCGTCCACAGGGCCGCCACGGCTTCGGCCGGGGTCCGCCGGGTCGCCGCCGAGGCCGATACGCCACCGGAGGGCGTGGCCGCGGCAGCCGGTGCGAGCGGGTTCGCCGGGGTGGCTTCCTGGGTGGCGGCATCTTCGCGGGGCCGCGTCCCCGCGGGGCCGGACGCGCGAGGTACCGCGGCCGGGGCGAGCAGCCGCGGGCCTGCGAAGGCGTGGCCAGGCAGGTGGGCCGGGCGGCCGTCACCGGCGAGGGCGGCCGCGTCCACGGGCAGGCCCCTGGTCCACAGGCCCGCCAGGGCCAGCAGCGTCTCCTCCCCCGGACGGTCCGACCGCCCGGGGCTCAGCGGCACCGCGGTCAGCCCCGCGGCCTCGGCCATCGCACTGAGCGTCCTGCCGGGGCCCGCCTCGACGGCCACGGCTCCGGGGTACTCCTCGGCGATCGCAGCCAGGCCCGCCGCGAACCGCACCGTGCTGCGGGCCTGTCGGGCGAAGGTTCCCGGCTCGACCGTGCTGCCGGAGGCCAGCAGGGCGCCGGTGGGGTTGGACACGTACGGCAGGCCGGCGCGCCCCAGCGTGAGGCCCGCCGCAGCTTCCTGCAGACGGGCGGCAGCCGGGTCGATCATCGAGGTGTGGAAGGCGTGACTGGTGCGCAGCACGCGCGCCTTGCCGCGGTCGCCGAGCCATTCCGCGAAGGCTTCCGCGGCGGCCTCGGGGCCGGCCAGCACGCAGCTCTCCGCGGTGTTGACCGCGGCGAGTTCCAGCCGGTGGCCGGTGCCGTCGGCGAAGTCTCCGGCCAGTTCCAGTGCGCGCTTCTCGCTCAGGGCGAGCGACACCATCGTGCCGGGCGGGCAGGCCTGCATGGCCCGTCCCCGCTCCGTCACCAGCGCGACGGCGTCGGCGAGGCCGAGGACGCCGGACAGGGCGGCGGCCGTGATCTCCCCGAGGCTGTGCCCGGCGAGGGCGACGGGCCGGACTCCGAGGGTGCGGAGTGCCGTGGCGGCCGCGTACTCGACGCAGAACAGGGCGGGTTGCGCCAGTTCCGTCCGGGCGAGCTCCCCGGCCGGGAAGCAGGGGTCGTACAGGGCGGCCCGGACGCGGTCCGCGAGCTGGAGCTCCAGGTGCTCGAGGCACTCCAGCAGTACGGCGGTAAAACCGGGCAGCGCCTCCTGGAACGGCAGGGCCATTCCGGGGTGCTGGCTGCCCTGCCCCGGCAGCAGGAGCACCACCGGTTCGGGGGCGGCGGCTCGCACCGGGGCGGTTCGCAGGCGGTCGGCGAGTTCCTGGTGGCTGCGGCCGGCGACGGCGGTCCGGTGTGCGAGGCCGGCGCGGCCGGCCGCCAGTGTGTGGGCGATGTCGGTCAGCGGCACGCCGGTGAGTCCGGGGAGCCGGTCCGCGAGCCGCCGTTCCGTGTGCCGTAGGGCATCCGGGCTGACGGCGGAGAGCATCAGGACGCGGTCCTCGGCGCTGTTTGGCTGCTGCTCGCCGGCGGCGGGCGCGGCGGCGGGCTGCTCGATGACGACGTGCGCGTTCGTCCCGCCGATTCCGAAGGAGCTGACTCCGGCGCGTCGCGGTCCCGAACTGTCCCACTGTTCGCATGCGGCGGGTATGCGCAGCGGTGAATCCCCGGTCTCCAGCAGCGGGTTGAGTCTGCGGAACCCGGCCACGGGCGGCACCTTGCCCTCGCGGACCACCAGCAGCGCCTTGATGAGCGAGGCGAGGCCCGACGCGGCGTCGAGGTGGCCCATGTTGGCCTTGACCGCGCCCACCGCGATCTGCCCCGGCCGGGCGCCGAGACGCCGCAGGACGGCCGATGCTGCGGACCATTCGATGGGGTCGCCGACGCGGGTGCCCGTGGCGTGGGCCTCCAAGTATCCGAGCGAGTCGGCGGTGACGTCCGCGGCCGCGAGTGCCGCGCCGATGACGGCCTCCTGTCCGGTGGCGGAGGGCGCCTGGTAACCGGCTTTGGCGGAGCCGTCGTTGTTGACGGCCGTCCCGATGATCGCCCCGTACGGGTCGCATCCGTCGGCGACGGCGTCCTCGTAGGGCCGCAGTACGACTGCGACGACGCCTGAGCCGGCCAGTGTGCCGTCCGCCTCCGCGTCGAAGGGCCGGCAGTCGCCGGACGCCGAGAGGATGCCGCCCGGCAGGTGGAGGTGGCCGGCCTGGGGGAAGTCGACGGCCGCCGCCACGACCACGGCCTGCTCGCACTCGCCGTTCAGCAGCGCCTGCACGGCGAGGTGCACCGCGACCAGGGAGGAGGAGCAGGCGGTCAGCACGCTGAGGGCGGGGCCGGTCAGACCGAGGCGGTAGGCGATCCGGGTCGCCATGTAGTCGGGCTCGGTCGCGCGCAGCACCTCCTCGATGTCCGCGGAGTCCAGGCTGCCTGAGGTGAGCATGGCCCGCAGGTACGCGCTGCTGCTCGCCGACGCGTACACGCCGGTGACCCGGGACTCGGTGACGGGGTCGCAGCCCGCGTCCTCCAGTGCCGTCCACGCCGCTTCCAGCATCAACCGGTGCTGCGGGTCCATGAGTTCGGCCTCGCGCCTGCTGATGCCGAACAGGGTGTGCTCGAAGCGGTCGGCGTCGGCCAGGAGGCCGCGTACGGGGACGTAGTCGGGGTCGTCCGCCACGCTCGCCGGCTCACCGGCGGCCAGGAGGGCGTCGCGGTCGAGCCGCGTGGTGAGGACTTCGCCGCGCAGCAGGGCGCGCCACCAGGTGGGGATGTCGGCCGCGCCGGGGAAGCGTCCGGCCATGCCGGTGACGGCGATGTCCAGCGAGCGGTCCCGCTGGGTGTCCTCTCCGGAGAAGGGGGCGCCGGACGGCGGTCCGGAACCGGTCCCGTGCTGCTCCGGGCCGGGTACGTGCGGCAGCGGATCGGTCATCGGGACGCTCCTTGCTGTGCGCGGCGCCGGCGGGCGCGGGAGGCGCGTTCACGGCGTGCCTGCTCGACCCGGGCGCTCGACCCCGCCGCTTCCGCGCCTCCGGCGGCGCCGGAGCGGACCAGGGTGGCCTGGGCGTCCACCGTGGAGCAGCGGAAGAGGTCGACGACAGAGGGCCGTACGCCGGTATGCCTGCCCAGGGCGTCCTGGAGCTGGATGATCAGCAGCGAATGGCCGCCCAGGTCGAAGAAGTTGACGTCGCCGGGCACGGCCGCGGATGTCTCCAGCACCTCCGCCCATGCCGCCCGCACGCCCGTGAGGGGGTCGGCGGCCTGTTCCGGCGGGTTCGCCCCGCCCGCCGGCTGCCGCTCCGCGGGCGGACTTTCGCGCTGCTCGGCGAGTTCCGCCAGCGCGGCACGGTCGGCCTTGCCGTTGACGGTGACCGGAAGGGCGGTCAGCGCCCGCAGTCGGGACGGCACGGCGGCCTCGGGCAGCGAGCGGGCCAGCTGCTCCCGCGCGGAAGGCAGTGTGTCCGGCGCGTCGGTGACGACGAAACCGGTGAGCTTGGTCCCCGCGGCGTCCGGTACGACGACGGCCTCGCGTACGCCCGGGAAGTCGCGCAGCGCCGCCTCGACGGCGTCTGTCTCGACGCGGTGGCCGCGGATCTTCACCTGGTTGTCGCGGCGTCCGAGGAACTCCAGGGCGCCGGCCCGGTTCCAGCGCACCAGGTCGCCGGTCCGGTACATCCGGGCGTCCCCGCCTGCGAAGGGGTCGGTGAGGAAGGCGCGGGAGGTGGCGTCGGGGCGGCCGTGGTAGCCGCGTGAGACGCCGGCGCCGCCGATGTGCAGCTCACCGGTGATGCCGGGCGGCACCAGGCGGCCGGCGCCGTCGAGCACGTAGAGCCGGGCGCCCGGTACGGGTCCGCCGATGTCGACGGGTCCGGCGTCCTCGAAGCGCCGGAAACTGGCCCAGACGGTGGCCTCGGTCGGCCCGTACTCGTTCACGAGGCTGCTGTGTCCGCCCAGCGTCCGGACGTGGCGCCGCAGCAGCGTCTCCGGGAGTGCCTCGCCGGCGGTGATCACGGTGGTCAGCGAGGCGAGCCGGGACGTGCCGAGGCGCTCGGCGGCTGCGAGCAGCGTGTCGTACAGCGACGGCACGCACAGCAGGTGCGTGACGGCGTGCCGCTCGACGAGCCGCAGCAGGGCCTCGGGGTCGCGGAACTCGTCCGGGCCGGCCACGACCAGGCGGCCGCCGGCGGTGAGGGTGCCCCACAGGCCGGCGGCCGAGGAGTCGAAGGCGAGCGGGGAGAGCAGCAGGAAGACCGGGGCGCCGGGGTACACCTGACGGCGGGCCAGGGTCGAGGCGGCCAGCTGGCCGTGTTCGACGACCACGCCCTTGGGGGCCCCGGTGCTTCCGGAGGTGTAGATCAGGTACGCGGCGTCCCCGGGTTCCGTATCCGCGAGCGGAAGGGCTTCGCCCTCGTGGCGCACCGCGGGGTCGTCGGCGGTGACGAGGGCCGCTCCGAGCGGAGCCACGCGCTCCTCGGCGCCGCCGGTCACCACGACAGCCGAGACCTGGGCGTCGGACAGCACCGCCGCGACCCGCTCGTCGGGGTTGGCCGGGTCGACCGGTACGTAGGCGGCCCCGGTGCGCACGGTGCCGAGCACCGCCGCCACCATGGCCGCGGAGCGCTCGGCGAGGACGCCGACACGGTCGCCGGGCCGGACACCGGCGGCGGTCAGCCTGGCGGCGATCCTCCCCGCCCAGGCGTGGAGTTCACCGCGGGTGACGTGCTCGTCCCCGCAGACCACGGCCACGTCGCCGGGGCTTGCGGCCGCCAGCGCGGCGACCCGTGCGTGAACCGGCTCGCGTCCGTCCTGCGGCAGCGGCTCCCCCAGCCCGTACTCCAGCAGTTCCCGCCGCCCGGCCTCGTCGAGCAGCGGCAGCGCGCCGGCGGTCGCGGCCTCCTCTTCGGACAACGCCTCCAGCACCGTGCGCAGTTGGCCGAGGAGGGCGGCGACGCAGTCCTCGGTGTACCGGCCGGTGTCGTGCAGCGCCACGAGCTGTGCGCCGTCCGCGGTGCCGGCGCCGTCCCGCAGGGCGATGCTGATCTCGCGATCGCCGTGGAGCGTGTCGGCGGTCTCGCCGAAACGGAACTCCACCAGCGGCTGGGGCAGTTCGGGCGCCGGGGCTCCGGCGCTGCACAGGGCGGTGGACCGTTCGAGCGCGAGGTCCGTCCCGGCCAGCAGTTCGGCGCGGGTCAGGTCGTCGCGCACCGCGAGTGCGACCGGCACGTCGAGGGCCGCGGCCAGGACGTGGTGCGTCCCGGTCCGCCGCGCCAGGGTCACGGCCAGTGCGGCGAGCCCGACGGTCAGCGGCGTGACCGCGTGCTGCCGCGCCGTGCGTGCGACCGCCGCCCGCAGCCCGGCGTCGAGGGGCAGGCGCACCACCCCGATCCGTCCGGCGGGGGCGCGTCGGGGCCCTCCGACGCCCAGGGGACGGTCGGTGGCGGCGGCGCGGACCTCGTCGGCCCACTGCTCCCCGCTTCGGTCCGCGGCCGGGGATCGGCCGAGGGAGGCGGCGGACGGCGATGGCATCTTCAGCTCCTTGGGTGGCGGTCGGTGCGCGGGCGGCGGGTCAGTCGGCCAGCGTCATCGTGAGGTGGATGCGGTCCGTGGCACCCGCGTTGTAGGCGGAGTGGTGGCGGAGGGTGTTGAGGATGTGCACCCGGCCGTCGGTGGGCACGTGGTAGGTGTGGCCGCTGCGGAAGAGCAGGCGGCAGTCCTCGTTGGTCTCGATCGCCACGTGCGCGACGCGGGAGTGGTCGGTGTGCATGTGGTAGATCTCGCCCGGGTGGAGCGTGACCAGGCGCATGCGGCCGGGACGGAACGGCAGCTGCCGGTACAGCTCGTGGAAGTAGGTGTCCCTGAGCGCCTCGTTGAAGAACGCGAACTCGCTCTCCTCGAAGTTCTTCTCGCCGGTCTCCTGGTTGAACTGGCCGGTGCCGGCGTCGCGCCACGGGTCGGCGGCGCCCGCACGGTGCGTCAGGCCCAGTCGGCGCAGACGGTCCTCCGGCTTGCCGGAGGGCGCGTCGGGAAGGCGCTCCAGGTACTGGTGGTAGGCCGCGACGATCTCGTCGTGGTCGAGCTGGAGGCCGTCGACGATCTCGACGAGTTCGCTGTCGATGACGCTGAGCGTGGGTGTGGACATGGGGTGATCTCCGATCTTTCTGCGGGCGGATGCCCGTACGGGACGTGCCTGGTGCGGGGTGTTGCGCACCTGCGGGAGGAGAGGGTTCAGGGGGTGGTCTCGTGCTGCCGCGTCTGCTGCGCGGTGCGGACGGACCAGGAGACGAGCGGGCGGCTGACCAGCCCGACGAGGAGGAACAGCCCGCCCAGCAGGAACCAGCCGGGCCGGCCGAGACCGAAGGCGAGGCCGCCGAGCACCGCGGGCGCCAGCGCCTCGGCGACGCCGCCGCCGAGGCCGAAGACCCCGGAGTACTGCCCCTGGGCGTGCGGGGCGGCCAGCCCGAAGGAGTACTCCATGGCGGCGGCCGCGTGCCAGAGTTCGCCCAGCGTGTAGACGGCCGTGGCCGTCACGAGGAGAGCGGCGGCGGCCCAGCCGGGCACGCTGCCGGCCTGCATCGTCAGGATCAGCCCGGCGCAGACGGCTCCGCCCGCCCAGCGCATCCGGGTGCCCGCCGACTCGGGGTCGGAGACGTTCTTGCTGACCGCCACCTGGAGGGTGATGACCAGGACGGTGTTGAGCACGAGCACTCCGGAGACCATCCAGCGGGGCGCCTGCGTGTGGTCGACGATCCACAGCGGCAGCAGGAACGTCGGGACCGCGAAGTGCAGTGACATCACGCAGTTGAGGACGGTGGCCACCACGTAGGGCCGGTCACGCAGGGCGTCCCAGCGGCCGCTGAGCGGCGGTGCGGGGATGCGCGCCGGACGGGGCAGCCGCAGCAGGGCGAGTGCGCTGCCCGCGAAGGCCAGGGCCCGGCCGCCGACCAGCATCAGGTACGCCGGTGCCGTGTCGAGCTGGATGGCGACTCCGGCGGCCAGCGCGCCCAGCGAGATGCCCAGGTTGGTGGCCGCCCGCAGGTAGGCACGGAACCGGGCCGGGTCGTCGCCGCCGAAGGCGCGGATCAGGGGCGCCCGGCTGGACTTGTCGGCGGCGAACACGATGCCGGTGAGGACCGAGATGAGGAGGAACGACCAGAAGGAGCCGACCAGAAGGAAGCAGCCCATGAAGACGGTGCCGGAGAGCATGACCGCGATCTGGGTCTCGCGGGCGCCCCACCGGTCGGCGACGCGGCCGCCGAGGACGCCGGCGATCAGGCCGACCATCGCCCCGGCGAACAGGCCGAACGCCACCTGCGACATGGGCAGTCCGACGACCCTGGTGAAGTACAGGGCGCTGGAGGACATGAACATCCCGCTGCCGAGTGCGTTGACGAACGTCGCGCCGGCAAGGATGCGCTGCGGGCCGCTTTCGGGCAGGAGCCGCGTGAGCACTCCCGGCCGGCCGGCGGGCGTGCCGGTTCCGGGTTTCGTCGTCACGGCCACAATGCGTCCCGGAAGTCCGCGCCGGGGCGCTGCTCGCGTCCCCAGGCCCGCAGTTCGCGGCCCGTGACGCCCTGCGGGGCCACGACGAGGCGCTCGTCGAACCAGGCGCGTACGGCGTCGAAGCGCTGCTGCAGCTCTTCCTCGGTCGACGCCGACACCAGGACCTGGCCCATCCGGTGGTTGGTGTTGTCGATGTCGCCGAGGAAGGTGCCTCCCGCGGGGAACTCCACCCTGGCGAACTCGACGCCGGGCAGGGCCCGCAGCTCGGCCGGCGACGGGCAGGACAGGAGCGTCCCGGCGCGGCCCTTGAGGTAGCTGGTGCCGAACAGCTCCGGCCGGTGCTCGACGTCGGCGGCCGGTTCCCGGCCGAGGGCGCTCAGCAGCGCGGCCTCGCCCAGGTGGACGCCGAATTTCGCCTGGATCTGCTCGTGGATGAGGGCACCGCCGCGGCGGGCGGCGCATTCGCTGAAGGTGAGCCGCCCCGAGCCGGGGTCGTGGAAGAGCTCCATGTGGAAGACGCCGTCACGCAGGCCGAGGGCCTCGAGGCTGCGGCGGACCACCGGTTCGGCGAGGTCGTATGCCCAGGTCTCGTCCTTGGGGTCGAAGTGCCGCAGCCACAGCGGCGTCTGTTCGTCGATCATGGTCAGGCAGGGGGCGCCGTAGCGGCCGACGGCGAGGAAGCGCACCTCGCCGTCGTGGAGGAAGCCGTCGACGATCCACTCGTCGCCGCCGACGTACTCCTCCAACACGAACGTGCGCTGCGCGGTCCGGTCGGACCGGTAGCGGCGGCTGAGGGTACGGAGCGCCTCCGGGCCGTCGACGGCGGCGGTGCGGGCGGTGGCGGCCCCGGCGACCGGCTTGAGCACGGCCTTCCCGTACTCCCACGGGACGTCCGAGACGTCGTGCACGTCCTCGATCACGGTGACCCGGGCGGCGGGGATTCCGGCCTCGGCGACCTTGCGCTTCTGGAGCGACTTGTCACGGAAGTACACGGCCGTCACCGGGTCGAGGGCCCGGCAGCCGAGGCGGGGGGCGAGGAGACCGGCGGTCACGAGCGCCCACTCGTCGGAGGTGAGGACGGCGTCGAATTGGTGGTCGCCCAGTCCGGCCCGGTGCAGGGCCATCAGGATCGCCTCGGGGCTCTTGTGGTCGTCGACCAGGAGGACCTTCAGCTCCTCGGGGACCTCGGCGAGACCGTGGTCATAGCCGGCGGCCCCCCAGGCGACGACGGCGTCGACGCCGTGCCGCACGCAGGCCTGCATGACGTACTTGTCGGTGCCGAGCAGCAGCACGCTGGGACGGCGGACTTCCGTGGTCACGAGGTACACCTCGTCCTTCAGGCTCTGGATGGTGTCGCGGTCCGCGCGGATCGCCGCCAGGTCCGGCGCGGTCATGAAGATCCTCATGGGGCTGGTGAGGAGGTCGGCCGTGGGGCTGATCCGCTTGCCGGGGGCGAGCTTGACGCCGGCGAGGTACACGCTGGGCAGGGCCGATATGCGCTCCACCGCGTCCTGGTCCACTGCCTCCACCACCCCGTCGGACTCCGTGCGGGTGCTGTGCACGGCAGCCGCGGCACGCGGGCTGTAGACCAGGCCGGCGTAGCGGTCGGTGAACTCCCGGGGGCGGGCGTACGCGAGAGCGGTGAGGTCGGCCTGGTTGGCTCCCAGGCAGGCGTCGTGGAAACCGGGGTTCATGTTGCCGTTGAGGCGGGCGCCGATCTCGACGAGCGCGGGGCCGTCCGGAGTCATGATCACCTCGGCGTGGGCCGGGCCGTGCCGGACGCCGAGCGCCTCCAGGACGCTGTCCACGTAGGCGATCAGCTCTGGCACCGGCGCGGCGTCCGGCTCCAGCAGGACGTCGAGGTCGTAGACGTTCTTCCCGCCGGGCAGGAGCTGCTTCTCGTACTCCCAGACCCCGCACACGTACCGCTCGCCGTCGACGCTGACGGTGTCGACGATGTACTCGGTGCCCTCCAGGAACGACTGGACCAGGGCCTCGGTGTTGGGCCGGTCGAAGATGTCCGTCGAGCCCAGCACCGCGCGGGCGGCCGCCAGGACTTCGGCGGCGTCGTGGCAGCGGTAGACGTGGTCGGTCGACGCCGAGCTGAGCGGCTTGACGACGACGGGGTACGAGCCCGCCCGCTCGGCCCACTCGGCGAGGACCTGCGGGTGGGCGCTCCTGTGCTGGTCCGCGCAGCGCACTCCGGCGTGGCGCAACGCCTCGATCATCTCGTACTTGTCGCGGCGGGCACGGGAGAGGGCGGTGCCGTTGGTGGCCAGGCCGAGGCGCTCGCTGAGCGCGTCGGCGAGCGGGACTCCGGGCTCCTGCCCCGCGAGCACGGCCACCGGGCCGAGTGCGGTCAGGGCCTCGGCGGTCCGCTCCAAGGCCGCCTCGTCCGGGCAGTGGAAGTTCTCCCGGTAGGCACCGAGGTCCGGCTGGAGCATGGTCGACATGGGTTCGGCGGTGCTGTGGACGTGCACCACGTCGATGCCGAGCCGGGCGAAGGCCGGCGGCAGGAAGGTGCCGGTCGAATACCCGTCCACGATCACTGCGGTCTTGACCGGGCGGGCCGGGGTCGAGTCGGGAGCCATCGAGTCCATCACTCTCTGTGCGGCGTGCAACGTACGAGAAGGGGCCGGTGGAATCCGGGCCTTACGCGGCCGGAGCGACGGGCCACCCGATGTCGTCGCCCGCGCGGTGACCGGCGACCGGCGGGGCGGGCCAGCCGATGTCTCCCCCGCCGTCCGCGGCCGGGGCCACGGGCCAGCCGATGTCGTCGCCGGCGCGGTGACCGGCAGCCACTGGTACGGGCCGACCGATGGCTCTCACACCGTCCGCGGCCGGAGCGACCGGCCACCCGATGTCGTCGCCCGCGCGGTGGTCGGCGACCGGCGGGGCGGGCCAGCCGATGTCTGCCGTGGAGCCTGCGACGACAGCGGACAAGGCGACGACGGCGACGGCACCGGCGGTGCGGACACGAGCGGGATGCATAAGGGACACGACTCTCCTCGGAGAACGGATGGGTCAGAACCGTTGAAGCAGCCGTGGCCGCCCCGTTGCCCGAGAAGTTAGAGCAGGAAGTCAGTATTTGGCAAGTCGTTGCCAACTCACTTGGCAACGCTTCCCGGGAAGCGGAAGGGCGTTTCGCCACCAATGTCGCAGGTCCAGGGGCAAGTTTTGCCAAAGTGGCGGTTCCCCGGCTAGCCTCTGCTCCCACCACGGCAATGTGCGCAGGGTTACCGTGACAAGCCCGACCCGGCCGCTCCTTGCCAGGCCTGTACGACCACTGGGGTTGATCACGTGCTGGAACAACCTTTCTTCGGGCGTCGGCTCAAGCAGCTGCGCACCGAGCGAGGCCTGTCGCAAGCCGCGCTCGCGGGCGACGGCATGTCGACCGGTTATCTGTCACGGCTCGAGTCCGGCGCCCGGCAGCCCACCGCGCGCGCCGTCGAGTACCTGGCCGCGCAGCTGGACGTGAAGATCGCGGCCTTCGAGGAACCCGGCGCCACCGATTCACTGGCACAAGCGCTCGCCATAGCCATCTCGGACCACTCCGACGAGACCATCGAGGCCCTGGAGCGCTCGCTGTCCACCGGCGGCGGCCAGGACCCGCTGCTGCGCTGGCAGGCCCTGTGGCAGGTGGCGCAGTGGCACCGCGGCCACAACCGGCACACCCGGGAGCGAGGCCACCTCGAGGAACTCGTCGCCGTCGGCGACACCTTGGCCCTGCCCGCTCTGCGCGCGCGGGGCCTGACCCAGCTGGCCCGCTGCCTGCGCGCCTGCGGTGAGATCACGCTCGCGGTGGAGGCGGCCAGGACCGCCCACGAGCTCGCCGGCGACCACGACCTGTCCGTCCAGGACCTTGCGGGCAGCCTGCTGGCCCTGGTCTCGGCCGAGGCGGAGGCCGGCAGGCTCTCCGAGGCGCGCACCCACGCGGACGATCTGACGGACCTGACCGGCGGCCGGTCGGACGCACTGTGGGCCGAGGCGCGGTGGACCGCCGCAGCCGTCCGGGTGCGCCAGGGGGACCTGGAGTCCGCCCAGCCGCTGCTGGAGCAGGCGCTCGACGGTTTCAGCAGCACGGAGGACCTCACCCTGTGGACGCGGCTGCGCGTCGCGGCCGCCCGGCTGCACCTGCTGAAGTCCCCGCCGGAGCTGGACGCCGCCGAGCAGTACGTCGAGGAGACCGAGGCCGGCCTCACCTTCCTGCGCATCCCCGCCCTGGAACAGGAAGTGCTGTCCCTGCGGGCGGACATCACCTTCCAGGCGGGACGCTTCGCGGACGCGCGTGCGCTCCTGGACCGCGTACGGGGAATCGAGCCCCAGATGACCTACCGCAACCGCGTCCGCCTCGACGTCCTCGACAGCCGGCTGCTGATCATCGAGGGCGAGGAGCAGGAGGGACTGCGCAGGATGCGGGCGCTGGCCGAGGAGGCACAGGCCGCTTCCAACATCGACCTGGCGGCCGAGATCTGGCGCCTGCTCGCCGAGACGCTCGCCCAGGCCCACGGGCCCGCACAGTCCTGAAACCCGCCCCGGAGCGTCGTCGCGCCCAGGAGCCTCCCGCGCCCGATGGGACGGGAGGCTCCTGGGCGGCGGGAGTCACCCGAGGCGGCGGGCCCGGATCAACCCCGCGGCGGCGAGGAGCAGGAAGCCGCTACAGCCGAGGACCATGCCGGTCCAGCCGTACGCCTGGAACAGCGCGGTGCCGATCATCGTGCCGACCGCGCCGCCCACGAAACTCACCAGCATGAACATGGTGTTGAGGCGGGCCCGGATCTGCTCGTCGAGCCGGAAGATGCGCACTTGATTGGCGATCTGCGTGCAGTTGCCGCCGTACACGAGCAGGTTGGCGCCGATCACCAGGGCGGTCATCGAGGTGCTGCCGGCCGTGCCCAGCAGCAGGAAGGCGACACCGGCGCACCCCAGGGCGAGCATGTTGCCGAAGTACGGGCCGCGCTCGTCGCTCAGCCGCCCCGCCGAGTAGGACAGCAGCGCCGCCGGGAGGCTGAACAGGCCGAACAGCCCCGCCCAGGCGACTCCCTTGCCGAACGCCGGCCCGGCGAGGTGGAAGGCGAGGGTGGCCCAGAAGGCCGCGAAGGCGGCGGAGACGGTCGCGCCCAGGTACGCCGACAGGCGCAGCTCGGCGTGCGCGACCAGCAGGCCCGGCATCGAACCGATCAGCTTCCGGTAGGAGACGTCCTGGCCGGAGCCCCTCCGCCGTTCCGGCAGCAGCCGCGGCAGGACGAGGACGAGGCCCCCGGTGAGCACGGCGGCGACGAGGTAGGCGGTGCGCCAGTCGTCGCTGAGTTCCACCACCGTGCCCGAGAGGGTGCGTGACAGCGTCGAGCCCAGGGTGAGGCCGATCCCGATCGTCCCCACTGCCCGTCCGCTGTGCTCGGGCCCCGCCATGGAGGCGGCGGTCGGCATGAGGATCTGCGGGATGACCGTGGTGGTCGACAGGGCGACGGTGGCGACGGTGAGCGTGGCCAGGTTGGGGGCCGCGGCGGCGGCCAGCAGCCCGACGGTGGTCAGTACCAGCAGCACGGTGACGAGTCGGCGCAGCCGTGCGGCGTCCGCGAGCGGGACCACCAGGCTGATACCGAGGGCGTAACCGACCTGCGCTGCCATGGCGACCAGGCCGGCGGCCGAGTCGGACACCCCGAGGCCCGAGGCGATGGCGTCCAGCAGGGGCTGCGGGAAGTAGATGTTGGCGACCGTCAGGGCGCCTCCGACGGCGAAGGTCAGTGTGATCCCACGCGTCAGGCCGCTTCGGCCCGGTGCGGGGGGTGCTTCGACGGTCAAGGCCGTTCCCCTCTGCGGTGACGTTGTCTGTGGAGCACGGAGCATATTGCCATTTGGGCAACGCTTGTGGCAACCTCTTGCCAATTCCTGGAAACCCCCGTTGCCGACAACGGCTCCGGTGGTGTCCCCGAACGCAAGGTGGAGTACATGAGGAGCCAGCAAGTGCCCCCGACAGCCGTGCTCGTGGATGCCTACACGAGCGGCAATCACCTTCCGCCCGCATTCGCCAAGCTCGGTGTGGACGTGGTGCACGTACAGAGCACCCCCGAGCTGATGACCTCCATGCGGCCGCCCGACCTCAGCGCCTACCGGGAGGCGGTCCCCCACGGGACGCCCGCACAGACCGCGGCACGCCTCGCCGAGTTCGCTCCGATCTGCGTGATAGCCGGCCAGGAGCCCGGCGTTCCTCTCGCCGACGACCTCTCCGAACGTCTCGGACTGCCGGGCAACGGCACCGGCCTGTCCACGGCCCGCCGCGACAAGTACGAGATGATCGAGGCGCTGCGCCGCGCGGGGGTGCGCTGCGCCGACCAGCTCAAGAGCGGCAGCTCCGACACGCTCGCCGCCTGGGCCGAGGAACGCGGCCGGTATCCCGTGGTCGTCAAGCCGCTGTCCTCCGCGGCGACCGACGGCGTCGCCATCTGCCGGAACGCCGAAGAGGTCCGCAAGGCCGCCGACGCGATCCTCGGCACGGTCAACATCTTCGGCGAGCACAACGACGAGGTCCTCCTCCAGTCCTTCCTGGACGGCGAGGAGTACATGGTCGACTTCGTCTCGTACGCCGGTGAGCGGTACGCCTGCGGTATCTGGCAATACCACAAGAGGCTCAAGGGCACGCATCGTATCTACCACCGCGACTCGATCACCCCGCCGGACTCCGGCACCGCCCGCGAGATCATCGCCTACATGCACGAGGCGCTCGACGCGCTGGGCATCCAGTACGGGCCCACGCACGCCGAGGTCATCGTCACCGCGGAGGGCCCTGCCCTCGTTGAGGTCGGCGCGCGGCCCAGCGGCGGCCTGCTGCCCGACTTCCACGACCGCTGCCTCGGCGCCAACCAGGGCGACGTCACGGCCCTCGCGTACGCCCGCCCCCGGGAGTTCGCCGAGCACTACGCCAGCCGCACGTACCGCAAGGTGACCGAGGCGACGTTGATGTTCCTCGACACCGAGCTCGACGGCGTCGTCGAGAGCATCGACGAGGACGTCGTCGCGGAGATCGAGGCGCTGGAGTCGGTCCACACGTTCGTCCCCAAGCTCGCCCCGGGCAAGCGCATGCGGCCCACCGTCGACCTCTACACGGCCACCGGCTCGGTGCACATGTGCAACCGGTCCGCCGACGGTCTCGGACGGGACGCCGCCCGCATCCAGCAGCTCAAGGACCGCATCTACCGGCTGCGCGACGACACGGGGTGGGCCGCATGAGCGCCGGATCCCGCACTCCCGCGCCCGAACTGCTCCTCGTCGGCGGCGGCGGAGCGATGACGCTCAGCGTCGACGTCGCCGTCCAGGCGCTCGAACAGGCGCACGCCCGCGGGCTGCGCACGCACGTCACGAACACCGCGGACACGCTGGCCGCGACGCCCGCCGTCACCGCCGCGGCCGGCGGCGCCAGCGCCGTCGACTTCGGCGACCCGGCCGCGACCGCGGACTGGGCAGCGGCCCGTGCCGCGAGCGGTCAGCGGAGCGCCGTCGTCTTCGGCGTCCGGGAGATGGCCCAGGAAGCCGTCGCCGCGACCGCGCACGCCCTCGGGCTGCCCGGCAACCCGCACGGGGCCGTCCGCCGCATCCGCACCAAGGACGCCTGCCGCCGCGCGCTGGCCGCCGCCGGATTCCTGCAGCCCGCTGTCCGGTTGTGCGCCGACGAGGCCGAGGCGCGTGCCTTCCTGGCCTCCTCGGCCGGCCCCTGGGTCGTCAAGCCGCGCGACGGAGCCGACAGCGCCGGCGTACGCAAGGTCTGCGGCGCCGGGGAGCTGGCCGGTGCGCTGGCCGAACTCCCGGACCGCGCGGCCCCGTTCCTGGTGGAGGAGTTCGTCGAGGGCGCCGAGTACAGCGTCGAGGGCGTCTTCGTGGAGGGCCGTCCGCGCGTCCTCGCCGTCACGGCCAAGGAGAAGCTGGAGCCTCCCTACTTCGTGGAGATCGGGCACGTGCTGCCCGCCGGCCTGCCCGAGGGCACCCGACGCGAGGTCGAGGACACCGTCACCCGGGCCCTCACCGCGCTGGAGCTGTCCTTCGGCCTCTTCCACGTCGAACTCTGGCTGACCGCCGGCGGGATCGTCCTCGGTGAGGTCCACGCACGCATCGGCGGCGGATGGATCCACCGGATGCTCCCCTACGCCCTGCCCGGCCTGGAGCTGTACGGCACTGTCTACGACGACGTCCTCCGCAGGCCCGTGGAGCTGCCCGCCGCCACGCGGGCCGCAGCCACCCGCTACTTCGCCCCGCCGCCCGGGCGGGTGACTGCCGTCGAGGGCTGGGAGGAGGTGCGTGCCCACCCCGCCGTCCTCCACGCCGAACTCGCCGTCGCCCCGGGCGACTTGATATCCGACTACCGCTCCGGCGGCGACCGCGTGGGCGCCGTCGTCGTCGGCGCGCCGACCGCGGACGAAGCGCGCGAACTGGCCCGGCGGCTCGTCGAGTCCGTCACGTTCACGGTCGAGGCGCCGGGGACCGCGCCGGCCGCAGCCGCGCCCCGCGTGTCCGTCACCGTCGAACAGCGGCCGCTGACCGCCTCGTTCCAGATCTCCCACATGACGATCGAGACGGTCGACATCGTGCGGCTCCGGCTGCTGCCGGCGGACGGCACCGCCGCCGGCGAGGGCGAGATCGCAGCCGACATCGGATACGGCCAGGACGGCCCCGCCATCGCCGCCGAGGCGGAGGCCCTGGCGTCCTCCCTCGCACCCGCCCTCGCGGGGCCCGTCGCCGACCCGGTCGCCGCGCTGCGCGCCGGCCTGGACAAGGCCCACGCCGACGGCGTCAGCGCGCCCGCCCGGATGCTGGTGGAGATGGCGTACCTCGACCGGGCCGCCAGGACGGCCGGCGTGCCGGTGTGGCGGCTGCTGGACCTGCCCGAACCCGGCCGCGTACGCCTGCTGCACACCGTGCCCATCGGCGACCCGGTCCCCCGGGACGGACGCCCCCTCAAGATCAAGCTGGGCGGTCCGGACGACGAGGAGGTCCTCCGCTCGCTCGCAGGCGTCGACGCGCCGCTGATCCTGGACGCCAACCGCGGCTGGGACAGGCAGGACTGGGAACGTGTGCGCCCCCTGGTGACCGCGCTCGCCCCCGCCGTGCTGGAGGACCCGGTGCGCGATCCCGCGCTGCTGCCGGAGATCCGCGCCGCCCTGCCGGACACCGCCGTCCTCCTCGACGAGGGCGTCGCCACCCCCGCGGACGCGGAGTTCGCCGTTCGCGCGGCCGGAGGCCTCAACGTCAAGCTGATGCGCTTCGGGGGCATCCTGCCCGCCCTCACCGCCCTCACGACCGCGACCGACCAGGGTGCGGCTCGGATGCTGGGCTGCTTCCTGGAGCCGCCGCGGGCCATCGCGTACGCGGCCCAGCTGGCCGGCCTGGCCGACTGGTCCGACCTCGACGGGCACTTCTGGGTCAGCGACGACCCGGCCGTGCCCGGCTACGCACTCGACAGCAGCGAGCCGGGCATCCCCCGCATCTCTTACGCGAAGGACGGCCCGGCATGACGGACACCCTGCGCGGCACCGCCGGACCGCGCGAACTGCCGTACGGGACCTGGGAATCGCCCGTGAGCGCCGAGGACGCCGCCCGCGGCGACGCCCTGCTCGAATGGACCGGCTTCCTCGGTGAGGACGTCTGCTGGACCGAGGTGCTCCCCGAGGAGGACGGGCGCAGCGGGCTGATGGCGGCCTCCGCCGGCGGCGTCCGGGAGGTCCTGCCCTCCGGCGCGGGCTGGGACGTGCGCAGCCGGGTCATAGAGTACGGCGGGCGCCCGTGGCTCGCTCTGTCCGGCCGGGCCGGGGACGGCATCGTCTTCAGCCACGGCCCAGACCAGCGCGTCTACCACTGGCGTCCCGGCAGCGACCCGTTCCCGCTGACCCCGCCGGGCGCCTGGGCCGGGGAGTTGCGGTACGCCGACTTCGCGGTGCGCGGCGGCGAGGTGTGGTGCCTGCGCGAGACGGTCACCGACAGCACCGCCCGTACGGCTGCGCGGCACCTGGTGGCGCTGCCGCTGGACGGGAGTGCCGCCGACGTCCCTTCGCGCGTACGGGTACTGGCCGCCACCCACCACTTCATGACCGGACCGCGTATCGAGCCCGGCGGCGACCGGGTGGCCTGGCTCGGCTGGAACCACCCCGACATGCCCTGGGACGCCACCGTCCTGATGGTCGCCGGCATCCACCCGGACGGCACCCTCGGCCAGGCGGCGCCCGTGATGGGCGGCGACGGGGAAGCGGTCACGCAGGCCGACTGGGCCACCGACGGCTCCGGCACCCTGTACGCCGTCAGCGATCCCGGCGGCTGGTGGAACGTCCACGCCGTCGGACGCGACGGGAAGCCGCACAACTTGTGCCCCCGTGCCGAGGAGTTCGGCGAGGCGCTCTGGCGGATCGGCCTGCGCTGGTGCCTGCCGCTGCTGGACGGCCGCCTCGCGGTGATCCACGGAGTGGGCGAGCGCAAGCTCGGTGTCCTCGCGGCCGACGGCACCCTCACCAACGTCGCCGGCCCGGCCACCGAATGGCACTTCGCGGCGACGGACGGCCGGCGGATCGCCGCCGTCTGCTCCTCACCGGCCCAGCGGCGCACCGTGGTTCTCGCCGACCCCGCCCGGGGCACCCTCGACGTGGTACGCGCGCCCACCGGGGCCCGTCTGGACGCCTACGCCACCACTCCGTACCGCCGCACCTACAGCGGCGGCGACGGACCGGTCCACGCCCACGTCTACCCGCCGTACCATCCGGACGTCACGGGTCCCGACGGTGAACTGCCGCCGTGGCTGGTCTTCGTGCACGGCGGCCCCACCAGCCGCACGCACATGGTCCTCAACCAGGAGATCAGCTACTTCACCAGCCGCGGCATCGGCGTCGTCGACGTCCAGTACGGCGGATCCACCGGCTACGGCAGGGCCTACCGGGAACGGCTGCGCGGCAACTGGGGTCTGACCGATGTCGCGGACTGCGCCACCGTCGTGCGCGGACTGGTCGCCGACGGCCTCGCCGCCGCCGAGCGGATCGCCGTCCGGGGCGGCAGCGCGGGCGGCTGGACGGCGGCCGCCTCCCTCACCGGGGAACCGGACCTCTACCGGGCCGCCGGAATCTACTATCCGGTGCTCGACCCGGTGAGCTGGCGCGACGAGACCCACGACTTCGAATCCCGGTACCTCGACACGCTGATCGGGCCCTGGCCCGACTCCGAGGACCGGTACGCCAAGCAGTCCCCGCTGCATGGCGCGGAACACATCCGCGCCCCCTTCGTACTGCTCCAGGGACTGGACGACACCGTGTGCCCGCCCGCCCAGGCGGAGCGGCTGCTCCGCGCGGCCGGAGACGGCCCGGCCCCGTACCGCTACCTGACATTCCCGGGCGAGGGGCACGGCTTCAGGCGCTCCGCCACCATCGCCGACTCGCTCGCGGCCGAGTTGCGGCTCTACGGCCGGGCCCTCGGCTTCGCCCCCGCGCGCTGAGCGTGCTGCCGCGCCCCGCGCGGTCCCACACTCCTAGACCGAAACAAGAGGCATCCTCATGTCCGCATTCGAGCAACTGGACTTCGACCGGCTCGCTCCCGGCATCCGCAGACGTCTCAGAGACCTCCGCACCCTGGACAACCACCACGCCCCGCTGGCGATCCTGTTCGAGTACGCGCTCGTCGCCGCGTCCGTGGCACTGTGCGTGGGCGTCTCCTACTGGTTCTATCCGGTGGCGCTGGTCGTCATCGGCTCCGTGCAGCGCTTCCTCGCACACTTCCTGCACGAGTCCAGCCACAAGGTCCTCGCCAGGAACAAGATCCTCAACCTGGCCGGCGGATCGGTCCTCTCCGGCTACCTGGTGTGGCACCTGTACGGGCCCTACCGCAGCTCCCACGTCGGCAACCACCACCGCAACCTGGGCAACGCGCAGAGCGACCCCGACTACGGCTTCCACATCGACTGCGGCCTGTACGACACCGAGCGCTCCGACCGGCACTTCTTCCTCAAGGAGGTCGTCGCGTCCGCGCTCGGCCTGCGCACCTTCACCTACCTCGGCTACATCGCCCGTGAACGGGTCTTCTGCGACAGCTCGCAGATCACGGTGTCGGTGCCGGTGCCGCTCCGTACCGAACAGGCCGTGTTCACCGCCCAGTGGGCCGCCGTGTTCGGTGCCTGCGCATGGTTCGGGGTCCTGCCGGAGCTGCTGCTCTTCTGGTTCGTGCCGCTGTTCACCTCCAACGTGGCCATCGGCTGGCTGGCCGAACTCTCCGAGCACTATCCGATGCCCGAAAGCGAGAACAAGCAGGTCCTGCTGACCCGCAACCGCCACGGCGTCTTCCTGGAGCGCTTCCTGATCAGCCGTCACAACGACCGGTACCACCTGGTCCACCACATGAACACCGGCATCCCGTTCTGGAAGCTGGGCCAGGCGCACAAGGTGCTCCTCGACGACCCGGCCTACGCCGCCTGGGACGGGATGTGGGCCGGCGCCTTCACCCGGCCGCGTGGGCGGCGCGACAAGGAGACGGTGATCAGCTACGCCGCCAAGTACCGGACCTGGCGGCAGCTGGGCGGCGATCCGTCCGCCGTCGGCCCCACCTTCGCCCAGCTGATGATCCTCGCCGCGGAGGCGGGCAGGCCGGCGGACCCCGCCGACTCCCTCCTCACCAGCACGGAGCGGCTCTCCCACGACGACGAGAAAGCGAAGGTCCCCTCCTCATGAAGCCGACGATGTCCCAGCGCGCCCTGCACGAGGCCGCCGGCCAGGGGCTGCGTCTCCTCGCCGCCGACGAACGCTGCCGTACCGCGTTCACCACCCCCGGGTCGGTCCTTCAGGACGTGCTCTCGCCTGCCGCCCGCCGCTACGTGCTGGCGCCCGGGCGGGACGAGTTCCTCGACCACCTGGACGTCCTGCGGGGCAAGGCGTACAGGATCGCCGTGGAGTTCGTCGGCGAGGAGAACTCCGACCCCGCCGAGATCGACCGGGTCGTCGACGAGTACCTCACCGTCCTCGTCCACGAACCGGTCCCCGAGCAACTCGGCTTCGACCTGTCCAACGTGGGGCTCACCGTCTCCCGCGACCTCGCCACGAAGAACACCGCGCGGATCACCGAGGCGGCCGCGGCCCGCGGCTCCGACGTCGTCCTCAGCATGGAACGGGCGCACGCCGTCGACGATGTCCTCGGCACCTACCGCGACCTCGCGGACCCGCACCCCAACCTCGGGATAACCCTCCAGGCGTACCTGCACCGCACACCGGCCGACATCGGCACGATCCCGGTCGACGGCCGCAAGATCCGCCTGGTCAAGGGCGCCTTCACGGTGCCCCCGGAGATCGCCCTCAGCCGCGGCCCGGCCCTCGACGAGCGCTATCTGAGCCTCGCCGCCCTGCTGCTGGACCGCGGCGCCCGGCTCAGCCTGGCCACCCAGGACGGCACCGTCCTCGCCGCCGCCAGGGCGAGCGGCCTGCTCGACCGCGTCGAGGAGGTCGAGATGCTGCACGGCGTGCGCCCCGGTCTGCTGCGCACCTACCGGGAGGCCGGCTTCCCGTGCCGGATCTACGCCACGTACGGCGAGAACTGGTGGCTGCACCTGCTGCACCGGCTGGCCGAGCACCCCCCGATGGTGCTGACCGCGCTCGCCGACATCGCAGAGCGCCACGAGGACGACGGTCACAGCGTCGGCGCGGGCTACTAGGGCCGGCGACCTCGACCTCGGCACGACCACACACAGTTCAGCAGAGCACAGCAGTGCATCGGCACACGACGACAGCGGGTGGAAAAGGATGGGAAACACGATGGCCGGCCGGCTGATACACCTCAACACGGCGGGGGCCGGGCGCGTACCCCGAGAGGTGCGCCGCACCATGGCCGACGTCCTCGACCAGGAGGCGGCCACGGGCTGCTACGAGACGGAGGGCCACCTCGACGGGATCGTCAACGACGAGATGTACCGCCGGCTGGCCCGCGTGCTCGGAGCATCCGTCGAAGACGTGGCCGTGTTCGACAGCGCGACCCGCGCCTGGTGCTCCGTGGTGCCCCGGCTCGGACTCGGTCCGGGCGACCGGGTGTGGGTCACGCCCTACGAGTACGCGGGCAACCTCATCCCGCTGTTCAACCTGCGCGACCGCACCGGCTGCAGGATCGAAGTCGTCCCCACCCTGCCGGACGGCGACCTCGATCTGGACTGGATGGCGGCCCACATCGCCGACGACGTCGCCCTCGTATCGGTGACGCACATCCCGTCCGGATGCGGCATCGTCAACCCGGTCGAGGAGATCGGGCGCCTCCTCGCCCCGTACCGCTGCTTCTACGCGGTCGACGCCTGCCAGTCCGTCGGGCAGATCCCCGTCGACGTGGCGCGCATCGGCTGCCAGTTGCTCACCGGCGCCGGGCGGAAGTTCCTGCGCGGCCCGCGCGGCACCGCCTTCGCCTACGTCGCCCCCGAGCTGCGCACCGCGCTGGCCACCGACTTCCACGACCTGCACGTGGCACGGATCGACTCCGCCACCGGCTACCGCGTCCACGACGGCAGCGCCCGCTCCCTGGAGCTCGCCGAGCGCTCCACCGCCGCCATGGCCGGCTTCAACACGGCCCTCACCCTCTTCGAGGAGGGCACGCCCTTCGACAACAAGGAGGTGTTCGAGGCGCTGCGCGCCACCCTGGCGGGAGTCCCGGACGTCGACCTCGTCGCCCCCGGCACGCAGCAGTCCGGAATCCTCTCCTTCCGGCACCCCGCCGTCCCCGCCGGGACGATCGTGGCCCGCCTCGCCGAACAGCGCATCAACGCGTGGAAGATCGTCGGCCACCACACCCCGCTGTACATGGCGGAGCGGGGAGTGGACACGGCGGTACGCGTCTCGACGCACTACTACAACACCGTCGACGAGATCGACCGGTTCGGCGGTGCCCTGCGCGAGATCCTCCGGGAGCGGGCATGAGCACCGCCTCCGAGGAAGCGCTGCACACCACCGTCAGCCGCTGGGCCGCGGCCCGCCCGGACGCCACCGCCGTGGTGCACGGCGCTCGCACGACGAGCTACGCGGAGCTCGACCGGACCGCCGACGCCTGGGCCGCCGAGCTGACCTCGCGGGGCGTCGGCCGCGGCGACCTGGTTCCCGTCCTCCTGCCGCGCGGCACCGAGCTGGTGGCCGCGGTGCTCGCCGTGCTGAAGTGCGGCGCCGCGTACGCCCTGCTCGACCCGGCGTGGCCCGATCGGCGGATCCAGGAGGTCACGGGGCAGCTGTCGGCCCGGCTGATCGTCACCGACGCCCCGGGTGCCCGGCACGCGGGGCTGCCGGCCTGGTCGCCCGCCGCGTGCGGGGGCACCGGGGAACCGGCCGGGTTCCGGCCCGCCGGGGTCGGTGCCGACGCGCCCGCCTGCGTGTTCTTCACCTCGGGAACCACCGGGCGCCCCAAGGGAGTTCTCACGCCCCACCGCGCCACCGCGCGCCTGGTGCGCCCCGGCACCTTCGCACGGTTCGCCCCGTCCACCGTGATCCCGCTGGCGGCCGCGCTGCCCTGGGACGCCTTCTCGCTGGAGCTGTGGGGCGCGCTGCTCGGCGGTGGGACCTGCCTCGTCGTCGACGAGCCCTACCTGTCGGCGCAGGGGCTGCGCGAGGCGGTCGCCGTCCACGGCGCCGACACGGTCTGGCTGACCAGCAGCCTGCTCAACATGATCGTGGACGAGGACCCGGACGCCTTCCGCGGCCTGCGGCAGGTGATGACCGGCGGTGAGCGATTGTCCGTCCCGCACGTCCGCGCCTTCCTGCGACGCCACCCCGGCATCGCCCTCGTCAACGGCTACGGGCCCGTGGAGAGCACGGTCTTCGCCACCACGCACCGCGTCACCGAGCCCGACTGCGACCTGCCCGGCGGCATCCCCGTCGGCCGGCCGGTCCCCGGCACCGAAGTCCACCTCGTCGACGGCGAGATCTGTGTGGCGGGCGACGGGCTCGCGCTGCGCTACCTCGGCGAACCGGCCCTCACCGAGGCCGCTTTCCCCCGCATCACGGTGGGCGGCCGGGAGGTGCGGGTCTATCGCACCGGCGACCTCGGAGAGCTGGACGAGGACGGCGTCCTGCACTACCGCGGCCGCGCCGACCGGCAGGTCAAGATCCGGGGCCACCGGATCGAACCGGCCGAGGTGGAGCGGCAGATCGAGGCGCTGCTGCCAGATGTCCGCGCCTGCCGGGTCGTTGCCACCCGGGACGCGGGCGGCAACGCGACCGGTCTGCTGGCCTTCTGCGTGCCCGCCGTGCCGGGCGAGTCGCCGCACGGGGCCGAGGAGAAGCTGCGGACGGAGCTGGTGCACTACCAGCGGCCCGACGCCGTGGTCGCCGTCCCCGCCTTTCCCGTCACGCCCAACGGAAAGCTGGACGAGCAGGCCCTGCTGGACCTGGCGCCGCCCGCCGTCCCGACCGCCGCGGCAGCCCCGGAGGCTCTCCTGTCCCCGGCCGGTGAGACGGACGAGCCGCTCGTCGAGCTGGCCGCGGCCGTCTTCGCGGCAGTGCTCGGCGTAGCGTCCGTACCGTCCGGCACCGCTTTCACCGATCTCGGCGGCACCTCGCTGGGTGCCGGCCGGGTGTGTGCCCGGCTCGCGGCGGAACTGGGACGCCCGGTGCCCCTCTCACGGCTCTACGAGCACCCCACCGCCCGCGCCCTGGGCCAGTGGCTGGCGCTCACGGGCGGCACCCCGACCCCGGCCGCCGCCGAAGGCGGCGACGTACCGCTCAGCCCCATGCAGGCCGGCTACCTGACCAGCCATCTCCTCAGGCCCGAAGACCGCTCGGCCCACTGTCTGCTGCTGTTCCGCATCGACGGCGAACTCGACCTGGACGCCCTGGACGCCGCCGTCGAGGCCGTGCACGAGCGCCACGAAGTGCTGAGGACGGCCTACCGCGCCGCGCCGAGGCCCCTGGCCCGTCCGGCCGGACTCCCCGCACCGGTCCTGGAGATCATGGACACCGCGCCCGACGCGGACACCGCCGTCGAGGAGCTGTCCGAGAGCCTCGGCGCCCCCCTGGAACTCGCCGACGGCGAGGTGTGGCGTACCGCGCTGGTCCCCCTGGACTCGGGCAGCTCCTGGATCTTCGGCTGCGTGGTGCACCACATCGCCTTCGACGGCTGGTCGGAGTCGGTGCTGGCCGCGCACCTCGCCGAGGCGTACGACGCGGCGGCCGGCGGCACTCCCCCGGCGGTGCCGTTCACCGCGCCCACCGCCGCCGAGACCGCCCGGCTGCGCCGCGACCGGCTCGCCCACGCCGATCCGGCAGCGCAGCGGGCCGCGCTGGAGGCCGAACTCACCGGCGTACCCGAGCTGGTGTGGCCCGCGGCGCCCTGCCCCGCGGACGTCGGCCGGCGCCCGCAACGCATCGAGCGGGTCCTCGACGCGGACGCCGCCGCCCGTGTGGACGCGGCCGCCGCCGGTGCGGGCACCACCCGCTACGCCGTCCTGCTGGCCTGCTACGGGCAGGTCCTGGCGGAGGTGACGGGCGGACGGGACTTCGCCGTCGGCACGCCGGTCGCGCAGCGTTCCGACAGCAGGCTCGACGAAGCCGTCGGCTGTCACATCGAGATGGCGTGCCTCCGGCTGCGCGGGGACGTCCTCGACGGCGGCCCGGACTCCTTCGCCGCGGCCGCCCGGATCGTCGACCGCGCCTTCCGCGCCCAGGACGTGGCCTTCCACGACCTCGTACGCCTCCTCAACCCGCCCCGCACCGGGCGGCCGCCCGTCTTCCAGACGCTCCTCGTCCTCCAGGACAACGCGCTCCCGCAGCTCCCGCTGACCGGGCTGACCACCACACACCTGCGCCCGCCGTACCTGGACATCCCTCTCGAGGTCCAGACCGAGTTCTGGCCGCTGCCCTGCGGCCGGCTGCGACTCGCCGTCAACTACCGGACGGACGCCGTCCGGAGCACCACCGCCCACGAACTCACCAAGCGGCTCGCCGACCTCGTCCACACCCTGCCGCTGCCCGAAGGAGAACCGTCATGAGCACGCTCGCCCCGGAGACCGTCGGCCTCGCCGACCTTCTCGACCCCGAGCTGTACGCGACCGGGGATCCGTACCCCACCTGGCGCTGGATGCGCGACCACGACCCGGTGCACCGTCACGAGGCCACCGAGTACCCGGCGTTCTGGTCGGTCACCCGGTACGACGACATCCGCGGCGTCTACAACGACGCACGCGTCTTCAGCTCGGCCGAGGGCATCCTGCTGCGCCCCCTCGTCCACGGCGACGACCCCGGCGGCGGCCGCACGCTCGCCCTCACCGATCCGCCGCGGCACAAGGCGCTGCGCTCGCTGGTCGCGGAATGGTTCACCACGCGTTCGGTGCGCGCGCTGGAGGAGGCGATGCGCGGTGCGGTGCGGCAGGTCGTGGCCCGGGCCACCGCGCTCGGCGAGTGCGACTTCCTCACCGACGTCGCGGCGCGCCTGCCTCTCTACGTCATCTGCCGGCTCATGGGCGTGCCCGAGCACGAGCAGGAGATGCTCTTCACGCTCACCAGCAAGGCGTTCGGCGCGGGCGACCCGGAGGTCCGCAGCGTCGCGCACCAGGAGATCATGGCGTACTTCGTCGAGCTGATGTACCGGCGGATGGACCGGCCCGAGGACGACCTGGTGAGCGCGCTCGTCAACGGTGAGGTCGACGGGGAACTCCTCGACGAGCAGGACATCCTCCTCAACTGCGACAACCTCCTCGTCGGCGGCACCGAGAACATCCGCCTCGCGGTGTCCGGCGGCATGGCGGCGTTCCTGGACCACCCGGCCGACTGGGAGCGGCTGCGCGCAGACCGGAGCCTGATGCCCACGGCGGTGGAGGAGGTCCTGCGCTGGACCTCCAGCGCCACCCACATCATGCGCACGGTCACCGAGCCCGTGACGCTGCACGGCCGCACGCTGGAGGCAGGCGACCGGGTCGTGCTGTGGACGCCCTCGGCGAACCGGGACGAGCGCCACTTCACCGACCCCGACGACTTCGACATCGCCCGCCGCCCCAACCGCCACATGGCGCTGGGCGCCGGCGAGCACTTCTGCCTGGGGGCGATGATGACCCGGACCGAGATGAGGATCCTGTTCGGTGAACTGCTCGACTCGGTACGGCACATCGAGAGGACCGGGCCTGCCGTGCCGCTGCGCTCCATCGTGGTCAACGGGCTGGAGAGCCTTCCCGTGAGGATGACCGCGCTGTGAACCTCTACGCCCTGATGCGGCTGGCCGCCCCTCCCGCCCAGGCCGCCCGTCCGGCGAGGAAGCGCACCGGCGCGGCGACCGCGAGGACGAAGGCATGGTCCTTCGGCCGGCGCGCCGGACCCGGCACCGCGGCCGAGCCCGCGCCGGGCACCGGGGCCGGGACGGAATCGTCGGACGCCGCCTGACAGTTCGGGGGTCGTTGCCGCTCCCCCGTCCTCGAACACGGCACCCCGGAACGGCCTCCGGCGCGGGCGACCGGGAAGGTATGCAAACCTCTCGGACGGAATAACTCGCAGAAACCTCGCAAAATAAATTCCGTTGCATGCCCCACGAATATCGGGTAACTCCTCGGCCGAAAGAACAATGACGAAAGGGCGGACCCTCTGAAGCACGGAGAGGGGAGGCCGTCAGCCCTTCCATCCGGAGCGCGGCATTCCCCTCGCGCTTTCGCCAACACGCAGCCTCACAACGGAACTTCATGCTCCGGAAAAAGGTTCAGTCGAACGTTGACGTTCTCTCGCTCCGCTGGTTACTCTGCTTCCGCAATGTGAGTTGCCGACATTGCAAGGCACGTTCAATTCAGAGCGAGCGACGGGGGAGGGGCAACATGAGGTGTCCACAGAGACCCTTTCGCTCGGCATGAGCAACGAGAAAGGGTAGCGAAATGCGAGTTAACGTGATGACGGATCCGGACACCGTCAGTCCGGAGTCGGTTGCGACGCAGGAATTCGCCAACAGCGTCCTCGCCGGAGCAGCACCGGGATTCTACTCGGACTCCGACGTTCCTGCGATGGCCACCCCGGCCACACCGACCGCGGCGCAGTTCGTCGTCCAGGGCAGCACGATCTGCCTGGTCTGCTGACGAAGGATGATCCGCGTGCCGGAGAAGCCTGGGAAAAGAATGCTTCTCCGGCACGCGTCCTTTGTTCGCTCTGACGACGGCGCGCAAGTCCGAGACGGAAAGCGAAGAACTTGGTGAGACGGCAACGGCGACGGAAGGGCGCTCCGAGTGCGACCGCCGCTCAGAATGCGGCTGATCGCGTGTTCCTCCCGATCGCTATCGGGCAGATTCTTGCGTCTGCGGAGACCCTCAGCCTCAAAGAGGTCTTCGATGACGACGGATATCTTCGGGGGGTATCGGCTCAGCAGTACCCGCCGGGAAGTCTGCGGCACCGGCTCGGCCGCGTACTCGACCACCGGCGCACACCCAAGGTACTCGCCGGCGTCACGCTTGCCGCCTCGGCGGGGCTGGCGATGGCGCGCGGCAACCGCAAGGCACAGATCGCCGCGGCGGCAGTCATCGGCACGTGCAACCGGTTGAGCGAGATCCGCACACCGTACGGTCGGGACGGCGCGGACCAGATGACTGCGGTGATCACGCAGTATCGCGCCCTCACCGCGCTGATACCCGACGAGCAGGTGTCCGACGACCTCTTCCTGCGCGCGGTCAACTTTCAGGCCGGACTCAGTTACGCCGTCTCCGGGATCTCCAAGGCCTTCGGCAGCAGCTGGCTCCAAGGGGATGCGCTGCCGGAAGTCCTGCAGACGGAAGCCTATGGCAGTGGCCCGGCCGCGGAACTGCTGCGCAGGCATCCGAGACTCTGCAGGGCGCTGACCATCGGCACCGTCGCGTGGGAGACGGCCTTCCCGCTCGTCTACGTGCTGCCGCGCAAGCAGGCGTCCTACGCACTGTCCGCGGTCAAGTCGTTCCATCTCGGCGTGGCGGCGACGATGGAACTGCCGCGGTTCGTCTGGGGATTCGTCGGCTCCCACGGAGCGGTCGGCTATGCGCTGGACACCCGGGGTGAACGGAGGACGTTCGAGAAGTCCGTCGCCGGAATCGCCGCAGGCGTGACCCTCGCGAGTGCGCTGATCGCGCGCGAGAAGCGTCAGATCGCTGAGCAGCGGCGGATCGGACCCAAGGGTGCCTCGCGGCTCCGCAGCGAGATCGGTGACGTGGAGTATGCCGTCGACCATCCTGTGGGCGGACCCGACCACTCGATGCCGGCGATCGTCCTGGAGTGCGGCTTGGGGCAGTCCCTCGAGTCGTGGGAGTGGGTCGCGGAGCGGCTGGCCGTGGACCACACGGTCATCCGATACCACCGGTCCGGATACGGCTTCACGAAGTCCCGCGCCTCCAGCGGCGACATCCTCGCCGCCGTCCTCGAAGAGGCCGGGGTCAAGGGCGACATCGCAGTCGTGACGCACTCGATCGGCTCTCTGAGTGCAGCCTCCTACGCACGCGACTCCCGTTTCGCGGGCCGCATCCGCAAGCTCGTCGTGGTAGACGGCACCGATCCGGAGCTGCTCGAGGCGGACCGTTCCGATCGCAGGCGGCTCGGCAAGTTCGTACAGGTGCAGGTGCACACGCTCTTCGCCGCCCTCACTGGGATCTATGAGTGGGCGCCGAACGCGGTGGAGCGCCAGGCGGGATACACCCCCGACACCCAGTACAGCCACGTGCAGTTCGTGTTCACGCCGAAGAACATCGTCAACTCGATCCGCGAGTACAAGAGCATCGCCACCGATGAGGCTTTGGCGGATCTTGCCGCGGTCGAATCGGTGCTCGTCGTCGCATCAGGTGAGAACGCCGAGCAGCAGTCGGTGCTGGCGAAGAAGCTGGGAGCCGGCTTCGAGCTGGTCGCCGGGTCGGCGCACCGTTCGATCATCGGGAACAAGAATCACGCCGAGAAGGTCGAAGGCGCGATCAGAAGGTTCATACATGCTGAGTGACCGGATCCGGAGTGCAGCAGGCACATTCGCCGTCGGGGCGCTGGCCGCGCACCTGGTCTCGACGGTGCTGCAGAACACGCCTGACTCCTACAACCAGGACCTCCGAAAATTCACCGGCGGCTGGCCCATACCCGGCTGGCGCTTCTTCGCTCCCAACCCGGGAGTGCAGAACGTCCACTTGCTGGTCCGGGAAGCCGTGCCCGACGACGACGGGACGACGCCGTGGCGTGACGTAACTCCGGAAGTGCCGCACGGGTGGACCCAGGTGCTGTGGAATCCCGGAAGCCGGGGACCGAAAGCACTGTTCGACGCCATGCAGCAGCTTTCCGTCATGAGTGCGAACCAAGCGGATTTCTCATGGGTCACCCAGAGCGTGCCGTATCAACTGGTGTTCGCCGCCAGCCGGGCGGTTGCGGCCGAGAACGCGAGAGCTCTCCAGTTCCTTCTCATGAACGTCTTTCCCAGTGCGCCGCCGGATCAACGGATGAAACCGATCCTCACGTCCGAGTGGATTCCCCTCGGGCCGCGCGCCGTTGAGGAAGCCGGCAGATGAACATGGAGCAATTCGAGGGCGCTGAGCTGCACCTGCACATCACCGGTTCCATCAGTGCGGCGCTTGTACCGTGGTGGATCCATCTGCTGCGGCAAGTGCAACCCGGCCTGACCGTCAACGTCTCCGTGACCCGGTCCGCCGCACGATTCGTGGCAGTTCGATCGCTGCGTCATCTGGCCAACGGTCAGGTGTGGACCGACTCCTGGGACGAAGCGGGACTTCCACCCGAGGTCAACAGCGGGGAGAGCGGGAACTCCGAGTGTTTCATCATTTTTCCCGCGACCTTGGACACCCTCATGCGTCTCTCACAGGGCAGGGCGGATTCGCCCGCCCTGCTGATGCTGCAGGTCACTACGCGTCCCATCGTGATCGCCGACACCCTCCCCGGGTCGAACGAGATTGTAGAGAGCAATTTGCGCAACCTCCGACTCCGCTCGAACATCGGATTCGCACCTCGAGTGACCGGCGTACGCGCCAGCGACCGCTCGACGGCAGAGGTGGGATTCAATTTGCCCGGTGCCATTACCCTGGCCAACGAGATGGTGGAGAAAGGTCGACCCCGTGAGTGACCCGAGTGTGTACGACGCGTCGGCCGTCGATGCCTACGACCTGATGTCGTCGATGATCTCCCCCGGTTCCGGGCTCGTTTCGTGGGTCTCCTCGCACCAGCCGCTGGACGGCCGGTCCGTCCTCGACCTGGGAGCGGGAACGGGCGTCTCGTCGTTCGCGCTCGCCGACGCCGGAGCCGAGGTCGTGGCGGTCGACGCCTCCCGACCGTCGCTGGACCTGCTCGAGAGCAAACGCGGTGACCGTGAGATCGACGTGGTCGAAGCCGACTTCCGGAATCTCAAGCTCGATTCCGAGTTCGACGCCGTCGTCCTGTCGCGGAACACGTTCTTCCTCGCCCAGAGCCACGACGAGAAGATCGATCTGCTCAGCGTGATCGCACGGCACTTGAAGCCCGGGGGTTCGGCATTCCTCGACTGCACCGACCCCGCCGAATACCTGCGGAACGGCGGGGACGCGACGTCAGTGACCTACCCGCTGGGCCGGGACCGGATGGTGACGATTACTCAGACGGCGGATCGCGCCTCCCAGGCCGTCATGAGCATCTTCCTGCTCCAGAGTGCGACGACCCTGACGGCGTTTCACGAGGCCGCCACCTGGGCAACGCTGCCGGAGATACGGCTCATGGCGGGGATGTCCGGCTTGGAGGTGACGAACGTCAACGGTTCGTACGCGGGCGAGGAGTACGACTCGCGCTCTCGGGAAATGCTCGTCGTTCTGGAGCGAAAGTGACCGGAGTTCCTGCAATCGCCGCGGACCGCGCGACGGTCACGATGAGCGAGACCACGTTGCTCGCCCCCACGACCTTCGAGGTGATGCCCGGCGAGCTGTGGAGCGTCACCGGCAGCAACGGTTCGGGGAAGACCACGCTCCTCCGGGCCTACCTGGGCAGCCGGAGCCTGACGGACGGCTCGGTCTCGGTGATGGGCGAGCCCGCCGACATGGCGAAGCCTGCCCACCGGCGCATGGTGGCCTCACTTGTCGAACCGATCCCCGTGGCAAGGGACATGACCTTGCGGGAGCAGGTGACGTTGGTCGCCGCCTCCTGGTACGGCAACGCCTCCGCGTCCTCCGAGCACGCCGAGCAGGTCGTCGAGCGTCTGGGACTGACCGCGCTGGGTGAGCGGTTTCCCCATCAGGTCTCGTCCGGGCAGCTTCAACTCTTCAGCCTCGCGCTGACGTTCGTGCGTCCGGCCGCCGTCGTCCTGCTCGACGAGCCCGAGCGGCACCTCGACAGTCACCGCGTCGGCCTGGTGGCCACGCTGCTCAGCGAGAGGGCCGGGGAGGGCACAGCGTTCCTGATCGCCACCCACGAGCCCACTCTGGTGGAAGCGTGCGACGGCCGCGTGGAGCTGCGATGACCACACGCAGCATCGCCGCGCCGGAAGCCGACGCCAAGAGCCGCGTCCACGCCGTGTGGCACCAGTACGCCCGCAGGGGCGACCGCTCCACCGTGCGAGGCCGCGCATACACCGTCTACCTCGTCGCGCTGTTCGCTCTCATCTACCTGGTGCCGGTCGTCTACACCGCCAGTACGTCGCCGGCGCTCGTTCCCGTGGACTCCCCCGCCGACGCGGTTCCCTTCGTCTGCGCGCTCGCGGCAGTTGTGTGCTGGGGCGCCCAACTCGCCGGCCGGTTCTGGGGACCGCTGGTGATCCTGCCCTTCCTCCTGCACGTGTTCACCACCACCGACATCTCCCCGGCTGCCTACCTCGGCACGATCGCCAGGCGCCGGCTCGGCTTCGCGGGTGCGGCCGTACTGCTTTCGACGTGTACGGCGGCTTACCTCACCACCGACCTCTTCCACGACGTCGGCACCGCGCTGCAGAGCCTCTCGGTCGCCGCGGGGCTCAGCGCCCTCGCCGCCACGGCCTGGCTGTGGGGCCAAGTACGGGAGATGCCGGGCAACTTGCTGCTCGCTTCCGGTGCGGGAGCCGGGGCGCTCGCCGTCACCGTGATCAGCCACACCTTCCCGCAGGGCGGGGGCGGCCTGTGGCTCGCTGCCCTCGCGCTGGTGACCACGGCCGCCGTCCTCGGGCGGGCCGGCTTCCGGTCGGTCCCCGCTGTCGATCTCGCCAGGCTGGCACGTGAATCGGCACGCGCCTCCCAGGCCCAGACCTATGCCTGGACGGGCACGCTCCACCACGCACTCGACCTCTACCGCCCCGAGCCGCGCGGCCGCACCACGGCCCTGATCCGTACCGACGGCACCCTCCGCGGCTACCTCTCGCAAGGCGCGATCCGCGCACTGCGCACACCCGGCCGCGCGACGGCCGCCGTGATGCTCCTGCTGACCGGTGGCGCCGTGCTGACGCTCGGTGCAGCCGCTCCCGAAGGCCGCCTGGCCCTGTCGTCGTGGATCGGCGGAGCGGTCTGCGTCTACCTGGGCTCCGGGTGGGTGAGCGAGACCTGGCGTGGGCTGCGCGACGAACTGACGCTGCCCCCGCTGTACGGCGAATGGTGGGGAGGGACGCTCGCCCGGACCCTCGCATGGCCCGTCCTCGCCGTCACCGTCGGCACGTTCGCGGGAGGGGTTCTCGCGATCGTCGCCTCGTGGCCGCTCCGCGACACGACTCCCGCCGGTGCGCTTCTGCTTCTCGCCGGGTCACTCACCGTGGTGCTCGGTGCCAGATTCCTGCGGGAGATGAAACTGCACCTGCCGCTCGAACTCCTCCTCCCCGTGGTCACGCCGCTCGGCGATCTCTCCGGACTCCGCGTCGTGGCCTGGCAGTTCGACGGGCTCGTCGCAGTAGTGGTCGCGATCGCCGTCATCGACGCTGTCCCGTCCGCGCTCGGTGCCGCTGCGCTCGCGACCGGCATCGCCGCCTACTACGTCTGGCTCGGACTGCGCCGGACAGGATGGGCGCACCGGGGGCTCCTCGCCCGTCTCACCCGCGTCTGAGGCCACCGGACCGGGTCCGGACCTCGGATACCCGGTGCTCCGGGACTGGGCCCGCTGCCCTGCCGGTTCCACAACTCCCGCGGGGAGCACGGGTTATGGGCCCCCGGTCGCTCCGCTACCTCCAGGGGAGGGTGAGCCAGGGACTCTCCGGATGCGAGTCCAGCACCCGGTACGCGTCCAGCATCTCCGTGTACCAGTTGCCGAAGTGCTCCTCGTCGAAATGGAGGCAGCGGCCGAGAATGTATCCGGCCGCGAAGTCCTTCCAGGAGTGGTAAGTGACCTGGCTGACGCGGGAGGTCCGGATCACCGCCTGCTCCGCCTCCGCGATGTCGCAGAAGCGGGCGCCGACACCCCAGCGGGCCATGCTGGCGGCACGTCCGTAGTCCCATGCCAGGACGGAGCGGACCTGGTCGTTGGCCCCGAGGACGCCGTCGGCGCGGAACCGGGCCTCGTAGCGGGTGATACGGCCGATGAGCTGCTTCACCCCTGCGATCTCGGCCTCCGAAGCCCCTTCCCCGGACTCGGCGGCGACGGCGCGCAGATGGCGCTCGGCGGCGTCCCGCCAGAGCGCCACGTCGACCTGTCCTCCGAACTGCCGGGCAAGGGACCTGCGGACGTCCAGCACGAACTCCCAGACGCCGCTGACGCTTCGGCCGTTGAGGAGGTTCTCCTGGGCCTTCTGCCAGCTCTGCCGGTCCGTCACCCCCCACCAGTCCTCCAGGGTCTGCCGCTCTGCGAAGTAACCGCCCCCGTGGTAGCCCATCGCGTTCCACAGCGAGCCGTTGAGGACGCTCATCAGGGCGCCGCAGCCGAGGCCGTGGGCGACCGGGCCCTGGAGCACGCCGCCCACCCTGAGCGTGCGCAGCTTTCCCAGGTTCCCGTTCGGTCCCTTGCCGCGGCCGGCGTGCCATTTCCACAGAGCGGGATTCGGCGGGAAGTACGCCTCCAGCGGAGTGCCCGGATTGACGGCCAGCCATTCGGTGTTGTCCTCCCACAACTTGGCGACCGCGTCCAGGGAGAGAAGGATGAAGACGAGGTCGGGTGACGGGGCGGGCAACACGCCCTCGGTCACGACGACTTCGCACCACTGCCCGACGACGGGGCTCCAGAAGGGCTGAGCAGGGGGGCCGCTGTCCAGCCCGTCGGCCTGGAGCCGGGACATCGACATGAACAGTTCGCATTCGGCGAGCACATCGAAGTAGGCGGCCCAGTCGCCGCGCGTCTTCGCCTCGTACAGCCGCTGCTCCTGCTCCGTCGGTGCCTGCCACACCCCTGAATTGGGCGGGGCGACCGCCGCCTGCCCGTTCCACGTCTCCATGGGTCAGACCCTACAAACGCCGCCGGGCCGGTCTGCACTCCGGTCCGGCGGCGTACGGCTCGAGCGGCAGCTGGGCTGCCTCGCAGCTCAGCTGCCCACATCGTCAAGCTGTCGGATCGGGCATGAACTCGCGGACCTGCTGAGGACAGCGGCAGGCCTGGGCGATCCTGGCGGCCCACTTCACCGCGTCGTCGCGGGAGGCAACGTCGACGACCGCGAACCCGCCGAGGTGCCCCGTGCCGTCCCCCTCCGGGCCATCGCTCACCGCACCGTCGGTGCCCACCACGCTCGCCTCCCCGTGGTCCTTCAGCCCGCCGCCGAACACCCATACGCCGGCGTCCTTGGCTTCCTGCTCCACCGCGTGCGCGGCCTTCGCCACTTCGAGCAGCTCCCCTTCGGGGAGGACCATCGCCGCCTCGTCGAACGAGATCAGGTACTGCGTCATCTCTTCACTCCTTGTCCCGGCTGCTGCCCCGTCGGCCACATCCCGCCTGTGCCACGGAGGCCGGCTCCGCGCCCGGCAGGCTGTCCGCAAGCCTCGCGGCCGGGGCCAAAGGGGCGCTAAACGATGCCGCCGAGGCCGCCTCGGTCCTTCCGGCCGATCCAAGAAGCCCGGGAATCCAAGGAGTCAGGGAAATCCGGGGAAGTTCGTGAAGTGTCTTCTCCGAGTGGGGTGTTGCACCGGTACCGCCCGGACGACGCATCCCTGACACGGCAACCGCGTTCACGCGGGCTGAAGTCGGGCGGTCCCTTCAGGAACGGTTCCACGGTTACGGCCGTCGGCCCGGCCCACGTCACACCGAGGGCAGAGCGCCGTCCGTCCCGCCGCTACTCCTTCCGCTCGCGCCGCAGGCGGACTTCGCGGAAGTAGTCGGCGGACGGCGGCGCCCAGAGCAGCGCGACCCCGGCGAAGGAGCACAGTGACGCGGCGATGCCCAGGACGGCGTACTCCGTCCCGTCCACCAGGCCGTCCTCCGCGAAGCCGATCCCGATGATCGGTCCGAGGCTGAGAAAGAGCAGCCCCACCAGGACCGTCGTGATGATGCGGGCCTTGTGCCGGCCCTTGTGCGAACGGACGGCGAAGACCATGGAGGCGAACGCCAGAAGACCCTCCACACCCGTCTCGGACTCCCATTGGTGGAACCGGCCGGCGATCGGCAGCCACATCAGACCCGCCATGACGACGAGCGTCACCCCCAAGGTGACCTGCGTCGGCCAATCCACGATCTCCGGCTGTGGTTCCGCCTCGCCCTCGTCCAGCGCTCCGCCCACGGCGTCTCCTTGTCTCCGGCACGGCCGGCCAGGCCGCTGCGCAGTCACAAGGCAGTTCAGCGCGCCGGGAGTTGTTCAGCGAGCCGCTCCGGCCCGGCGAACAACCGGGGCCGGTGCAGAAACGGTGGATCAGCGTGGGACGCGGTGCGCCGGGCAGGGGAGCGTGGCCGGTCGCCGGGACGCCGCTCCCCTCAGCGAGCACCGTCCGTGCCGGTGCGACGAGCCGTGCGTCGCCGCGGTTCAGTGTCCGAGGCGGGCCAGTGCCTGAGCGGGGTAGCGTCCGCCGGTCACGGCCTGAGGTGGCACCGCCTCGCGCAGGAGAGCGACCTGAGCCGGAGTGAGCGTCACGTCCGCGGCTTGGCAGTTCTCCTCCAGGTATCGCCTGCGCTTGGTCCCCGGAATGGGGACGATGTCCTCGCCTTGGGCGAGGAGCCAGGACAGAGCTGCCTGGGCGGGCGTGCAGCCGATCTGTTCGGCGACGTCCCGGACGGCTTCCACCAGAGCGAGGTTGCCGTCGATGTTCTCCTCGGCGAAGCGCGGCCACCTCCGGCGGTTGTCCCCTTCGGACAGAGCCTCGCGGGAGTGCAGCGCGCCCCCGAGCATGCCGCGGCCGAGCGGTGAGTACGCCACGACGGCGACGCCGAGTTCGCGGCAGGTGGCGAGCATCCCGCCCTCCACCACGTCCCTGGTGAAGAGCGAGTACTCGAGCTGGACGGCGGTGATGGGGTGCACGGCATGCGCCCGGCGCAGGGTCCGGGGGCTGACCTCGGAGAGTCCGAGGAAGCGGACCTTTCCGGCCTCGACGAGCGCCGCCATGGCGCCCACGGTCTCCTCGACGGGTACGGCCGGGTCGCGGCGGTGCATGTAGTACAGGTCGATGTGTTCCGTCCCGAGCCTGGCCAGAGAGGCGTCGCAGGCCTCCGGTACGTACGCGGCAGAGGTGTCGACCTCGTCCACCCTCCCCGTCGTGGCGCCCCGCTTCAGCGCGAACTTGGTGGAGAGGAAGACGGCGTCGCGGCCGCGACGGCCCAGCCAGCGGCCGATGAGCTCCTCGTTCGCGCCGAGGCCGTAGACGTCTGCCGTGTCGAGGAGGTTGACGCCCAGCTCGGCGGCCCGGTCGAGGGTGGCGAGACTCTCCCGCTCGTCAGCGGGACCGTAAGCGATGGACATGCCCATGCAGCCGAGTCCGACGGCGGACACCTGCACGGCGGGATCACCCAACGGACGGAACTTCATCGCTTGTCCCCCTCTGGTCATGTGGCATGGGCGCGCGACCACGGCCGGTGTCCTCGGCGGCACGCGGCTCCGGTGAACTCACCGGTGAACTCACCGTCCCGGCCGGCATGACGACCGCTCCTCGGCGACCGGTCGTTCACCTCCGTCACGAGACACCACAACCCCCGCTCGCCGCAACGGTGGCCGGTCGGACGCCAGTTGCCCTCTCCCCCGTGCCGGTCCTCCTCCCGCCATCGTGCAACCCCCTCACCATGGACGCGAGTTCGGCATTCCCTGTCGTGAAGGCAGAGAGCGGGACCCGTCTCCCAGGTCCCGCTCTCCGTCACGTGGTGGCCCGTCGCCGTGGTGGCAGGTGCGCGCAGCCGCACGTAAGGGGTCAACCTGCCTGCGGCGCGGCCGACTTGCTCACCCGCTCAGCACCGCGTCCCTCCTCCGCGGGATCAGCGGAGGGCCTTGGTGTCGGTGGCCGGCGGCAGCTTCGCGGCGGGCGGAACGGTGCGGCCCGCGGGGTCCGAGCAGCCGGCGATGGTGCCCTGGGGCACGCAGTTGTCCGGCCTGTTGCGGACGACTCGGCTGTCGGTGAGCGTGACCTGGCCGTCGGCCTCGTTGATGATGCCGCCGCCGGTGGTGATCGCCGTGTTGCGGGTGACGAGGCTCTGAACCAGCGTCGCCGTGCTGCCGTTGTTCGACATGCCCCCGCCCGACACGGCGATGTTGTCCCGTACCTCGGTCGACCTGAGACGCAGGGTGGCGCCGATCGTCTGGCGGATGCCGCCGCCTTCGAGCGCGGTGTTGCCCCTGACCGAGACGTGGTGCAGATACGCGGTCCCCGAGATGTTCTCCAGCCCGCCGCCGTTGTTGAGGGCGCGGTTGTCGCGGAGCGACCCGCCGGTCATCTTCATCGTGCCGCCGCCCGTGTTGAAGACCCCGGCGCCCCAGGCGTCCGTGGAGTTGCGCTCGGCGGTGCTGCGGTCGAGGTTGAGCTTGCCGCCGGTGTTGTAGAGGCCCCCGCCCATCTCGGCGTGGTTACCCCTGACCATCGTGCGGTTCAGGTTCAGGGTGCCGTCCTCGTTGGCGACGCCGCCGCCGTTGTCGTCGGCGAGCGAACCGCCGCTGATTCCGAGGGAGTTCAGGGTCAGCGTGCCGCCGGAGACCACGTGGAGGACGCGGAAGTCCTGGGTGGCGTCCGGGGCGCGCCGGATCGTGGTGCGGTCGCCGGTCAGGGTCACGTTCCCGGTGATCTCCGGAAGCCCGTCGTCCGCGTTGTCGGGGGCGGTCAGGGTGTAGGTGCAGCGGGACGCGAGGGTGATCCGGCCGCCGCTGGTGTTCGCCTTGGTGATGGCGGCCTTCAGCGCGGGGATGTCGTTGCAGGGGACGCGGGTGGTCGGCGACTGCGCGAACGCCTGTCCGGCGGGCAGGAGGGTGAGGCACAGGCCGAGGCCCGTGACTGCGGTGAGAGTGGCGCGTCTGAGCGTGTCAGTCATGCGGCTTCCCTTGGCTGTGGGGTGGGCACGGGTACGCGTGTCACGCGATGCGGCGGCGTCCGGTCCTGGGCGGCCTTCGACCTGGGCGCCGCTGATCACCACTCAGAGATATACGAAGTGCTCATCGCGCGCATATCGGGATCATCCGTTCAGCGCCCGGGCGCTGCTCCTGGCCCCGCCACCGCGCCGTCCCGCCGTGTCCCGCTCCCGTCATGTCCCCCTCCCCCATGTCCCGCCGCACCGCCGGAACATGACGGCGCGCCGTCCCCGGTACGAGGGGGCGGCGCGGAAGGCTCCGCGGCCTGCGCGGACGCCCGGGGGAAGCCCGCTGCCGACGAAAGGCGGGGCGGCGGGGTGGGGCACCGCTCCCGTGCGGTTCGGCGGGCAGCCGCCGGGACGTGCGCCGGGCGGCCCCGGGTCCCGGCGTCGCCCGTCCGTTCGCCCCGTCCTCCGCCGCGTCTCTTCGTCGCGTTCCTTCGTCCCGTCAGCCGGGCGCGGTGAGCCGGGCCTTGCGGCGGCGGCCCAGCCAGGTCTGCACGACCACGACCACCACGAGGAAGGCGCCGCTGACGACCTGCTGGTACGCGGAGTCGAGGGAGCCGATCTGGTTGATGATGTTCTGGATGACCTTCAGCAGCAGTACGCCGACGAGGGAGCCGCTGACGTAGCCCAGCCCGCCCGTCAGCAGCGTGCCGCCGATGACGACGGCGGAGATCGCCTCCAGCTCCATGCCCTGGCCCAGGATGGTCACGCCGGAGGCCAGCCATGCGGCGTTGAGCGCCCCGGCCAGTCCGGCGAGCAGACCGGACATCGCGTACACCGTCACCTTCGTGCGGCTCACCGAGGTCCCCATGAGCGAGGCGGCGTCCTCGTTGCCTCCGACCGCGTAGACCTGCTGGCCGAAACGCGTACGGCGCAGGAGGAGACCGCCGAGCAGGAACAGGGCCAGCGTGATCCACACCGGTGCGCCGATGCCGAGCAGCTTGCCGCGCCCCAGGTCGGCGAAGAGCGAGTCCTTCGCTATGAGGAAGGTGTCGTTGCCCTCGTCGGTGATGTTGAGCATCAGCCCGCGGGCGCCCAGCATCGCCGCGAGCGTGACGATGAACGGTGCCAGCCGGGCGCGGGCGATCAGAAGGCCGTTGACCAGCCCGATCGCGCCGCACACCGCCAGCGGCAGCAGCAGCGCGACGGCAGGCCCGTACTTCGATCCCCAGGCCGCGAGGACGCCCCCGAGGACGAAGACGGAGCCCACCGAGAGGTCGATGCCGCCGGAGACGATCACGAACGTCATGCCGAGGGCGACGATCGCCAGGAACGCGGAGGAGACGGCGATGTTCTTGAGGTTCCCGGCGCCGGCGAACGAGTCGAACGACGCCGAGGCGATCAGCACCGTCAGCAGCAACGCGACCAGCGCGCCGTGCTGTTGGGCGAAGGTGCTCCACCGGTCGGCGCGTGTGCCCGTTCCGCCGTGGGCGGCCGCGCCCGCCGGCTTCACCGCCCCCGCCGGCTTCGACGGGCCGGGGGACCCGCCCTCGCCGGGCGCGTTGCCGGTGCCGTCGTGACGGCTCTTCGCGACGCTCATCGCTTCCCCCTCTCGCGTGCCGCGTACACCGCGGCCACGATGACGACGGCCTGCGCCATCTGCGTCCACGAAGGCGGAAGGTCGTGCTTGACGAGCGTGGCGGTCAGGAGCTGGATCAGTACGGCGCCGGCGACGGTGCCGCCGATGCGTACCCGTCCGCCGCTCAGCGGGGTGCCGCCCACCACGACGGCCGTGATGGCCGAGAGCTCTATGAGGGTGCCCAGGGACGTGGGGTCGCTGGCCTGGAGGCGGGCCGTGGCGAGGAAGCCGGCGACGGCTGCCAGGGCGCCGGAGGCGATGTAGACGTACACCAGCACCCTGCGCACGGGCAGTCCGGCGAGCCGGGCCGCCGGGCGGCTGTCGCCGATCGCGAGCAGCTGGCGGCCGAAGGTCGTGCGCCGCACGGTGAAGGCCACCACGGCGACGAGGGCCACTGCGATCAGGACCGGGTACGGGACGCCCAGGACGTCCCCCGATCCGAGGGCCCGCATCCCCGGGTCGCGTACGTCCTTCAGCTGAGGCAGCAGGACGAGGGCCAGGCCGCGCCCGCCGACCATCAGCGCCAGCGTCGCCACGATGGGCTGCACCCCGACGAAGGCGATCAGGGAGCCGTTGACCAGGCCGACCGCGACGCCGCCGAGCACCGCCACCAGCAGCGCGATCCACGGCCCGTACCCCAGGTAGAGAGCCACCAGGGAGGTGGAGAGGGCCATGACCGAGCCGACCGACAGGTCGATGCCCTCGGAGCCGATGGCCAGGGCCATGCCCAGCGCCACGATCAGGATGGGCGCCACCTGCACGGCCTGCGTGCGGAAGTTCTCCGCGGACAGGAAGTGGTCGGTGAAGGCGATGTTGAACAGCAGCAGCACCGCGACGCCCACGTAGACGCCGTACGCCTGGAGCCAGGCGTGGAGGGCGGCCCGGTCGGGCACGGTGCGGGCGGCGGCGGCGGTGTCAGTCATGTGCCGCCGCCTTCCGCACATCGCCGGGCGCGGCGTCCGCCAGGTGCGGCTCCTCTTCGGCAGCCGCGGCGATGGCCTCCATCAGCCGGTCCTCCGTGACCTCGTCCCCGGTCAGCTCGCCGACCACTACCCCGTCGCGCAGCACCACGACCCGGTCGGAGCCCTCGATCAGCTCCTCCAGGTCGGAGGAGATCAGCAGCACGCCGAGGCCGTCGGCGGCCAGTTCGTCCACCAGCTTCTGCACCTCGGCCTTCGCTCCGACGTCGATGCCGCGTGTGGGCTCGTCCAGCAGCAGCACGCGCGGCTCGGCGGCCAGCCAGCGCGCCAGCAGGACCTTCTGCTGGTTGCCGCCGGACAGTTCGCCCGCCTTCTGGTGCGGCGAGGACGCCTTGATCCGCAGCCTCTCCATGAAGGTGCGCACCAGGGAGTCGATCCGTGCCTCCGAGACCAGACCCGCCCGCGACAGGCGGGGCAGCACGGCGAGCGCGATGTTCTCGCGCACCGACAGTCCCGGGACGATCCCTTCGGTCTTGCGGTCCTCGGGGAGCAGGGATATGCCCGCGCGGATGGCGGCTCCCGGCGAGCCCGTACGCACGCGGGCGCCGGCGACGGTGACCCGTCCCGCGCTGGGCGGCAGGGCGCCGGCGACGGACTTCGCGGTCTCGGTGCGTCCCGACCCCAGCAGGCCGCCCAGGCCCACCACTTCACCGGGCCGCACGGCGAAGGAGACGTCGTGCAGCTGATGTTGCACGCTGAGGCCGTCGACGCGCAGCACCGGCTCGGCGGAGGCCGCCTCGTGGTCGCCGCCGAACTTGGTGGTGCCTTCGGCCCGGACCTCGCCGATCTCCCGTCCGAGCATCATCGAGACCAGCCGCAGCCGTTCGAGGCCCTGCAGGGGGCCGGTGTGGACGGTGCGCCCGTCCCGCAGCACGGTGACGGAGTCGCAGACGGCGTACAGCTCGTCGAGCCGGTGGCTGACGTAGACCACGGCCACGCCCCGGTCCCGCAGCCGCCGGATGACGCCGAAGAGGGTCTCCACCTCCCGGGGCTCCAGCGACGAGGTCGGCTCGTCCATGACGACGACTCTCGCGTCGACCCAGACAGCCCGGGCGAGGGCGACCATCTGCTGCGCGCCGACGCCGAGTTCGCCGAGCGGCCGGCGCACGTCGGTGCGCACGCCGTACTCGCTCAGGATCCGCTCGCTCTCCCGGTGCATCCGGTCGAAGTCGATCAGCCCGAACCGGCCTCTCGGCTCACGCCCCAGGAACAGGTTGCGGGCCACGCTCATCAGCGGGACGAGGTTGACCTCCTGGTAGATGGTGGAGATCCCCGCCTGCTGGGCGGCCAGCGGGGTGCCGAACGAGGCGGCCCCGCCGTCGCGCAGCACCTCTCCCCCGTCCGGCGCGTACACGCCCGTCAGCACCTTGATGAGGGTGGACTTGCCCGCGCCGTTCTCGCCGATGAGGGCGTGCACCTCGCCTGCCCGCACGCCGAAGTCGACGCGGTCCAGGGCGAGGACGCCGGGGAAGCGCTTGGTCAGCGACCGGGTGGAGAGCACGTACTCCGCCATCAGTACGCCTTGCTCAGGTCCCGCTCGGCGTTGGCGCGGGTGTAGACGCGGTCCTTGATGACGATGGTCTGGGCGACCTTCTTGCCGCTCGTGAAGTCGTCGAGTGTCGAGAACGCGAGCGGGCCGAAGCGGGGGTTGGACTCGATGACGCCGTGGATCCACTTGTCGGTGACGCCCTGCACGGCGTTGCGTGTGCCGTCCACCGTCACGATCTTCACGTCGCCGGCCTTCTTGCCCGCGCTCTTGAGGGCGTTGACGGCGCCGAGGCCCATCTCGTCGTTCTCGGCGTAGATCCCGTCGATGTCCGGCTTCGACTGGATGAGCTGCTCGGTGACCTGCTGGCCCTTCTCGCGGGCGAACTCACCGGTCTGCTTGAAGACGACCTTCAGCCCGGGCGCCTTCTGCTCGATGCGGTCGCGGAAGCCCTCGGTGCGCTCGGTGGTGACGTTGTTGCCGGGGGTGCCGAGCAGGATGGCTACCTTGCCCTTCCCTCCGGTGGCCTTGATCATCTGGTCGGCGGCGCGGCGGCCCTGCTCGACGAAGTCGGAGCCGATGAAGCTGACGTAGTCGTCGCACGCCTTGGCGTTGATCTTCCGGTCGACGGTGACGATCGGGATCTTCTTGGCGGCGGCCTGCTTGAGCACCGGCTCCCAGCCGTCCGAGTTGAGCGGTGCGATGACCAGCAGGTCGGCGCCCTTGGAGATGAGGTCCTGCACGTCGCTGATCTGCTTGGAGAACTGCGACTGGGCGTTGGCCGACAGCAGCTTGACGCCGCGCTTCTTCGCCTCCGCCTTCAGCGAGGCGGTCTCGGCTATCCGGAAGGGGTTCGCTTCCTTCTCGGACTGGGAGAAGCCGACGGTGGCCTTCTTCAGGTCCAGCTTCTTGCCGCCGTACTGGCCGACGGTGCAGGTCTTGGCGCCCTTCGTGGGTTCGGCGGCGACCTGCCCGCCTCCCTGGGAGCCGGAGGACTTGCCCGCGGCGTCGTCCTCCGACTTGGCACATGCGGTGGTGAGCGCGAGGGCGGTGAGGAGTGCGGTGGTGGCGGTGAGGCGTCGTGCGAGCGGATTCATGGGTACCCCCCACGGTGTTTCAGGCAGACGGCATGGCGCTAGCTCCTTTTACATCGTTGGAAGAACTGTGTAAACACCGCGCGCACGAACTCGCAGGACGAAGCGCGCCGGACGCGTGCCGCATCGGGACCGGCGCACCCCGCGCGCGGCGGGCGAGCACAGGCGCGGCAGGAGCGCTCGCGCTTCAACCCGCCGGGCGCCGTCCGAGCGTGCTCTCCCGCTCCATCAGCGCGAATCCGGGGTGGAGCCGGCGGGTCGCTCCGTCACCGCCCTCCCATGCCAGGCGTTCGACGATCGACTCCACCGCCAGCCGGGCGATGGCCTGCTTGTCGGGCGCCACCGTCGTGAGCGTCACGGCGCCGTACCGTCCCTCCGTCAGGTCGTCGAAGCCGACCACCGCGACGTCCTCCGGCACGCGCAGCCCACGCTCGGACATCACCCTCATCGCGCCTATCGCGATCAGGTCGTTGTAGGCGAACACCGCGTCGGGACGCTGCCCGGCGTCCAGCAACGCCGCCATCCCGGCCGCGCCGTCCGCGCGGTCCCAGCCCTCCACCGGGGCGACCAGCGCCTCGTCGGCCGCCACGCCGCTGGCGGCCAGCTCCGCCTGCCAGCCCAGCAGCCGGAGGTGGGAGGGCTGGCTGGGGCGGTCGCCGCGGGCGCCGAGGAAGGCGATGCGGCGCCGGCCGAGGTCCAGCAGGTGGCGCACGGCGGTGCGGGCGGCGGCGATGTTGTCGATGGCGATGTGGTCGTGGGGCAGGTCGTAGCGCCGTTCGCCGATCAGCACCAGCGGCGCGTCGTCGGTGCGGGCCGCCAGGTCCTCCGCCTCGAGCTCCAGCGGGTTGAGGATCAGTCCGTCGATGACGCGGGCCCGGAAGCCCTGGGTGACGAGGAGTTCGCGCTCGCGGCTGCCCTGGGTGTGGTCGAGCAGGACGGTGTAGTCGTGGGCCGCCGCGGCGTCCACCACGGCGCCGGCGAGTTCGGCGAAGTAGGGGTTGCCCAACTCCGGTACGGCGAGGGCGATGATCCCGGTGCGGCCCTTGCGCAGGTGCCGGGCCGTCAGGTTCGGGCGGTACCCCAGGGCGTCGATGGCGCGCTGCACCTTCTCCCGGGTGGCCGGGGTGACGTGCTGGTATTTGTTCACCACGTTGGAGACTGTCTTGACCGACACTCCGGCGTGCGCCGCGACGTCCTTGAGGCTCACCCTCACCCTGCGCTCCTCACCTCGGGCGGGCCGCCGCTTCCACCGCACCCGGGCACCTGGACAGGTCCCAGCCGGCGTGCTGTCATGCAGACAACCCTTGCTTCCAACGTTATACAAGACGGACCGGAGCAAGGGCAGTGCCGCAACCATCTCCTGCACACCTCATCCGGAGGTCCCGTGAGACGCGCACCTGACCGGCCCGCCGCTGCCGCCGTTTTATCCCTTCTCCTCCTGCTCGCGGTGTCGCTGGGCTCAGTGCCCCCCGCGACGGCCGCCCCGTCCGCCCCCGCACCGCCCGAGGTACACGGCCTGAAGGGCGAGTACTGGACCCAATCCGCCCCCGGCGCACACGACTTCGGCACCCTCCAGACCACCGCGTTCGACCCCTCCCTCGACTTCGCCGACCTGGAACCGCGCCTCGAGGGCCGCGCCGGCCGGGCGGACCACGCCAGCGTCCGCTGGACGGGCACCCTCACCCCCGCGACGTCCGGGGAGCACACCTTCCACATCACCGGCGACAACGGCTTCCGCATGTGGGTCGACGGCGAACTCGTCATCGACCACTGGGTCGCCGACTGGGACAACGAGCAGAACTCCCGGCCCGTGCGGCTGGAAGAGGGCACCCGCCACGACGTGAAGGTCGAGTACTTCGAGGAGGACGGCGGCTCCGGCCTCCACGTGCGCTGGACGCCGCCCGGCGGGAAGAAGGCCCCGGTCCCGCAGTCCGCGTACTCACCTCCGGAGGACTTCGAGTACGACGGACCGGCCGAGGTCCGGGTGGGCCCCTCCGGGCGCACCCTTGAACTGGCGTTCGCGCAGCGCCTCTCCGACCCGCCCGGCGCGTTCCCGGAGCATCTCGAGGCCGTCATCGGCGGCGTCGCGTGGCCGCTGGGCCGCGCGCACCTGGACCCGAAGGACGACCACCGGCTGACGATCGGCCTCGAGGAGCCCGTGGTCGGCCAGGGCGGTACCGCCGACGTGCGCTACGACGGTGACGGCGGGCTCGCCGGCGCCGACGGCGAGACGGTCGGAGGCTTCTGGACGGCGGGCGAGAACGGCTCCACGTACCAGCTGCGGACCGAGTGGGCCGAGGACGTCGGGCCGGACAACGCGCTGCCCGCCTACCCGCGTCCGCAACTCAAGCGCGACGAGTGGCGCAACCTCAACGGCGTCTGGCAGTTCGCCGCCGCCGAGGAGGGTGAAGCGCCGCCTGTCGGGGACGAACGCCCGCTGAAGGAGCGCATCCTCGTCCCCTACCCGGTCGAGTCACAGCTCTCCGGCGTCGAACGGCACGAGGAGCGCATGTGGTACAAGCGGTCGTTCACCGTGCCGGCCGGCTGGGACATCGGCTCGGGCAAGCGCCTTCACCTGAACTTCGACGCCGTCGACTGGCAGGCCGCCGTGTATGTCAACGGCAAGCGGGTGGGCTCGCACAAGGGCGGCTACGACCGCTTCACCGTCGACGTCACCGACGCCCTGCGGCCGGGACGGCACCAGGAGCTCGTCGTCGGCGTCCACGACCCGACGGACTCGCCCGGCGGCCCCAACCCGCCCGTCGGGAAGCAGCGGCTGGAGCCCGAGGGCATCTGGTACACGCCCTCGTCGGGCATCTGGCAGACCGTGTGGATGGAACCCGTCGCCGCGGAGCACACCACCGACGTCAAGACGACGCCGGACGTGAGCGGTGAGCAGGTGAGCGTGACGGCGCGCGGCGTGCCCGACGGTGTGCCCGTCACGGCGGTGGCGTACGACGAACGGGGCGGTGAGAAGGGCGCCGGGAGCAAGGGCCGGGAGGTCGGACGGGCCACCGGCAGCGGCGACACCCCCTTCGACGTCCCCGTGCCCGATCCCGAGCTCTGGTCGCCCGGCGATCCGCACCTCTACACGCTGAAGGTGACCGTCGGGGAAGGGGCCTCCGCCGACACCGTCGAGAGCTACTTCGGCATGCGCGAGATCGGCGTCGAGACCGTCGACGGCAAGCGGCGCATGGTGCTCAACGGCGAGCCGGTCTTCTCCATGGCCACGCTCGACCAGGGCTTCTGGCCGGACGGCCTGCACACCCCGCCCACGGACGAGGCCCTCGCCCACGAACTGGAGGCGCACAAGAAGCTCGGCTTCAACTCGGTGCGCAAGCACATCAAGGTGGAACCCGACCGCTGGTACTACCACGCCGACCGGCTGGGCCTGCTGGTGTGGCAGGACATGCCGTCCATGCGCTCGGACCGCACACCGGACCGGGCCGCGCGGGAGCAGTACGAGCACGAGATGAAGCGCATGATCGCGCAGCACGACAGCCACCCCTCGGTGATCATGTGGGTCACCTTCAACGAGGGCTGGGGGCAGTACGACCAGGCCAGGATCGCCGACTACGCCAAGGGGCTCGACCCGACGCGGCTGGTGAACAACATGAGCGGCCACAACTGCTGCGGTGCCGTCGACGGCGGCAACGGCGACATCTCCGACGCCCACGGCTATCCCGGCGCGCAACTGCCCGAACCCGACGGCCGGCGCGCGCTGGTCAGCGGCGAGTACGGCGGACTCGGCCTTGCGGTGCCCGGGCACGCGTGGCCGGTGCGCCACACCTACGTCGGCGTCGAGAAGGAGGAGTTCACCGACGAGTACCTCGCGAAGCTGGAGGACATCGAGCAGTTCGCCGCATGCGACGGCAGCAGCGGCGCCGTCTACACCCAGATCACCGACCTCGAAGGGGAGTTGAACGGCCTGCTGACCTACGACCGCAAGGTCGCCAAGGCCGACGGCGAACGTCTCGCCGCGGCGCACGCCGCCCTGCTGAACGGCGCCGCCGAGGGCACGCTGACCTGCGAACGGGAGTAGGAAGCCCGGCCAGGTGGCCGTCGCGGCCCTCCGGCCGGGGCCGCGACGGCTGAGGCGGGTGCCTAGACGGGAGGTGCGAGGCGGCGAGACGTGCGAGGCGGAGGGTGCGAGGCGTGGGTGGTGCGCGCGGGCGACGGCCGCTCCGGTGGGCAGTTCGCCACCCGTGATACCGAACGCGTATCACGAGAGCCGCATCTGATATTGGACGCCGCAATTCCGCATTCTTACGGTGGGGCGAACGACGCCCACGCCGAGGAGGCCGCATGGCCACACCCCCCGTCGAAAAGCCCGTACCCGACGAGCGCACCGGCCTGCGTCGCGTCCTGATCTCCAGCTTCGCCGGTACCTCGATCGAGTGGTACGACTTCTTCCTCTTCGGGTCGGCGGCCGCGCTGGTCTTCCCGCACGTCTTCTTTCCCGGCAGCGACCCCGCCACCGGCACGCTGCTCTCCTTCGCCACCTACGCCGTCGCGTTCCTCGCCCGCCCGCTCGGCGGCATCGTCTTCGGGCGCATGGGAGACGTCGTCGGCCGCAAGAAGGCGCTCATCGCGACGCTCTTCCTCGCCGGCGGCGGCACCTTCCTCATGGGCTGCCTGCCCGGCTACGACGCGATCGGCGTGACGGCGCCCGTGCTGCTCGTGCTGCTGCGCCTCGTCCAGGGCCTCGGCCTGGGCGGCGAGTGGGCCGGGGCGGTGACCCTGTCCGCCGAGCACGCGGAGGCGGGCGGCAAACGGCACCGGAGGGGGATCCTCACCTCATGGACGCAGCTGGGCGTCCCCGCCGGCAACCTCGTCGCTGTGGGTGCGCTGACTGCCGCGAGCACGGCGCTGCCCGACGATGCCTTCCTCTCCTGGGGATGGCGGCTGCCGTTCCTGGCGAGCGCGGCCCTGGTCGCCGCCGGGTGGTGGATGCGGGTGAAGGTCGAGGAGTCGCCGCTGTTCGAGGCCGCCGAACCCGCCCGGGCGCCCATCCGCGAGGTGCTCTCGACGCACTGGCGCCAGGTCCTGCTGACGGTGGGTATGCGCATCGCCTCCGACGTGTCGTACTACGTGTTCGCCGTCTTCGCGCTGGCATACCTTTCGGGAACGCTCGGGCTGCCGCGCGACTGGGGCCTGTACGCCGTGATCGTGGGTTCCGTGCTGCAGCTCGCCGTCATCCCTGCGTCGGCGGCCGCCTCGGACCGCTACGGCCGCCGCCCCGTCTACATCGCCGGTTCCCTCGCCGTCGCGGCGGGCGCCCTCGTGGCGTGGCCGATGATCGAGACCCGCAGCCTGGCGGGGGTCCTGGCCGCGGTGAGCATCGGGCTGGTGGCACAGGCGGTGATGTACGGGCCGATGGCCGCGTTCATCACCGAGCTGTACAGCACGCGGCTGCGCTGCTCCGGGTCCTCCTTCGGCTACCAGGTCGCCGGAATAGCCGGCGGCGCTCCCGCACCGCTGATCGCCGCCCTCCTCGTCGACCGCTTCCACACCACCACGGCGGTGAGCCTCTACGTCGTGGCCACCGCCCTCATCGCCGCCCTGAGCGCCTACCTGGCGAAGGAGACCCGCTGGAACAGGCTCGACCAGGACACCGGCACGCCCGCACCCGCACCCGCCGTCGCACCCGCCACCGGAGAGCCGTCTTGAACGACACCGCCGTCGCCACGATCCGCCGCCGCCTCGCTGAGGAGGGCCTGTCGGGGTACGTCGCTGTGACGCCCTCGAACCTCTTCTACGTCACCGGGTTCCGCAGCTACTTCGTCTCCGAGTGGTGGCGGATGCACGGCACCGTCTTCGCGCTGGTCCCCGCTGACCCGCGGAAGCCCGTCACCGTGGTGCTCGGCGACTTCGAGGAGAAGACGGCCCGAGCCGCCGCACCCGACGTGGAGCTGCGGACCTACCGGCTGTGGGTGGACCTCAACACGGCCGAGGAGATGGCGGCGGACCCGTCCGGCGCGCAGCCCGCCTCACGCCCCGAGCAGTACGACGACGGCGAGCTCGACGGCGTCCTCGCCTCCGCGCTGCGCGAGTCGGGCATGGACCAGGGCCGGGTCGCGACGGACATGCAGCATCTGCCCGTACCGGCGCTGCGCCGGCTGGAGCGGTGCGCGCCCGGAGCGGGCTGGGAGGACTTCACCGACGACATCTACCGCGTACGGCTCGTCAAGCAGCCGTGGGAGGTGGAGCGGCTCGCGCTGGGCGTGGAGCTGTCGGAACTCGGCATGGCCAGCGCCGTGAAGCACCTGGAGGAGGGCATGACGGCGCACGACGTGCGGCTGCTGTACCAGTCGGGCGTCACCCGGGCCGCACTGGACGATGCGCGGTTCGCCGGCTACACCGACAACTGGGTCCTGCCTGCGGTGGGTTCCCGTACGTCCGCCGGCTACGGGGCGCGGGAGGGGCGTCTCGCCGCGGGGGACCTGGTGAAGTTCGACTGCGGCACGACGGTCGGCGGCTACCGCTGCGACGGCGGGCGGACCTTCGCCTACCGGCACCGCACCGCGCGGGCGGAGCGGCTGTACGGGGTGCTGGCGGAGGCTCAGCGCATCGCCCGCTCCATGATCCGGCCGGGGACGGTCGTGGGGGACGTCTTCCGGGCAGCCGTCCACCACGTGCACAGCAACGGCTTCCCCTCCTACACGCGGGGCCACGTCGGGCACTCCGTGGGGATCGACACCTTCCACGAGGAGCCGCCCTACATCAGCCCCTCGTCCGGGACGGTGATGGAGCCCGGGATGGTCTTCGCCGTCGAGGTGCCCTCGTACACACCCGACGTGGGTGCGGTGATGATCGAGGACATGCTGGTGGTCACCGAGGACGGGTCGCGGCTGCTGCACGGCCTGCCCCACGAACTGGCCGTCGCCTGATGGAACTCCGCCTGCTGCAGGCGCTGGTCGCCGTCGCGGACGAACTCCACTTCGGCCGTGCCGCCCGGCGCCTCGGCATCGCGCAGCCGCCGCTCAGCCAGCGCATCCGGCGCCTCGAACACGAGCTGGACGTCAGGTTGTTCGAGCGGAACAGGCAAGGGGTGTCGCTGACCACGGCGGGCGCGGAGCTCGCGGAGCAGGCCAGGCGAGTCATCGCCGGCGCGGAGCACGTGGAGAAGCTGGCGTACAACATCCGCAGCGGCGGAGCGGGGACCCTGCGAGTCGGCGCTGTCGGCTCCGCCTTCTACCAGGCGCTGCCCGCCCTGCTGGCACCCGCGCGCGAGCGGCTTCCCGAACTGAGCCTGCACATAAGGGAGATGGAGACCCCGCAGCTCATCACCGCGCTGCTCTCGGCGGAACTGGACGTGGCCCTACTGCGGCCGCCCGCGGGCCGGGGGCTGCGGTCGCGGACCGTCTGGCGTGAGCCGCTGGTCCTCGCACTGCCGGAGGGGCATCCCCTCGCCGGTGAGCCGGAGGTGCACACCCGGCTGCTCGACGGCGAGCCCCTGGTGCTCTTCCCCCGCGACTCGGGCCCCGGCTACTGGGACCGCGTCGAGACGCTGCTGCGGGCCGCGGACATCGCGCTGGAACCCGTCGCCGAGGCGGACCACGTGACCACCATGCTCGGACTCGTCGCGCTCGGAGTGGGGCTGAGCATCGTCCCCGCCTCCGCCCGGGTGCTGCGTCTGACCGGTGTGCGGTACGTCCCGCTCCAGCCCCGGACGGAGTTGCCGCTGGCCGCCGTCGTCAACCCGGAGACGCTCACCCCGGCCGTGGACCGCTTCCTCACCACGCTGCCCAGGAAGCCCGTCCTCGCCGGCGACCCCGAATGACGGGCGCTCCTGCGGTCGTGACCGCCGGCGGCAGCGAGCAGCATGCAGCGCGGGACGGGCGCGACCACAGCGCATGGACGACGACAGGCAACTACCGTCCGCTGCCCCGTAGTCGTCGCCCGCGCCGAGGGAACCCGGGCCACCGGGGGGGGGTAGAGGGCGGCGCCGGCTCAGCCTCCCACCTCGGTCCCCCACCAGGGCTAAGCTGGCGCGATGTTCACACCGCAAGGCCCGAGCCTTCGCGAACTCGCCCGTCAGGCACTCTCCTCCGTCGAGCACGGCTACGACCTCCTCGCGCCGAAGTTCGACCACACGCCCTTCCGCACCCCCGACTCGCTCCTCTGCGCGGTGCGGCGGGCGCTCGCGGAGATCGGCCCGTTCGAGCACGGGCTGGACCTGTGCTGCGGCACCGGAGCAGGTATGACCGTGCTGCGCGAGGTGTGCCGGAGGAGCGTCACCGGAGTGGATTTCAGCGCCGGGATGCTGGAGGCGGGCAGGGAGCGAGCCGCTCTCCCCCACCCGTCTCCCGGCGACGCCCGGGGCGCCGGGGCACCCGCCGTCTCATGGGTGCGCGGCGACGTCCACGCGCTGCCCTTCAAGCCCGTCTTCGACCTGGTCGTCAGCTTCGGCGCGTTCGGGCACTTCCTGCCGCACGAGCTGGACGGTGTGTTCGCCCAGGCCCACTCGGTTCTCCGGCCCGGCGGGCGCTTCGCGTTCCCGCTTCCTGCCCCCGCGACGCCCCGCTCCTCCTGGTACTGGGCGGCACTGGGCTTCGACGCGGCGATGCGCGTCCGGAACGCCCTCTGGCGGCCGCCGTTCGTCATGTACTACCGGCCGTTCCGGCTGGGCCTGGCCCGGCGGAAGCTGGAGCAGGCGGGGTTCACGGTGGAGCTGTGCGCCCTGCCCGAGTTCGGCCGTCGGGCCGACGGAAGCCCGCGGTGCCGGATGGTCGTGGCGACGCGGACGTAGCCGACGGTGGCGACGCTGAAGGAGCCGGCGGGGGCCGGCCGTCGGCCCGCCCCGCGTGACCGGCCCGCGCGGGCTGCCCGCGCGGATGGGCGGCGGCCCGACTGGCCCGACTCCCCGCCCGGAGGCGGCAGTTCAGCGGCGACCGGACGGCGCGCCCCTGGCAGCCGAGTACGCGACACTGGTGCCATGGACGGTGACCGCGAAGCGGACGCGAACAGGCTGGCGGCGGAATCGGCCGCCCGGAACGACCCCACGGGGTGGTTCGAGAAGCTCTACGCCCAGGCCGCGGCGGGTGAGGCCGTCGTGCCGTGGAACCGGGACGCGCCCAACCCCCTCCTCGTCGGCTGGGCGGAGCAGTCCGGAGTCGCGGGCGCGGGCCGGCGGGCGCTCGTCGTGGGCTGCGGGCTGGGACAGGACGCCGAGTACACCGCGAGGCTCGGGTTCCGCACGACCGCGTTCGACATCTCGCCCACCGCCGTGCGCCAGGCGCGGGAGAGCTTCCCCGGCTCGGCCGTCGACTACGTCGTGGCCGACCTCCTCGACCCGCCCGGGGAGTGGGCGGGCGCCTTCGACCTCGTCGTCGAGTCCGTCACGGTGCAGTCCATGCCGCTTTCGGTACGGGCGCGGGCGATCGGCAACGTGGCCAAGATGGTCGCCGAGGGCGGGGAGCTCCTGGTGATCGCCGGCGCCCGCGAGGAGGGCGAGCAGGTGGACGGCCCGCCGTGGCCGCTCACCCGCACGGAAGTGGACTCCTTCGCCGTCCGCGGGCTCCACACCGCCTGGGTCGAGCGGGTGGCCCATCCGGACGCCTTCGAGCAGCGCCACTGGCGCGCCCGGTTCCTGCGCACCACCTGACCCGGCGACGCGGGCAGACCTGCGCCGGATGCACCCCGCAGTTCACTGAGGGTGCGGCCGCAGCGCGTGGTCGGCGGTGCAGCGCGGCGGCTCCAGCCGGTCGGCAAGACGCCTCAACGCGCGGGCGAGAGTGTGCCGGGACCGGCCGGGCGGGCGCGGCTCCTCCGGGATCTGCGGCGCGTCCGGCAGCGCGGACCCGGCGTGCCGCCTGGTGACCTCCACGATCATGGGACCTGCTACGGGGAACATGGCGTCTCCTCCGGTTCGTCGGTTCGGGTGCGTTCGGTTCGGGTGCGTTCGGTACGAATGCCGCTGTACTGGCGGAGCGTTCGCTGTTCTGGGCGGCGTTCAGGACGGCTGTTCAGGGCAGGGGCCGGGCGGTGTTCAGCGGGGCGCGGGACCGGTCGTGGCACGCACGACGAGTTCGGTGGGCAGCTGGACGCGCGGAACGGCCTCGCCCGGATCCCGCGGTTCGAGAAGGAGCCGTGCGGCGCGGCGCCCCTTCTCCCCCATCGGCTGGCGGACCGTCGTCAGGCGGGCACGGGCCGCTTCGGGCACGTCGTCGAAGCCCGCGACCGAGATGTCCCGGCCGGGGACGAGACCCCGCTGCTCGCAGGCGTCGAGCACGCCCAGCGCGAGGACGTCACCGGTCGCCAGTACGGCTGTCGGCCTGTCGGCGACGTCGAGGACGTGCGCGGCCGCGGCGGCAGCGGCGGGGCGTGAGTTGCGGCCCGCCGCCACGACGGGGACGTCCGCCCAGTCGACGCCCGCCTCCTCCAGCACCTCGCGGTATCCGGCCAGACGGCCGTGGAGTACGGCGCACTCGGAGACCCGCTGCTCCTCGACGGTGGCGGGCCCGGCGTGGCCCGGTTCGACGACGTGGTCGACCATCACGGCGACGCGCCGGTGGCCCAGCCTGGCGAGGTGCTCGGCCGCCAGCCGCGCCGAGGCGCGCTCGTCGATGCCCACGTGCGGGATCGACGGGTCGTCGTTCTCGTCGGTGGTGACCACGGGGAGGCCGCGCGCCTGGATCACCTTCTTCGCCGGGTGCCGCACGGGCATGCAGTACAGGCAGAAGCCGTCCACCACGGCGTCGCGCATCGCCGTCTCCGCCTCGTCGGTCCCGGGCGGCATCGGGATCAGCAGCAGGCCGGTGCCGGACGACTCGGCGACCTCGGCCACTCCCCGGAGGAAGCCGACGGAGTACGGGTCCGCGAACGCGTAGGAGAGGGTCTCGGTGAAGACCAGGCCGATCGCCCCCGCCCTGCCCCGCCGCAGCGAGCGGGCCGCCGCGTCAGGGCCGGGGTAGCCGAGCCGGCGGGCGGCCTCGAGGATCCGCTCGCGCAGCGCGCTGTTGAGCTGGTCGGGACGGCTGTAGGCGTTGGAGACGGTCGTGCGTGAGACGCCCACCTCGTCCGCCACCGTCTGCAGCGTCGCTCGCGTGGTCCGGGGCTCCATGGCTTGCTCGCCTGCCTTCTGTATCGATCAAGTCTGTATCGATACAGTAGAAAGCGCGGCGTGCGTCTGTCCACTCCTTTTCCGTCGCTCTCAGCGGGCTACGCCCGCAGCAGACCGGCGCACCGGCCCGCGCTCAGGGCTGCCTGCGCGCCTGCTCGCCGGCCTGCGAGGCGGCCTCACGCTCGGAGCTCGCGCTGCTGGTGCTCAGCGCGCCGCCGGCGCTCTCCAGGTGCGCGCGCACGAACCACTGGTAGAGCTCCAGGCCCCGAAGCTGCTCGATGAGCATGTCCTGGGTGACGGGATCGCTCTCGGCGGTCGCCCTGACGGCCGCGCGGTGGTCCTCGATGATCCCCGTGTAGACGAGGTCCAGGGCACCGAGATGCTCGATGGACTCCGCCCTGCCGATCGTGTAGTCCTCCCAGTGCCTGCCCTCCACGATCGCCCCGGGGGTGCCGTGCGGCGAGCCGCCGAGCGTCGAGATGCGTTCGGCGGTCGTGTCGGTCATGTCGCGCACCGAGTCGACCTGCGGGTCGAGCATCTCGTGCACCGCGATGAAGTGCGGGCCGACCACGTTCCAGTGGATGTGCTTCAACGTCAGGGCGAGGTCGTTGAGGGCGTGCAGGCGCGTCTTGAGCAACTGGATGACGTCGCCGCCGTCCTGCTGGCTCATGCCGGGGACGGTGTACTTCGGGTTGGGGGCGCTGCTGGACACGGCTGTCTCCCTCTCCACGTCGACTGTCCGCCCGCGCGGCGGGCCACATCCATGCCACCACCGTGTGCCGCGCGGCGCCTGCCGGGGCGCACGCCCGTACCCCATTCGGGACGCAGGCGGTCCGTGCGGTGCGCGCCGCGGCGTCGTACGCCCCGGTACGTCCGGGCGGCGGCGAGGGTGTGGTCATGACTGTGCTCCACGACAGCGGCCTGACCCGCGCGTTCGACAGGGCCGCGGGGGCGTACGACCCCCTGACCGCGCTGAACCCCGGCTACCACCGCCACCTGCGGCGCGCGGCCGAGCGGATGCTGACCGGCGACCAGCGCGCCCGCGGCGGCGACGGCATGCGCGTCCTCGATCTGGGGTGCGGTACGGGCGCCTCCACGGCGGCGGTGCTCCGGGCGGCGCCGAAGGCCCGGATCGTGGCGGCCGACGCGTCGGCGGGGATGCTGGAGCGGGCCGGGGCCAAGGCGTGGCAGGGCGACGTCACCTTCGTGCGGGCTCCGGCGGAGGGGCTGGAGGAGGCGGGGGTGCGGGGGCCGTTCGACGCGGTCTTCGCCGCCTACCTGGTCCGCAACCTGAGCGAACCGGACGCCGTGCTCCGGGACCTGCGGCGGATGCTGGGTCCGGGCGGGCGGCTGGCCGTCCACGAGTACACCCTCAGCGGCGCCGCGGTGCACCGGGCGGTGTGGTCCGCGGTGTGCCGGGGCGTCATCGTGCCGCTCGGATCGCTCGGCCCGGGAGGCGGGCGGCTGTACCGGCACCTGTGGCGCAGCGTCCTCGCGTTCGACACGGCCGGAGCCTTCGCCCTCCGCCTCCGGTCGGCCGGTTTCGAGTCGGTGCGCTGCGACGCTGTGCGTGGATGGCAGAGAGGCATCGTCCACACCTTCCACGCGACGGTGCCGGCTGCCTCCCGGGAGGCTGCCGCGGAGGAAGCGGGTACCGGCGGGCGACCGTGACCGGTTAGCCGGCGGGGCGCTTCTCCACGACGCGGCGCACGAGCGCGGGGAGCCGCTCGTGCGCCGGGGCCCGCAGACGGGCCTGTTCGAGGACCGTCAGGGCGTCCGCGGTGAGCTGTTCGATGCGCGCCTCGACGGCGTCGGCGGCGCCGAGGCGGGTGAGGAGATCGCGGACCCGCCGGAGGTCCTCGGGGGACAGGTCCCTGTTGCCGATGGCGTCGCGCAGTTGGCGCTCGGCCTCGTGTCTGCTGTGGGCGCGGGCACGCTGCAGGGCGATGGCCGTCAGATACGTCGAGGCGCCGTCCTTGATGTCGTCGCCCGACGGTTCCCCGGAGCCGTCGCTGCCGAACACGCCGACGAGGTCGTTGCGCAGCTGGAAGGCGACGCCGGCGCTGCGTCCCGCCCTGCGCAGGGACGCGATCAGGTCGGGACCGGCTCCCGCGATGGCCGCGCCCAGGTGGAGGGGGCGCTCGACGGTGTAGAGGCCGCTCTTGAGATAGGCCACGCGCAGCGACTCCTCGGGCGAGTCCACGCCGGTGCTCTGCCCGTACAGGTCGAGGTACTGGCCGGCGATGATCTCGGTGCGCATGGCCTGCCAGGCCGGGGCCGCCGCCCTGCGGGCCTTGGCGTCCAGGCCGGCGCTCTCGAAGAGGTCGTGGGCCCACACCAGGGCGAGGTCCCCGGCGAGCACGGCGGCGTACGCGCCGAAGTCGTCGGGGTCGCCGCGCAGTCCGGCGGCGCGGTGCCGGTCGGCGAAGGCGACGTGGGCGGCGGGCGCCCCGCGCCGCGAGGGCGAGCCGTCCATCAGGTCGTCGTGGATCACCGCGCAGGCCTGCAGCAGCTCCAGCGCGGTCGCCACCTTCAGCACGGCCTCGGCGTTCGCGCCGCGGGACTCCCCGCCGCAGCCTCGCCAGCCCCACCACAGGAACGCGGGCCGGGTGCGCTTGCCGCCGCGGAGGACGACGTCGACGAGCACGTCGATGACGTCCCGCGCGAACTGCTCGCTGCTGCGGGCGGCCTCTTCGCGGCGCTGGGCGAGGTACCGCTCGAGGAGGGTGCCGATGACGGCGGCGGTGTCCTGGTCGGGATCGGCGCCCAGGGCGTGGGGCGGGGCGTCGTGGCTCGCCTCGTGCACGTGTGCGCTCGGTCGGCGCTGCACGGCGACTCCTTCCTGAGAGGTCGGCCCGGCAGAGCACACCGAGTGCGGTCACGGACGGCGCAGAAGGGTCTCCGGAGAGTTTTTCAGCAGCCGCCGGGTCGTGCACCTCGGCCGCCACCAGCAGCGGGACGCGCCGCAGGCATTCACCGGAGATGGGAGGGCACTCGGGGGTCGAAATGCGCAAAGCGCCTGAAAGGCACATGTACATGTCGATGAGTAGGAAGATGGACAGGGGTGGCCGGCGCTCCTGGAGGATCCACGGAAGCGCCGCTGTCGGGAGGGTCCGCCGCAAGATGGCGGAGAGTACCCGCGCGGTCAGCGGCCCAGAGGGTTCCGGCACCGTCCGGCCGGGGCGGAGGGAGGCGCTCCGGGCGCGGGAGACCGCCGGCAGCGCCACCCACGACGCAGCGGACCTTCACGAGGGAGGTGGGCGCAGCTCATGAGCGACACGGAACAGCGCACCCAGCGGGAACAGCTCTTCACGGACTTCGAGAAAAGCGTCAACATGCCGGCCGGACAGCTGGAGCGCTGGCTCGCCACCAGCGAATCCCGCAACGTCGGACGGCACAAGGGCCAGAGCGAGAGCCACGGGCACGCGGCGGGCCGCCGTATCGTGCGGCTGCTGCGCACGCGCAGAGCCGACTTCACCGCGGACGATCTCGTGCACATGCGCAGAGCGGTCCGCCACATAGAGCGGCAGCTGCGGCACCGGCCGCGCGGCGACGTCAGCGACACGGCCTGGCGTTTCTCCCTGATGAACTGGGGCCACGACCCGCAGCGCCATGACCAGGCGCGCTGATCCGCTCCGCCTCCGGCGGGGCCGCCGCGCACCGGGCGGGGCCGGGCGAGGATGGAACCATGCTGCTGGCTGAGGTCGCCCGTACGTCGCAGGAGATCACGACGGTCTCCTCCCGCAAGGAGAAGGTGGGGATCCTCGCGCGGATGTTCCGCCGCGCCTCCCCGGAGGAAGTGCCCCTGGTGGTCACGTACTTGGCGGGGAGACTGCCGCAACGCAGGACGGGCGTGGGATTCAGCGCGCTCTCCGGGCGCCATCCTCCCGCTGCTGCCGCGCAGTTGACCGTCGCGGCGGTGGACGGGGCGCTGACGGAGATCGCCGCCGTCCGCGGCAAGGGCGCCCAGACGGAACGCGCACGGCTGCTGGCGGCGCTGATGTCGGCGGCCACCGAGGAGGAGCAGCACTTCCTCTTCCGGTTGCTGACGGGCGAGTTGAGGCAGGGCGCGCTGGACGCGTTCGCCGTGGAGGGCCTGGCGGAGGCGGTGGGCGCACCCCCGGCCAGGGTGCGGCGCGCGGTGATGTTCGGCGGCTCCCTCGGCGCCGTCGCACGGGCGCTGCTGGAGGACGGGCCCTCCGCGCTGGGCCGGTTCGAGCTTCAGACGGGCCGCCCGGTGCTGCCGATGCTGGCGCAGAGCGCGAAGAACGTGCTGGAGGCGCTGACGAAGCTCGGCCCGTCCGTGGTGGAGGAGAAGCTGGACGGCATCCGGGTGCAGGTGCACAAGGACGGCGACAGCATCGCGCTCTACACCCGCACGTTGGACGACATCACCGACCGGCTGCCCGAAGTCGTCGCCGCCGCCGGGGACTTGGCGGCGCGCCAGGCCGTACTCGACGGCGAGGTGATCGCTCTCGACGGCCACGGGCGCCCGCGGCCGTTCCAGGAGACTTCCCAGCGGGTGGGCTCCCAGCTGGACGTGGCGACGGCGCGCACGACACTGCCGGTCACTCCGCGGTTCTTCGACGTGCTGTCGGTGGACGGCCGCGACGTGGTGGATCTGACCGTGCGGGAGCGGCACGCGGCACTCGCCAGGGTGGTGCCCGAGGAGCTGCGCGTGCGCCGTCTCGTCCTGGAGGATCCCGGAAGCGCCGAACAGCGCGCCGCGGCAGAGGAGTTCGCCCGCGAGGTGCTGGAGCAGGGCCAGGAGGGCGTCATGGTCAAGGCTCTGGACTCGTCCTACAGCGCGGGGCGGCGCGGCGCGGCATGGCTGAAGGTGAAGCCGGTGCACACCCTCGATCTGGTGGTGCTCGCGGCGGAGTGGGGCCACGGGCGGCGTACGGGCATGCTGTCGAACCTGCACCTGGGGGCCCGGCGCCCCGACGGGAGCTTCGCCATGCTCGGCAAGACGTTCAAGGGGCTCACCGACAAGCTGCTCGCGTGGCAGACGGAGCAGCTGCGCGCGATCGCCGTCGCCGAGCACCCGTGGGGCGTGGAGGTGCGGCCCGAACTGGTCGCGGAGATCGCCGTCGACGGGCTGCAGCGCTCCACCCGCTACCCGGCCGGCGTGACGCTGCGCTTCGCGCGGGTGCTGCGCTACCGCACGGACAAGACCGCCGCCGAGGCCGACACCGTCGACGACGTCCTCGCGCTGCGCAGGTAGCCCGCAGCGCAGCGCGAGGTGCCGGGACGTCGGGACGTCGGGAGGGCAACAGGACGGGACGGACGGTGAAGGGTGAACGGGCCGGGCCTCGCGGCGTGTTCAGCCTCGCGGCACCACCTTGGACAGGACGGAGGGCAGCTTCGCCCAGTCCGAGGTGATGAAACTGGCGTGCGAGGCGGCGAGTTGGGTGAGCCTGTCGCCGGCCTCCTCTTCGGTGGGGCTGGTCCCGTCGATCTCCGGGGCGACCTTGTGGGCGTCGGTCATCACCACGAGATAGCCGTTCTCCCGGTACCAGGCCGTGTCGATCTCGCCGCCGGTGAAGGTGGAGGCGTCACCGTCGAAGAGGACGAACCACGGGCGCAGCGCCTCCTCGTAGCGTTCGGTGCGGGGATCGCCCTTCTCGGCGCCGTGCACCGCGGGGAAGGCACCGGCCTCGGCGAGGGTGCCCTTGCCTGCGAGGTCCTTGAGGTGAGTGGCGTACTCCTCGTCGGTCCACAGGTCGTCCGCCGGGTTGCCCTCCTCGAGGGTGCCGGGGATCAGCTCGATGACGAACTTGCCCGCGAGGGCGTCCCGGTCGGGCCATCCGGAGGCGCCCACGGCCTCGTCCAGGGTGGCGTGGTCGCCGACCACGTCGGCGGGGCGCAGCAGGGCGTCGCCCAGCTTCTCCCCCAGCAGGGCGTCCAGTTCGTCGGGGCCCCGGTCGGCCTTGTCGTAGAAGCCGTCCTTCATCTCGACCTTGATGAGCACGGGCGGGTGTCCGGGGTTCGCGTCGTGCCAGGCGCGCATGTCGGCCAGGCAGCCGTCGAGTGCCTGGTCGCGCTTGTTGGAGCGCAGTTCCGCGGCCGACTCGGCGTTCCCGCAGTTGTTGTCGTTGCCCGTGGGGTTGCTGTGGGAGACCCGCCATCCCTTGCCGACGATGTTGGTCCACACGTCGAGTTCGAGGAGCGAGGCACCGGAGTCGAGTGCGTCGGCGAAGTACTCGTACTTGTCCTTCTCGTAGGCGTTGTGCACGCCGACCGACGTGGTCTCGCCGTAACTTGCGGCGGCGGCCTCGGGGCCTGCCTGCGCGGAGAGGGGCACGGCCACTGCTGCGGCTGCCGTGACGAGGGCCGCCGCCGATACGGCGACGGCCAGGCGGGGTCTGCTCATGGGGCTGATACCTCGGTCTGTGGGGGCCAAGTGAGCATCAGCGTAGAGCTGTTCGAGCAGCGTGGGGCGGGCTTGGCAGAACGGGCAGTACGGCGGCGGGCCCCGCAGCGAAGCCTCCTGCCGCCCGGAAGGGTCGGCAGGAGGCGGCTGCGGCTTCTCCGTGCGGCAGGGCCCGTTCAGCGGCGGCGGCGCTTGGAGCGGTCGAGAGCGGCGACGCCGAGGGCTGCGAGGGCCAGCTGTATGAGCCACTCGATCCAGTCGACGCTCTTGGTGTCACCCACACCGAAGTAGGTGGCGATGGCCGATCCGACCAGCGCGGCGACGATGCCCACGCCGATGGTCAGCAGGATGCCGACGCGCTGCCGTCCGGGAACGATCAGCCGCCCCAGTACACCGATCACAGTACCGATCACGATGGCGCTGATGATGCCTGCGATCTCCATGATCACCCCTTGTCCGTCGTGGTGTTCCCTTCTCTTGCCCGCATCCGGACGCCGCACTCGGCGCTCTTTTCGAACGGTGAGTAGGGTTCGGGACGGACCGCCGGGAGACGCCGACGACGGCGGTCCCGCAGCGCGGTGCGGCACCCCGGCGCCGCACCGCTGCCCGTCCCCCGCGGAGTCCCTCACGGAAGGAGCCGGCGATGGACGCGCTGCTTCCGCGCCCTCCGGTGAACCTCGGCCCCGGCGCCGTGCACGTTCCGGGCTGGCTCGGCATCGAACAGCAGCGGAGCCTTGTCGCGGCCTGCCGGGAGTGGGCGTGCGGACCGGTGCCGCTGCGGCACACGAAGCTGCCGCGGGGCGGCGTGATGTCCGTCCGGACGGTGTGCCTGGGCTGGCACTGGCAGCCGTACCGCTATTCCCGGACGGCGGACGACGTGAACGGCCGCCGCGTGGCCGAACTGCCGGAATGGCTGGCCGACTTGGGGCGCCGCGCCGTGGCCGCCACCGCGGGGCACGACGACGCGCGCGGTGAGGGCTGGACGTCCGGGCGCTACGACCCGGACACGGCCCTGGTCAACTTCTACGACGGCCGGGCGAAGATGGGCATGCACCAGGACAAGGACGAGCGGTCCGGCGCCCCCGTCGTCTCGCTGAGCATCGGCGACTCCTGCCGCTTCCGCTTCGGTAACACCGCGGGGCGCGGCCGGCCCTGGACCGACGTCGAGCTGGCGTCGGGCGACCTGTTCGTCTTCGGCGGTCCGGCGCGCTACGCGTACCACGGCGTGACCAGGGTCTTCGAAGGCACCGGCGACCCCGCGACGGGCCTCGCCCCCGGGCGCCTCAACCTGACGCTGCGGGTCACCGGCCTGAGCGGCTGACGCCGCCTGTTGCGGGGCGCGTGCCGTACCTCGCCCTCCGCATGTGTAAGACCGCCCGTACGTGCCTACCCGTAGCCCATGGACGAGAAGTACCCCGACCCGGACGAGCCGGGCCACACTCCGGGACTCGAACCCGGCGGGCAGGTACCGCCCGGCGAGACCCCGCCGGGTGAGGACAGCACGGCCGGGGCCGGGCCGGACGAGCGCCACAACCCTCCGAAGGGATGGGCCAAGGCACCGGTGATCATCATCGGCGTGCTCGTCCTGCTTTTCCTCATCTACTTCGTGGCCTGGGCGGTCGAGCTGTGAACCGCCCGGACCGGCGCACCGGCGGCGGGCAGGACTCGTGACGGTGGCCTGACCGCCCGCCGGGCACCGCCGGGGCCGCGGGTACGCAAGCGCATCCCTTCCCGCTTCCGTACCCGCGGCCCCGGCGTTTTCACGTCGGCTTCGTCGGCGGCGTCGGCTTCGTCAGCGGTGTCGGCGCGGCGTCGGCGGCGTCTCCGCCCCCGCATCTCCGCGCCACGGCGTCAGCGCCGGGGGCCGCTTCTGAGCCGCCCGGCTGTGCCCTGGCGGCTGCGGGCCGGAGGGCGGCTCACGGCGGCGGAGCCGGCTGCGGCTCGGGCTCCGGAGGCACCGGCTCGGGGCCGGGCGACGGGGGCTGCGGGATCGGGTCGGGTGCCGGACCGGGCGGCGGAGCCGGTGTCGGCCCCGGAACGGGATCGGGGGCGGGACCCGGCGGCGGCGTGGGTTTCGGCGGAACCGGGTCGGGCCGCCGGCCCGTGGCGGCGTCGTATGACTGCTGCGGCATGGAAACTCCAGCGGTCTCGCATAGCGGCATGTCCGTACCCGCGCCGGGTGCCCGTTCCCCGGGGGTGCCACTCTCCCCGTCCCCGGGCCGCCGGCGGAGGCCCGGGGACGGGAGAGGCAGCCGCAACGAGCGGTACGGGCCGCGCGGGGGTCAGTCCGAGGGCACCTCGCTGCGGTCGCCGCCCCAGAGGGTGTGGAAGGAGCCGTCGCGGTCCGTACGGCGGTAGGTGTGCGCACCGAAGAAGTCCCGCTGGGCCTGGGTCAGGGACGCGGGGAGCCGCTCGCTGCGAAGGGCGTCGTACGACGCGAGAGCGGCAGAGAAGCCGGGCACCGGGACGCCGTGCTCGACCGCGGTCGCCACCACCGAGCGCCAGTCTCCCTGGGCCTCGCCGATCTCCTTGCCGAAGTGATCGTCGGCGAGCAGCGTCGGCAGGTCCGGACGGGCGGCAAATGCGGAGCGGATGCGGTCCAGGAACGCGGCCCGGATGATGCAGCCCGCGCGCCAGATGGCCCCGACCGCGCCGGGGTCGATACCCCAGCCGAACTCCTCGCTGCCGCTGCGGATCATGTTCCAGCCCTGCGCGTACGACGTGATCTTCGAGGCGTACAAGGCCTGCTCCACCTTCTCCGCGAAGCGCTCGGCCTCCTCCGGCGCGAGGGCCGAGGCCGCCGGGCCGGGCAGGTGCCCGCTCGCCGAGCGCAGGTCGGTGTGGCCCGAGAGGGAGCGGGCGAAGACGGCCTCGGCGATGCCCGAGACCGGCACTCCCAGGTCGAGCGCCGTCTGCACGGTCCAGCGGCCGGTGCCCTTCTGCTCAGCCTGGTCGGCGACGACGTCGACGAAGGGCTTGCCGGTCTCCGCGTCGGTGTGGGAAAGAACCTCCGCCGTGATCTCGATGAGGTACGAGTCCAGGCGTCCGGTGTTCCACTGCCGGAAGGTCTCGGCCACGCGTGCGGGGCTGAACCCGGCGACGTCCCGCAGCAGGTGGTAGGCCTCGCCGATGAGCTGCATGTCGGCGTACTCGATGCCGTTGTGCACCATCTTCACGAAGTGGCCCGCGCCGTCGGGGCCGACGTGCGTCGTGCAGGGGGTGCCGTCCTCGGCCTTGGCGGCGACGCTCTCCAGCATGGGACGCAGCGACTCGTACGCCTCGGCCGAGCCGCCCGGCATGATGCTCGGGCCGTGCAGCGCTCCCTCCTCGCCCCCGGAGATGCCCGCGCCGACGAAGTGCAGGCCCCGCTCGCGCAGGTCGGCTTCGCGGCGGCGGGTGTCGGCGTAGTGGGCGTTGCCCCCGTCGATGATGACGTCGCCGGGTTCGAGCAGCGCGGCGAACTCGTCGATCACGGCGTCCGTGGGCGCCCCGGCCTTGACCATGATGATGAGGCGGCGCGGCCGCTCCAGCGCGGCGACGAACTCCTCCGCCGTCTCGGCGGCGACGAAGCTCCCCTCGTCCCCGAAGTCACGCACCAGGTCGCGGGTCCTGGCCGCCGTGCGGTTGTGCACCGCGACCGTGTACCCGTTGCGGGCGAAGTTCCGGGCGAGGTTGCGGCCCATCACGGCGAGGCCGGTGACGCCGATGTGTGCGGTGGTGCTCATGCGGATGCTCCCGGGGTGGACTGGTCCGGAGTACGGAACGCGTTTCGGCGGTGGCAATTCTGCCCGCCGTCAGAGTGTGCGCGGCGGGAGGGGCAGGGGCAGGCCGGGGAGACCGTCGAGGCTCACCCCGACGTGCTCCTTCTTCTCGCAGTAGGCGGCGAAGGAGTCGGCGGTCTCGCGGGCGAACCGCTGCGTGTGCAGGGGGCGCTCCCCCTGGTGCTCCATGAACGGCACCGCGAAGCCGCATGTGTCGCTGATCCTCTCGGCCTCGACCGTGATGACGGCCCGCAGGTCCGTGCGGGCCCGCATCTCCTCCCCGAAGTGCGGCAGCAGCCGCGCCCAGCGCGGGTCGTCGCGGAAGACAGGGGTGCCGCGTCCGTGGATGCGCAGGATCCGGGGCGGGCCCTCGAACGCGCACCACATGATCGTCACGCGCCCGTTCTCCCGCAGGTGCGCGACGGTCTCCGCGCCGCTGCCGCCGAGATCGAGGTAGGCGACGGTGCGGTCGTCGAGGACCGCGAAGGATCCCGCGAGCCCCTTCGGTGAGAGGTTGACGTGGCCGTCGGCTGCGAGCGGAGCGGTGGCGACGAAGAAGACGTGCTGCTTCTCGATGAAGGCGCGCACCCCGTCGTCGATGTGTTCGTAGACCTGACCCATCCCCGCATTATCGGCCCGCCGGGCGCCCCGCCGGACCCGGATCGGCCAACGGCCCGGATCGTCCGACGGCGGGACGGGCCCGCGCCGGACGGCGGCGCGCCCGCCCCACGTCCCGCCGGTTCCGGGGCTCAGGCCAGCGGCTCGCCGTCGACGAACGTCTGCACGCCGTCGGCGAGGAAGCACAGATGCCGTGCGACGCGCCGGGCCTCGTCCAGCGGCTTCTCGTAGCACCAGGCGGCGTCCTCGATGGCGGTGGCGCCGTCGCGCACCGTCAGGTAGGAGGCCTGGCCCTTGTACGGGCAGTGCGTGCGCGTGGCGCTCCGTTCGAGCAGTTCACCGCGGACGTCGCTCTGCGGGAGGTAGTAGCGGTTGGGCAGCCCGGTCTCCGACAGCAGCATGGCGCGCTTGCTCTCCGCGACCTGGCGTCCGGCGGCCTCGACCACCACGTGCCGGCTGGTGGGCCGTACGTCGACCCGGTGGTACGGGTCGCGGATGTGGCCGACGGCCTCCTCGTCCTCGTCGAACCAGGTGTCCATCGACGCCCAGTACACGGCGACGTGGCCGCGGAGCCACTCTGCGCCGGGCAGCGGTTCGGGGTAGCCCCACACGGCGTTCTCGGCCAGCCGCTCCCCCGCCCGGACGCTCCAGTAGCGGGCGTCGCCCTTGAAGGGGCAGTGGGTGGTGTGGGGGCTCTCCTCCAGCAGTTCCGGCCGTACGTCCGAGGCCGGGACGTACACCTGCGGCAGCAGATTGCTCTCGTGCAGGAGCTTGGCGTTGTCGCTCTCCAGGACCTCCTCCCCGGAGAGCAGTGCCCGTACCCGGCGCGGGAAGGGCTGCCACAGCAGCCGGTGCGCCGGGCCGTCGATGCTGTAGTTGACGGTGGCCGGTGGCCGCGACGCGAGCGGCCCGCCGCCGAGGGTGAGTGACATGGCGTGACGACCTCCGGGCGTGGCGGTGATGTGCGCTGCCTGCTCTGCTCTCCACTGTCGCACCGCCACGCCCCGCGGGGCAGGCGAAGGGATGCACGCCCCGCGGGGCAGGCGAAGGGATGCACGCCCCGCGGGGCAGGCGAATCTCGCGGCGGTGCGCGGCTGCGCACATGCTGCGCCGGGCTGGTGGAATGCTCCGGGCATGGACACCGCGAAGCTCGAACTGGCCGCCCGGCGCTGCCGCGAAGCGGAAGAGGCCCTCGAAGCGGCCCGCAGCGACCTGCGTACGGAAGCCGTCGTGGCACTGCGCGGCGCCGACCGCGACGGGCAGGCCGCCGTCTCCCGTATCACCGGCTGGTCCCGCGCCTACCTCAGGAAGCTGATGCGCGCCGACAGGGCCGGCTGACCAGGGCCGGCCGAGGCTCCCCGGCGGTTCCGGCCCCGGCGGCCGCGCCGCCCGCCGCCCTCGGTGCGCTGCGGACGCCTTCAGCTGAGGTATGCGAGGACGGCCAGTACGCGCCGGTGGCCGCTGTCCTCGACGGGCAGATCGAGCTTGGCGAAGATGTTCCCGACGTGCTTGTGCACGGCACGCTCGGTGACCACGAGCCGCCGGGCGATCTCTCCGTTGGCGAACCCCTGTGCCATGAGGCGCAGCACCTCGCGTTCACGGCCGGTGAGCGCCGTCAGCGGATCGTGCCGGGCGAGCACCTGGGAGACGACCTCCGGGTCCATCGACGTACCGCCCGCGGCCACGTGTTCGAGCGCCCGCAGGAACTCCTCCACTCTGGCCACCCGGTCCTTGAGCATGTAGCCGATCCCGCCGGCGCGGTCGGAGAGCAGCTCGAGGGCGTAACTCCTCTCCACGTACTGGGAGAAGACCAGCAGCGGCTGTCCCGGACGCTCGCGGCGGATGCGCAGCGCCGCGCGCAGCCCCTCGTCGCGGAACGACGGCGGCAGCCGCACGTCGACCACGGCGACGTCGGGCCGCTCGCCGAGGACGGCGTCCACGAGCGCCTCGCCGCAGGAGACCTGCGCGAGGACCTCGTGGCCCTCGGCGCGCAGCAGCAGGGCCAGCCCTTCGGCCAGCACGACGTTGTCCTCGGCGATCACGACCCGCACGGGATGTCCACAGCTACGCAAGTCGGGCCGCCGGAGGGGCTGTTCACGCACAACGTGCCGTCGACGGCCTCGACGCGCTGCCGCATCCCCCTGATCCCCGAACCCTTCGACTCGTCGACGCCGCCGCGGCCTTCGTCCCGTACTTCGGCCCGCAGGCGCTCCCCCTCGCAGCGAACGGTGACCGTCGCGCTCTTGGCGGCGGAGTGCTTCGTGACGTTGGTCAGCGCCTCGATGACGACGAAGTAGACGGCCGTCTCCGCCGGAGCCGGCAGCGGGGGCCTGTCCGGCAGCCGCACGTCCAGCCGTACCGGCACCGCGGACCGCGCCGCGACGGCCGACAGCGCCCCGTCGAGGCCGCGGTCCGCGAGGATCGGCGGATACATGGTGCGCAGCACGGCCCGCAGTTCGGTCATGGCCTCTTCCGCACCTTCGCGGGCCTTGCCCAGCAGCGCCTGCGCCGCCTTCGGGTCCTTCTCCAGAACGCGTTCGGCCAGGCCCAGTCGCATCGCGAGGGAGACCAACTGCGCCTGGGTGCCGTCGTGGAGGTCCCGCTCGATCCTGCGCAGATCCGAGTCGTGAGCGTCGACGGCCCCGGACCGGGTGCGGCTCAAGTCCTCGACTCTCTCGGCGAGTTGACGCTTGCTGTCGCCTACGACCAGCAGCAGGCCGTAGAACGCCGAGGTGATACGGGCGATGACAGGGACGCTGACGAAGGCGAGCACCGCGCCGAACAGGACCCGGTCACGCCACTCCCACGGTGCGAGCAGCAGCGCGACACCGAGCAGGGCGACGGACGCGGACCCGGCCAGGACGGGAACCGTGAGCAGACTGCGGACTCCCGTGACGAGGCGTCCCAGGCAGCGCGCCGCCGACCGGCCGGAGAGGCGCAACCGCCCCCCGGCCGCCACCTCTTGATCGATCTCAGTCACAGACATGCCCGAACGGTATGCGCAGGCGCCGCGCCCGGCAGTGGAGCCTGCTCCACCATCAGGACACCTGCACGCTGCCGCCACGAACACGCTCCACGCCCTGCTGCCAGCCGGGGTTCGGGCGTTGTCACCGAAGACCGGTGACCGTAGGTTCATGACGTCGGACTTCTCGTGGCTGTTCGGGATGGGGGTGGGGGTGGACGGCTCGCAGGGCGCCTTCCGCCTCGGGCGGGGGTCGACGGGATTCCGGGACGTCGGCGATCCGCCTGTACCGGACATCGATCCCAGGTCGTGCCGAGCCGCCTGGTACGCCACGGCCCGGGCCGCCGGTGGCCGGGTCGGGGGCTTCACGGAGCGGCAGTACCCGCGGAATTTCCACAGCGGCTCGATCACTGACCGAGACGGCACGCATGTGGGGCTCTTCCACGCCCAGTACCCGCTGGTCGCCTTCGTGGACGGCCGGCGCCACCGGTACACCGACGAGTTCCGGGACCCCCCGACCTGGGCGAGCGCCCTCGAGCGTCTCGGCTTCACCGCCTTGCGTGCGTCGCTGCTCCTGTCACCGGTCGCCGAGGCGGACACGACTGCTCTGTCCTCCGCGGAGCGGGAGCAGATGAGGTACTGGCAGCCGGAAACCCTGGGGGCGACGCTCTTCAACTCCTGGGACTGACGAACCCGTCCGGCCGGCAGCACGTCCGGCTCGACGCCCCGGGCAACGTGCTCCCTTCGGCCCGCTGACCGGTTCTCGACAGCGCACAGGCCCCCCGGCCGGTGACCGAGGGGTCCTGCTCCCGGCGGTTGCTGCTCCGCGTGTCCTACCGGGTGCGCGTGTCAGCGGATCGGCATGCCCGACAGCGTGCGGGCGATGACGAGGCGCTGGATCTCGCTGGTCCCTTCGAAGATCGTGTAGATCGCGGCGTCGCGGTGCATCCGCTCCACGGGGTATTCGCGGGTGAAGCCGTTGCCTCCCAGGATCTGCATGGCCTGCGCGGTGACCTTCTTCGCCGTCTCGCCTGCGTACAGCTTGGACATCGAGCCCTCGGCGGAGTCGAACTTCTTGCCCGCCGCGGCCATCCACGAGGCGCGCCACACCAGGAGGCGGGCGGCGTCGATGCTGGTGCGCATGTCGGCGAGCTGGAAGGCGACGCCCTGGTTGTCGATGATGGGGCGCCCGAACTGCTCGCGCTCCTTGGCGTAGTCGAGGGCGACCTCGTAGGCGGCGCGCGCGATACCGACGGCCTGGGCGCCCACGGCGGGCCGGGACGCCTCGAAGGTCGCCATGGCCGCGTTCTTCACGCGTTCGCCGCTCCTGGCCTTCTCGCGTGCGCGCGCGAGACGCTCGTCCAGTTTCTCCTTGCCGCCGAGCAGGCAGCTGCCGGGGACCCTCACGTCCTCCAGCACGACCTCGGCCGTGTGCGAGGCGCGGATGCCGTGCTTCTTGAACTTCTGGCCCTGGGTGAGGCCGGGGGTGCCGGGCGGGACGATGAAGGACGCGTGCCCCTTGGAGCCCAGTTCGGTGTCGACGACGGCGACGACGACGTGGATGTTCGCGATGCCGCCGTTGGTGGCCCAGGTCTTCGTGCCGTTGAGGACCCATTCGTCCTTGGCCTCGTCGTACACGGCACGGGTGCGCATCGCCGAGACGTCCGATCCTGCGTCGGGCTCGGAGGAGCAGAACGCGGCGACCTGCACGTCGTTGACGTCGCCGTACATCTGTGGGACCCAGGTGCCGATCTGCTCCTCGGTGCCGTTGGCGAGGACGCCCACCGCCGCGAGGCCGGTGCCCACGATGGACAGCGCGATGCCCGCGTCGCCCCAGAAGAGCTCCTCCATCGTCATCGCGATGCCGAGGCCCGTCGGGTCGAAGAACTGCTGCGCGTAGAAGTCGAGGGAGTAGAGTCCGATCTTGGCCGCCTCCTGGATGACGGGCCAGGGGGTCTCTTCGCGTTCGTCCCATTCGGCGGCGGCCGGCCGGATCACATCCGCGGCGAATCCGTGTATCCAGTCACGGATCTCCTTCTGGTCCTCGTTGAGATCGAGTGCGAATGCGGGGTCGGCCATTACGCGTCCTTCCGATCGGCTAAGTTACCTATGGTAATAGCCAGTGTGTTACTGGCCGGTAGCAATGTCAACTCCCGGCTGCCTCCGGCCTTCCGCACTACGCGGTGTTACGTTTCGCCTGAGGCAGCCGGAACGGGACGGGGTGGGAGGCGCCATGGAGACCACACAGCAGACCGACCAGCGCAGCGCTGCGGAGCGCCGTCGCAGAGAACTGCTGGAGGCCGCCGACCGCGTGGTGCTGCGTGAAGGGCCCGGCGCGTCGATGAACGCCATCGCAGCCGAGGCGGGCATCACCAAACCGATCCTCTACCGCCACTTCGGCGACAAGGAGGGCCTCTACAGCGCGCTCGCCGTGCGGCACACGGACGCCCTCGTGAGCGCGCTGCGCAGCGCCCTGGACGCACCCGCGGAACGGCGCCGCCGCGTAGAGGCAACCCTCGACACCTACCTCGCGGCCATCGAGGCGCGGCCCCAGGTCTACCGCTTCCTGATGCACCCCTCCGAAGGCGGCACCGGCGGCGAGCCGGGCTTCGAGGCGGGCCAGCACTCGGCGCCGCTGCTGCGGCGGCTCGGCGAGGAACTCGGCAAGGTCATAGAGGAGCGCCTCGAACTCGGCCCCGGCGGCGAGGAGCGCGCGAGGGTGTGGGGGCACGGCGTCGTGGGGATGGCGTACGCGGCCGGTGACTGGTGGCTGCGTGAACGTCCTTGCAGCCGGGAGCAGTTGGTCAGCCAGCTCGCCGACCTGCTGTGGGGCAGCCTCTCCATGGTCGAGGACAGGCGGGGCGCGCCCGGTCTGTGATCAGCGGTACGGGCCCGGCACACGCGCCGGGCGGGCCGTCCGGCGCGGAGCCCGGGCGGCGGGTGCGGGCCGCGCGGCGGTGCGCACCGGGTGAGGCGGTTCGGGTGCGGCCCCGGACCTCGATAGGCTGCTCCCGGACCGAGGGGCAAGGAGGAGCAGGACGATGGCAGGCAACCCAGAGCCGCTGTCCGCGCGCGCGAAGCTCGCCGTGACGGCCGGCAGGGCAGCGGCCGCGGTGTCGCGGGCAGCGGGACGCGGAAGCGGATCGGTGATCGGCGGCAAGGTGGCGCTCAGGCTCGACCCGGACCTGCTCGCCGAGGTGGCCCACCACCTGGACATCGTCCTGGTGTCGGCGACGAACGGGAAGACGACCACGACGCGTCTGATCGCGGAGGCGCTGCGCGCCAACGGCGGCGTGGTCTCCAACGCGCTGGGCGCGAACATGCCCGCGGGGATCACCTCCGCGCTGGCGGGCGGCAGCGACGCCCAGTACGGCGTGATCGAGGTCGACGAGAAGTACCTCGCCACCGTCGCGCGCGACGTGACACCCAAGGCCATCGCGCTCCTGAACCTCTCCCGCGACCAGCTGGACCGCGCGGCCGAGACCCGGATGCTGGCGGAGCGCTGGCGGGAAGGGCTCTCCGGCTCCAAGGCCGTGATCATCGCCAACGCCGACGACCCCCTCGTCGTCTGGGCGGCCTCGTCCTCGCCGAACGTGGTCTGGGTGGCCGCCGGGCAGGAGTGGAAGGACGACGCCTGGTCGTGCCCCGCCTGCGGCGGCGTGATGCAGCGGCCTGGAGACGACTGGTTCTGCGGCGAGTGCGGTTTCCGCCGCCCCACCCCGAGCTGGGCGCTCTCCGGCGACGAGGTGCTCGACCCGCACGGGTCGGCGTGGCCGATCAAGCTGCAGCTGCCGGGGCGCGCCAACAAGGCGAACGCCGCCACCTCGGCGGCGGTGGCCGCCGCGTTCGGCGTCCCCCCGCAGACGGCGCTGGAGCGCATGCACGCCGTCACAGCCGTGGCCGGGCGCTACGACGTGGTGACCTTCCAGGAGCGGGAGGTGCGGCTGCTGCTGGCGAAGAACCCCGCCGGCTGGCTGGAGACGTTCTCCCTCATCGACGCGCCCCCGGCCCCGGTGATCCTCTCCGTCAACGCCCGCGGCGCCGACGGTACGGACACCTCCTGGCTGTGGGACGTGGACTACTCGAAGCTCGCCGGGCACCCCATCTGCGTCATCGGCGACCGCAGACTCGACCTGGCGGTGCGCCTGGAGGTCGCCGGAGTCGACTTCCAGGTGTGCGAGAACGCGGTGGCGGCGGTACGGGCCTGCCCGCCCGGCCGTATCGAGGCCATCGCCAACTACACCGCCTTCCAGGACCTGCGCCGCGTCGTCGGCAACTGACCCATCGACCCGAGGAGTTGGCAGCATGAGTGACACGGGCCTGCGGGTGGTGTGGGTCTACCCGGACCTTCTGAGCACCTACGGCGACCAGGGCAACGCGCTGGTGGTGGAGCGGCGCGCGCAGCAGCGCGGTCTCGCGGTGCAGCGCACGGACGTCCGGTCCGACGAGCAGGTGCCCACCTCGGCGGACATCTACCTGATCGGCGGCGGCGAGGACCGGCCCCAGCGGCTCGCGGCCGAGCGGCTGCTGCGCGACGGCGGCCTGCAGCGGGCCGTCGACAACGGCGCGATCATCTTCTCCGTCTGCGCCGGCTACCAGATCCTCGGCCGGGAGTTCGTGAACGACCTGGGCGAACCGCAGAAGGGCCTCGGCCTGCTGGACGTGGTGAGCACCCGGGGCGAGGCGGAGCGCTGCGTCGGGGACGTGCTGGGCGACATCGACGAGCAGCTGGGCCTGCCGCAGCTCACCGGCTTCGAGAACCACCAGGGCATCACGCATCTCGGCTCCGGCGCCCGCCCGCTCGCGCGCGTGCGGCTCGGCAAGGGCAACGGCACCGGCGACGGCACCGAAGGGGCGTGGAACGACACGGTCTTCGGTACGTACATGCACGGGCCGGTGCTCGCCCGCAACCCGCAGATCGCGGACATGCTCATCAAGCTGGCTCTGGACGTCAACGCGCTGCCGCCGGTGAACGACCAGTGGTACGAGGCGCTGCGCAAGGAGCGCATCGCCGCCGCCCTCCAGCCTGCCTGAGCGCCGCACCGTCACGCCTCTCCTGCCCGTTCCCACGGCGGCCCTGCGGGGCCCCGGGGACGGGCAGGGGCGCTCTCGGGCCACCGCGGGCCGCGTTCTACGCTGGTGCGGGCGGATCAGCGCAAGGCGGGAGACTTCGGATGGACCACGACGGGCACGGCATGACGACGGATCTTCCGCCGTTCACACTCGCCCGTGGCCTGGAGTTCACAGGCGAGCCCTTCTTCCTGACGGGCTGCCTCCTCGCGCTGCTGCTCTACGCGGTCGCGGTGGTGCGGCTGCGCCGCCGGGGCGACGGCTGGCCCGTCGGCCGTACCGTCGCGTGGGCGGCGGGCGTGCTGACCGTGGCGCTGGCGATGTGCACCGGACTCAACGAGTACGGGATGGTGCTGTTCAGCGTCCACATGGTGCAGCACATGATCATCAGCATGCTGTCGCCGATCCTCCTGCTGCTGGGCGCGCCGGTCACGCTCGCGCTCAGGGCGCTGCCCGCCGCCGGGCGGGGCCGCAAGGGGCCGCGTGAGCTGCTGACGGCGCTGCTGCACAGCCGCTGGATGCGGGTGGTGTCCCATCCCGCGTTCACCATCCCGCTGTTCATCGCGAGCCTCTACGCGCTGTACTTCACGCCGCTCTTCGACTTCCTGATGGGTTCGCAGGCGGGGCACCTGGCGATGATGGTGCACTTCCTCCTCGTCGGGCTGGTCTTCTTCTGGCCGATCATGGGCGTGGACCCGGGGCCGCACCGGCCGGGTTACCTGATGCGCATGCTGGAGCTGTTCTCCGGGATGCCCTTCCACGCCTTCTTCGGGATCGCGCTGATGATGGCCTCCGAGCCGATGATCGCCACGTACGCCGACCCGCCTGCCTCGCTGGGCGTGAGCGCGCTGTCGGACCAGACGGCGGCGGGCGGCATCGCGTGGGCGTTCAGCGAGATCCCCTCGGTGCTGGTGCTGATCGCGCTCGTCTTCCAGTGGCACAGGTCGGAGGAGCGGCAGGCACGGCGCCAGGACCGGGCGGCGGACCGGGACGGCGACAGGGAGCTGCGGGCCTACAACGCCTATCTCGCCTCGCTGCAGGCCCGGCAGCAGCAGTGACGTCCGGGTAGTAGCGCTCCGGGCGGCAGTGGAGCGACGATGGGGGTGTGACCCGGCCCGTTTTGCACGGGATTCCCCGTCACCGGCCGGGCTCCTGAGGAGGGTGCCGCTATGCCTCGAACGCCTGGACCGTCCGGACCGCCGCACACGATGCCCCGCTCGTCGAAAGCGCTCACCGTCAGTACCGTGACCGCCCTCGTCCTCGTGACCGCATACACCGTGACCCTCGGGGGAAGCGGCTGGCTGTGGTTCGCGTGGGTGGTGCTGGGACTGGTGACCGTGGGCGTCGTGACCACGCAGCGGGACTGAAAGCGGAGCGAAAGCCTCACAACGTCCCGTCCGAGTGTGGCCCCCCTCCACCGCCGGCCCGCCGGGGGACTACTCTGCGATCTCACCGGAACGCATGGGGGAAGGCCGTAGCGTGTTCTACAACTTGTTCAAGTACGTCCTGCTGGGGCCCCTGCTGCGGTTGTACTTCCGGCCCAGGATCGAGGGCCTGGAGAACATCCCCGACGAGGGGGCGGCCATCGTGGCCGGCAACCACCTCTCCGTCTCGGACCACTTCCTGATGCCCGCCATGCTGCGCAGGAGGATCACCTTCCTCGCGAAGTCCGAGTACTTCACCGGGCCCGGCATCAAGGGGCGCCTCACGGCCGCGTTCTTCCGCAGCGTCGGGCAGATCCCCGTGGACCGCTCCGGGAAGGGCGCCGGGCAGGCCGCCATCGAGGAGGGCCTGGGGGTGCTGCGCAAGGACGAGCTGCTGGGCATCTACCCGGAAGGGACCCGCTCCCACGACGGGCGGCTCTACAAGGGCCGTGTCGGCGTCGCGTCGATGGCGCTCCAGGCGGGCGTGCCCGTCATCCCCTGCGCCATGGTGGGCACCTTCGAACTGCAGCCGCCGGGGCGGAAGATGCCCAGGATCGGGCGGGTGACGATCCGGTTCGGCAAGCCGCTGGACTTCTCGCGCTACGCGGGCATGGAGAGCGAGCGGACGATCCTGCGCGCCGTCACGGACGAGATCATCCACGAGATCCTGCAGTTGTCGGGACAGGAGTACGTGGACATGTACGCCCCGGAGGCGAAGGCCAAGCAGCAGCAGGAGGCCAAGGAGCGCGAGGCGGCGCGCAAGCGGGAGAAGCGCGAGGAGGGCCGCAGGGCCTGAGCGTCCCGCACAGCGCCTCTGCCGGGTCGCTGCGCGGTCCGGTGCCTCCGGTGCCCCTGAGCGGCGGTACGGGCGCACGCGCCCCATGAAAGCGCCCCGAAGTCCGTACGCCCCGGCGCACGGGGCTGCTCACCCTCACCCCGGGGCAGTGCGCCTGGCTCTCCAGGGACAACTACGCCGTCCATCGCGTCTACTGCCCGATGGACGGCGGCGGAGGCACCACCGGTCCGGGCTGCATGAACTCGAGCGCCGACTTCGGCGCCGGCTTCCACGTCTACCTCAATCCGGGCGAGACGGCCGTCGAATCGTCCGACAGCACGAGCCACTCCCGCGACTCCTTCAACTACATCGGCGAGGACGGCAAGCGTCAACACGCCTTCGCCACCGAGTCCGACCTCTCCTGGAGCGTCCTCCGCCGGGTCCTGGCCAACACACCGCTGACCTGACCCCGGACCTGCGCGCCGAAACTTCTCCGCGGGAGTGCGACGTCGACGTCCTCACCGGACGAGGGTCCGGACACGCGAAGGGGGCGGCCGGAAGACCCGGCCGCCCCCGTGCGCGCGTCAGGCGGTGCGTCCGCGCCGCCTCAGCGGTCGTCGCGTGGCGTCAGCTCACGGCAGCGCGGGCAGCTGGGCCCGGGCCTCCGCCTCGGCCTTCGCGGGCGCCTGCTCCGGTTCCGGGGTGGCGTGCGGGCCGCAGGTGACGTCCTTCTTGTCGACGGTGCCCTTGAGGAGGTACGCGTCGACGCGCTTGTTGATGCACTCGTTCTCGACGTTGGTGATGCCGTGCGAGCCGGCGTCCTTCTCCGTGATCAGACGCGAGCCCTTGAGGCGCTTCTGCAGCTCCACGGCGCCGCCGTACGGGGTGGCCGCGTCGCGCTCGGACTGCGTGATGAGGACGGGCGGAAGCCCCTTGCCGCCGCCGATCTCCAGCGCCTTCTGCTGCTTCACGGGCCACGTGGCGCAGGGCAGGTTGAGCCAGGCGTTGGACCAGGTGAGGAACGGGTACTTCTCGTGCAGCTTCGAGTTGTCCTTGTCCCACTTCTCCCAGCTGGTGGGCCACTTGGCGTCCGTGCACTCCACCGCCGTGTAGACGGCGTTGCCGTTCTCGGACGCCTTGTTCCCGGCCTTGTCGGCCATGTCGGGACCGGCGGCCTCGACCAGGGCCTTCTCGTCACCCTTGAGGTAGGCCGACCACACGCCGGCGACCTCGGCCCACGCCTGGTCGTAGTAGGGCGCGCTCTGGAAGAAGCCGAGAAGCTCGGCCGGGCCGACGACTCCGCCGACGGGCTCCTTCTTCGCGGCGGCGCGCAGCTTCTCCCACTGCTTCTCGACCTTGGCGGGGGTGTCGCCGATGCCGTAGGTCGCGTCGTGCTCGGCGACCCACTTCTTCCAGTCGTCCCAGCGCATCTGGAAGGCCACGTCCTGGTCCAGGTTGTTCCGGTACCAGATCTGGTCGCGCGAGGGGTTCACCACGCTGTCGACGACCATCCGCCGCACGTGGTCCGGGAAGAGGGTGCTGTAGACCGCTCCGAGGTAGGTGCCGTAGGAGACGCCCAGGAAGTTCAGCTTCTTGTCGCCCAGCGCGGCGCGCACGACGTCCAGGTCGCGGGCGGTGTTGGGCGTCGTCATGTGCGGCAGGAGGCCTTCGCTGCGCTCCTTGCAGCCGTCCGCGTACTCCTTGGCCAGCTTGCGCTGGGCCGTCTTGTCCGCCTCGTCGTCCGGAACCGGGTCGGCCTTGGGCGCCTTCACGAACTCCTGGGGGTCCATGCAGGAGATGGGCGCGGAGTGGCCGACGCCGCGCGGGTCGAAGCCGACGAAGTCGTAGGCCTTCGCCGTCTTCGTCCACAGCGGGTTCTCGTCGACGACGCGGGCGGGGAAGCGCATGCCCGAACCGCCCGGGCCTCCGGGGTTGTAGACGAGGGAACCCTGGCGTTCGTCCTTCGTCCCGGTGCTCTTCACACGGTTCACGGCGATCTTGATGGTGCGGCCGCCGGGCTTGGCGTAGTCGACGGGGACGGTGACGTAGCCGCACTGGATGGGCTTGTCGAATCCCCAGTCCTTCGGGCAGGTCTTCCAGTCGATGCCTGCCTTGGCGGCGTGGGCGGCGGCGGCCTTCACGCCGCGCGCCTCGGCGGTGCCGGGGCCGTCCTGGCCGGCGCCGTCCGCGAGGGCGGACGGAACCACGATGAGGCCGGCTATGAGGGCACCGGCGCCCGCTGCGCCGATAGTCGCTTTTCTTCTGTTCACGTGGGGGCTCCCCCTGGGGTGGCTGACCGCCTGAGGCGGCGGGTGATCACAGATCACGGTCCTGTGGGGCGGATCCTTCCGCCCCTGCACGGGCAAGGGACAGGTCACTCTGATGATCTTTACCAAGTCGTGAATCTACCGGCTCCGCCGTGGGCGCGCCTCAGCAGAAGGCCATAGGGGTCACGCCGTGACCAGCGGCGGAGTCCGCCGGAGCACCCCGTCGACGTCGGGAGGACGGCGGGACGGGGCCGGGGCGCGACGCGCCTGCGGCCGGATGACCGTCGAACTCCGGTACGGCAACGCGGAGTTGCCCGGAGCCGGGCGACCGGCTCCTCCGCCGCCCGGCGGGCCCTCCTCGTCCGGCTCCGGTGTGCTCCGACGCCCCTCCGGCCCGGGCCGGCCCTCGGCGCCCCGGACCGGCGCGTTCCGGACTCGGCGCCCGCCGCGCGGAAGGAGGGCCGCGGCCGCGCGGGCCGTGACGAGGACCGCGGTGCGAACTGCCGCGCACCCGCGACACGTTCCCCCGGGCGCCCAACACCCCCTGACATAACGGCAGTTCAGAGGGTGTGCGCCGGGCGTGCGGGCCCGCACGTGCGCTCCGTGCTCCTCGCATGACGCAACGTCCCGTACGGCAAACGCCCTTGACGCCACGCGGGGATCACGAGGATTCTCATGTGCAAGTCACACCCGTCAGTAACTTCGAACCCCCCACATCATCGGAGTCCCTGTGAACCGCACAGCGAAGCGCCGTACCCTCATAGCCGCGTCCGCCAGCGCCGCACTGGCCGCCTCACTCCTCGGGGCGACCGGGGCCTACGGCGCCCTCGACGAGTCCGCCGCCGCGGCTCCCGACATCCCCGTCGCCGACGTCCAGCAGGACCTGAAGGAACTGCAGTCCATCGCCGATGCCAACGGCGGCAACCGCGCGCACGGCCAGCCCGGCTACAAGGCGTCCGTCGAGTTCATCAAGGGCAAGCTGGACAAGGCCGGATTCGAGACCAAGATCCAGGAGTTCGACGGGGGCGGCATGAACCTCGTCGCCGACTGGCCGGGCGGCTCCGAGGACGAGACCGTGATGGTCGGCGCCCACCTCGACTCCGTCGAGAGCGGTGCCGGCGTCAACGACAACGGCTCGGGCTCCGCCGGCATCCTCGAGGTGGCCCTCGCCGTCGCCGACGCGAAGCTGGAGCCCAAGAAGCACCTGCGGTTCGCCTGGTGGGACGCCGAGGAGCTGGGCCTGGTCGGCTCGCAGCACTACGTCGACAGCCTCGGGGCCGACACGGAGAAGATCTCCACCTACCTCAACTTCGACATGATCGGCTCCCCCAACGCCGGCCACTTCGTCTACGACGACGACGCGACGGTCCAGGGGATCTTCAAGGACTACTTCAAGGAGAAGAACATCGAGACGGAGACCTCCTCGGAGGTCAACGGTCGCAGCGACCACGCCTCGTTCGCCGCTGCGGGCGTCACCGTCGGCGGCACCTTCACCGGCGCCGGGGACACCATGTCCGAGGAGCAGGCGCAGAAGTGGGACGGCAAGGCCGGCGAGTCCTACGACAAGTGCTACCACTCGGAGTGCGACGACACCTCGAACATCAACGAGAAGGCGCTCGACCTGCACACCGACGGGATCGCGCACGCCGTGTGGCAGCTCAGCTCCTGACGCCGCACGCCCCGGCCACCGCCGCCCGGCGGTGAGTCGGTCCTTCCGGAGCTCAACTCTCCCGGCCCGGCCGCCTGTCACCGGCGGCCGGGCCGCTGTGTTCCGCGGCGATGCCGAAGCGGCGGCGTTCGCCCGCAGAGGACGACGGGCTCTCGCGGACGCTCGAGAAGGTGCTGATGACGCCTTCCTCGGCCGCTTCGTCCATCTCCCGGAGTCTGTCCAGGTCAGCGGCCGAGACGAGCGCGACCAGCGGCTTGCCGTGCCGGGTCACCACCACGCGCTCGCCGCCGTAGACCACACGGTTGATCAGGTCGGCGAGGGCGGCGCGCGCTTGCGTCACCGGAATCTCGTAGGTCATGACCCCAGCATAACGTCACGTACATCCTGTACATTTTTTACAGAAGGGTGGACCGACGAGAGGTGGCGCCATGCCGCACAGACCCACAGCCCGCTACGTCCTGCCGGAGCTGAGCGAACGGACGAGCACCGGGACCCGGACGCTGGACCCGTACTCCAAGCTGCTCGGCGAACGGATCGTCTTCCTCGGCACGCAGATCGACGACACCGCGGCGAACGACGTGATGGCCCAGCTCATCCAGCTGGAGGCGGCGGCGCCGGAGCGGGACATCTCGCTCTACATCAACTCCCCCGGCGGCTCGTTCAGCGCGATGAGCGCGGTCTACGACACGATGCGGTACGTCAGCTGCGACATCGAGACCGTGTGCCTCGGCCAGGCGGGACCGGTGGCTTCGGTGCTCCTCGCCGCCGGCACACCCGGCAAGCGCATGGCGCTTCCCGGTGCCCGCATCGTCCTCGACCAGCCGCACCTGACCGAGGCGTTGCAGGGCCAGGCCGACGATCTGGCCGTCCACGCCAGGGAGTTGACGCGCACCCGCGAGCGGCTGGAGGAGATGTACGTACGCCATACCGGGCAGCCGCCGAGCACCGTGCGGGCCGACCTGGAGCGGGAGACGGTCCTCGACGCCGGGCAGGCGGCGGACTACGGGCTCATCGACCGGCTCACGGTCAGCCGCGGGAGCGCCGCGGCCGGGCAGGCCGGGAGGTGAGCGCGGTGTGGCCGCCCGAACTGCCGCCGCTGCCCGCGCTGACCAGGGCGGAGGGGAACGTCGTCGACAGCTATCTGGAGGTCCTCGACCTGCTGGGCCGGATCAACCCGGCGCGGTCCGGGGACACTTACGGCAGGCTGCGCGCGGCGCAGGCGCTGGTGGGCAAGGCGTCGTCCCTGCGCGACGCCCTGGCGCTCATGCACGAGCGAAGCGAGACGGAGCTGCACGGCACGACGCTCGCAACGGCCCTGCGGGTGCTGGACGGTGAACGTCGCGCGGCACGCGTGACCCTGCCGCCGCCCTCCGGCAGCGGGTGAGGACGCGGGCGCGGCCCGTCGCGGGACGCGCGGCGTCCCCGGAGCCCGGAGCCCGGGCAAGAGCCGCCCCCGGGAGGCCGGCGCTCGTCCGGTGAGGCGCCTCAGCCGGCCGCTCCCTCCGGGGCGGTACGCACGATCGTGGCCACGGCGGCGGTCAGCTGGGCGTCGGTGAGGTCGGCGCGTGCGGTCAGGCGCAGGCGGGAGATCCCGTCCGGCACCGAGGGCGGACGGAAGCAGCCCACCTGCAGCCCGGCCGCGCGGCAGTCCGCGGCCCAGCGCACGGCCGCACCCGGCGAGGGGGCGCGCACCGAGACGACGGCGGCATCCGGGTGCGCGGTGCGCAGTCCCGCCGCAGACAGCTCACCGTGCAGCCGGGCCGCGGCGCGACGGACGCGGGCCGCCCGCTCGGGCTCGCGGCGCAGCAGGCGGAGTGCCGCGAGGGCGGCGCCCGTGGCGGCCGGTGCGAGGCCGGTGTCGAAGATGACGGTGCGCGCCGTGTCGACGAGGTGGCCGATCACCCGGGCGGGCCCCAGGATCGCGCCGCCCTGGCTGCCGAGAGCCTTGGAGAGGGTGACCGTGGCGACCACTCCCTTCGTGCCGGCGATCCCCGCGGCGTGCACGGCGCCGCGTCCGCCCTCGCCGACGACGCCCAGGCCGTGGGCGTCGTCCACCAGCAGCGCGGCGCCGTGCTCACCGCAGACCTCGTGCAGGGCGGGCAGCGGCGCGGCGTCACCGTCGACGGAGAAGACCGAGTCGGTCACGGCGAGGGCGTCCCCGGCGTGCCCGTCCAGCGCCTTCGCCACGGCGTCGGGCGCCGCGTGGGGGACGACGACCGTCTCCGCGCGGGAGAGGCGGCAGCCGTCGATGAGGGAGGCGTGGTTGCCGGCGTCGGAGACGACGAGGCCGCCGCGGCCGGTGAGCGCGGTCAGCGCGGCGAGGTTCGCCGCGTACCCGGACGAGACCACCAGCGCCGCTTCGAATCCGCAGAACCGGGCGAGTTCCGCCTCGAGTTCGGCGTGCAGGGCGGTGGAGCCGGTCACGAGCCGCGAGCCGGTGGAGCCGGCGCCCCAGAGGCGGGCGGCGCCGGCGGCCGCGTCGGTCACCTCGGGGTGGCGGGTGAGGCCGAGGTAGTCGTTGCCCGCCAGGTCCAGCAGCTCCGAGTCGGCGGGGCGGTGCCGCAACGTCCGTACGAGGCCCGCGCGTTCACGGGAGAGGCGGGCCTCGTCGAGCCAGGCGAACGGGTCGCGCCGGGCGGCCCGGGGACGGGGCGCTCCCGGCGGGTCCGAAGGCGTGCGGGACTCCTCTTGCATGCGGGCGTCCTCGTGTCCGTGAACGGGAGTGTGGCGGGGGCGACGCCGGGCGCACCACCGGGGGCGCGTTTGTAGGCGGTCCATAGACCGTAGCCGCTCGCACCCTGCCTCGCGGTGTGGCGATACACACACCCGGCCCGGCCATTGTTGTGATCCTTCTCCTTGGCTCTGAGCGGGGAGATCAGCAAGGATCGGCACCATGGACCTGCTGAAGACGCTCGTTGAGAAGGGGCTGCGGCGCGAACTGCCGACCCGTGAAGAGGCACGCGCTGTTTTGGAGACCTCCGACGACGAGTTGCTCGACGTCGTCGCCGCGGCCGGGAAGGTGCGGCGGCACTGGTTCGGGCGGCGAGTGAAGCTGAACTATCTGGTCAACCTCAAGTCCGGGCTGTGCCCCGAGGACTGCTCGTACTGCTCCCAGCGTCTGGGTTCGAAGGCGGAGATCCTCAAGTACACGTGGCTCAAGCCGGAGGAGGCGGCGTCGGCCGCCGCGGCGGGCCTCAAGGGCGGTGCGAAGCGGGTCTGCCTGGTGGCGAGCGGCCGAGGCCCCACCGACCGGGACGTCGAGCGCGTCTCGCGGACCATCTCCGCCATCAAGGACGAGCACGCGGACGTCGAGGTGTGCGCCTGCCTGGGGCTGCTCTCCGAGGGGCAGGCGGACCGGCTGCAGGCCGCCGGCGCCGACGCCTACAACCACAACCTCAACACTTCGGAAGAGACCTACAAGGACATCTGCACCACCCACACCTTCGAGGACCGGCGGGAGACGGTCCGACAGGCGCAGACCGCGGGCCTCTCCGCGTGCTCGGGGCTGATCGCGGGCATGGGCGAGAGCGACGAGGACCTGGTCGACGTCGTCTTCTCCCTGCGGGAGCTGGACCCTGATTCCGTCCCGGTCAACTTCCTCATCCCCTTCGAGGGGACGCCTCTCGCCGACGAGTGGAACCTCACGCCGCAGCGGGCCATGCGCATCCTCGCGATGGTCCGCTTCGTCTGCCCGGACGCGGAGGTGCGGCTGGCCGGCGGCCGCGAGGTGCATCTGCGCTCCCTGCAGCCGCTCGCGCTGCACGTCGTCAACTCCATCTTCCTGGGCGACTACCTGACCAGCGAGGGCCAGGCCGGCCAGGCCGACCTCGACATGATCGCGGATGCCGGCTTCGAGGTGGAGGGCGCCGGCACCACGACGCTTCCGGAGCACCGCACGGAGGAGCTGGTCTCCGTGCGCAGGCGGGGCGCGGGCACGGCGCTGCCGCCCAATGCGTGACGGAGCGGCAGCGGCGACCGGCAAGGTGAACCACCCATGACGCATGAGGAGTTGCTCGCACTCGACCGGCAGCACGTGTGGCATCCCTACGGCCCCATGCCGGGTCGCTCGGAGCCGCTGCTGGTGGAGTCGGCCGCGGGTGTGCGGCTGCGGCTGGCCGAGGAGTTCTGCGGGCAGCGGGAGCTGGTCGACGGGATGGCCTCGTGGTGGTCTGCCGTGCACGGCTACAACCACCCGGTGCTCAACGAGGCGGCGCACCGGCAGCTCGAGCGGATGAGCCATGTCATGTTCGGCGGGCTCACGCACGAGCCGGCCGTGCGGCTGGCGAAGCGGCTCGTCGACGTCACGCCTGCGGGTCTGGAGCACGTCTTCCTCGCGGACTCCGGGTCCGTGTCGGTCGAGGTCGCGGTCAAGATGTGCCTGCAGTACTGGCGTTCGCGGGGGCGCGGCGGCAAGCGGCGTCTGATGACGTGGCGCGGCGGCTACCACGGCGACACGTGGCAGCCCATGTCGGTGTGCGATCCCGACGGCGGGATGCACGAGTTGTGGTCCGGGGTACTGCCCCGCCAGGTCTTCGCCTCGGCGCCGCCGTCCGGTTTCGACGCCCCGCCGGACGAGGGGTATCTGCGCCACCTCCGGGAGACGGTCGCCCGCCACGCCGACGAGCTGGCGGCCGTGATCGTGGAACCGGTGGTGCAGGGTGCGGGCGGCATGCGGTTCCACTCCCCCGCGTACGTACGGGCGTTGCGGGAGGCGTGCGACGAGCACGGTGTGCTGCTGGTGCTCGACGAGATCGCCACCGGCTTCGGACGGACGGGCGCCCTGTTCGCCTGCGAGCACGCCGGGATCGTTCCCGACGTGATGTGCCTGGGCAAGGCCCTGACGGGCGGCTACCTCACGATGGCCGCCACGCTGTGCACCCCGCGGGTCGCCGAGGGGATCTCCCGCGGGGAGGTGCCCGTCCTCGCGCACGGTCCCACGTTCATGGGCAACCCGCTCGCGGCCGCTGTCGCGGACGCCTCCGTGGGGCTGCTCCTCGAAGGCGACTGGGCGGGTGAAGTGCGCCGCATCCAGGGCGGGTTGGAGGCGGGACTGGCCGAGGCGGCCGGGCTCCCGGGCGTACGGGAGACACGTGTCCTCGGTGCGGTCGGAGTGGTGCAGCTCGACCACGAGGTCGACATGGAGCGCGCCACCCGGGCCGCCGCACGCGCCGGGGTGTGGCTGCGCCCCTTCCGCGACATGGTCTACGCGATGCCCCCGTACGTGACGGGCGACGAGGACGTGGAGCGCATCTGCACGGCCATGTGCGCCGCGGCGGCGGAGGGTTGAGCGCATGAGGGGAGTCGTGGTCGTCACCGGGACGGGCACCGGCGTCGGCAAGACGGTGACCACTGCGGCGCTGGCCGCCGCGGGCCTCGCGGCGGGCCGCTCGGTCGCGGTGCTGAAACCCGCCCAGACCGGCGTCGCGGAGACGGAAGCAGGTGACGTGGCGGAGGTGCGCCGCCTCGCCGGGGAAGCCGTCACAGGAATGGAGCTCGCCCGCTATCCCGAGCCGCTGGCGCCCGCGACGGCGGCCCGGAGGTCCGGGATGCCGGCCGTGCGTCCGGAGGAAGTCGCCACGGCGGCACAGGAGTTGGCGGCACGTCACCAGCTCGTGCTCGTCGAGGGCGCCGGCGGCCTGCTGGTGCACCTCGACGAACGCGGTGCCACGCTCGCCGACGTGGCCGGCATGCTCTCCGCTCCCGTGCTCGTCGTGGCCGAGGCGGGCCTCGGCACCCTCAACGCGACCGCGCTGACAGCGGAGGCGCTGCGCACACGGAGCCTGCACACCGCGGGCGTGGTGATCGGCAGCATGCCGGACGCTCCCGACCTGGCGTCCCGCTGCAACATCGAGGACCTGCCGCGCGCGGCGGGGGCCGCTCTCCTCGGAGCGGTGCCAGAGGGCGCGGGCACCATGGATCCCGCCGAGTTCCGTGCGGCTGCCGCGAGTTGGCTCGCCCCCGAGCTGGGCGGCAAGGGCGGCTTCCTTCCTCCCGGGCTCTCCTGACACCCCCGGCGTCCGCCCGCGTCCCAGCTCCGTACCCGGTCCCCGTGGTGCGAACGTCCCCTGCGGGCACCGGCGCAGGCGCGCGACCCGCGTCAACCGGGATCCGCCGGGGCGCGGTCGGCGTGTCCGCGGCCTCCGGATATCGGGGTCCTCGGGGAGAATCGGTCCCGGACGCGGTTTTCAGGACGGTCTCCACGGAAGGACGCAACCCATGGCCCCAGAGGACGCAGGGCGCACGCACCGCTCCGTCAACCGCCCGGTCTTCGCCCGGTTCTACACACGTCTCAGCGAAACCGCGGACGTACGAGCTGGAGTGGGCGCCCACCGAGCGGAGCTGCTGGCGGGCCTGTCGGGGCAGGTCGTCGAGATCGGGCCGGGTAACGGGCTGAACTTCTCCCGTTACCCCTCCACCGTCTCCCGCGTGCTCGCGGTCGAACCCGAGCCCCATCTGCGGAAGTCGGCGACGGCGGCGGCATCGCAGGCGCCGGTGCCGGTGGAGGTGGTGCCGGGCAGCGCGGAAGCGTTGCCTCTGCCGGGCGAGTCGTGCGACGCGGCCGTCTGCTCACTGGTGCTCTGCTCTCTGCCGGACGTGCCCGCGGCTCTCGCCGAGCTGCGCCGCGTACTGCGGCCGGGCGGCGAACTGCGCTTCTACGAGCACGGGGTGGCGGAGGGCCGGCGCTCGATGATGCGGCTCCAGCGCCTGCTGGACCGCACGGTGTGGCCGGTGCTGTTCGGCGGCTGCCACACGGGCCGGGACCCCGTCGGCGACATCGGCACGGCCGGCTTCGCCGACGTCTCCTTCAGGCGCCTCCTCGTACCCGCGGAGGGGCCTGTCTTCCCGTCCTCGTTCCACGTGCTGGGCAGCGCGCGCAGACCGTAAGCCCCCCTGTCGTGCCGCGTGGAGAGCGCTCCTGCGGCTCAACAGGGGTGGGAGCGAAGGGACTCAGGGACTCAGGGACTTCGTGGACACGTGGACACGTGGACACGTGGACACGTGGACACGTGGACGCACCCGGAAACAGGCAACTTCCGGCGCTCATCTACCTGTTGGTGCCCGGATCTGCCTGACGGGCGTTGCCACCGCTCCCGTCACGCCCGCTGCCTCTCGCATCACGGGCGGCCGGCCGTCCTGAAAGGGCGACGGCTATCACGACGGCGCCCAGGACCAGCCCGCGGCCACCGCGTGCTGCAACGAGGGCCCGGGAACGTACGCCGTGGCCAGCCACGGCTCGTCAGCCCGCAGGTCCGCGTCGACCACCGGCACCGTGTAGAGCCCTTGAACCCGTCTGGCCGCCGCCACTTCCTGTGCGAGATGGCGCCTTCTGTCCCCCACCCGTCGGCGGGACGTCGGACCGGCCGCGGCCGGGCTCGGACATGCCAGCTCTTTCCCTTGTCGGACCCAGTCTCCGCTCGCGGACAACGTGGCGCGAGCCGCTTGCTGTTCGGGCGAGCGACAGCGTAAACGAACCATCACCGCCGAGACAGGCCCCGGCCCGAGCACAGCGGCAGAGCGAACCATCGGGGCGCGCCGTCCCCACCGCGGCCCGCGCCGGGCACTACGCACGACGGCTGCGCGCCGGGCCCGTCGACCAGCCGTGTGGGGCCCGTCCCCGGCAGAGCGGACGCACCTTCGACGGCCGAAGTGCCGTGCGCCTGCCGCGAGTTGCGGCGGGCGGCAGCGGCCGGGCGTCACTGCGTCCAGGTGCGCAGCTCGGCGGCGATGTCCCTGACGCCCGCCTCGCCGCTCTTGACCAACCGGGCGAGGTCACGGATCTTCTCGGGCGAGGTCGTCACCTTCAGGCCGCTGGCGACGAGATACGCGTAGGCGACGGCGGACGCGAAGAGGGCGTTGCCGCGCTCCAACGCGGGCACGTGCAGGAGCAGTTGGAGGAGAGAGGCAGCACGGTCGTGCGGTTCGGCGTAGACGGGGCGGTCGAATATGGCGGCTTCGTGCCTGCTGACCGCGGCCACGAGAGCGCCGTAGTCGGACACGAGGGGGTCACCGGGGGCCTTCGCCTCGGCGACCATGAGCAGCCAGGCGAGATCGATGCGGAGAGTCACGTACGCGGACGGCCCTCGCCTCCGCGGCGGCCGGAGCGGCCGGGTTCGGGAAACTCCTCGGCGAAGAGCGATTCGTAGCTCTTCATGAAGTCGGAGGCCGCTTCGACGAAAGTGTGCCCCACTTCGCCCGCGTCCCGCTCGACCAGCTCCTCGATGTAGCGGTTCACGCTCACCCCCCGCGCCAGGGCGCGCTCTCGCGCCGTCTCCGCGGTCGACTCGTCCACCCGGACGTTCAGCTGTGTCTTGGCCACACCACCACGCTAGCACTCATCCGCTAGCACCGGCCAGGGCGGAGCCCCCGTCCCGTCGAGCCCAGCGCTACCGTGACGCCGTGGACGTCGACACGTGGGACGCGGCCGAGGTGAGGGAGCGCCTCCGCGCGCTGGCCGAGGCGGATGCCGGATGCCGCCGGTTCGCAGCGGGCAGGCACCGCTACAGGCTCCATCCGCCGGTGGCGGACACCCTCGTACGGCGATTCGAGCAGGATCACGGCGTCGAACTGCCGGACTCGTACCTCTCCTTCATCACCACGGTGGGCAGCGGCGGAGCCGGGCCGGGCTTCGGGCTCCTCCCCTTCGGCAGCGACGAGTGGGCGCGCCAGCAGGCCGACCTCGGGGACGACTGGGCGGACCTGTTGTCCACCCCGTTCCCCCACACCGGGCGATTCCAGCCGTGGCCCATCGAGCGCGCCTGCCCGCGGCATGCCCCGGACGACGAGTACTTCGACCCCTGCTGGTTCACGGGCTCGCTCGTCCTGGCCGATATCGGCTGCGGCTCGTACTTCCGGCTGGTGGTGACCGGCCCGGCCCGAGGACAGGTCTGGTCGGACGACCTCGCCTGCGACGAGGGGCTCAACCCCGGGCCGGAATTCCGTGAGTGGTACATGCAGTGGCTGGCGAAGCCCGGAGCGACCGGGTCCGGGCCTGCGGCCTGACAGGTCCCGCACCTCTGAGGCAGAGAACCACCCCAGAGTTTTGCGTACGCGCATTCGAATTCCGATACGCTGCCGGATCCGCGAGAGCGGCTGGGAGAGGGTGGGCGAAGGCCGTCACGGCCGTGGGCTTTCAGCCTCGGACGCTGATGGTCGGGAGCGTCTTCGTCGTCCACGGGGCGGCGTATCCCGCCTCCGGTGCCGCCTTCGTCGCCGGTCCGGCGGGCGCGTGGCGCCGGCGACGCCGCACCCGCCGGAGAGCCGTCCCACCCGACGCCGGGGACCCGTCCCGCCGGACACCGTGGAGCTACCTCCCGTGGTGCGGGACGTCCCGTGCCGGGGCATACGGCTGCTCGGGGCGGGGAACTCGCTGCGCGCCCTGCCCGTCTACCATGAACAGCCGCCGTCACGATCGCGACCAGCGTCGGCCGGTTCCCGTCACCGCTACCCCGCCCCCGGGCCGGGGCAGCCCTGACCGAAAGGTGTGAGAGTCCGCCCATGGGCGACCCTCCCGACAGCGCGCCGCGCGGCCGCAGACGCCGCCCGGCCCACTCCCCCGCCGACCGCTCCCGCGCGGAGGCGGCACGATGACCGAAGTGCTGTTCCTCCTGGTGGCGCTGCTGCTGTCGCTGGCATGCGGAGCGTTCGTCGCCGCGGAGTTCTCCCTGACGACTGTCGAACGCGCCGATCTGGAGCGGGCGGTCCAGAACGGCGAACGCGGCGCGCAGAGCGCCATGCAGGCGGTGAAGTCCCTGACCTTCCAGCTCTCGGGGGCGCAGCTGGGCATCACCGTCACGAACCTCGTCGTCGGGATGCTCGCCGAGCCGTCGATCGCGCGCCTGATCACGGGTCCGCTGAAGACGATCGGCGTACCGGCGTCGGCGGCCTCCTCGGCGGCGCTCGTCATCGGCACCGCCCTGTCCACCGTCGTGCTGATGGTCGTCGGCGAGCTGGTCCCCAAGAACTGGGCCATCTCCCGCCCGATGACCATCGCCAAGGCCGTCGCCACCCCGCAGCGCCTGTTCTCCGCGGCGTTCCGCCCGCTGATCAGGCACTTGAACAACACCGCGAACCGCATGCTGCACCTGATGGGGCTGGAGCCCACGGAGGAGCTCGCCTCGGCGCGTTCACCGCGTGAACTCGTCGCCCTGGCCCGTCACTCCGCGAAGGAGGGGGCGCTGGAGCCGGACACGGCGGACCTGTTCGTGCGGACGCTGCATCTGGCGGAGCTGACGGCGGAGAACGTGATGACCCCGCGGGTGCAGGTCACCTTCCTCGACGTGCAGGCCAACGCCGAGGACGTCGCCAACGCCACACGCGCCACCGGGCTCTCCCGTTTCCCGGTGGTGCGGGGCAGCCTGGACACCGTCGTCGGCATCGTCCGGATCAAGGACGTGCTGGCCGTGCCCGCCGAGGAGCGGATGCGCTATCCGGTGACGGAGCTGATGCGCGAGCCGCTGCTCGTGCCCGAGTCGCTGACGGTCGACAGACTGCTGGACCGGATGCCCGGCGGCGACCGGAGCATCGCCGTCGTCATCGACGAGTACGGGGGCACGGCGGGCGTCGTGACGCTGGAGGACATCATCGAGGAGGTCGTCGGCGAGGTCCGCGACGAACACGATCCGCAGGAGCCCCCGGACCTGGCCCCGGCAGGCACCGACGTCGACGGCCGTCGCATCTTCGACGCGGACGGCGCCACCCGCACCGACCAGCTCGCCGCGATCGGGATGCGCGCCCCGGAGGGCCCGTACGAGACGCTGGCCGGTCTGGTCGCGACCGAGCTGGGACGCATCCCCCTGCGGGGCGACACCGCCGACGTGGCGGGGTGGCACATCGAGGTCGTCGACGCGCGCGGACGCAGGGCCGCCCGCGTGCAGCTGACGGCGCCGCCGGACACGGACGAGGACGAGGACGAGACCGAAGGGGAGGACGGCCGGTGACCGCGGTCCAGTTGTTCGTGGGCCTGCTGACGCTGGTGGCCAACGCGTTCTTCGTCGGCGCCGAGTTCTCCCTGATCTCGGTGCGCCGGGCGCAGATCGAGCCGCTCGCCGAGGAGGGCGACCGGCGTGCACGGAGCGTCATGTGGGGCCTGGAGCACGTCTCGGCGCTGCTCGCCGCCGCCCAACTCGGGATCACGCTGTGCACGCTGGTGCTGGGCGTGGTGGCCGAGCCGGCGGTGGAGCACCTGCTGGAGCCGCTGTTCCATCTGCTGGGCCTCGGCCCGGGCTACGCGGGGCTCATCTCCTTCGTTCTCGCCCTGACCCTGGCGACCTACGCACACATGCTGCTCGGCGAGATGGTGCCGAAGAACATCGCGCTGGCCGCGCCCGAGCGGACGGCCCTGCTGCTGGGGCCGCCGCTGGTCGCGCTGTCGAGGGCGCTGAAGCCGGTGATCTTCACCGTGAACGCCTTCGCCAACACCCTGCTGAAACTGCTGAAGGTGGAGCCCAGGGACGAGGTCGAGTCGACGTTCTCCGACGACGAACTCGCCCAGATGGTCGCCGACTCCAGCGAGGCCGGCCTCATCGACGACCGGGCGACCGAGCGGCTGCGCGACGCCCTGGAGCTCGGCCGGCGCCCGGTGGGCGAGGTCGCCCGGCCCACGGAGCGGGTCGTGGCCGCGCGGCTGGGCGTCACTCCCGAGGAGCTGGAGCAGCTCTCGGCGAGTTCCGGCTTCTCGCGGTTCCCCGTCGTGGACAGCAGGGGCCGCGCCCTGGGCTACCTGCACGTCAAGGACGCCCTGGACGCCATCCCCCGCGATGCCGCCTTCCCCGCCACGGCGCTGCGCCCCATCGCGCGGGTGCGGGCGTCGATGCCGCTCGACGACGTGCTCGGCGCCATGCGTTCGAGCCGTACGCACCTGGCCGCGGTCATGGGTGAGGGGAACGGCCGCACGGAGGGCGTCGTCACCATGGAGGACGTGCTGCGGGAGCTGGTGCACCAGAGCCCGGCGGAGGGGTCGCGCTGACCCTCCCCCGCCGGGGCCCGGTCCGAGCGGCGACCGGGCGACAAGTCGCCTGAAGCAACCGGATACGATGACCGACCGTGACCGACACCGCCAACGCTCCCGCGATCAGCAGCTTCGTGGCCCTCGGCGACTCCTTCACCGAGGGCATGTCGGACCGGCTGCCGGACGGCACGTACCGCGGCTGGGCCGACCTCCTCGCCGCGCGGCTGGCCACCCGCGGCCCCGGCTTCCGCTACGCCAACCTCGCCGTGCGCGGCAAGCTCATCGGGCAGATCGCCGCCGAACAGGTCGACCTCGCGGCGGCCATGGGCGCCGACCTGGTCACGCTGGTCGGAGGCCTCAACGACACGCTGCGCCCCAAGTGCGACATGGCCAGGGTCCGCGGGCTGCTGGAGGAGTCGGTGGCGAAGCTCGCCCCCAACTGCGGGCAGCTGGTGCTGATGCGCAGCCCGGGCCGCCGCGGGCCGGTGCTGGAGCGCTACCGGGGGCGCATGGAACAGCTGTTCTCCTGCATCGACGAGCTGGCGGCCGAGCACGGCGCCCTCGTCGTCGACCTCTACTCCGCGGAGACGCTCAGTGATCCCCGGATGTGGGCCGAGGACAGGCTGCACCTGACCGGCGAGGGGCACCGCCGCGTCGCCGAGGCCGTGTGGCAGCGCCTGGGCCATCCCGCGGAGTCCGACTGGCGCACGCCGCTGGAGCCCACACCCGTACCGTCGTGGCTGACGCGCCGGCGCGCCGACGTGGCCTTCGCCCGCGAGTACCTGCTGCCGTGGATAGGGCGGCGGCTGACCGGCCGCTCCAGCGGCGACGGGCGGGCGCCCAAGAGGCCCGAGCTGGCGGCCCTGGCCTGCGGGGACACCCCGTAGGGGCGCGCCGGAGGTCCCCCGTAGAATCTGGCGGTGTGACTGACGTGCCCCGCATCCCGAACGTCCTGGCCAACCGCTACGCCTCGGCCGAACTCGCCCGCCTGTGGTCGCCCGAGGAGAAGGTGGTGCTGGAGCGGCGGCTGTGGCTGGCGGTGCTCCGTGCGCAGCGCGACCTCGGCGTCGACGTCCCGGAAGAGGCGCTGACGGCCTACGAGCGTGTGCTCGCCGACGTCGATCTGGCCTCCATTGCGGAGCGGGAGAAGGTCACGCGTCACGATGTGAAGGCCCGTATCGAGGAGTTCAACGCGCTCGCGGGCCACGAGCACGTGCACAAGGGCATGACGTCCCGCGACCTGACGGAGAACGTCGAGCAGCTGCAGATCCGCTCCTCGCTGGAGCTGGTCCGGGACCGTACGGTCGCCCTCCTGGCGCGGCTGGGGCGGCTGGCAGGCGAGCACGCCGGGACCGTGATCGCCGGACGCTCGCACAACGTGGCGGCGCAGGCGACCACGCTCGGCAAGCGGTTCGCGACGGCCGCCGACGAACTGCTCGTCGCCTACGGCCGGTTGACCGAACTCCTCGCCCGCTACCCGCTGCGCGGCATCAAGGGCCCCGTCGGCACCTCCCAGGACATGCTCGACCTGCTGGGCGGCGACGAGCAGCGGCTCGCCGAACTCGAGCGCCGGGTCGCCGAGCACCTCGGGTTCGCGCACGCCTTCACCTCCGTGGGGCAGGTCTACCCCCGCAGCCTCGACTACGACGCCGTCAGCACGCTCGTGCAGCTCGCCGGTGCGCCCTCGTCGCTGGCGAAGACGATCCGGCTCATGGCCGGCCAGGAACTGGTCACCGAGGGCTTCAAGGAGGGCCAGGTCGGCTCCTCCGCGATGCCGCACAAGATGAACACCCGCTCGTGCGAGCGCGTCAACGGCCTGATGGTGATCCTGCGGGGTTACGCGTCGATGACCGGCGAGCTGGCGGGCGACCAGTGGAACGAGGGCGACGTGTCGTGCTCGGTGGTGCGGCGTGTGGCGCTGCCCGACGCCTTCTTCGCCTTCGACGGACTGGTGGAGACGTTCCTGACCGTACTGGAGGAGTTCGGCGCCTTCCCGGCCGTCGTGGAGCGCGAACTCGACAGGTACCTGCCGTTCCTGGCCACGACGAAGGTGCTGATGGCGTCCGTGCGTGCCGGGGTCGGCCGGGAGAGCGCGCACGAGGTCATCAAGGAGCACGCCGTCGCGTCCGCCCTGGCGCTGCGTGCGGGCGCCGAGCGCAACGAGCTCCTGGAGCGCCTGGCGGCCGACGAGCGTATCCCGCTGCGCCGCCCGGAACTCGACGAACTGATGGCCGACCGGCTGGCGTTCACCGGCGCGGCCGCCGGACAGGTCGGCGAGGTGGTCGCCCGTATCGAGGAGATCGCGAAGCGGCACCCGGAAGCGGCCGCGTACTCGCCGGGAGCGATCCTCTGACACCGCGGGAGCGTCCGCCGCGCTTCACCCGGGAGCAGCTGGAGGCGGCGCGCGACCGGGTCGTACCGGACGTGGTGGCGGACGGCCTGCGCGTGCTGTTCTGCGGCATCAACCCGGGCCTCATGTCCGCCGCTACGGGGCACCACTTCGCCCGCCCCGGCAACCGCTTCTGGCCGGTGCTGCACAGCTCCGGCTTCACCCCGCGGCAGCTGCGGCCGGACGAGGAACGCGAGTTGCTCACGTACGGACTGGGCATCACCAACGTCGTCCAGCGCGCGTCGGCGCGCGCTGACGAACTCGACGCCGAGGAGTACCGGTCGGGCGGACGTCTGCTGGCGGGGAAGGTGCGCAAGCTGCGGCCCCGCTGGCTGGCGGTGGTGGGCGTGACCGCGTACCGGGTGGCCTTCGAGGACAAGAAGGCCCAAGTGGGGCCGCAGCAGTGGCGGATAGGGGACACGCGGGTGTGGGTGCTGCCCAACCCCTCCGGCCTGAACGCGCATTGGACTCCGCAGATGATGGCGGAGGAGTTCGGACGGCTGCGGGAAGCCGCGGAGTCCGGCGACGCCGGGGGCTGACGGGACACCGCCGGCATGACCCCGCGGCCGGTGCCGCGCCGGTTCGGACGAGCGTGCCGTCCGGCCGGAAGACCTCAGCCGGCTCGTCGTCGAGAGGCTCGACGCGGGCGAGGTCGACGGGCTGGTGCCGCTGTACGAACCCGGCGCCGTCATGCGCTCCCGGACGGAGGGCGGACCTAAGGCAGCGAAGAGATCCGCCGCGCCTACGAGCGGCTCCTCAGGGGCGACCGCGGTTCGAACCAGGAGAGCAGCAGCCCGCACTGCGCAGCGGGGACCTCGCCCTCACCACTGTCGTGCTGCCGGACGGCGGCGCCACCGTCGAGGTGGCCGGGCGGCAGCCGGACGGTACGTGGCTGTGGGTGGTCGATCAGCCGTCCTTTCCCGCACCACCCGCCGAGCCGCAGATCCCGGAGGACCGCTGAGGGACCGTTCACGTCGGTTCGGCGGCACGTGGCCGCTCGGAGGGCCGTTGACGGTGAGGGTTCATGGAGGACGGTGAGGGCTCATGGAGGGTCGTTGACGGTGACGGCCGCCACGAGCTGGAAGGGCAGCTCGGCGCTCTGCTGGCAGACGCCCAGCGCTATCCAGCGTCCGTCCACCCGCCACAGCTCCAAGCAGGCCGCGACGGCGCTGAGTTCGAGCCATGGCTGCGGCGCCGGGGCGCCCTCGCCGCTCCGCACCAGGGTGCTCCACAGGCTCATCTCCTGCGGCTCGCCCCAGCGTTCCGCCAGCACGGCACTCAGCGCCCCGCGCTCCGCCTCGCACTCCTCCAGCGCCTCGATCCTGGCTGTGCCGTCGTCCTCCCAGAACTCCTCGCTCGTCACCAGTTCCGCGACGTGGTAGCCAGGGCCGCTGGTCACCCGGGCCGACCGGCGGCGCCGCGCCGGGAAGGGGCGGGCGCGTAACAGGTCGATCGTGGCGAGGTGTTGCGTTCGGGCGGTCGCGGCCATGAGGCCAGTAAACCGGCCGGCACTGACACCCGGTCCGCCCGCGCCGCCCGCCCCTCTGACACCGTCTCAGCCCGCACCGGACGGCCGCCCGGACGCGATGCGCGCGCCACGACGCGGTACGGGCGCGGCAGTCGGTCAGCCGCGGCGGCCGGTCAGGCATCAAGCCCGGTCAGGCGTCGCGCCGCCGCACCGCGACCCAGCCCGCCACCACCGCCGCGAGCGCCCAGACCGCCGTCACGGCGAGACCCGTCCACGGCCCCAGGCTGCTGCCGGGGTTCTGCTGGAGCACCAACTGGCCGGCCCTGTCCGGCAGATACTCGGCGGCGCCTGCCGCCAGATCTCCGAGGACGAAGGGGACGATCAGCAGGAAGGGGATCAGCGTCGACAGGACCGCGACGCCGCTGCGCAGCAGCGCTGTCAGTCCGCAGGCGAAGAGCGCCATCAGCGTGAGGTATACGGCGCTTCCGAAGCATGCCCGCAGCGCCCCGGGATCGGCGAGGCCGAGGCCCTTCGCGCCCAGGAGGTGCTGCCCCGCGAGGAACGCGGAGAACCCGGCTACCAGCCCGGCGGCCAGGACGAGTCCCCCCACGACGGCGGTCTTCGCCACGTAGAACACTCCGCGGCGGGGCACGGCGCTCAGCGAGACGCGCAGCGCTCCGTTGTGGAACTCCGAGGAGAACGCGGTGACGGCGAAGGCGATGGCGGCGATCTGACCGAAGTTGAGGCCGTAGAAGGAGGCGAACAGCGCGTCGAATCCCTGCTCGCTGTCCCCTCCCCCGTCGTCGACGGCGCAGACGAGCGCGCTGATGCCGACCGTGGCGACCACGACGGCCAGCAGGGAGAACATTGACGAGCGCAGCGATCTGACCTTGACCCACTCGGACCTGGCGGCCGCCGTGAAGGACGCGACCGGACCGGTGGATGCGGGCGGTACTGCCGTGGCGGTGGATGCGGCGGACATGTCTCAGACCTCCTGGGCGGGCGCGGAAGGGGCGGCGGCGAACTGGGTCTCGTCCGCGGTGAGCGCGAGATAGGCCTGTTCCAACGTCGCCTCGTCGTCGGCGAGTTCGAGGACGGGAAGGTTCTCCCCGGCGGCGAGCGGGCCGAGCCGGGCCGCGCGTGCACCGGGGACGGTCATGCGTCCGTCCTCGCCGGGTTCGGGTTCGTAGCCGGCGCGGAGCAGCACGCTGCGCAGCCGCTCCGGCTCGGTGGTGCGCAGCCGCACGCGCGGCTGCACGTGTGCGTCGATGAAGGCACGCATCGGGCTGTCCGCCAGCAGCCTGCCCTTGCCGAGCACCAGCAGGTGGTCGGCGTACGAGGCGGTCTCCGACATCAGGTGGCTGGAGACGAGGACGGTGCGCCCCTCGGCGGCGAGGCGGCGCAGCAGCCCCCGGATCCAGACGATGCCCTCCGGGTCGAGCCCGTTGGACGGCTCGTCCAGCATCAGCACGCCGGGATCGCCGAGCAGCGCGGCGGCGATGCCGAGACGCTGGCGCATTCCGAGCGAGAACGTCCTGACCCGCCGCCGGGCGACCCCGGCGAGACCGGTCTCCTCCAGCACCTCGCCTGCCCTCACGGCGGGAATGCGGTTGGCCGCGCAGAGCACGAGCAGATGGTCGCGAGCGGTGCGGGAGCCGTGTGCGGCCTGGGCGTCCAGCAGCGGTCCGACGTGCCGCAGCGGCTGGCCGAGGCCGGCGAAGGACCGCCCTCCCACGGTGGCGGTGCCCGACGTCGGGCGTGAGAGGCCCAGTACGAGGCGCATGGCGGTCGACTTGCCGGCTCCGTTGGGCCCGAGAAAGCCGGTGACCCTCCCCGGCTCCACGGTGAAGGTGACGCGGTCGACGGCACGCACACTGCCATATTCCTTGGTGAGTCCGTTCACTTCGATGCAGGTCATGGCAGCAAGCCTGCCGACGGGCGGTGCCGGGCACCTCCCCCGCCGGTGGGTCGCGTCTCCCCCGCCCGGGGGAGGCGGGAGCGCGGGCGGCGCTGGCACGATGAAGCCGTGCCCGCCCCTTCAATGCTGCCGCGACCGCTGCGACTGCCCGGCGCACTGGTTCGCGCTGTCACGTACACGCGGTGGCTGCACCTGCTCGTCGGCTCGTTGCCCGCGGTGATGTGCACTTTCGTCTTCCCCGGCTGGAACGGCCTGTTGCAGCTCGGCCTGGTGTGGGTGCTGGTGCTGCCGCTGCCGCTGCTCTGGTGCGCGGCGATCGTGCCGGACGCCCGGCTGGCCGAGGGCCTGCAGGCCCAGCTGATGCTGCTGCCCGGCCGGCACGCCCGGCGCCGCCCCGAAGGGGCGGACGCGGCGGACCACGACGGTCTGGCAGCGGCTCCGTCGGCGTCCTGGAGCGACCGTGCACGGACGGCTGTCTGGCTGACGTTCAGGCACCAACTGGGCTTCACCGTCGCCTGGTCGAGCGTCGTCCTCACGACGGCGATCGTCGATCTGCTGGTCACGGCCTCGTCCGGCGCTCCGCAGACGGAGCTGGGCCCGTACCTCCCGTCGGAGCCCTGGCCGTGCGTGCTCCTGGCCGCGGCGGCGTTCGCCGCGCTCGTGTGCGTCGTCGTGATCCCCGGGCGGGTGGCGCTGGCGGGGGCCCGCCGCCTCCTCGGGCCCTCTCCCACGGAGTTGCTCGCCGCGGCGGAGGAACGCACCGAGGCGATGCTCGAACGCAGCCGCCTGGCCGGGGAGTTGCACGACTCGATCGGGCACGCGCTGACGCTGTCGGTCGTCCAGGCGGGCGCGGCGCGTGCCGCGGGTTCGCCGGAGTTCACGGAGCGTGCCCTGTCCGCGATCGAGTCCTCCGGCCGTGAAGCGCTCGAGGATCTGGAACGGGTTCTGCGCCTGCTGCGCGAGGACGCGCCCCGGCCCGCATCACGGCCGGGCGTCGAGGACGCCGGACGCCTGCTGGCGTCCGCGCGGGCGGCCGGGGCCCAGGTCACCGAGCGGATCAGGGGACCGCTCGGCGACCTCCCCGGCCCCGTCTCGCGCGAGGGCTACCGCATCCTGCAGGAGGCGCTGACCAACGTGCTGCGCCATGCGGGCCCGGTGCCGGTGACCGTCTCGCTCGAAGCCGGTGGGGACGGCCTGGAACTCGAGGTGCGCAGCCCGCTGCCGGGGAGTCCGCCGTCGGCCGCCGGCCGGAGGGGAGGGAGCGGGCGGGCCGGGTTGCTGGGCGGCCGGGCCGAGACGGGGCCGGACGGCGGCGAGTGGCGTGTACGGGTCGTGCTGCCGCAGGCGCCCCCGGGCGGCGGTCGCCGGGAACGCCGGCGCCGCCCGACGGGGTCCGCCGTCCCCGCCACGCCGGACGGCGCCCGCAGCTCCCGGGGGACGGCGTGACGCGCTGCGGGGTGGGCCCGTGCCGGTGACCGTGCTCCTCGTCGACGACGAGCCGCTCGTGCGGGCGGGGCTCCGGGTGATCCTGGAGGCCCAGCCGGACATCAGCGTGGTGGGCGAGGCCGCGGACGGCGCGGCAGTGGTGCCGCTGGTGCGTCGACTGCGCCCCGACGTGGTGGCGATGGACGTCCGCATGCCGCTGCTCGACGGGATCGAGGCGACGCGGGCGGTGCTGCGCTCCGTCTCCGGCCCGCCGAAGATCCTCGTGGTGACGACGTTCGAGCAGGACGACTACGTCTACCAGGCGCTGCGGGCGGGAGCCGACGGCTTCCTCCTGAAGCGCGCAGCGCCCGCGGAGATCGTCCACGCGGTCCGGCTCGCCGCCGAGGGCGAGAGCCTGCTCTTCCCGGCCGCTCTGCGCGAACTCGCCGCCGCCCACGGCAATCCGCGGGCGCGGGCGGTGCTCGAGCGTGCCGCGCTGACGGCCCGCGAGGAGGAGGTCCTGCGGCTGGTGGCCGCCGGGCTGAGCAACGCGGAGACCGCGCAGCGGCTCGTGGTCGGCACGGAGACCGTGAAGACACACGTCGGCTCGCTGCTCGCGAAACTCGGCGCGCGGGACCGCACGCAGGCCGTGATCCTCGCGTACGAGTCCGGTTTCGTCGCCCCGGGCTGACCGCCCCCTACTCGTGGTAATGGGAGGCCGAGCGGTACGATCCGCCTCACGGGACAGGCAGGGAGGCGGACTTGGCGCGGCTCTCCGGCAGGGATCCTTCTCTGCTGCGACGGATCAACTCGACTGCCGTGCTGCGTGTGCTGCGCTCCCAGTTCGGCCACCCCCCGCTGACGCTGACGGATCTGGCGCACGCCACCGAGCTCTCCCGGCCGACGGTCGAGGGCGTCGTCGAGGGCCTGGTCGACGCCGGGCTCGCCGCCGAGGCCGAGGAGGAACCCGACTCCGCGGCCCAGCACGCGCGCCGGGGCCGTCCCGCCCGGCGCTTCCGCTTCCGGGCCGAGGCCGGCTACGCACTCGGCGTGGAGGTCGGGTCGCACCGCATCGCGGCCGTCCTCTCCGACCTGACGGGCCGCACCACCGGCACGGTCGCGCACGAGGTCGGCGAGGGAGCCCCCGAGGACCAGCGGCTGGCCGAGGCCCACAGGGCCGTGGACGAGTTGCTGGAGGGCAGCGCCGTGCGGCGCGAGTCGCTGCGGGCGGTCGGCGTCGGCACGCCGGGAATCGTCGAGGCCGACGGCACCGTACGGCTCGGAACCGCGCTGCCGGGCTGGACGGGCCTGCCCCTGGGCGAACGGCTGAGGGAGCGGTTCTGCTGCCCCGTGCTCGTCGAGAACGACGCCAACGCCGGTGTCGTCGCCGAGCGTTGGAAGGGCGCGGCGGTCGGCGCCGAGGATGTCGTGATGGTGCTGATCGGGCTCAGCCCAGGCGCCGGTTCGCTGATCGGCGGGCGGCTGCACCGCGGTTTCGGCGGCGCGGCCGGGGAGATCGGCGCCCTGCACCTGCTGGGGCGCGAGGCGACGCCGGAGCGGCTGCTGTCGACGACGGACGAGCCGCTCCACCCTCTCGACGAGGCAGCGGTCGCGGGGGTCTTCGCGCTCGCCCGCGCCGGCGACGAGCAGGCGCGGCGGGCGATGGAACGCTTCGTGCAGCGGCTCGTCCACGACGTGGCCGCGCTGGTCCTCGCGCTCGACCCCGAACTGGTCGTCATCGGCGGCTGGGCGTCCGGGCTGGACGACGTGCTGGAGCCGCTCCGGGGCGAGTTGGAGCGCTACTGCCTGCGCCCCCCGCGCGTCGAGCTCTCGGTGCTGGGCGAAGCGGCGGTCGCGACGGGAGCGCTGCGGCTCGCCCTCGACCAGGTCGAGAGCGAGCTGTTCAGCGTGGACGCCGGCTGACTGCCGGGCTCAGCCCGGGGATTGAGGGCTCAGCCCGGAAGTCGGGGGCCCAGCCCGGAAGTCGGGGGCCCAGCCCGGAAGTCGGGGGCACAGCCAGGGAGTTGAGGGCTCAGCCGGCCATCAGGGCGCCGGGCTGGGCGTCCCCGAAGGTGAGCCTGCACGTGTCGGCCCGGTAGGTGGCGACGGCGACGGCGGCCGTCGTCCCGCGGGCGAGGTAGCGCGTGGTGACCACGAGCACCGGGGCCCCGGGCAGCCGGTCCAGCTGGCGGGCGTCGTCGGCGCGGGCCGAGCCCAGCTCCACGGTCCGCTCCTGCCCCTCGAGTTCGAGGCGGTGCAGTTCGCGCAGCACCGCACGGCCCCGGGCGGAGCCTCCCGCAGCCTCTATGGCGGGCAGTCCGGGGACGGACGCGTGCGGCACATAGAGGAGTTCGGTGGCGACGGGCTGCCCGTGCGTCATGCGCGTACGGCGCACCGAGTGGACGGGTGACCCGGCGTCCTCACCCAGCAACCTCGCCACCGGGGCGGGCGGTTCGACGTCCTCGCAGTCGCCGGTCTGCCACGCGTCGTCGGGTGCGCCGGGCCAGCTGTCCTCCGCGGGGCCGACGTCGACACCGAAGCGGGGCGGTGCGACGGTGGTGCCCACGCCGCGCCTGCGCTGCAGGCGTCCCTCCAGTTCGAGCTGCTCCAGTGCCTGGCGCAGGGTCGCACGGGCGACGCCGAAGCGGGCAGCGAGTTCGCGCTCGTTCGGCAGGATCTCCCCCACCTCGAACTCGGAGTCCAGCGCGTCGGACAGCACCGTCTTCAAGTGCCAGTACTTCGGCTCCGGCACAGCCTCCACCTGTGTGGTCCCCACAGTGGCCTCCGCTTTCCCCGCGTCCAGCCCGGCCCGAAGCGGCCGGACTTTATACGTGCTTGTTTTTTAAAGGTTGTTGCGTATGGCCGACCATAGGGCGGGTCCCCAGCTTGGTCAAGACCAATCCGGGGACCGGGAACCGTTCCCCGACGCCGCCTTCAGCTGGGATGATCGATCATCGTTCGCCAGGTCGGGAGGGCATCGCCATGACGGAACAGCAGCGGGTCACGGTGGTCACGGGAGGCAGCAGGGGCATCGGCGCGGCCGTCGCCGTGCGCCTCGCGCGGGCCGGGCACCACGTCGGCATCGGCTACGAGCGCTCCCGGGTGGACGCGCAGGAGACGGCCCTCGCCGTCCGGGCCGAGGGGATGCGCGCGGTGGCCGTCCAGGTGGACACCAGCGTCGAGGAGCAGGTCGGGCAGCTCTTCGACACGGTGCGCGACGAGCTGGGCGCCGTGACGGGCCTCGTCAACAACGCCGCCGTGTCCGGCCCGTTGGGCGGCTTCACCGAGACGCCGACGTCCGTGATGCGCCGCGTGCTCGACGTGAACGTCCTCGGCGCGCTGCTGTGCGCGCGGCGGGCCCTGCTGGAGATGTCGACGGGACACGGCGGCGAGGGCGGCAGCATCGTCAACATCTCCTCCTGTGCGGCGACCCTCGGGGCGCCCGGCGAGTACGTCCACTACGCGGCGTCGAAGGCAGCGGTGGACGCGATGACGGTCGGCCTGGCCAAGGAGTTCGGGCCGCGGGGCGTCCGCGTCAACTCGGTGCAGCCGGGGGCTGTACTGACCGGGATGCACGCCGCCATGGGCGATCCGGACAGGGCGTGGAAGAAGGCGGACGCGACGCCGCTGCGCCGCCCCGGCGAGCCCCGGGAGATCGCGGACGCCGTCGCCTGGCTGATGTCGGACGAGGCGTCCTTCACCACCGGTGCCGTCCTGCGCGTCTCCGGCGGACTGTGATCAGTGCCGGGCTGCCGGACAGCCCGGAGTAAGGACTGCCGGCTCCGCGCCCAGCGGTCAGGGCGTGAGCCGGGTCAGCTTGTCGGGGTTGGCCACGATGTAGACGCTCTGGATGCGGCCGCCGGCGACGTCGATCTGCAGGACGGCCGTGGGGACTCCCTGTTCCGTCGCGAGCAGCGCGGGGCCGCCGTTGACCTCGACGAGCCTGAAGTCCCTCGCGGCGAGGCCCCGTCGGGCGATCGCCTCCGCGAAGCGGCCGACCTTGTCCGCGGTGGTGATGGCGCGCATCGGAGCCTTCGCCTTGCCGCCGCCGTCGCCGAGGAGGCGAGCGTCCGGGGCGAGCATCTCCATCAGCGCGGCGAGGTCGCCCCGGGTGGCGGCGGCCAGGAACCGCTCGGTCAGGTCGCGTCGGGCCTCGGGGTCGACGTCGAAGCGGGGGCGCCGCTCGGCCACGTGCGCGCGGGCCCGGCCGCCGAGCTGGCGCACGGCCGCCTCGCTGCGGTCGAGGGCGGCCGCGATCTCCGCGTACGGGAAGCCGAATGCCTCGCGCAGGACGAACACCGCGCGCTCCAGCGGCGAGAGCGACTCCATCACGACCAGCAGGGCGAAGGAGACGGACTCGGCGGCCAGCACGCTCTGCGCGGCGTCCGGTTCCGTGCCGCCCCGCTCCGGGCCGGTGCCCGCGTGCGTGACGAGCGGCTCGGGCAGCCACGGCCCGACGTAGGTCTCCCGGCGGCGCTGCGCCGCGCGGAGCCTGTCGACAGCGAGGCGGGTGGCGACGCGCACCAGGTACGCGCGGGGCTCCCGTACACCGTCCCTGCCCGCGGACTGCCAGCGCAGCCAGGCGTCCTGGACGACGTCCTCCGCGTCGGCGACGCTGCCGAGCATGCGGTAGGCGACACCCATCAGGACCCCGCGGTGCTGCTCGAAGACTGCCGTGGCGTCCTGGGCGGCAGCATCCCGACCGTGGCCCTCGCGGTCCCCCCGAGCACCGCCGCCGCGACCGCCGAGCGGGCCGCCGCCGGCCGGACCGCCCCCGTCCGGGGCGCCGTCGGGGGATGTGCCGGCACGGCGGAGTCGGGCGTGGGTGTCGGCTGCGCTCTGTTCGGCGTCCACCCGCACATCATCGCAGCCCTTCCGCCGCGGACCACGGGCGGCCTTCCACGCGGGACGACTTGCTGACATCGTGTCTACGAACTGCCGTGCACCCGCACCGCGATCGGTGTCCGGGCCCGAACCCGACAGGAAATGCCCATGACCGCTGTCGCCTCGCCCCACGCCCCCGTACCCCGGACCGAGTCGTTCGTGCGCGTCTCGCCCGCCGGGTCGCCGTCCTTCGACCTCGCCTACGAGCGCCGCGGCAGCGGCGAACCCGTCGTGCTGCTGCACGGCATCGGACACCACTGGCAGGCGTGGGAACCGGTGTTGAGCATCCTGGCCGCCTCGCACGAGGTGGTCGCTGTCGACCTGCCGGGGTTCGGCGCCTCGCCGCAGCTGCCCGAGGGCGTCTCCTACGAACTGGAGAGCGTCGTCCCGCTGCTCGGTGAGGGCCTCCGTGCCCTGGGTCTCGAACGGCCGCACGTGGTCGGCAACTCCCTGGGCGGGCTGCTGGCCCTGGAGCTGGCGCTGCACGGCCATGCGCGCTCGGTCACCGCCCTGTCCCCGGCCGGTTTCTGGACGCAGGCGGAGCGCCGCTACGCCTACGCCCTGCTGACGGGCATGCGCGCCGGTGCGAAGGCCATACCGGACGGGCTGCTGCGGCGGCTCGCGGGCAGCGCCGCCGGACGCGCCGCGCTGACCGGCACCATCTACGCCCGGCCCGGCCGCCGTTCACCCGAGGCGGTCGTCGCCGAGACCCACTCCATGCGCGCGGCCACGGGTTTCGCACCGGTGCTCGCCGTCGGCAGGCGCCCCGGCTCCGTCTTCGACCGCGACCTGCCCGGGATGCCGGTGACCATCGGCTGGGGCGCCAAGGACCGCCTGCTCCTCCCCCGCCAGGGGATCCGAGCGAAGAAGACGATCCCCGGCGCCCGTCTGGTCCGCCTCCCCGGATGCGGGCACGTGCCGATGAACGACGACCCGGCGCTCGTCGCACGGCTCGTCCTGGAGACGGCGCGGGCCGCCTGACATCGCTGGCGCCCCCGGGCAGCGCCGCTCAGGGCCGGTGTGCCGCCGGTACCGCCTCCTCCGGGGGCACCGGCGGGGGCGGGGTGCCGTCGCCGAAGGGGCGTCCGCCCAGTTGCTCGCGGTGGTGCAGGGACGTCCATCCGGACAGGTCCGGCCCGCAGGGCACGATGCCCGTGGGGTTCACGCCGGTGTGGACCTCGTAGTAGTGCCGCTTGATGTGGTCGAAGTCGACCGTGTCGCCGAAGCCGGGCGTCTGGTACAGGTCCCTGGCGTAGGCCCACAGGACGGGGTCCTCGGTGAGCTTGTGGCGGTTGCACTTGAAGTGGCCGTGGTAGACGGCGTCGAAGCGCACCAGCGTGGTGAACAGGCGGATGTCGGCCTCCGTGATGCTCTCGCCCACCAGGTAGCGGCGGCCGGCGAGCCGTTCGGAGAGGAGCCCGAGGCGGCGGAAGACGTCCCCGAAGGCGGCCTCGTACTCCGCCTGGCCGGTGGCGAAGCCCGCCCGGTAGACGCCGTTGTTGAGGTCCCGGTAGACCCCGTCCATCACCTCGTGCATCTCCTCGCGCAGCTCCTGCGGATACAGGTCGGGCGCGCCCGGCCTGTGCAGGGCCGTCCACTCGGTGGCGAGGTCCAGGGTGATCTGCTGGAAGTCGTTGGTGACGAGCTGCCCGCTGGGCACGTCCACCACGGCGGGGACGCTCACGCCGCCCGGGTAGTCCGTCTCGCGCGCGTCGTAGGCCTCGTGGAGGTAGCGGATCCCCAGGACCGGGTCCTTGCCGTCCGGGTCGAGCGTGAAGCGCCAGCTGCGCTCGTCCTGCAGGGGGTCGGTGACGGCCAGCGACAGCGCGTCCTCCAGCCCCAGCAGCCGCCGGGAGATCGCCGCCCTGCTCGCCCACGGGCAGGCCCGGCTGATCACGAGCCGGTAGCGGCCGGCCTCGACCGGCCAGCCGTCCGCCCCGTCCGCTGTGATCCGGTCCGCGAAGTGGCTCTTCGACCTCTTGAAGGGCTTCTTGCCGTACTTCTCGTTGCCGTCCGTCGTGCCGTCGCCCTCGCGGCTCATCGTGCACGTTCCTTCCCTGTCGGGTCTCCGTCGCGGAGACCTGCCCACCTCGGAGGGGCGCCTACGGGCTCCCCGGGACCGCCGTCGCGGCTGTGCTCGGGCCCTCGTCGTCTACCCAGCCCCGCGTGCACAGCACCAGCCGGTATCCGTCCGGGTCCTGGACGGTCACGCCCCAAGTGTCCCAGTACGGGTTGCGCGCCGGTACGCGCCTGCCGCCGTGCTCCTCCAGCTTCGCCACCGTCTCCTCCGGAACGGGGGCGTCGAGGTAGATCACGAGCAGATCGTCCTCCCCGGGTGTCGGCTCCAGGGGACGCTCCTCGTCCCGTGCCAGCTCCAGATGCCAGCCCCCGCCCCGCGGCCCCACCATCAGCAGCGCGTACTCCTCTCCGCCGCCCCTGGCGGGGCCGGGCTCGCCGCGGTAGAGCACGTCGAGGCCGAGGCCCCCCGCCCAGAAGCGCTCGGCGGCCGCCAGGTCGCGCGACGGGCGGGCGATACGGATGTGGTTGCGGACGCTGATCGTCATGGGTCACGGCTCCCTTTCGCGCCCGGAGGCGCGCGGTCTGCTGGCTCGGCCGGGGCGGCGGATGCCCCGCGACCGCACACCGTAGACAGCTCCGCGTCCGGACTCCTCGGTCTCCGGCACCTGTTGACGTACGTCCGCGGACCTGGGCCGGAGGTCCCGGCCCGGGACAGGACGTCCCGGGCGGCCCCCGGTGTACAGCCTGGAGTCAGACGATCTCCTCGCTCATCTCCGCGAGTTCGCGTTCGTCGCCCCCGGCCCGGTACCCGGGCGTGGTGTAGGAGCCGCGCCCGGAGACGGCCCACCACAGCGTCGCCAGGCCCAGCACGCCGATGAGCGCCAGCGGCGCGTAGTTGAAGGACTCGACGTCGACGGGTGTCTTCTGGGGGAGGCAGAAGAGCACCGTCACGAAGACGACCCAGACCACGGCCGTCCAGCCGATGGGAACTCCCCAGCGTCCGAGGTTCCACTTGCCCTGCCGGAAGCGGTCCTTGTTGCGCAGCCGCAGGTAGATCGGGATCGCGTAGGCGGGCGTGACGCCGATGACGGCGATCGCGGTGACCGCGCCGTACGCGGCTTCGCTGTAGAGCGCCGGCAGGGCGAGCAGGGCCGCGACTGCGACCGTCAGCACGACCGCGCGTGCGGGCGTGCCGGTGCGCGGGTGGACGCGCCGCCAGTGCGTGGAGAAGGGCAGCGCGCCGTCGCGGGAGAAGGCGAAGACCATGCGGCTGGCGGCGGCCACCTCCGCGTTGCCGCAGAAGAGCTGGGCGACGATCACGACGAGCAGCAGCAGCTTGGCGCCCGTGAGTCCGAGCGCGTCCAGGAAGATCTGCGCGGGCGGCACTCCGGTCGCGCTGGCCTGGGTTCCGGCGTAGTCCTGGATCGCGAACGTCAGCCCGACCAGCAGCACGAAGCCCGCGAGCCACGACCAGCCGACGGCCCGTACGATGCCGCGTGCCGCGCTGACCTCGGCGTTCGTCGTCTCCTCGGAGAGGTGGGCGCTGGCGTCGTACCCCGTGAAGGTGTACTGGGCCACCAGCAGCCCGATCATGACGACGTACACCGGGCTGGACCAGTTCGTGTCGTTGACGAACTCGCCGAAGACGAAGGACGCGGAGCGGTGTTCCGACGGGACGAGCGCCAGCACCGTGACGATCACGGCGACACCGGCGAAGTGCCACCACACGCTCACCGAGTTGAGCACGCTGACGAGGCGCACGCCGAAGAGGTTCAGCGCCGCGTGCAGCACGAGGATGCACAGGAAGATCAGCATGACGGTCCCGGGCGTCGGCTCGATCCCCCACTGGAGGTTCAGCAGCGCTCCGGTGAACATCGCGGCGCCGTAGTCGATACCGGCCAGGGTGCCCAGCAGCCCCAGCAGGTTGAGCCACCCGGTGTACCAGCCCCAGCGGCGCCCGCCGAGCTGGTCCGCCATGTAGTACAGCGCGCCCGAGGTGGGATACGCGCTGGTGACCTCCGCCAGCCCGGCACCGACGAACATCACCATCAGGCCCACCAGGACCCAGCCCCAGATCATCACCGCCGGTCCGCCGGTGACCAGGCCGAAGCCGTAGAGCGTCATGCATCCGGAGAGGACGGAGATGACGGAGAAGCTGATGGCGAAGTTGCCGAACGAGCCCATCCGCCGGATCAGCACGGGGTGGTAGCCGAGATCGCGGAGCTTGGCGTCGTCGTCTATGCGGCCGGGGCGACGCGACCTGGCGGTGGGGAACACGGAACCTCCTGCGGGACTTTCGGGTGCGGAACGGTGGAAAAGCAACGGAGCGGGAGAGGGGCGGAGCGAAAGAGGGGCGGCGGAGCGGAGTCGAAAGAGGGGCGGGGCCGGCGGGGTCAGTCGTCCGCGGCGAGGCAGTGGTCGCGGGCCCGGAGGAACTCCGTCCTGGCCGCTTCCGGCTGTTCGGGGTCCTCGGCGACCTGCAGCCAGGGCTGCGGGGTGAAGTACGGGCCGAGAGCGGCGAAGACCCGGGCGGCGTCCGACGTGCGCTGGCCCGCCCACAGGGCGTGGGCCAGGTGGTTCAGGTCCAGCACCGACTGGGTGGTGGGGTCCGTCAGCTCGAACCACCCCTGCAACGCCGAACGTGCGTCGAGGGCGACCGGGTCGTGCGACCACTGCCTGCTCAGCAGCAGATGGCCCTTGGACGGCTGGGCGGCGCGCTGGCGCCGGTACTGCTCCACGTAGGCGTACAGGGGCAGCGCCAGCAGATCCGAGCCGGCCGGGGCCCACGAGGAGACCCAGCGGACGAAGTCGATCGCCGAGGCGCGCGACCCCGCGTTCCCCGTGTCCCGGTCCGCGCGGGCATGCAGGAAGTGGAGCATACGGTGGTGCGCCTCGCGGTTGTAGCGGTCGCGCTCGTAGACGCGGTACAGCAGGCCCCAGGGGCCGGGCGGCAGCATCGGCTCGGCCGCGCGTTCACGGTGCTCGGCGCGTTCCTGGCGCTTGTCGAGCCTCGCGAGGGCGAGCAGCGCCACCCAGGGCACCGGGTCCCCGGGCAGCAACTCGGCCGCCGCGTAACACTCCTGACGGGCTTCCTGCTCCAACTCCTGTGCTGTGTGGTGTTGTTCACGACTGGCCCGGACCGCGCGCTCCACGGCCACCCTGGCGTGCATCATGCGTGCGTCGGGGTCCTTCGGCGACTCCTGCAGCCAGGTCTCCACCACGTGCGAGCCCGCCGCGACGACACCGAGCACCTGCGAGCGCGTCGTACGCAGCCCCCAGGAACTGCCGGTACGCGCCAGCAGGGTGCGCATCGCCATCCAGCGTCCGGCGCGCAACTCCTCGACGGCGCCGCGTAGTTCGAAGTCGAAGCCGGCGGGGCTGTAGACGATGCGGACGCCGCGGCCGTGGCTGCCTGCCGTGCCCCTCATCGGCGCTTCCCCGCGGCCTCACAGCCGGCACGCCCCGGCTGCGGGCACGACTCGGGGGCAGGGGGGCTGTACGACATCACAAGCGGTCCTCAACGACTGGGGCAGGGACCGCTCCGGCATGCGTGCACCGCTGGTCAGGCGAGCGGGGATGCGCGACGACGGGTCCCGGATTCGCCACCGAACCTAACCTTTCACCATCGCCTGACGGCGGTCGGGAAGTGTGACGGTTCTGCGCCGAAAGCCCGCAAGCGCAGACAGCTTTGGAGTCATCGTCGTTTCAGTCCGTTCTCGTTGGTGCTCTGCCCTTTCCCGCACGCCGCGTTACGGCGTCAGGGCTCTCCGCCGCCCGCGGCCGGCACGTCCGCGAGTCGAGTGACGTCACTTTGACCTCCGGCGGGCCAGGAGGGAAGAGTCCTGCGGCAATCGAGACCCGACCGCGTCATAGCCCCCGCAGCACCGCGGACGGCGGCGGGACGGCGTACGGAACCGGACGCCCCTCGCCCGGACGAGCCCGTCCCCCGGAGGGAGCCCCGTCCCCGGGATGAGAAGCACCACGCCGGTCATCCGGAACCCTTTCAGCCGCCGCGGCGTCGGTGTTGACTGAGTCCAGTCCCATGCTGCGCTCCACGAAGCGCCTCGTGCGCCGCCTCCAGCGGTGATACGGGTCGCTGTGTTCGGCCCGTACCCCTGCTCCGTACGACCGCGATCCAGGAGGCTCGTCCATGGCGCACGAGGAACCCGGCAACCCGCTCACCCCCGGCCTGGTCCCGGCACGCCGCACGCTGCTGCGCGGCTCGCTCGCGGCCTCGGCCGCGCTGTCCCTCTCGGGGGCGGCTCCCGCCCAGGCGCTCAAGGGGCGTCCCGCCGCGAAATGGGGGGTACAGGCGGGGGACGTGACCTCGTCGTCGGGACTGATCTGGGTGCGGTCGGACCGCAGGGCCCGGATGATCGTGGAGACCTCGGCGACGGAGTCCTTCCGCGGCGCGCGCCGCTGGATCGGCCCCGTCGTGGGCCCGGACACGGACTACACGGGCATGACGCCGGTGCACGGCCTGCCCGCCGGGGAGCAGGTGCACTACCGGGTCATGCTGGCCGACGCGGACGACCCCCGGCGCACGGGCGAGCCCGTGCGCGGCACCTTCCGCACGGCGCCCGACAAGCGCCGCCACAAGGTGCGCTTCCTCTGGTCGGGCGACCTCGCGGGCCAGGGCTGGGGCATCAACCCCGACCGCGGCGGCTATCCGATCTTCGAGGAGATGCGCCGCCTCGACCCCGACTTCTTCCTCAACAGCGGCGACTCGATCTACGCCGACGGCCCACTCGCGGAGAAGGTCGCCCTGCCGGACGGCGGCGTGTGGCGCAACGTCGTCATCGAGGAGAAGTCCAAGGTCGCCGAGACGCTCGCGGAGTTCCGCGGCAACTTCCGCTACAACCTGCTCGACGGCAAGCTGCGCCGCTTCCAGGCCCAGGTGCCCTCGATCGTCCAGTGGGACGACCACGAGGTCCTCAACAACTGGTATCCGGGCGAGATCCTCGACGACGACCGCTACAAGGTCAAAGACGTGGACACCCTCGCCGCCCGCTCGCTGCGCGCCTTCAGCGAGTACCACCCCCTCACCACGCTGCCGCCGAAGGACGAGGACGGCCGCGTCTACCGGGTCGTGCGGCACGGCCCGCTGCTGGACGTCTTCGTCCTCGACATGCGCGCCTACCGGGGCCCCAACTCGCCCGGCAGGCAGGACCAGGACCCCCGGGGCATCCTCGGCGAGCGGCAACTGAAGTGGCTGAAGCGGGAGTTGTCGCGCTCCCGGGCGGTGTGGAAGGTGATCGCCTCGGACATGCCGGTCGGGCTGGTCGTCCCTGACGGCGAGACGGACTTCGAAGGCGTCGCGCAGGGGGACCCCGGTGCCCCGCTGGGCCGGGAGCTCCAACTGGCCGAACTCCTGCGGCACATCAAGACGGAACGCATCACCGGGACCGTGTGGTTCACCACCGACGTGCACTACACCTGCGCCCAGCACTACGAACCGGAGAGGGCCGCGTTCAAGGACTTCGAGCCCTTCTGGGAGTTCGTCTCCGGGCCGCTCAACGCGGGAGGCTTCCCCGCGCTGAAGCTCGACGGCACTTTCGGGCCCACCCAGCCGTTCGTCAAGGCACCGGAGAAGGCCAACGTGCCGCCCACCGACGGCGGTCAGTACTTCGGCCAGGTGGACATCGACGGCGAGAGCGGTGAGATGACGGTGCGTCTGCGGGAGGAGGGCGGCGCTGTGCTGTTCACGAAGGTGCTGCAGCCCGGTCGCGTCGGCCAGTGACCCGATGACCGGCGCCCGCCTGAACTACCCGGCGGCCGGGGCGACCCGGCACGGGCCGCACGAGTGGCCGACCGGCTACCGCAGGCTGCGGGTCCGTACGCGACTGGGGCACGGCCGGGCCGACTTCGACGCCGCCGCCGAGGCGCTGGCGACATGGCGACTGCACCGGGAAGCGGGCGTGCGCTTCGGCACGGAAGCGCTCCGCGCGTCCCCGGGCGTCGACGTCGTCGTCGGGCTCGGCGTCGGAGCGCTGCGGCTGCACGCGCCCTGCCGCGTGGTGTGGACCGTCGCCGAGGAGCGCAGCGCCGGATGGGCGTACGGGACGCTGCCGGGCCATCCGGTGCGCGGCGAGGAGGCGTTCGTCGTGAGCAGGGACGCCGACGGCGCGGTCTGGCTGGAGGTGCGCGCCTTCAGCAGACCGGTTTCGTGGTTCACGGTCGCCGCCGGCCCCCTGCTGCCGCTCTTCCAGCGCTGGTACGCACGACGGTGCGGCGCCGTGCTGCGGCGGCTGGTCGCGCGGGCCGGGGACGGCGGCGGGCGGGACGGGGGCCGGGCCGGCGGAGCACCGGTGACGGCGCGCCGGTCGCGGCAGGACGACCGGAAGCAGCCGTAATCCGACGGTCACAAAGCGTTCTTGATCGGGCAATGGCAGTGGGTGAGAGTGGGTCGCATGACTGACATGTCGCAGAACGAGCAGCCATCCCGTCACGGCTTCCTGCGTCTCGTCGGCGGAAGCGTGCAGGAGAGCTGGAGCAGGCTGCGGCGGCGCTGCGCCTCCGCGGCGGAGCCGCCGCGGAGCGGCACCGGCGGCGTGGAACCACCGGTGGGGGCCGGGGCGACGTCGCTGTGGCTGATGCGCACGACCGTGCGAGAGGAGCCGGGGGCGCTCGCCGGACTGTGCACCGCACTCGCGCGCGAACGCATCGACATCGTCTCGCTGCAGACCTTCCCGCTGGGACCGCGGACGGCGGACTCCTCCTCCGCAGCGGACACCCCGTCCCCGTCCGGGGCCCGAGTCGGCGCGGACGCCGGGCACTCGCCGGAGCAGAGTATCGACGAGTTCGTGCTGCGCGCTCCCCGCGAGGTCGAGGCGGCGGAGCTGCACCGGCTGGTCGAGGCGGCGGGCGGACGTCACACATGGACGGAGCGCGCCGACGAGGATTCCCTTGTCGACATCCCGACACGCGTCCTGCAGCTCGCCACCCGCACCGCCCTGGACACCGCCGAACTGCCGCTGGTACTGCGGCAGTTGCTCGGCAGATGCACCATCCGATCGGTGCCGCCCGTCTCACCGTCCGGCCGCAGGATCGATCCGGAGGTACTCGACGTCCCTCCGGAGGGCCGCTGGGAGGGGACCGTGCTGCGGCTGCGGGACCCGGCAGGAGGTGTCCTCGTCATCGAGCGGCCGCAACTGCCTTTCGCGCCCAGTGAGTTCGCTCGTGCACGCGCGCTCGTCGAGCTGGACCGGCAGCTGGGCGCCGGGAAGCGGGTGCCGCACTCCCCGGACAGCGTCACCCTCTCCGGGGGGCCGTCCGTCACCGTGCGCCGGGCCGACACCCGGGACGTCGACGCGGCGCTCGCCCTGCACGGGCGCTGCTCCAGGGAGACGCTCTCCAAGCGCTACCACGGGCCCGTCGCCGACGCCGACTCCTACCTCACGCATCTGCTCTCCCCCCGGTTCGGCCGTTCCCTGGCGGTGGAGACCGCTCCGGGGGAGTTCGCCGCGCTCGGCCACCTGCTGTGGGACGGCGAGGAGACCGAGGTCGCCCTCCTCGTCGAGGACGCCTGGCAGCACCGCGGCCTCGGCGGCGAACTGCTGCGCCGTCTCGTCGCGATGGCGCTGGAGGACGGCGCGGGCAGCGTGTACGCCGTCACCCAGGCGTCCAACACCGCCATGGTCGCGGCGATGCGCGGCCTCGGTCTGCCGCTGGACTACCAGATCGAGGAGGGCACTCTCGTCGTCACGGCGCAGCTGCCGGGTGCAGCTCCCGCTGTGCGGGCTCTGGCCTACGCCCCGTCGGCCCGGGACTGACGCCCAGCGCCCGGTCGAGGTCCTGCCACAGGTCCTCGACGTCCTCCAGACCGACCGACATGCGCAGCAGCTTCTCGCTGATGCCGGCGCTGTGCCGGTCGCCCTCGGCGACGATGCGGTGGCTGATCGACGCGGGGTGCTGGATGAGGGTGTCGACGGAGCCGAGGCTGACCGCCGGGGTGATCAGCCGCACCCCGGCGGTGACGGCGTGCGGGTCGCCCTCCACCTCGAAGGCGACCATCGCCCCGCCGAGCCGCGGGTAGTGCACGCGGGCGATACGGGGGTCCGCCGCCAGCCGCCCGGCGAGATCGGCCGCGGTACGGGACTGCGCCCGTACGCGTACCGGCAGCGTGGACAGCCCGCGCAGCAGCAGGTATCCGGCGAGCGGGTGCAGTACGCCGCCCGTCGCGAAGCGCACCTGCCGCAGCCGGCACGCGAACTCCTCGTCGCACGCCACGATCCCGCCCAGGACGTCCCCGTGGCCCCCCAAGTACTTGGTGGCGCTGTGCAGGACCAGCCGCGCGCCGGACTCGTGCGGGCGCTGGAGTACCGGAGTGGCGAAGGTGTTGTCCGCGAGCAGCGGCACCGGTCCGCAGGCGCGGGCGAGGGCGGCCAGGTCGACCTCCGCGAGGGTCGGGTTCGCGGGGCTCTCGACCATCACGAGTCCCGTGTCGGGCCGGATCGCCGCCTCGACCCCCGCCGGGTCGGTCCAGGTGACCTCGGTGCCCAGCAGCCCGCTCTCCAGCAGGTGGTCGCTGCACCCGTACAGCGGCCGTACGGCGACGACGTGACGCAGCCCCTCGGCCGCCCGGACCAGCAGCGTGGCGGTGAGCGCGGCCATGCCGCTCGCGAACGCCACCGCGGACTGCGTCCCTTCGAGCCGGGCGAGGGCGTCCTCGAAGCGCGCGACCGTCGGGTTGTCCAGCCGCGCGTACACCGGCGGGCCGTCGGGCCGGGCGCCGCCCGACGCGAACTCGTCGATGCGGGCCGCCTCGGCACGGGTGTCGGGTGCGGGGTAGGTGGTCGACAGGTCCAGCGGGACCGCGTGCACGCCGAGGGCCGCGAGGTCGTCGCGTCCGGCGTGGACGGCCTCGGTCGCCTGAGCGCGCGGGTGCGGGGCGGCGGCCGGTGCGCTGACGGGGTCCGGCCGGACGCCGGTCTGCGTGTTCTCCATACCCGCATCCTGAACAACTGCCGGAGAGAACGCCGAGAACGCCGTGCTACGTTCGCCCGATGAACGATTCCGTCGCACTCGATCCGGTCGACCTGGAGATCCTCCGTCTCCTGCAGAACGACGCCCGGATGACGTACCGCGACCTGTCCGCCGCCGTGGGCGTCGCGCCGTCGACCTGCCTGGACCGTGTGACACGGCTGCGCCGCAGCGGCGTCATCCTCGGCCAGGAGCTGCGCCTCGACGCGGCGCGGCTGGGCCGGCCGCTGCAGGCCCTGCTGTCCGTGCAGGTCCGCCCGCACCGGCGTGAGCTGGTCGGCCCCTTCGTGGAGCGCATCCGCGCCCTTCCGGAGTCGCGTGCGCTGTTCCATCTGGCGGGCCCCGAGGACTACTTGGTCCACGTGGCGGTGACCGGCACGTCGGATCTGCAGCGGCTCGTGCTGGACGAGTTCACCTCGCGCAAGGAAGTCGCCCGTGTGGAGACGCGGTTGATCTTCCAGCGCTGGGAGTGCGGTCCGCTGCTGCCGCCGGGCTGATGTTGATGACGGCGGGGGCCCGCACGTACGAGGATGGATCCATGTCCGATGCCAAGAACCCCACCCCCCTCCCGCGACAGGTCGCCGACTCCTACGTCGACGCTCTCGTCGAACTCGACCCGATCACCGGCAGCTACCTCGGTGTGCCCGAGAGCCACAGCCGGCTGCCCGACTTCTCCCCCGCCGGACAGGAGGCGCTCGCCGATCTGAGCCGCATGACCCTGCGCAAGCTCTCCGAGGCCGAGGAGCAGCCGGGCGCCTCCGAGCCCGCCGAGCGGCGCTGCGCGCGGCTGCTCCGCGAGAGGCTGACGGCTGAACTGGCCGTGCACGACGCCCAGGAAGGCCTGCGGGCGGTCAGCAACATCCACTCCCCCGCCCATTCCGTGCGGGGCATCTTCACCGTGATGCCCTCCGAGACGCTCGAGGACTGGACGGCCGTGGCGCAGCGGCTGCGCGCGGTCCCCGAGGCCCTGGAGGGCTACCGCGAGTCGCTGGCCGCCGGGCTGGAGAAGGGGCTTCACGCGGGGCCGCGCCAGGTCTCCACCGTCCTGACGCAGCTCGACGAGTGGGTCGGCGACGGCGAAGGAGGAGACGGGCGGGGCTGGTTCGCGGCCTTCGCCGCCGAGGGTCCCGAGTCGCTGCGTGACGTGCTCGACGCAGCGGCGGCGGAGGCCACCGGCGCCGTCGCCCGGCTGCGCGACTGGCTGCGCGACGTGTACGCACCCGGGGTCGAGGGGGCCGCGGAGATCGTCGGACGTGAGCGCTACGCGCTCTGGTCGCGCTACTGGAACGGGACCGACCTCGACCTCGACGAGGCGTACTCCTACGGCTGGTCCGAATTCCACCGGCTGCTGGCCGAGATGCGCACGGAGGCGGAGAAGATCCTCCCCGGTGCCTCCACTCCGTGGGAGGCGCTGCGCCACCTCGACACCGAGGGCGAGGCCGTCGAGGGCGTCGACGAAGTACGGGACTGGCTGCAGGGGTTGATGGACGAGGCCGTCGAGAAGCTGGACGGCACGCACTTCGAACTCGCCGGGCCGGTCAAGCGCGTCGAGTCGCGGATCGCGCCGCCCGGCGGCGCGGCGGCCCCCTACTACACGCAGCCGTCGCTGGACTTCTCCCGGCCGGGCCGCACCTGGCTCCCGACGATGGGCGAGACCCGCTTCCCCGTCTACGACCTCGTCTCGACGTGGTACCACGAGGGCGTTCCCGGGCACCATCTGCAGCTCGCGCAGTGGGTGTACGTCGCGGACGAACTGTCCCGGTACCAGACCACGGTGGGCATGGTCAGCGCCAACGCCGAGGGGTGGGCGCTGTACGCCGAGCGGCTCATGGACGAGCTGGGCTTCCTGGTCAACGCCGAGCAGCGGCTGGGCTACCTGGACGCGCAGATGATGCGGGCGGCGCGGGTCATCGTCGACATCGGCATGCACCTGGAACTGCGGATCCCGGACGACTCGCCGTTCCACCCGGGCGAGCGGTGGACGCCGGAGCTCGCGCAGGAGTTCTTCGGCATGCACAGCGGCCGCCCGGCCGACTTCGTGGAGAGCGAGCTGGTGCGCTACCTGGGCATGCCGGGCCAGGCGATCGGCTACAAGCTGGGCGAACGCGCCTGGCTCAAGGGCCGCGAGGCCGCCCGCGAGGCACACGGCGACGACTTCGACCTGAAGAAGTGGCACATGGCGGCGCTGTCCCAGGGCTCGCTCGGTCTCGACGACCTCGTCACCGAGCTCTCCGCTCTCTGATCGGCGGCCTCCGCCGGACCGTGACCGGCCGCGGCGCGCCGGTCGCGGACGGAGCAAGGCGCGGACCGTGACGCCATGTCGACGGGTCGACTTCTCGAGAAGTCGGCCCGTCGACTCGTCGTCACCGCTGTGGCGCGGTGGCGGTGGCGGTGGCGCGGTGCCTTGTGCCCGCTCACGCTCTCCGGCTCAACGGCCGAAGCCGTTCTCGGAGTTGATGACCTCGCCGGTGATCCAGCCCGCCTCGTCCGTGGTGAGCCAGGAGACCAGCCGGGCCGGCACGTCCGGGGTCGCCCACTGCCCGCCGGGGAAGAGCGCCGCGACCTCGTCGTAATCGGGCCCGGTGCGGTAACCGGTGTCCACCGGGCCGGGGTTGACCGCGTTGACTGTGATTCCCGGGGCCAGCGCCGTGGCCAGCGTGCGCACCGACGACGCCAGAGCGCCCTTCGCGAGCGCATAGCACAGCTCGCCGGGCATTCCGCCCCTGACGTCCTGACCGGAGGTCATCGTCACCACCCGTCCTGTGGGTGCGTCCCCGCCGCGGTGCTGCGCGGCGAACGCCTGCACCAGCAGGATCACCGAGCGGGTGTTGACGGCCCAGTGGGCGTCGAGCATGGCGGCGTCGACGGACTCGAGCGGTCCGTCGCTGCCGCTAAGCGCGTGGTTGCAGATCAGGATGTCGAGTCGGGACGCGGCGAGGGCGCCGGTCGCCTCCTCGACCAGCCGGGCCGGGGCGCCGGGTTCCGTCAGGTCGGCTGGGCCGTGGGCGACGCGCGCTCCGGCGGCCGCCGTCTCCCGGACGCTGCGAACGAGCGCGTCCGGCCCGTCGGGGTCGGCCCCCCAGGGCTGCGCGTCGTCGTGCGGACGGTGGTGATGCAGGTAGACGGATGCGCCGTAGGCGGCGAGGCGCCGCGCTACGGCGAAACCGATGCCGCTGCGGCGGCTCGCCCCCGTGACCAGTGCGGTGCGTCCGCGCAGCGGCAGCGCGTCCCGGTACGGGGCGCTCTCCATCGGGGGCGGTTCGGGCTGCGTGCCGGGCTGTCGTGAGGTGGAGGTCATGGCCGCCACCCTGACGGCCGGCGGGGCTGCCGTCACATCCTTTTGAGGCCTCCGGCCCACAGCCTCGGACGCACTCCAGCCTCGGACGCACTGCCCACCGCCGGCCCGCGCCCGGCGTCGCGTAGCCCGTCAGCCCGTCAGCCCGCTGCCGGAGCCGTGCGGTGACGCAGCGCCGAACCCTCCCGGGACTTGACGACCTCCAGCTGCACGGGGATGCGCTGGCGCAGGTCGGCGACGTGGCTGACGATGCCCACGCAGCGGTCCCTCTCCCGCAGGGAGTCCAGGACGTCGAGGATCTCGTCGAGCGTCTGCTCGTCGAGGCTGCCGAAGCCCTCGTCGATGAAGAGGGTCTGCAGGCGCGTGCCGCCCGCCTCGTCCGTGACGACGTCGGCGAGCCCGAGCGCCAGGGCGAGACTGGCGGAGAAGGTCTCGCCGCCGGAGAGCGTCGCGGTGTCGCGCTCCGCGCCGGTCCACGCGTCGACGACGTGCAGGCCCAGACCCGATCGCCCTCGTCCGCCGGCGCGCTCGTCGGAGTGGACCAGCGTGTAGCGGCCCGCGGACATCCGCGCCAGACGCGCGCTCGCCGCCGCGGCGACCTGCTCCAGCCTGGCAGCCAGCACGTACGACTCCAGCCGCATCCGGTGTTCGTTCTCCACCGACGTGCCCGCCGCGAGGCCCGCGAGCCGGGCGATCCGCTCGTACTCGGCGCGCAGCGGGGCGAGGCCGCGGGCATCGGCCAGGGCCTGCCGGGTCAGTTCGTCCAGCTCGCCGCACCGGGTACGGGCCGCCTCCAGCGTGGCCGACGCGGCCCGGAGCCGCCGAGTCGCCTCTTCCGTCGCGCGCAGGGCGGCGCCCGGGTCCGCGGCCGGCAGGGCCGCGGCGGCCGCAAGTTCGGGATCCGCGAGGGCCGAGGCCACCGCTGCCTCGGCCGCCTGCCACTCGTCGGCACGCTGCTGGAGAGCCCGCTGCTCCGCCTCGCCGAGCACGGCTGCCGCCGCCTCGTCCGGGCTCCCGAACCCCGCACGCTTCGCCGCCTCGCCGAGCTGCCCGTCCGCCTCCGCCGCCCGGTCGGCCGCGGCCTGCTCCCGGCGGGCCGCCTCCGCGGCCTCCGCCAGCAGGACGGCGCGTCGCCGCAGCAGCGCGGAGCGCTCGGCCACGCTGGCCGAATCGCCGCGAGCCTTGGTCAACTCGCTTTCGAGAGCGGCACGTTCACGCTGCAGCGCCTCCCGGTGCGAGGTGCGGGCGGCCGCACGCCGGCCCGCGTCCTGCTGTTGGGCGAGGCGTCCGGAAGCTTCCCGTTCCGCCTGGGCGAGGGCTTCGCGTGCCGCGTGGGCGCCGGCCGCCTCGGCGTGGGCCGCGGTGTGTTCCTCCTCCAGACCGGCGACGGCGGACGCCAGAGCCGTCGTCTCCTCGTCCTTCGACTCGGCGCGGGCCGCCGCGAGCGCCTCCCGTACCCCACGGGCCGACTGCTCCGCCTCCTGGCGGGCCGCCTCCGCCTCGCGGTACGTCCCCAGCGCCGCGTCCTCGGCCGCCTGGTCCACGTGCCCCGCGCCCGCGCGCGCCGGGTCGGGGTGCTCCGTCGCTCCGCACACCGCGCAGGGGCTTCCGTCCCGCAGGTCCGCCGCGAGTTCCGCGGCGATGCCGCGCAGCCGCAGATCCTTCAGCCGCAGCCACTCCTCCTGGGCGGCCGCCGCGTGCTCCCGCGCCCGCAGGAGGCTCTCCTCCGCGCCCCGCGCCCGGTCGAGGAGCCCGTCCCGGCGCCTCGCCGCATCCAGCCGCTGCCGGGCGGGGTCGAGCCGGCCCGCCAGGTTCTCCGCGCGGGCCGCCGCTTCCTGCGCGGCGTCCACCCGCCGCTGGAGGACGGGACGCTCCGTCTCCCATCCGGCCAGCCACTCCTCGGCCTCCCGCAGCACCTCCTCGTCCGCTCTCGACTCCCGTTCCAGAGCGGCCAGTTCGGAGTCGATGCCGGTTCGGCGCTCCTCCGCACGCCGGGCCGCGTCGAGGCCGCCCAGCTCCTGGCGCACCTCCCCGGCGAGGCGGGAGAGGTGATCCGGCGCCGCGTCCCGCAGCTGCGCGGGCAGCCGGGCGCGGCTCCGGGTCTCGTCCGACCGCGTCTCGCGGTGCGCCGCCGCGGCCGCGTCCCGCAACGCCAGCGCCGGGGCGACACCGGCCGCGGCGCGGGCGCGCTCCAGGCGTCGCCGGGTGTGCTCGCGTTCGCCGGCCTGGCCGGCCAGCTCGCGGGCACGCTCCTGCGCCTCGGTGAACTGCCTCTGCCGCCGGGCGACTTCACGCGTCGCATCGAGGTGCGCCATGGCCTCGGAGTGGCGCTCTTCCGCCGCGCCGACCGCGATCGAGGCGGCGCAGGCGCGTTCGCGGGCGTGCGTACGGGCCAGTGCGGCCCATTCCAGTACGGCCTCGGCGAGCCCCGGATCCCCGGGGGACGGCTCCCGGCCGGCGTGGCCCGCGCCGCCCTTCTCGCGGCCGCGCTGGTCCGGGACGGCCGAGCGGGCGGACTTCCCGGCGCGGGGAGCGGATTCGCCGTCTCCACGCAGGCTGCCGGCCGGCGGAAGGCCCGCCGGCTCCGCCTCGCTGCCGACGGCCTGCCTCATCCGGTGCAGGAGCCGCAGCAGCGCCTCGTCCCCGGCGCGCACCGCTTCCTGGGCGTTCCTGCGCATCCGGGCCAGCTCCTCCTCGGCCGCCGCGAAGCGCCCGGTGTCGAAGAGCCTGCCGAGCAGCTTGGCCCGGTCCTCGGCGCCGGCGCGCAGGAACCGGGCGAAGTCCCCTTGCGGGAGCAGCACGACCTGGCAGAACTGGTCGCGGCTCATGCCGGTCAGCTGGGCGATCTCCTCGCCGATCTCCTGGTGGGAGCGGCTCAGCGCACGCCACTCCCCCGTACCCGCGTCGTACTCGCGCAGCCACGACTGGGCACGTTCCCGGGTGGAGCCGGTGCCGCGGCGCTTGGGGCGGCTCTGTTCCGGGCGTCTGGTGATCTCCAGGCGCCTGCCGCCGATCGTCAGGTCGAGGACGACCTCGGTGAGGGTGCCGGGAGCGGCGTAGTCGCTGCGCAGCGTGCCGCCCGGCTGCTGACGGGCGCCGGGGACGCCGCCGTAGAGGGCGAAGCAGACGGCGTCCAGCACGGAAGTCTTCCCCGCGCCGGTCGCGCCGTGCATCAGGAAGAGGCCGGCGGCGGAGAGTTCGTCGAAGTCCACCGCCGTCTCGCCGGCGAAGGGCCCGAAGGCGGTCATCGTCAGCCGGTGGAGCCTCATCCCGCCGCCTCCGCCCCGGCCGTGACGGGCCGCACCCGCGTCGTGTCCCGGGCGCCGGACTGCGAGTCGCCCTCCTGTGCTTCCTCCACGCGGGCCGCTTCCAGGGCCTCTCCCAGCATCTCCCGCTCCAGTTCGTCCGGTTCACGCCCGGTGCGCACGTGCCCCACGAAGTCCTCGGCGATCTGCTGGTCGCTGCGGCCCCGCAGGCGGCGGGCGTAGGAGACCTGTTCGCCGCCCCCGTCGCGGACGCGGGGGTCGAAGACGATGCTGACGATGTGCGGGAAGCGGGCGGCGAGCGTGGCCATCGCGCCGTGGGGGCGTACGGGGTCGGTCAGGGTCGCCTCGACCCAGGACTGCTCGTGCCGCGCCAACTCGGGCTCTTCCAGGAGCTGTTCGAGGGCGCCGCGGATACGGGCGAGGGGCCGGGGGACGGGGCAGTCGAGGCGCCGTGCCGACACGCCGCCCTGGGCATCGAGGTCGACGAGCCACATGGACTTGCGGTGGCCGCTCTCGGAGAAGGAGTACGCGAGGGGCGAACCGGAGTAGCGCACACGGTCGTTGATGGTCTGGCAGCCGTGCAGGTGCCCGAGCGCGGCGTAGTCGACGCCGTCGAAGACGGATGCCGGAACGGCGGACACCCCGCCGACGGTGATGTCCCGTTCGCTGTCCGAGCTCTCGCCCCCGTGCACGAAGGCGTGGGCGAGCACGACGGAGCGGGTGGTGCCGGGGCGGGCGGCCAGGTCCTCGCGGACCCGCTCCATGGCCGCGCCGAGCACCGCGGTGTGGCCGCCCTCGCGGGCGCCCAACGCGGCCCGGGCGAGGGCGGGTTCCAGGTAGGGCAGCCCGTAGCAGGCGACGTCACCGTGCTCGTCCGGGAGGACCACGGGTGTTCCGCAGCCCTCCGGGTCGGTGCGCAGATGGATACCGGCGTGACGCATCAGTCCGGACCCGACTCCCAGGCGGCGGGCGGAGTCGTGGTTCCCGGAGATCATGACCGTGGGCACGCCCAGTTCGGCGAGACGGTGCAGAGCGTGGTCGAAGAGCTCGACGGCGGCCAGCGGCGGCACCGCTCTGTCGTACACGTCTCCCGCCACCAGCACCGCGTCGACCCGCTCCTCCTCGACGGTGGCGAGGAGGTGGTCGAGGAAGTCCCGCTGCGCATCGAGGAGGCTGATGCGGTGAAAGCTCCGCCCCAGATGCCAGTCCGACGTGTGCAGCAATCTCACAGAAGTGCTCCCACCCGCACGTTCAACTCTCCCCGCGGTTACGCCGATCCGGACCACCCCTGGTCTACCAGCTGCCACTGACATCCGCCTTGAGGACCCCCGCACGGCACGCCCGGCGCGTGTGCGCCCGCGGGGAGTCCGCGCCGGCGTTCCGGCGCCGCGCACACTGCGGGCAGTCGACGGACGCTCCGTGGTGACGGAAGGTCAGGTAAGGCTCCGCTCGGCCCAACATCCGTGCGGCGCGGGTCACTTGCGGCGCGTCGCAGCGGGGGGTCAGTGCCCCGTGGGAGGTTCAGCCGGACGCAGGCGCAATCCGTGCATGCCGCCGTCGACGGCGAGTGCCGTGCCTGTCGTCGCACCGGCGAGGGGCCCGGCCAGGTAGCACACGGCGGCGGCGACCTCCTCGGCCGAGACCAGCCGCCCGGTGGGCTGCCGGGCCTCCAGCGCGGCGCGTTCGGCACCGGGGTCGGGCGCGGTGTCCAGCAGCCGCCCGATCCAGGGGGTGTCCACGGTGCCGGGGTTCACGCAGTTGACGCGGATGCCCTCACGTACGTGGTCCGCGGCCATCGCCCGGGTGAGCGCGAGGACCGCTCCCTTGCTGGCGGAGTACAGGGCACGCCGGGGCAGGCCCGCCGTGGCGGCCACCGAGCAGGTGTTGACGATCGCCGCCCCGTCCCCCGCCGCTGCTGCGCCACGGCGCAGCAGCGGCAGCGCGGCGGCGGAGACGCGTGCCATGCCGGTGACGTTGACGTCGAGCACGCGGCTCCACTCGTCGTCGCCGTTGTCCTCCACGGTGCCCTGGGCGCCGATGCCCGCGTTGTTGACCAGGACGTCGAGACGGCCGAAGCGCTCCTCGATGCGGCCGAAGGCCCGTTCCACGGAGGCGCGGTCGGTCACGTCGCAGGCCAGGCCGTGCAGCCCTTCGGGCACGGCGTCGGCCGACAGGTCCAGCACGCACACCTCGGCCCCGCGGCGGCTCAGTTCCCGCGCGACGGCCAGACCGATCCCGGAGGCGCCGCCGGTCACGGCGGCGGTGCGTCCGTCGAACTCGCCCTTCGCGGCTGCCGTCTGCTGCGTCATCGCGTCGCCGTCCTTCCCCGCCCGGCGGGCCGGTCCCTGCCGCGTGGCGGGGACGGCCGGAGCCGTTCCCGCCACCTGTTCCAGCTGCTCAGGAAAGCGTAATGGCCGGTGTGTACATGTCGATCCACAGGGCCAGGTCCAGCGTGTGCTCCAGGCCGTGCCGGTGTGCCGGCGCGATCCGGGCGCAGTCCGCCTCAACGGCCTCCTTCAGCCACTCCCGACTGACGAGGCCGAAGACGGCGTGGGAACCGTCGGCGAGCACCTCGCGGGCGTTCTCCTGCAGCGCCGCGACGTACCGCGGGTCCTGTGTCGAGGGATAGGGGCTCTTGACCCTCTCGTACACCGACCGCGGCAGGACGTCGGCGGTCGCCTCGCGCAGCAGGCTCTTCTCCCTGCCGTCGAAGGACTTCAGGCTCCAGGGCGTGTTGTAGACGTACTCGACGAGGCGGTGGTCGCAGAAGGGCACCCGCACCTCCAGTCCCACGGCCATGCTCGCCCGGTCCTTCCGGTCCAGCAGCATCCGGACGAAACGCGTCAGGTGGAGGTGGCAGATCTGCCGCATCCGGTACTCGAAGTCGCTCTCCCCGTCCAGGCGCCCGATGCCGGAGACCGCCTCGCGGTAGCCGTCCTCGATGTAGGTGGGCAGGTCGAGGGCCTCCTTGGTCTCGCCGGTGAGGAAGCCGCCCTGCTCGCCGATCATCTCGGGGATCATCACCAGCCAGGGGAAGGTCGGGGCGCTGCGCGCCGCCGGGTCGAAGAACTGCTTGTACCCGCCGAAGACCTCGTCCGCGGACTCCCCCGAGAGCGCGACCGTCGAGTGCTCCCGGACGGCCTTGAAGAGGAGGTACAGCGAGGTGTCCACGTCCCCCAGGCCCATCGGCAGATCCCGGGCGCGGATCATGCGGGCACGCACGCCGGGGTCGGCGAGTTCGGCCGAGGAGAGCACGATGTCCTGGTGCTCGGTGCCCGAGTCCGCGGCCACGTCGTGCACGTAGGGGCCGTCCGGAGTGGCGCGCAGCGAGTCGGCCACGAAGTTGTCCGTGTGGCCCGCGAAGTCGACGGCGAAGCTGCGCACCTTCTCGCCCTCGGCGGCGAGTTGGCGTGCCGCGATCCCGGTCAGCAGGGACGAGTCCAGACCTCCGGAGAGCAGGGTGCAGCGGGGCACGTCGGCGACCAGCTGCCTGCGGATGATGTCGTCGAGCAGCTCGCGTACGCGGGCGATCGAGTCGTCCTTGCCGTCGGTGTGCTCCCGGGTCTCCAGCGACCAGTAGGCCGTCATCCGCAGGCCGTTGGCGCCGACCGTGACGACGGTGCCGGGCTCCACCTCGCGCATGCCCTCCCACACGGCGCAGCCGGGTGTCTTGATCATGGAGAACAGCTCGCGGAGGCCGTTGGGGCCGACTTCGCGCCGGACGAGCGGATTGGCCAGGAGCGCCTTGGGCTCGGATCCGAAGAGGACTCCGTCCCCGGTCCCGTAGTAGTAGAGGGGCTTGATGCCCATGCGGTCGCGGACGAGTACGAGTTCACGTGCCTGCTCGTCCCATATCGCGAAGGCGTACATCCCGTTGAGACGCTCCGCGACGGCCGCGCCCCACTCCTGGTAACCGCGCAGCACCACCTCGGTGTCGGAGCTGGTGGTGAACCGGTGCCCGCGGGCGCGGAGTTCGGCCCGCAGCTCCTCGAAGTTGTAGCACTCCCCCGAGTAGACCATCGCAGCCTTCTGCCCCGAGGGGCCTTCGGCGCTCATCGGCTGGCGTCCGCCGGGCAGGTCGATGACGGCGAGCCTGCGGTGGCCCAGGGCCGCCGGGCCGGATATCCACGTGCCGCGGTCGTCCGGTCCGCGGCAGGACATCGTCTCGGTCATGGCGTCGACGGTGCCGCGCTCCTGGGCGAGGTCGCGTCCGTAGGAGACCCAGCCGGCGATTCCGCACATGTACGCACCCGATTTCCCGGCTCCGGCAGCGTGCGCCAGGCCCTGGGCACGCCGCGGCGGCGGCCGTGCGCGGGGCTGTCCAGCGGCCACCCGCGGAGACCGTTGTATGTGCCAACTATTTCTCCGCAGCATCCGCCCTCCCCCTGCTCCCGGTCAAGGCCGGCCTCCGGCTCCCACCGTCCGGAGGGCGGAATTCAGCCGCCGCTCTCGGGCGGCCCCGTCGTCCGCCCCACCGCCAGGTCCCTCGGACGCCCCCGCTGGTAGAGGACGAGGGTCGCGACCAGGCCGACGGCGAAGAACCCCGTCGCCCACCAGTAGGCCGTCGCGAAGCTGTGCACCTGGGCCCGCGCGGCGACGCCGGGGGTGCGGGGGCGGTTGCGCAGGTAGTCCGTCACCGCGGACGCGGCCATCGTGTTGAACAGCGCCGTGCCGACCGAACCGCCCACCTGCTGCATGGTGTTGACGGTCGCGGAGGCGACGCCCTGGTCCCGCCCGGCGACGCCCAGCGTCGCCAGGGAGATCGCCGACGGCATCACCAGCCCCAGCCCCACGCCGAGGACGATCAGCGGAGGCAGTACGTGCGACGCGTACTCGCTGTCCAGGCCGAGCGCGGTGAGCCAGATCAGCCCGGCGACGGCCAGCCCCATGCCCGTGGGCACCACGGGCTTCGGCCCCAGCCGCGGGATCAGCAGGTTCGTGGAGAGCTGCGCGGTGAGCATCAGGGAGCCCACCAGGGGCAGGAAGGCCAGCCCCGTCGTCACGGGCGTGTATCCGAGCGTCCGCTGCAGGTAGTAGGTCAGGAAGAGGAAGACGCCGAACATGCCGGCGCCCGCGATGAAGACGCTGAGGAAGGACGCGGCCCGGTTGCGGTCCCGCAGCACGCGCGGCGGCAGCAGCGGATGCGCGGCGCGCACCTCGTGGACGGCGAAGGCCGCGATGAGCAGCCCGCTCACCGTCAGCGACCCCCAGCAGCGCCAGTCGCTCCAGGCCTCGGTGTCGGCGGCGGAGAACCCGTAGACCAGGCAGAACAGGCCGCCCGCGACCAGCGCCGCGCCGGACATGTCCAGACGGGGACGCTCCGAGGGTCTGTGCGGCGGAAGAAGCAGCATCCCGAGGATCGCGGCCACCGCGGCGATGACCACGTTGACGTAGAGCGTCCAGCGCCAGCTCAGATGCTCGGTGAGCACTCCGCCGAGCAGCAGCCCGATGGCTGCGCCGGACCCCGCGATGGCGCCGAAGACGCCGAACGCCCGCGAGCGTTCGCGCGGTTCGGTGAACGTGGTCGTCAGCAGCGAGAGCGCGGAAGGCGCGAGCACCGAGCCGAACGCGCCCTGGACGGCGCGTGCTCCGATCAGCCAGGCGAAGCTGCTTGCCGCTCCGCCCAGCACCGAGGCGACACCGAAACCGACGAGGCCGGTCACGAAGGTCCGGCGGCGGCCGAAGTAGTCGGACAGGCGCCCGCCGAGCAGCAGCAGGCTGCCGAAGGCGAGGGTGTAGGCGGTGACGACCCACTGCCGTCCGTCGTTGTCGAAGCCCAGCGCGCGCTGCGCGGAGGGGAGAGCGATATTCACGATCGTCGCGTCCAGCACGACCATGAGCTGGGCGAGGCTGATCACCGCCAGCGTCAGCCAGCGGTGCGGGGTGTGCGACGGGGCCGCGTCTCCGGTCGCCGGGCCGGCGGCGGGACCTCCGGGACCGTCCGGTGGTGCGGGCATCGGCGGACCTTTCGGTTCCACGGCTCCACGGCAGCGGGCGTCATGCCCCCTCGGGCGGCTGGACGGCTCCACGGCTGAGCGACGGACTGCTGGACGGCTCGACGGCGGGACGGCTGAACGATTCGCTGCGGAAACTGCGCATCCGTCACGCTATGTCCGGCTCGCACGGCCCGCAAACGATCCGCCGCCTGCGGACGGACTCTCAGCCCGGGTCCGGTCCGGTCAGACGGTGCCGTACGCCTCGCCGCCCAGGGTGAGGCGCGCCGTCCCGGCCGTGGCGTCCGCCAGCCAGCGGCGGAAGTCCTCGACGTCCGCCTCGGGCAGACCGATCTCGAAGGTGACCTCCGCGCCGTACGTCACGTCCCGCACCGAGCGGCCGCTGCCGCGCAGGTCGTTCTCCAGCCTGCCGGCCCTCTGGTGGCCGGCGGTGACGGTCACGAGCCGGTAGCGCTGCCGCACGCTGCATCCCACGGCGTCCAGCGCCTCCCCCACGGCACCGCCGTACGCCCTGATCAGCCCGCCGGCACCGAGCTTGGTGCCGCCGAAGTAGCGGGTGACGACGGCGACCGCGTAACGGATGCCGCGGCGGTCGAGCATCTGGAGCATGGGGAGACCGGCCGTGCCGCCCGGCTCGCCGTCGTCGCTCGACTTCTGGACGCCGCCGTCCGTGCCGATGACATACGCCCAGCAGTTGTGCGACGCCCCCGGGTGCCGCGCCCGGACCCGTTCGATGAACGCCCGCGCCTCCTCCTCCGTCGCCGCGGGGGCCAGCGCGCACAGGAAGCGTGAACGGCTGACCTCCGTCTCGTGCACACCCTCGCCCGCGACCGTCACGTACTGCTCCTGCATGCCACGCACCTTACGCAGCGCTCCCGGACCGCGGGACGGCACGGGAATGCCCGCGCGGAGCGGCCCGTTGCACGGGGCATGTACGCAGACACGGAGACGGTGCGCAGGATTCTGACGGAGACCGGGGACACGTGGGCCGTGGTGGGGCTGTCGAACAACCGGCAGCGCGCCGCCTACGGCGTGGCGGAGGTCCTGCAGCGCTTCGGCAAGCGCGTGGTTCCGGTGCATCCCGGAGCCGAGAGCGTGCACGGCGAGAAGGGGTACGCCGAACTGTCGGAGATCCCCTTCCCCGTGGACGTCGTGGACGTGTTCGTCAACTCGCAGCTCGCGGGGGACGTCGCGGACGGAGCCGTGGAGATCGGCGCCCGCGCGGTCTGGTTCCAGCTGGGCGTGATCGACGAGGCCGCCTACGAACGGACGCGCGCGGCCGGGCTGGACATGGTGATGGACCGCTGCCCCGCCATCGAGATCCCGAAGCTGGGCTGAGGCGGCGTCGCGGCGGGCCCCGCCACGCTGCCCGGCCGTCCGGCCGCGGCTGCGCCCGGCCCGGATCAGTCGGCGGCCGGAACGCCCAGCTCCTCCATGACGACGGCGCCGGGCAGCGCGGCCAGCGCCCTGCCCGGCACGATCAGCTTCCCCCGGCGCCTGCCGCTGCCGACGAGCGTCCACGGCAGCTCCGTGACGGCACGGTCGACGAGCACCGGCCAGCCCTCGGGCAGGCCGAAGGGCGTGATGCCGCCGTACTCCATGCCGGTCTCGGCGACGGCGGTGTCCGTCGGCGCGAACGAGGCCTTGCGCGCTCCGAGTTGACGCCGCACCGCCCCGTTGACGTCCACGCGCGTGCGGGAGAGGACCACGCAGGCGGCGAGCGTGCGCTCGCCGCCCCGCTTCGCGGCGACCACGACGCAGTTGGCCGAGGTCTCGTGCAGGTCGGCGCCGTAGTTCTCGATGAAGACGGCGGTGTCGGCCTTCTCCGGGTCGGTGTCCACGTAGAGCAGCTGGCCGGCCGGAACGTCGCCGCTCCAGTCCCGGATCGCCTCGGCGGCGGGCCCCGTGAACGCGTCCGCCTCGGCGGCCGGTGTGGCGGAGGCGAAGTCTCCGATGGGCGCGCGCATGCGGCGCACGCTAACACCGCGGGCCGGTGGGGCAGCGAGTCAGCGGGGCGCGGGGACGGAGACCGCCATGGTCATCTCCACCGGCTCGGCACCGTCGTTGCGGTAGCCATGCGGCACGTTCGACTCGAAGCTCGCCGAGGTGCCCGCCGGCACCCGGTGGTCGCTGCCCTCGACGCACAGGGTGAGCACACCGGACGTCACATGCACCAGCTCCGTCGTACCCGAGGGGTGGGCGTCGGAATCGCTGCCCTCCCCCGGCATCAGCCGCCACGACCACAGCTCGAGCGGGCCGGGAGCCTCCGCACCGGCCAGCAGAGTGCTGTGGCTGCCCGCCTCCGTGGACCAAAGCCGCACCGCCTGCTCCGCGGGGATGAGCCGCACCTGCGGTTCCTGGTCGAAGTCGAGCAGCGTGGTGATGCTGACGCCCAGCGCGTCGGCGACCTTGACGACGGTGCCGACGCTGGGGTTCGTACGGGCCTGCTCGATCTGGATGAGCATCCCCCGGCTTACTCCCGCGCGGGCGGCCAGGCCGTCCAGGGTGAAGTTCCGCTCCTGGCGCCAGCGCTTCAGATTGCGGGCGAGTGACTGCGTGAGGTGGTCGAGGTCCGTCACGGTCTTCGGATACCGTCCATTATCGTGAATGACAGAGTTCAGTTCACTGCACTAGGGTGAGCTGTACTTTCGACTTTCGTGTTCAAGCCACTGTACTTCGAGGTGTTCCCATGACCGCTGTCCTGGCCCTGACGACCAGCCTCATGTGGGGGCTGGCCGACTTCGGGGGCGGTCTGCTGACCCGCCGCATGTCCGCGCTGACGGTCGTGGTCGTCTCGCAGACGCTCGCGGCCGCCGCCCTGGGGGTGCTCGTCGTCGCCACCGGCGGCTGGAGCGAGTGGGGTGGGCACCTGTGGTTCGCGGCGGCCGCCGGCGTCGTCGGGCCGGTCGCGATGCTCGCCTTCTACAAGGCCCTCTCCAAGGGCCCCATGGGCGTCGTCTCCCCACTCGCCTCGCTCGCAGTGGTGGTGCCCGTCGCAGCCGGGCTGGCGCTGGGCGAGCGGCCCGGCTGGCTGCAGGCCGTGGGAATCGCCGTCGCGGTGGCGGGCGTGGTGCTCGCCGGCGGACCGGAGCTGCGCGGCGCGCCGGTGCAGCGGCAGACGATCGCGCTGACGCTGGTTTCCGCGGTGGGCTTCGGCGCCGTGATGGCACTCATCGAGCACGCTTTCACGGCGACAGCGGCCGGGCTCTTCCTCGCGCTGCTCGTCCAGCGGGTGTGCAACGTGGCCGTCGGCGGCGCGGCGCTGTACGTGCAGTCGAGGCGCGGCGTCCCCGCTCTCCCCACGGGCGAGGGCGGCGGCGTGCGCGCCGTGACGGCCGCCCTGCCCGCGCTCGCCTTCGTCGGCCTGGCCGACGTCGCCGCCAACGGCACCTACATGGTCGCGACCCTCTACGGTCCGGTGACGACCGCCGCCGTGCTCGCCTCGCTCTACCCCGTGGTCACGGCACTCGCCGCCCGCGGAGTGCTGCACGAGAGGCTGCGCGGCATCCAGGCGGCGGGCGCCGGGCTGGCGCTGTGCGGCACGGTGCTGCTGGCCTCGGCCTGACGGGGCCGGGCGGTCCCCGGCGTCCGTCCTACTCGGCGTCCGCGGCGAGTTGGGCCGCCGCGAGCAGCTCCTCGGACGTGACCCCCGCGGGCACCGGCTCGGGGGCCGGGGTCCGCAGCGGCGGCTGCCAGCCGCGCTCCGCGTCCCACCGCCGCACGATCCGCGCGGGCGCTCCGGCGACCACGGCGTGGTCCGGGACCTCTCCCCGTACGACCGCTCCGGCCGCGACCACCACGTTGCGCCCGAGCCGCGCGCCCGGCAGGACCACGGAGCCCGCGCCCAGCCAGCTTCCGGCGCCGATCTCCACCGGGGCGCTGCGGGGCCACTGCTTGCCGACCGGCTCGTGCGGGTCGTCGTAGGAGTGGTTGGTCGAGGTGACGTAGACGTACGGCCCGCAGTAGACGTCGTCCCCGATGACCACCGACCGCTGCGCGTCCCCGATGACGTGGCTGCCGCGGCCCAGGACGACGCCGTCGCCGAGCGTCACCACGGGGGCGGGGCCGAGGTCCAGGCCGGGCAGCATCCCGGCGCTCAGCGTGACCTCCCGGCCGATGACGCAGTGGGCGCCCAGCTCGATCCACGGCGTGCCGAAGACCGTCCCCTGCGGGAAGGCCAGCCTCGTCCCCTCGCCGATGCGGCGGAAGGAGTACGGGCCCTGGTGCTCGGCGGTCACCGCGCCCGCTTGCTGCGCGAGGCGCCAGACGCCGTGCACCGCCCGGGAGGCGAGCGCTGCGGGGAGGTTCCGGATCGAGGGCACGCCGTCACGGTAGTGCGCGCGGGCCCGGGCGGAGGGGACGGCCTCCTGTGATCTTCCACCCATCCATCGCATACGGTTCAGCGGGAGGCCGGCGTACGGCCGGACGGGAAGCGAACGGAGACGAAGACGATGACGGAGCAGCGACCGGTGATCGCGGGCGTGAGCGGCAGGGTTCCCAAGATCGACGAGGACGTCTTCACCGCACCGACCTCGGTGGTCGTGGGCGACGTGACCATGGGGGCTGCGTCAAGTGTCTGGTACGGCGCGGTACTTCGTGCGGACTGCGACTCCGTCACCCTGGGGGCCGGCTCCAACATCCAGGACAACTGCACGGTGCACGCCGACCCCGGGTACCCCACGCACGTCGGCGAGGGCGTCTCGGTGGGGCACAACGCCGTGCTGCACGGCTGCGTCGTGGAGGACGGCGTCCTGGTCGGAATGAGCGCCACGGTCCTCAACGGCGCCCGCATCGGGGAGGGTTCCCTGATCGCCGCGCACGCGCTCGTCCCCCAGGGCATGCAGGTGCCCCCGGGCTCGCTGGTCGCGGGAGTGCCGGCAAAGGTCAAGCGGGAGCTGACGTCCGAGGAGCGCGAGGGCATCAGGGCCAACGCGGAGATGTACCAGCACCTGGCACGCGCTCACCGCGACGAGGTCACTCCCGCCGACGGCGAGTGACGGTCAGTCGGTCCGTTCGGCGGCCGGGACCGCCTCCCGGCCGCCGGCCGTGTCGCCGCCCGTCGCCGCACCTGCCTCGGCCGGAGCTTCGGCGGCGCTGCCGCCCGCCTCTTCGCGGGAGGTGTCCGGCGTCTGAGCGCTGGAGGCCAGCGGCTCGCCCTGGGCGGCCGCGTGCTGCGCCTCGGTCTTGCGGGAGCGGCGCCGGATCACGACCATCGAACCGATTCCGAAGAGGACGGCGACCACCAGGCCCAGCCAGGAGAAGCGTTTGAGCCACGCCTCCGCGACGATGCCCACGTAGTAGATGACGGCCGTGGTGCCGCCCGCCCAGACGATCCCGCCGAGCACGTTGGCGATGGCGAACTTCCAGTACGGCATCTTCAGCACACCTGCGAGCGGGCCCGCGAAGATGCGCAGCAGGGCCACGAAGCGGCCGAAGAAGACGGCCCACATCCCCCAGCGTTCGAAGGAGCGTTCCGCGGTGGCGACATGGTGGGGCCCGAAGTGCTTCGGGAACTTCCGCCCGAGCCAGGCCAGCAGGGGTTTGCCGCCTCTGCGTCCGATCGCGTAGCCGATGGAGTCGCCGACGATGGCGCCCGTGGTGGCGCAGGCGCCGAGGACGAGCGGGTCGATCTCACCGTGCTGGGAGGCCAGAAGCGCGGAGCTGACGAGGATGATCTCGCCGGGGAGCGGGATACCCAGGCTCTCCAGCCCGATCACCAGCCCCACGAGCAGGTAGATGCTCACCGCCGGCACGTTCTCGAGCCACTCCTGGACGTGCAACTGGGCATCCTCCCGCCGGTGATGAACGCGGGAGGCAGTCGGTCCGTGGTCAACCCCCGCACGCCGCCCGCACTCCGCGGGCACACGTTCCGCAGCCTAACCGATGCGTGGGAACAGCGTTTCGCGCCGCCGCGGATGGCCCAGCGGCGGCGGGAGAGCGTCCGGCGGAGGTCAGGCGGCGTGCGGCCGCAGCGTCCAGATGATCTTCATCTCTCCGGTGACGGCGCCGTCCTCGCGGGTGATAGAGACGTGCACCGGGAATTCCGGCCGGTTCCCGGCGTCGAGTTCGGCGAGCACCTCCGCGACCGGCCGGCCCAGCTCCGCCGTCGCGGTGACGGCTCCCATCGCGAGCTTCTTGTAGTCGATCTCGGCCCGCACGGCCAGCGGCACCGCGCGCTTGAGCTGGTCCCCGAAGGCGGCGAGCACGATCGCCCCGCTGGCCGACTCGGCCAGCGTGAACATCGCACCCGCGTGCGGACCGCCCACGTGGTTGTGGAACGCGCTCTGGTCGGGCAGGACGACGACGGCACGCTCCGGGGTCGTCTCGGAGAACTCCAGGTTGAGCGTGCCTGCCATCGGGACGGTGGCCGCCATCATCTCGCCGATGGACGGAAGGGGTTCTGTGGGCATGCCCGGACGTTACCATTGAGTAACCACGCGCGGTAAGCCCCCTCCGGCAGCGGGAGCCCGCCGTACACCGCAGGTCGGGCACCGGCCGGCCGGCCGGTCAGCCGATGGTGAAGGCGCCCTCGGGCGGCACCGGGGAGGGGCTGGCGTCCCCGTCGTGCACCGGCTTCCTGCCCTCGGTGAGCCGGGCCAGCGGCGCACCCGCCTCGACCCTCGCGGGGAAGGCGTCCGAAGCGGTGCGGCGGGAGAGCTCCGCGAGCGGCAGCGGCTGGTGCGCGCCCACGAGCACGGTGTTGCCGAACCGCCGCCCGCGCAGCACGGACGGTTCCGCGATGAGGCACATGTACGGGAACACCTCGGCGAACGTGGCCAGTTGCGCCCCCACGAAGGGGAAGGGGGCGGAGTCGGCGAGGTTGGCGATGTACAGGCCGTGCGGGCGGAGGACGCGGCAGGCGGCCCGGGCGTAGCCGAGGGTGGTGAGGTGCGCCGGGACGTGGACACCGCCGTAGACGTCGGCGACCACGGCGTCCGCCGACTCCGCCGGTGAGGCGTCGAGGAAGCGGCGGGCGTCCGCCGCCTCGACCGCGATGCCGGAGTCCTCCGGCAGCGGGAGGTGCTCCACGACGAGCGCGGACAGCGCCTCGTCCGTCTCGGCCACGCGCTGCCGGGAGCCGGGCCGGGTGGCGGCGACGTAGCGGGGCAGGGTCAGTGCGCCGCCGCCGAGGTGAAGGACGTCGAGCGGGCGTGCGTCCTCGGCGGCGAGGTCGAGGACGTGGGCGACCCGCCGCGCGTACTCGAACTCCAGGTACGTGGGGTCGCGCAGGTCGACGTACGACTGGGGGGCGCCGTCGACGGTGAGCAGCCAGGCTTCCGGCCGGTCGACGTCGGGCATCAGCTTGGCGGTCCCCGAACCGACGGCACGCATCACGGGTATCGCCTCGGTGGCGGGCGGCGCTTCCGGCGCCGAGGACTGACGGCTTCCCTGCTGTTCGGGCTGGTTCTTCTCCACCGTCCCATTGTGCGGGCGCGCGGGGCGCGGCCCGTACGCGCGGTCGTAGCGGCAGCGGTGCGGGGCCGCTGAGACGGCGGACGTCCCCACGGGGGGTCTGCGGGAACACGCGTACGAGACGGACGCCCCAACAGCCGTACGGTCGGGCGAATTTCCCGGGCCCGTCCCGAGCCCCGCATCCGGCCGCCACGGCGTCCCTTCCCCTGTGTGTGACGCCTTACTCCCGGCGTTCCCACCCCGCGGAGTTCCCGGAACGTCCGTTACGCTCGCCGACGTGCCGGTAACCGCCACGCAGTCCGCCGAGCCGACCAGCCGGCTGGCACGGACTCTGCTCTCGCCCAGGTGCCGCCTGGCCCTGCTGCTGGTGCTCCTGTGCGCCGGGGGCATATCGGTGCTGCTGTACGAGCCGCAGCGGTTGTTCATCCACGGCCTGCCCCCGCACCTCTCCAGCGGCGTGGCGGGCGTCGTCTTCACCGTGGCGTACGGCCTGTGCACGGCGGCCTTCGTCCCGCGCCCCGTCCTCAACGTCGCCGCGGGCGCGCTGTTCGGTATCGAGGCCGGCACCGTCTCGGCCGTCGTCGGGACGGTCATCGGCTCCGGCATCGCCTTCGGGCTGGGCCGCATGCTCGGCCAGGACGCCCTGCGCCCCATGCTGCGGGCGCGGTGGCTCAGCGCGGCGGACCGCCAGCTGAGCAGGCACGGGTTCCGTTCGATGCTGGTGATCCGGCTGCTGCCCGGCGTCCCCTTCGCGGCCTCCAACTACGGGGCGGCCGTCTCCCGTATGACCTGGCCCGCGTTCCTCGCGGCCACGGCGCTGGGAGTGATCCCCAACACCGCCGCGTACGTGATCGCCGGCAGCCACGCCGCGGCCCCGACCTCGCCCGTCTTCCTCGCCGCCTTCGGCTTCATCGCCCTGTCCGGACTGGGCGGCGCCGCTGTCGCCTGGCGCAAGCGCGCGATGCTGCGCGACGCGGAACCGCGCGCGTAGGACCCTCTCCGCGCCCCCATGAGGACGCGTCATTCAGCCGCTGTAGTGTGCTCCGCGTGATCGCGGCGCGCGCTCGCGCGGCTCACCGGCATGTCTGATGACAGGACGGGTCTTAAGCAGATGTCTTGGTTCGAATCGTTCATCCTCGGGCTCGTCCAGGGACTGACCGAATTCCTCCCGATCTCCTCCAGCGCACACCTCCGGCTCACCGCGGCCTTCGCGGGCTGGGAGGACCCGGGGGCCGCGTTCACCGCCGTCACGCAGATCGGGACGGAGGCGGCGGTCATCATCTTCTTCCGCAAGGACATCGCCCGCATCGTCTCCGCCTGGTTCCGGTCGCTGACCGACCGGGAGATGCGGCGCGACCACGACGCGCAGATGGGCTGGCTGGTGATCGTCGGCTCGATCCCGATCGGCGTGCTGGGGCTGACGCTCAAGGACCAGATCGAGGGGCCCTTCCGGGACCTGCGCCTGATCGCCACCACCCTGATCGTGCTGGGCATCGTCCTCGGCATCGCCGACCGGCTCGCCGCCCGCGACGCACGCGGCGGCGAGCACCGGCAGCGGCGGGAGCGCAAGACGCTGGAGCAGCTGACGGTCAGGGACGGGCTCCTCTACGGCTGCGCCCAGGCGCTGGCCCTGGTGCCGGGCGTCTCCCGGTCGGGCGCCACCATCAGCGGCGGCCTCTTCATGGGCTACACGCGTGAGGCCGCGGCGCGCTACTCGTTCCTGCTGGCCATCCCGGCGGTGATGGCCTCCGGCGTGTTCGAGCTGACGGAGATCGGCGAAGGCCATGTCTCCTGGGGACCGACGATCTTCGCGACCCTGCTCGCCTTCTTCGTGGCGTACGCGGTGATCGCCTGGTTCATGAAGTTCATCTCCACGCGCAGCTTCATGCCCTTCGTGATCTACCGCATCCTGCTGGGCCTGCTGCTGTTCGCGCTGGTCGCCATGGGGGTTCTGAGCCCGAACGAAGGCGCGTCGTCCGGAGGCGTCTCCTCGGGCTGACCCGTGGTCCCGGCGTGGCTCGATGAGCCCGGGAGCGCACCGGGTGAGCAGCGCGAGGGTGCAGTCCTGGGGCCGTACGGCAGTACGCACCCGCGGTACGGCGACGCCCCGCCCTCGCGAGAGGCATCGTTGACGGTATGAACCGGATGCGCCTGTTCCGGCCGGTTCGGCCGTGAACGCCCTCATCGGCGCGGTGCTGCTGGCACTGCTCTCGGCCGTCTGCTACGCCACGGCGGCCATCGTCCAGGAACGCATCGCGGCGACGACGCCGCCCAGCCGCTACGGCCTGCTGCGCTCTCCCCGCTGGTGGGGGGCCGTCGCCCTCAACGGACTGGGGGCGGTGCTGCACGTCGGCGCGCTGAGCCTCGGCCCCCTGTCCGTGGTGCAGCCGCTGGGTGTCCTGACCCTCGTCCTCGCCCCTCCCCTGGCGGCCGTCATGGTCCGGCGGCCCGTGAGCGGCCCGGCCTGGCGGGGCATCGCCCTCGTCTCGGGCGGCCTTGCCGTGCTCCTGGTGCTCACCGGCTCCACGCCGAACCACGCGCTCGCGGGAGCGGAGCAGCCGGTGCTCGCGGCAGCGGTGGCCTGCGCCCTCGTACTCCTCGTGGCGACCGCCGCGACGGCGGGCCGTCGTGCACGGCTGACGCGCACCGTCTCGCTGGCCACTGCGGCAGGGGTCGCCTACGGAGCCGCGTCCGTCTTCATCAAGACGGTGGCCGACAACTGGGGTTCGACGCCCCTGCTGGTCCTCGCGCCGCTGATGGGCCTGATCGGCGTCCTCGCCGCGACCGGCCTCGCGACGTCGCAGGCCTCCTACCGCGGCGGCGGGCTCGCCACGCCGCTCGCGACGACCACGGTGGTCAACCCGGCCTTCGCCGCCGCCGTGGGCATCGTGCTGCTCGACGAGGGGTTCCGGTTCGGGGCCCTGGGCGCGGCGGGCGCGGTCCTCGCGGCCTGCGCCACCGTCCGGGGCCTCTTCGTGCTGGCCGTCGACCACAGCGGGCGCGGCGCTCCCGCGCGGGCCCCCGCCGCGTCCACGCCGGTGCGCGGCCCCGGTCCCGTCCCGGTGCGGCCGCCGGGCCGGCTCTCCGGCGTCGTGCACAGGGCAGCCGCGCACGGGCACCTGGGACTCCACCCGCGCCGTGCGCGGATCGGCGCCCGACCGCACGGGCCACGCGTCACGGGCTCCCGGCGCCGAACGGCCCGCCGCGGGTGATCCGCGAACGCCCCTGACCATCGAGGGCCGCTCGGCCGACCAGCGAGGGCCGCTACTCGGACCGTCCCTGCCACTCGCTGTACGGGACACGGGCGATCTCGCGGACCTCGCCGAGCGTGGCCCACTCGTTCCTGCCCATCCGAGTGAGCGGACGCAGCCGCTCCGCCTCGGGGTGGCCGTCGACGAGGACGTCGTCGGAGACGGCGGCGTGCACGACACGGCCGAAGACGACGGTGGAGTCACCCAGCCGGACCGTGCTGTGCAGTACGCATTCCAGCGCCGCAGGCGAGGCGGCCACCCGCGGGGGCTTCACGCGCAGGCTCGGCTCCCGCTCCACGCCGGCGGCGTCGAACTCGCTCGTCCCCCGGGGGAAGTCGGTGGCCGTGTCGTTGATCTGCTCGAAGAGCCGCTCGGGGGCCAGGTTCACCACGAACTCCCCGGTCTCCTCGATGTTGCGCAGGGAGTCCTTGCGGCCGACCGACGAGAACTGCACGACAGGCGGTGTGACGCACGCGACGTTGAAGAACGAGTGCGGCGCGAGGTTGTCCGTGCCGTCGGGCGTGGTGCTGGAGACCCAGGCGATCGGGCGGGGCACGACGAGCGCGGTCAGCAGCCTGTAGAAGGCTTCCCGGGGAAGGCCCCCGGGATCGAAGTCGGTACGCATGGTGACAAGTGTCCCAGCCTGCCGCCCCGCTTCCGGCACCGCGCCCGGCGGGAGGCGAAATGCCGCGCTCAGTCGCGGAGTTCGCCCTCCAGCAGGCCCATCGTGAACATGTCGTGCCAGCGGCCGTCCCGGCGGAAGACCTGCCGCAGGCGCCCCTCTTCGACGAACCCGACCTTCTCGTAGACGTGCCGGGCCGAGTGGTTCTCGGTGGCGACGGTCAGCGAGATCTTGTGCAGCCGCATCCTGTCGAACCCGTAGCGGCAGACCGTGCGCATGGCGTCGGTCGCGTGACCGCGTCCCCAGTACGCCTTCTCACCGATGTAGATGTCGAGTTCGGCGCAGCCCGTCTCGGGTTCGGCGTCCCGCAGCCGCACGAGACCGATCAACTCGCCGTCCTCACGGACCTGGATGCCGAAGAGGACTTCCCCGTACGCGTTCGGCGCCCGTTCCTCCAGGCGCTTCCTGACCTGGGCCAGGGACTGCGGATAATTCTCCTGCATCCAGCGCAACACGTCCGGGTCGTGGTTCCAGCGCCACAACCGGTCCGCCTCGGACGGGTCCAGAGCCCGCAGTTCGATGCCTTCTCCGAGAACCATGACGGGCCTTCCTGTCGTCTAGCAGAACTGGCGGACCCGATGAGAAGTAGCACCTACTCGATTGCATGCTCAACTGAATATGACGCGAGGGGTAATCGGCGTGATACGCAGGGCTGCGAACGAACGCCTCGGCCGGACGCAGGCGGCGCCCGGTACGAGTGGACTCGGCGGTCGCTCCAGCACTCCCGGCCGGGAGTTTCCCCTTCGGCACTGGATCTTCACTTCTTCTTCACGCAGGCCCGTGACGTGCGATCTCTCGCGGACGCGGTGGCGAATGTCGCGATTCAGCGGAAGACGAGGAACCTGCATCAGATCCGCCCCGTCGCGATTGACGGGAAAGTAAGGAAGAAGCTGAAAATCACGCACAACAACTTCTTTGTCTTTCAGAGCAGTTACTTCGCCCTTTCTCCGCACCTGGGCGAACGCCGAAGGCCTGCACGGGAGAGGCGGCCGGCTCCCGTACGCCGAGCGGATCCGGCCAATGTCACCGTCACGGTGCGGGCGACTCTGTGAAGACGCGGTGATCGGAGAAATGCCGGCAAAAGGTTCAGAACGGCGGGGCGGCACCGGAGCCCGTACTCCGGGCCCGTCGTGGTCGCCGATCGCTGCGCGTACGCCCGTCCACCCCGCCACGACCGGGTCATTCCCCTCGCCCGTTCGCCGGGAAACCCCCTTGCCCACTGCGCGGGCGAATCCCTCCCGGCCTATCAGGAGCGCCGCCCCCGAGGCGAATTCCCGCCACGTGACCGCAACGCGCAGCGGTGTCAACGACAAGCCCCGACGCCCATACGGCTGCGTTTCCCGCACAGTCGAGCGGCATGATGCGCAGTGGGGGAACCGGGGGGCCGGACCGCCAACCAAGAGTGGTGACGCATGCGAATACGGCTACTTCCCAGCGAGCCTGAGAAAAAGGCGACACAGTTCACAGGTGGATTACTGAATCTTTCCGGCTCACTCGCGTTCCGGGCTGGCTACACTCACGCCCCATGCGATCCATGAACGACAGCCGTCGGAGGCGTGAAGACCAGAATCACCCGATATTCATTGCCAGTTCAGGTAGGCGTCGGAGACTCGTGCGCTATGCGGCAGTGACCATCGGGTGTGCCTGCACCGGGTATCTCGCCATCTTCGCCGCTGTGTTCGGGGGTCTGCAGGAGTCCACGGGCGAGAACCCGCCGCGCATGGACGAGCCGCTGCCCAGCAGTTCCTCCCAGAAGGACTCGGACGTTCCCGCGGGCGCACAGTTCCCCGCGCGCTCGGAGTCGCCCGGAGCGAACCCCTCGCCCAAGTCCTCCCAGGACCAGGGCCGTGACCCCTCGCCGTCCCCGACCGCACCGGCCACCTCCTCGGCCCGTCCCGGCGGCGCGAACAGGTGAGCCGTCACGCGCTGCGCCGGGACCCGCGGGGGCACTGGCTGCTGCTCCTGCTCTTCCTCCCCGTGGTCATCGCCGCGCTCGTCTTCGAGGGCTGGACGAACCACGAGGTCGACGACGCGCGCAACAAGCGCCCGTGCACGACTCCCATGCCCAAGGCCGCGGACACCGGCGACCCGGTACTGCGCCTGAACGACGGCACCATCCAGACCGCCTCCATGCCCCCGCGCACGGCCGCCCTCACCTTCAACGGCGGCCCCGATCCCGTATGGACGCCCCGGGTACTGGACCTGCTGCGCAAGCACCGCGCGCAGGCCACCTTCTTCATCTACGGGTCCCAGGCGACACGCCACCCTGAACTGGTGCGCCGGATCCGCGCCGAGGGCCATGAGATCGGCTCGTACACCTACACGGGCGGCGACCTCGGGTCGGCGTCTCCGCTGCGCTCCAAGATGGAGCTGTCGCTGACGCAGACGGCGCTCGCCGGCTCGGCCGGCGTCAACACGGGGCTGCTGAGGCTGCCGCACACGACCGCGGCGGACACCCTGTGCGGCGAGTCCTGGGACGCCGCCGTGCGCAGCGCCGAGCAGGGCTATCTGATCGTCGCGGCGGACCGCAAGTCGCGGAAGCCGTCGCAGGGCGTGGTGCGCCAGTACAGCAACTCGGACCTCGGTTATCACGAGGCTGAGCAGTTGCTGCGCAACCGGAACGTGGAGAGGTTCACCACCGTCACAGACGGACTGGGACGGCCCTCCCCCACCACGACCGTCTCCGCCTCGGAGAGGCTGCGGGGCGAGGGCCTGATCTGGGCGAGGATGCTCGGCGCCTTCTTCACCAGCGCGATGGCGTGGGCCCTCGTGGCGGCGGGAGGGCTCAGCCTGCTGAGGCTCATCCTGCTGCTGATGTTCGCGCGGATGCACACGAACCGGCTGCAGCGGTTCCGGCCGGGCTCGCCGTGGCTGAGGGAGGTGAACGAACCGGTGACGGTGCTTGTGCCCGCCCACAACGAGGAGGCGGGCATCGAGTCGACGGTGCGTTCGCTGCTGGCGTCCACGCATCCCTATCTGCAGGTGATCGTGATCGACGACGGCTCGACCGACGCCACCGCAGACATCGCCGAACGCATCCAGGACCCGCGGGTCCTCGTCATCCGGCAGGGCAACACCGGCAAGCCGGGCGCCCTCAACACCGGCCTGGCGCACGCGAGGTCGAACATCGTCGTGATGGTCGACGCGGACACCGTCTTCGAGCCGGAGGCCCTGCACCAGCTCGTCCAGCCGCTCGCGCACCCCGCGATCGGCGCGGTCAGCGGCAACACCAAGGTCGGCAACAGGCAGAAGCTGCTGGGCAAGTGGCAGCACCTGGAGTACGTCTTCGGCTTCAACCTCGACCGGCGCATGTTCGAGGTGCTGGAGTGCATGCCGACGGTCCCGGGAGCGATCGGCGCCTTCCGCCGCGACGCGCTGCTGGGCATCGGCGGCGTGAGCGAGGACACGCTGGCCGAGGACACCGACCTGACGATGGCCCTGTGGCGTGCCGGATGGCGCGTCGTCTACGAGGAGACGGCCATCGCCTGGACCGAAGTGCCCGAGACCCTCAGCCAGTTGTGGCGGCAGCGCTACCGCTGGTGCTACGGCACGCTGCAGTCCATGTGGAAGCACCGGCGGGCGGCGCTGGAGGTGGGACCGGCAGGACGCTTCGGGCGCCGTGGTCTGAGCTACCTCACGCTCTTCCAGATCGCCCTGCCTTTCGCCGCGCCCGTCGTCGACGTGTTCTTCCTGTACGGCCTCTTCTTCCGCCACCCTTTGGAGGCGCTGGGCGTCTGGCTCGGCTTCCTGGCCATGCAGATGGTGACCGCCGCGTACGCGCTGAGGCTGGACAGGGAGCCCCTGCGCGAGCTGTGGTCGCTGCCTCTGCAGCTGTTCGTCTACCGGCAGCTGCTCTATTTCGTGATCATCCAGTCGGTGGTGACGGCGTTGCTGGGTAACCGGCTGAAGTGGCAGCGCATGCGCCGATCGGGCACCGCCGACCAGCATCTGCTCAGCGAACCCGTCAGGCAGCGCACTCTGTCGTCGAAGTGACCGGCGGCGCGAGACGAAGCGAAGTGACCGGAATCAAGTGAGCGAGGGGAGAGTCGGGCCATGAAGGACCCACACGACCAGTGGGCCGAGGGTGGCCGCGGCGGTTCGCGCGCCGGGGCCCGGCGGGGCCGTGCCGCCCGTTCCGCGGGCCGTCGCAAGCGCGACGACTTCGACACGGGCGAGTACGCCGTGGGAGACCCCGTCAACGTGGTGAGCCCGGCCCGGCCCGGAGGGCCCGTGACCTTTCCGCCGAGGCCGGAGGAGCGGAAGCGGTCCGGCGGCGAGGTCATCCAGGGTGAGGCCGTGTCCCGGCGCACGACGCCCCTGCCCGCCCAGGAGCCCCCCGCTGCCGGGGCGGAGCAGGGAACGCGCCGGCGTGGCGGCATGCCGCCCGGTGCGGCCCAGCCCGCGGGCCCTCCCGGACCGATCCAGTCCGGAGGACAGCCCGGAGTACAGCCCGGGGCGGCGCAGCCGGGAATGCACCCCGGTGCGATGCCGCCCGGAGCACACCCCGGTGCCGTCCGGACAGGAAGCCACTCCGCAGCCGCCGTCCAGCCCGTGGGCCATCCCGGTGCCGTCCAGCCGGGCGGCCCGGGCGGGCCCGGCACTCCGGCCTTCCCGCCGGGAGGGAACGGTCCGGGCGGCCCGGGCGGCTTCTCCTCGCGCTTCGGGCCCGAGGCCCCCCGCGCCGGCCGGCGTCCCAAACGCCGCCGCCCGCTGCGCCGTGCGGCCGTCATCCTGCTCGCCACGATCATCGCGGGTTCCGTGGGGACGTACGCGTGGGCGGAGACGAAGCTGCAGCGCAACGTCGATCTCAACAAGTTCGACTCCCGGCCCCCGTCCGGCAAAGGCACCAACTACCTCATCGTGGGCTCCGACAGCCGTGAAGGTCTCTCCGAGGAGGACAGGAAGAGGCTCAACACCGGTGTCTTCGGGGGCCGTCGAACCGACTCGATGATCCTGGTGCACAAGGGCGCGAACGGGACGACGATGGTCAGCTTCCCGCGTGACTCGTGGGTCACCCTCCCCGGGTACACCCACCCCTCCACGGGCAAGACCTCGGGGCCCGTGAAGAACAAGCTCAACGCGGCCTTCTCGCAAGGCGGTCCGGAGCTGCTGATCAGCACCATCGAGCAGAACACGGGCCTTCGGATCGACCACTACGCGGAGATCGGGTTCGCCGGGTTCGTGAACATCGTCGACGCCGTGGGCGGCGTCCCGATGTGCGTCGACCGGAACATCAAGGACAAGGACTCGGGCGCCAACCTGAAGAAGGGCTGCCAGAACCTCGACGGTGCGGAGGCCCTGGCCTTCGTCCGCCAGCGCAAGCAGGAGGCCAAGGGCGACCTCGGCCGGACGCAGAACCAGCAGAAGTTCCTCTCGGCACTCGCCAAGAAGGCGGCGGACCCGGATACGGCCCTCGACCCCGGCGCCGTGTATCCCGCCGTGAGCGCCGGGCTCGACACCCTGGTCGTCGACCAGGGCATGAGCCTGAAGGAGCTGAGCACCATGCTGCGGACGGTGCAGGGCATCTCGGAAGGCGGCGGCAAGCGGATCAACGTGCCGACGAAGGGCCCGATCCGCACCCGCAAGGGCGACGCGGTGGCCTGGAACTCGGCTCAGGCGGAGAAGCTCTTCGGCCAGCTGAAGCGGGATCAAAGGGTGACGGTCCGCTCGCAGTAGAGCGGGGCGGCCTTCCGACTCCCGGCCGGCAGCGCCCTCCTGTCTTCTCCTGCGGGCGGCTCGCAGGTCACGGCTGCTGGTCGGCCGTGCCGAACAGGTGCGTCGTCCGACGCCCGGGTCCGGCACGGCTCACGTCTGCCGTCCGCTGCGTCGGCCCCCGGCCCGGGCCGTCGGAGCGGATCGCGCCCGCCGTGGTCGGGACGGCGTCAGCAGGCCTGCTGCGGGCCGGTGTTCTGCGTGCCGACGCGGCCGACGACGGTCTCGTCGCCGAGCGTGGTGCCGGCCCCGTGGTTGACGTAGCAGGAGTAGCGCGTCTTGTTGATGACTTCGAGGTGGATGTGGGCGCCGGAGTCGCCGTTGACCTGGTAGCACGAGGAGTAGCGGAACCGTCCGGTCTCGCCGAGCTTGGTCCACGGTCCGACGGCGGCTCCCACGGCGATCGCGTCCGGCTTCTTGTCGACGTGCATGACGTCCGCGCGTCCGACGACCGTGCCCGTGGCTTCGTCACGTGCCTCCAGGCCGACGCGGTAACCGCCGTCGGCGAGGTCCCCCGTGGCGCATCCCGGCTGGACGGTCACGACCTGGACGGACACCGGGTTCCCTGCGGACGTCTTGCTGCCGAACGGCGAGACGACCGTGGCCCCCGGGTTCTGGTAGATGTCGACCGCCCAGTCGTTGAGATAGCCGTAGTTGTAGAAGACGCGGTGGTGGGAGGAGGGCGGCGTCTGGCCGAACCGGTCCCAGATCGAGCTGCCCTGGATCGGCGGGTAGACGCCGATGGTGTCGGCGGCCTTCGATTCCGCCTTGTCCTCCGCCGGCTGCGCCGAGACGAGCGGCGCGGTCAGCAGGACCGAGGAGGCGGCGAGGGCCGTGGCGACGGCTATGCGTACGGAGGTTACGGGTCTCAAGGTCTCTTCCTCGGGGTGGGGGGTTCAAGGATGCGACCGGCCGTCGGCCGGTCGACGCAGAGTCAACCACTGGTGAGACCCGGCGGCCAGGCGGCGGCGACCCGAGTGGACGTCCCCGTGCGGGAGTTGGGACACGGGCGCCAGGACCGGAGCGTGAGGCGACGCGGTTCCGAGCAGCGGTGCCGCGGCACGGCCGCCCGGGCGCTCGAACAAGCGGGGCCGCCCCCGCAGCGCGAGGGCGGCCCCGTCGGGCGGACCACACCGGGAGACCCGGGGTGGTTCAGTGCGAGTGGCGCGGCACCTTGTCGCCGCTGCCGCCCGTCAGGAAGTCCAGGTCCGCACCCCGGTCGGCCTGCATGACGTGCTCCGTGTAGAGCCTCTCCCAGCCGCGCCGGCGGCCGGACATGTCGGCGGGTTCGCCCTCGGCCGCCAACTCCTCGCGCCGGGCAGCGAGTTCGTCGTCGCCGACGCACAGGTCCAACCGCCGCCCGGGCACGTCGAGTTCGATGACGTCTCCCGTCCGCACGAGCGCGAGCGGCCCGCCGACAGCCGACTCGGGGGCGACGTGCAGCACGCACGTGCCGTACCCCGTGCCGCTCATCCGGGCGTCGCTGATCCGCACGACGTCCTCGACTCCCGCTTCCAGCAGGGCCTTCGGCACGGGTACGTTGCCCACCTCCGGGAAGCCCGGGTAGCCCTTGGGTCCGGCGTTGCGCACGACGATGACGGTGGAGGAGTCGACGGGCAGTCCCGGGTCGTCGGCGACCGCCGTGTAGTCCTCGACGCGGTCGAAGACGAGGGCCTTCCCCCGGTGCCGCAGCAGGCGCTCGTCCGCAGCGGAGACTTTGATGACGGCCCCGTCGGGGCAGAGGGTGCCGTGCAGCACGGCGGTTCCGGCACCAGGCGCCATGAAGGGCTCGGACATCGTCCCGATGACCTCGCGGTTGTAGCATTCCGCGTCGGCGATCTCCTCACCGATGGGCCGGCCGGTGACGGTGATCGACTCGCGGTGGACGAGGTCGCCCAGTTCGCGCATGACGGCGGGCAGCCCGCCCGCGTAGTAGAAGTCCTCCATGAGGAAGCGTCCGGAGGGCATCATGTCGGCCAGCACCGGCACCTCTGCGGTGAGCCGGTCGAAGTCGGCGAGCTCCAGGGGCACTTCCACCCGTCCGGCCAGCGCCAGCAGGTGCACCACCGCGTTGGTGGAGCCCCCGAGCGCGGCGTTGACGCGGATCGCGTTCTCGAACGCCTCCCGGGTGAGGATCTGCGACGGCCGCAGGTCCTGCTCGACGAGTCGCACGGCCTGCCTTCCGGACGCCTGTGCCAGCGCGTACCGCCGGGAGTCGGCGGCGGGAATGGCCGCGCCGCCCGACATCTGCATGCCCAGCCCCTCCGCGATGCAGGCCATGGTCGAGGCGGTCCCCATCGTCATGCAGTGGCCCCGGCTCCGCGACATGCACCCTTCGGCCTCGCGCAGATCCGCTTCGGTCAGCTTCCCCGCGCGCATCTCCTCGCTCAGCTTCCACACGGCGGTGCCGGAACCGATGTCGCGTCCGCGGAACTTGCCGTTGAGCATGGGCCCGCCGGTGACCATCAGTGCGGGTATGTCGACGCTGGCGGCGCCCATGAGCATGGCGGGCGTGGTCTTGTCGCAGCCGGAGAGCAGGACGACGCCGTCGAGGGGGTTGGCCCGCAGGGTCTCCTCGACCTCCATGGCCATGAGGTTGCGGAAGAGCATCGTGGTGGGACGCATCAGCGTCTCGCCCAGCGACATGACGGGGAACTCCAGCGGCAGGCCGCCGGCTTCCCACACCCCCCGCTTGACGGCTTCGGCGACGTCCCTCAAGTGCGCGTTGCACGGCGTGAGTTCGGACCAGCTGTTGCCGATGCCGATGACCGGGCGGCCGTCGAAGACCTCGGGGCCGAACCCCTGGTTGCGCATCCAGGACCGGTGGATGAAGCCGTTGCGCCCCTCCGCCGCGAACCATTCCGCGCTGCGCCGGCCGTTGGTCCCGTCGTTGCTCATTTCACTCCCTGTGCCGTCTCACTGTTTCCCGGCCCGACCTGTCCCCTCCTGACCTGACGCGACCTGGTAATCGATCTTGCTGGGCGCGCCGCCGCCGGGTCAACGGTCCTGCGGCGGCGGTCTGCGCAGCGAGGGAGGCGCGTCGCCGTCACCGGTCCCCCAGTCCGAGGGCGTGCGCGCGAGGTCGAAGTGCAGGTCGCGTCCGCGCCGTATGTCGTCCGTGGTGATCCACGTGCGGGAGGTGTCCGAGCCGCCGAGCGAGGCGGAGCGGACGTAGCGGCTGCCGTCCTCCGTGCCGTCCGCGGTGACGGTGAAGCCGCCCCGCGGATACCACTCGCGGTCCAGTGCGAGTTCTACGCGGTCGAAGGCGGGCGTGTTCAGCCCCCAGGTGTCCGTGCCGGGTGAGACCGGGAAGACGCCGATGGAGGAGAGCACCATCCACGACGACATGGTGCCCAGGTCGTCGTTGCCCGTGACCCCGGCCGGGGAGTCGTCGAAGAGACGCAGCGCGGCGTCGACGACGTCGGTGGTCTTCCACGGGGAGCCGGTGGAGAGGTAGGTGTACGGGGCGATGAGGTCGTGCTCGTTGTGCGGGTTGTACTTGTCGGTGCCGTAGTAGTCGTACGGGCCGTTGACCCACGTGCCGCGCGCCGTCCCTTCCGGGTCCCTGACCAGGTCGTCGTGGGCGAAGAAGGAGTCCAGGCGGTCCTCCGCGGCCTTCTCTCCGCCCATGAGCGACATCAGGCCGGGGATGTCGTGCGGCACCGACCACTGGTACTGCCAGGACGTGCCCTCCTGGAAGCCCTTGCTGCGGGCCGGATCGGAGGGTCCCGTGAACTCTCCGCGGCTGTCGCGGGCGCGCGGGAAGCCCGTCCCGGGGTCGAAGGTCTCGCGGTAGTTGCGGGATCGTTCGGCGTACCGGCGGGCGTCCTCGTCGTGGCCGAGGTCGCGCGCCATCCCGGCGAGGGAGGCGTCCGCGGCGGCGTACTCGAGGCTGGCCGACGCGCTGTGCCGCCAGTCGGGGCTGCCGGGCTTGAGCTTCGGCCTGTCCGGCTGGTGCGGTATGTAACCGTCCCTGATGTACTCCTTGTTCGCCATACGTCCGAGATAGGGCGATTCGCGCGGAGGTACGCCGTCCGCGTTCCTCTTCAGCGCGCGGTACGCCCGCTCGCCCTCGCCCTTCCCGAGCAGCCCCTGCTGGTAGGCGTTCGCGAGGAAGGGGGTGACGGGGTCCCCGGTCATGATGTTCGTCTCGGTCGTCCCGTAGCCCCACCGCGGCAGCCAGCCGCCCTGCTCCTCGACGTCGAGCACGGAGAGCGCCATGTCGCGCGACTCGCGCGGCGCGACGAGGGTCAGCAGCTGCGCCTGCGTGCGGAACGTGTCCCACAGCGACCAGTTCTGGTAGTAGGTGTGCCCCTTCGCGCGGTGGATCCTCTGGTCCCATCCGCGGTACCGGCGGTCGGCGTCCTCGCCGATGTTGGGGTGGAGCAGCGACCGGTAGAGGGACGAGTAGAAGACGCGGCGCCGCTCGGGGCTCCCTCCCGTGACCTTCACCCTGCCGAGGCGCTCCCGCCAGGCGGACCGGGCCTTCTCGCGCGTCTCGTCGAAGGTGCGGCCGCCCTCCGCGTCGAGGTTGCGGGCTGCGCCCTCGGCGTCGACGTACGACAGAGCGGTCACCGCTTCGACGTCCCGGTCCCCGTCCCTGGTGTCGAACCGGGCGTAGGCCCCGCGCCGTCCGCCACCCTCCGACGACCTGCTTCCCTCGGTGACGCGCTCCCCGTCCCACGTCCCGTAGGAGTCGAAGGGGCGGTCGAAGCGGGTCACCTGCCAGACGGTGTACGGCTCCGTCCCCTGGCAGAAGCCGCTCCCCGTGACCTTGGTGGCCACCGTCCGCTCGTCCAGCACGCGTACGGAGCTGCCGGTGACCTTGTGCAGGGCCTGCCCGGAGTTGAGCAGCACGTTGGCCTTGCCGGTCTCCGGGAAGGTGTAGCGCTGGTGGCCGGTGTGCCGGGCCGCGGTCAGCTCCGCCTTCGTGCCGCCGTAGTCGTCCAGCGCCACCTCGTACGAGCCGGGTGAGGCGCTCTCCTTCTCGTGCCGGAAGGCGGAGGCGTACTCCGCGTTGTCGGTGGTGGTGACGTCTCCGGTCGTGGGCATCACCGGCAGGTCGCCGCCCAGCTTGCAGCCCACGCCCGAGAGGTGGACCGAGGAGAAGCCGCGGATGCGGTCGTCGTCCCAGTCGTAGCCGGTGTTGGCGCCGGTGTCCGGCGAGAGCTGCACCTTGCCGAAGGGGAAGGCCGCTCCGGGGAAGGTGTTCCCCTCGTTGCGGGTGCCGATGAAGGGGTTGACGAGGCTCACAGGATCCCCGGCGGGCTTTCCGTCCGAAATCTCCCCTACGCTGACCGGAGGGGCGTGCGGTGAGGCGCCCACCAGTCCCGCGCACAGGGCGGCACCGGCCAGACCCAGCAGGGTCCGGACGCGTTTCACTCGTACCACTGAGCCTCCGAGGCCGGGACATCGTTGTCGGGCGGCCCAGGTTTCGCCACGTGACCTGCGGCTGTCTATGCCCCAGGTCACAACATGTCCGTACGATTGCCGCGGTGCATGCGCACCCGGCCGCCGGGGAATCCCTCCGCACAGTCGGCGCTCCCGTCAATCGGCGGGAGGGGCGCGGGAACCGGGACACGGGAGACGGAGGGCTGCGGATGGCCGCACGGCGGGTACCGGGGCGGCTTGCGGCGATCGGCTCCCGAACTCGATGGGTACGTGCTGTCCTCACGCTCCTGGCGGGGGCGTTGCCTGCCCTCTCCTTCCCCGCTCCCGCCCTGTGGTGGCTCGCCTGGGTGGCGCTGGTGCCGTGGATGCTGCTGATCCGTTCGGCTTCCTCCGGGCGTCAGGCGGCGTTGAGCGGCTGGCTCGGAGGCGTGGGCTTCATGCTGTCGGTGCACCACTGGCTCCTGCCGAGCCTGCACGTCTTCTTCCTGGTGCTGGCCGCTCTGCTCGCGCTGCTGTGGGCGCCCTGGGGGTGGCTGGTGCGGCGCATGCTGCGCGGCCGGCCCGGCGCCGGGCGGATCGCGGCAGCCGCCGGCCTGGTGCCGTCCGGGTGGCTGATGGCCGAACTCGTCCGCTCCTGGGAGTACTTGGGGGGACCCTGGGGCCTGCTGGGCGCGAGCCAGTGGCAGGTGGCCCCGGTGCTGCGGCTGGCGTCGGTGGGCGGCGTGTGGCTTGCCGGCTTCGTCCTGGTTGCCGTCAACACCATGCTCACCGCTCTCGTCGCGGTGGCCGCGGGCCGTCGCACCGAGGACGGCGGAGAGCCGACCGGTGCAGCCGCGGCGGGAGTTGCGGCCGCCGAGCCCGCTCCGCTCCGGCGCCCCGCCGCTCCGGCGGCCGTGTGCGCGGTCTCGCTGCTCGCGGTGGCCGCCGGTGCCCTCGGGGCGGCATGGGCCTGGGCTCCGGTGCCGCGTCCGGCCGGCGAGTCGCGCGTCGCGGTGGTGCAGCCGGGCGTCGTCGTCGGCCAGCGTGCGCGACTGGAGCGCAGCGAGGAGCTGACCCGGCGGCTCGCGGGCCGCGACGTGGACCTGGTGGTGTGGGGGGAGAGCAGCGTCAGCTACGACCTCGGCGCCCACCGCAAGGTGCGCGACCGGCTGGCCGCCCTCTCCTCCGAGGTCGGCGCCGGGATCCTGGTGAACGTGGACGCCCGCCGCTCCGACCGTCCGGGCATCTACAAGAGCTCGATACTGATCGGACCGGAGGGGCCCGTCGGCGACCGCTACGACAAGACGCGTCTGGTGCCGTTCGGGGAGTACGTCCCCGCGCGCGAGCTGCTCGGCTGGGCCACCTCGGTGGGCCGCGCCGCCGCCGAGGACCGGCTGCGCGGGGACGGCCCGGTGCTGATGAAGGCCGGCGGCGTCACCTTCGGGCCGCTGGTCTGCTTCGAGACGGCCTTCCCGGACATGAGCCGTGAACTGGCGGGTCAGGGCGTGGAGTTGCTCGTGGCGCAGTCCTCCACCTCGACGTTCCAGCACAGTTGGGCCCCTGCCCAGCACGCCTCCCTCGCGGCGCTCAGAGCGGCGGAGTCCGGTCGCCCGATGGTGCACGCCACCCTCACCGGCAGCACCGCGGTGAACGGGCCGCGCGGCGAACCCGTCGGCCGATGGCTGGGCACCGGGCGCAGCACCGCGGAGGTCTACCGCGTCCCCCTGGCCACGGGCGAGACGCTCTACGTGCGCTACGGCGACTGGGTGGTGTACGCGGCGGTGGCGGGGCTCGCCCTGTTCGCCGGCGTCGAGGGCGTGCGCCGGGTACGCGGCCGGCGGCGCGGGAAGCCCTCCGGTCGCGCGGGCAGCCGACTCACCGGGCGGACTTGACCACCCGCTCGCACAACTCGTGCGTGCGCAGGGCGTCTTGGGCGGACAGCACCTCCCCTTCGCGTACCGCGTCGAGGAAGCGGAGCACGATCTGCTCGATGCCGCGCTGCCGCACGACCGGCACCCAGTCGCCCCGGCGCCGCACGCTAGGCTGCCCCTTGTGGTCGACGATCTCGGCGATGTTGCGCACCTCGCGCTTGGAGTCCTGCCCCGAGACCTCGAGGACCTCCTCCGCCGATCCCGACAGCCGGTTCATGGCGCCCACGGCGGTGAACCCGTCACCGGACAGCTGCAGCACCGCGTGGTGCAGCAGCCCGTCCCGCACCCGCGTCCGCACGTCGACGTGGTCGACGGCGCCCGGAACGAGGAAGCGCAGCGTGTCGACGACGTGGATGAAGTCGTCGAAGACCATGCGGCGCGGCTCCTCGGGCAGACCGAGCCGGTGCTTCTGCATGAGGATCAGGTCGCGGGGGTGTTCGAGGCACTGGGCGTACGCGGGCGCGTAGCGGCGGTTGAATCCGACGGCGAGGCTGACGCCGCGCTCGGCGGCCAGACCGACGAGGCGTTCCGCCTCCTCCAGCCGGTACGCGAGCGGCTTGTCGACGTAGGTGGCGACGCCGGCGTCGAGCAGCCGGGAGACGATCTCGGGGTGCGCGGGGGTGGCCACGTGCACGAAGGCGGCGTCGGGCCGCACCGCGAGCAGGGACTCCACGTCCGCGTGCTGGTGCGCGGCGGGGATGCGGTGGGCGGCGCCGGCGCGTTCCAGGACGGCCGGGGTGCGGGTGACGAGATGCGGTTCGAGCTCCGGCTGCGAGGCGAGCAGGGGCAGATAGGCCTTCTGCGCGATGTCGCCGAGACCGATCACGCCGATCTTCACGTGGTGCTCCTCAGTTCGGTGGGGACGGGGCCGCCGTACTGTCGCGCTGTGAGGGGGAAGCATACGTGTGACCCGGCGGGCTCCAGTCCGCGATCCCGTCCAGGGCGCGCAGGGCGAGGTGCGGGGCGATCCGGTTGACGGCCGTCATCGCACCGTCCCTCAGCAGGCATCCCACCAGGGACGTCACCGTGACGAGCCGGGCGACGCGGACGGAGCGCCGCACGACCTCGGTGGTGCGCGGCAGACGGTCGGCGGTGTAGGCCGCGAGTGCCTCCCCGACCCCGCTGCCGGAGAGCGCGGCGGCGTGATGGGCGAGCACGACGCCGTCCTCGACGGCCTGGTTGCCGCCCTGGCCGAGGTTGGGCGGCATGGCGTGCGCCGCGTCCCCGAGCAGCGCGACCCGCCCTCGGTGGAGGGCGGGGAGCGGCCCGGCGGACCGGTAGACGTCGTTGCGCAGGATCCGCTCGGGGACGGCGGCGTCGAGGATGGCCGGCACGGGCGCGTGCCAGCCGCCGAACAGCCGCCGCAGCTCGGCGAGTTCCCCGTCGGGAGACCGCTGACCCGGGGGTACGGTCGCTGCGGCGTAGGCGTAGACGCTGCCGTCGGCGAGCGGCTGGGTGCCCCACAGCGTGCCCCGTCCCCACGTCTCGTGGGGCGGGTAGCCGGTCTCCGGGGCGGGGACGACCATGCGCCATGCGGTGAATCCGGCGTAGCGGGGCTCCGGGCTGCCGGGGAAGAGGACGCCGCGTGCCGTGGAGTGGATGCCGTCGGCCGCGACGACGAGGTCCGCTTCCCACCGGCTCCGACCGGCGCGGACGGCTGCCGGGCGTCCGCGGTCGCCGATGTCGTCGATCCGGCCCGTCGCTCCGGTGACCACGGTCCCTTCCGGAAGCCGCGAGAGCAGCAGCGAGACGAGCGTGGCCCGGTGTACGGGGACGAGCGGGCCCCCGAACCGGCGGGACGCGGCCTCCGGGTCGGTGCGGGAGAGCCAGCGGCCCGACGATGTGCGCAGACCGCCCTCCTGCGTCCAGGTGCGTCTGGCACGCAGGGTGTCGCCGAGGCCCAGAGTGTCCAGCGCGCGGAGGGAGTTGGGCGTCAGACCCAGGCCCGCTCCCACTGCCTCGACGCTCGGGGCGCGTTCGAGCACCGTGACGCGCCACCCGCGCCGGTGCAGGGCGAGTGCGGCGGTGAGGCCGCCGATTCCGGCACCGACGACGAGCGCACTGGGCTGGGACATGGCGGGCTCCTCACACGCGTGGACCGAGCAGCGGTCTTCATGGCGGTACGGATCGCACCGTCCACTACAGCCGTAGTGTACTACTGCTGTAGTTCCGCGCTCCTCGGTGCCCGATCCCCCACGTAGATTGCTGCCATGCGCACCTCCCCTCCCCCACGGCCCACCGCACGCGCCGAGTTGATCGCCGACACGGCCATCGGCCTGCTCGCCCGGCGCGGGCTGCGGGGCCTCACCCACCGCGCCGTGGACGAGGCGGCCGGGCTGCCGGAGGGGTCGACGTCGAACCACGCGCGGACGCGTGCGGCCCTGCTGGAGGCGACGGTGCGGCGGCTCGCCGTCCGGGAGACGCAGGTCGTCTCCATGGACGATCTGCCCCAGGGGGAAGGGCCCGAGGAGCTGGCGGACGGTCTCTCCCTCGCCATGCACCGCTACCTCACCGGTGACCCCGACCTGCTCGTCGCCCGCTACGAACTGGCGCTGGAGATCACCCGCAGGCCGGAGCTGCGGGAGATGTACGTACGCACGGGCACCACCGCGTTCCGGGAGCCGCTGGAGGCGATGCTGCGGCGGGCCGGCTCCCCGGACCCCGAGAGGCACACCCTCTCCCTGGTGTCGTGGTGCGACGGCATGCTCTTCTCGTGCACCGCGGGCTCCTACTCCGCGCACACTCCCGGCAGGGACGAACTGCGCCGCGGGCTGCTGGAGTTGCTGCGGGGGATGCTCGGGTGAAGCCCCGGCCGCCGGCGGCCCGGCCGGACGGGGTCCTGCCGGGACGGCGGCCGCACCGGCTCACGGCTCACGGCTCACGGCTCACGGCTCACGGCTCACGGCTCACGGCTGAAGCTCAGCCGAGGGCGAGGGTCCGCTCCAGGCGCTGGGCCGCGGCCCTGACCCCCGCTCCGTACTCGTCGTCGGCCAGCGTGCCCAGTACGTCCTGCGCGCGGCGCAACTCCCTGCGCGCATCGGCCAGTTGACCGAGCCTGGCGTGGTCCGCGGCCAGGTTCAGATACAGCGAGGGGTACAGGCAGCTCACCGCCAGGGCGTGCTCACCCCACTGCACCTCGTCCTCCGTCAGGGCGTCCGCCGCCGCCAGCGCGCGCCGGTCCCATTCGAGTTCGGTGGCCGGGTCGTCCTGGGTGTCGGCCATGTAGTGCGCGATGGTGCACCGGTGGAAGAGGGTCTCCTCGCCGGTCTGCGACCACAGCAGCGCGAAGCGGTTCCGGGCCTCCTCCCGGTCCCCCGCCCGGTGAAGCATGATCGCCTGACCGATCCGGACCATGATCGCGTCCGGAGACGTCTCCTGCTGCGGCTCCGCCACGGGGTTCCTCCTGCTCACCAGCGCGCCAGGCTACTGCCGCCTGCCTGTTCCGAGACGCTAGCGGCCGGCACCGACATTCGGGCTCAGGCGCTCGCGGCGCCCACCCGCCCGCACGCACGGCGCACCCGCCCGCACTGCACGGAGGATGCGGTCACGAGCGGGTGCGGGGTGCGGGCCCGGGCCGGCCGGGCAGGCCGGGAATCGCGGTACGCGGCTCAGGAGAGCGGGCCCAGAGCCTGTCTGACGAAGCGCCGTCCGCCGCGAGCAAGGCGAGACCTGTCAGACGGACCCGATGTCCGGGATGCGCCAGTCGATGGCGGTGTGGCCCTGGGCCGCGATCGCGGCGTCGATCTGGCTGAAGGGACGGGAGCCGAGGAACTTCTTCGCCGAGAGCGGCGAGGGGTGTGCTCCCTGCACGACGACGTGCTTCTCCGTGTCGATCAGGGGCAGCTTCTTCTTCGCGTAGTTGCCCCACAGCACGAAGACCGCCGGGTCCTCCCGCTCGGAGACGGCGCGGATCACCGCGTCCGTGAAGGCCTCCCAGCCCTTGTTCTTATGGGAGTTGGCCTCCCCTTCCCTGACCGTCAGCACCGCGTTCAGCAGGAGCACGCCCTGCTCGGCCCACGGCATCAGGTAGCCGTTGTCGGGGACGGGATGGCCCAGGTCCTCGCGCAGCTCCTTGTAGATGTTGCGCAGCGAGGGCGGGGTCGGGACACCGGGCCGCACCGAGAAGCACAGGCCGTGGCCCTGCCCGTGGCCGTGGTACGGGTCCTGGCCCAGGACGAGGACCTTCACCTCGTCGTACGGCGTCGCGTGCAGAGCGGCGAACACCTCGTCACGCGGAGGGAAGACGCGGACCCGCTCCCGCTCCTGCTCGACGAATTCGGCGAGCTCCTTGAAGTAGGGCTTCCCGGTCTCCTCGCCCAGGGCGTGCTGCCAGGACTCGGGCAGCGTGCCCAGCATGTCGCTCAACTCACTTACCTCCGCGGTGCGTTCATAGCTGTCGGTGAGGAAGAACGTACCGGCGACCGCTGACAACGCGTGAATCCGACCGCGGGAGGCGGTGCGGGGCCCGTGCTCCCGGGCCCCGAAAGCCCCGCTTACCAGCTCGACTTCTTCTGCAGCTCCCACAGGCGCGGCAGGGTCGAGGGGTCGAGCACCCACTCGACGCCCGAGACCTCCTTGGCCGAGGCGACGTAGACCCGGCCCTGCCACAGCGGCAGGAGACGCGCGTCCTTCGCGATGATCTTCTGTGCGCTCGTGAAGGCGCGGCTGGCGGTCGCGCGGTTGCTCTCCTTGCGCGACGTCGGCAGCAGGTCCTCGGTGATCTCGCGGTTCTCGTACGGCGTGCCGAGCGCGTTGTTCTCGCCCACGAACGGCGCGACGTAGTTGTCGGCGTCCGGGAAGTCGGGGAACCAACCGCGGCCGAACGCCGGGTACTTGCCCTTGCTGTACCCCTCGACGAACTCCGACCAGGGACGGCCCTTGACGGTGATGTCGAAGAGCCCGGACTCGTTCAGCTGACGCTTGATCTCGGCGAAGGTGTCACCGGTCGTGTCGCCGTAACGGTCGGTCGTGTACCAGAGCGTCAGCCGCACCTTCTTGTTGATGCCGGCCTCGCGGAGCGTCCTCTCCGCCTCGGCCTTGCTCGGCTCCCCGTACGCGTCGTAGAAGGCGCTGGTGTGGCCGGTGATACCGCCCGGGACCATCGAGTACAGCGGGTCCGCGGTGCGCTTGTAGACGTTGCGCACCAGCGCCTTCCGGTCGATCAGCTCCGCGATCGCCTTCCGTACCGGCGCCTTCCCCGCGGTGGGGTCCTGGGGATTGAAGACGAGATAGCTGATCTCGGATCCGAGGATCTCGTTCAGCTCGATGTCGGTCTTGCCGTTGGCCTTGTCCTTCTGGAATCCCGTTACCTGATCGGGTGTCAGACCACGGTAGGCGACGTCGATCTTCTTGCTCTTGAGAGCCTTCACCATCTGGGAAGACTCCTTGTAGTAATTGACCGTGACGACGTCGTTCTTGACCTTCGCCGGTCCCTTGTAGCCGGCGTACTTCTCCAGCTTCGCGCTCTTGCCCTTGGAGTACGACTCAAGGGTGTAGGGGCCGGAACCCACGAGCTTGTCGCCTTCGAGGAGCTTCTTCGCGGGATAGGTCTCGGGATCGACGATCGCCGTCGCCGGAGTCGCGAGGATGAACGGGAAGGTGGCGTCCGGCTTCTTCAGGTGGAAGACGACTGTGCTCTTGCCGAGGGTCTCGACGCGGTCGAGGCTGCCCATCAGACCGAGCGGACCGGACTTCGACTTGATCGCCCCGACGCGCTCGACGGAATGCTTCACGGCCTCCGCGTCCAGGGGATTCCCGTTGGAGAACTTCAGGCCCTTCTTCAGCGTGCAGCGGTAGACGCGGCTGGCGTTGTCGGTGAACCGGCACCGCTCGGCCGCGTCGGGCTCCGGCGAGGAGCTGCTGCTGGGGAAGGAGAGCAGTGTCTGGAAGGTGTTCTTGTACAGCTCCCAGGAGCCGTCCCACGCCGCCGCGGGGTCGAGGGTGCTGGGCGCGCTGGTGGTTCCCGTGACGATCTCGCGGCGCTGCTGCTCGGCGTCGTCCCCGGGGAGCGAACTGCACCCGGCGACCAGGGACGTCGATATGACGACGGTCGCTGCGATCCTCAGAGATCCGTTCCGGTCGGACACCTACGCGCTCCTCATTCGGCGGGGCCACTGCTGCTGATGCGGTTGCATAAGGGAAAATGCCGGTCGGCCGGTCTATGCGTTCTTTGCGTTTCTCCGCGTCGCCGTAGCGGTACGCCGACGCCATACGCGGACCCGCTGGCCGAGGGGCGAGAGAGACCTTACCTCAGCACCCGAGCTCAGAACATGCACTGGTCAACCATTCATCATTTGCCAAGCCCGCCCGAACCCGCTGATGACAGCGGGTGCCGGTCCGACGACGGACCGGCACCCGAATTACCCTCCGTTCAAGGTGCTGAGCAGAGCGAATATCCCTACTCCACACCCGCGTTGAGGGAGAGTCCGCCGTCGACGACAAGCGTCTGACCGGTGATCCAGGCGGAATCGGCGGACGTGAGGAAGGCGGCCGCCCCGCCGATGTCCTGGGGAACGCCCAGGCGCTGCATCGGGTACCGCGCCACTGCCTCCTGCTCACGGCCCTCGTAGAGAGCGGCGGCGAATTTCGTCTTCACCACGGCCGGGGCGACCGCGTTCACCCGCACCCCCGGCGCGAACTCGTGCGCGAGCTGCTGCGTGAGATTGATCATCGCGGCCTTGCTCATGCCGTACGCCCCGATGAACGGTGACGCCGACATCCCCGCGATGGAGGCGACGTTGACGACCGTGCCACCGTTGTCGCGCTGCCAGGCCGCCCAGGTCGCCTGGGCGAAGCCCAGCGCGGAGACCACGTTGGTCTCGAACACCTTGCGCGCCACTCCGAGGTCGAGTTCCGCGATGGGCCCGAACACGGGGTTCGTACCGGCGTTGTTGACCAGGTGGTCCACACGCCCGTACGCCTCCATGACCTTCTCGACCGCGACGCGGCGGTGGTCCTCGTCGTGGGCCTTGCCGGCGACGTACATCGCCCGCCCCGGGCCCAGTCCTTCGACCGCCTCCCGGAGTGCGTCCTCGTTCCGCCCGGTGATGCACACGCGGTGGCCGCGCGCGATCAGCGCCTGCGCGACGCCGTAGCCGATGCCCCGGCTGCCGCCGGTGACGATCGCGACCTCGCCGCTGTCCGGCCGCTCTGCGCTCTGCTCTGCCATGTTCCCGTGCCCTCCGGTCAGTTGAGCGGGCCGCCGGCCACGTACAGGACCTGGCCGGAGACGAACCCGGCCTCCTCGCCGGTGAAGAAGGCGATGGCGCCCGCGATGTCCTCCGGCCTGCCCACGCGCTGTACGGGGATCTGCGACGCGGCGGCCGCCTGGAAGTCCTCGAAGCCCATGCCGACGCGCTCCGCGGTCGCCGCCGTCATGTCGGTGACGATGAAGCCCGGGGCGACGGAGTTGGCGGTGACGCCGAACTTGCCCAGCTCCTTGGCGAGGGTCTTGGTGAAGCCCTGCATGCCGGCCTTGGCCGCGGCGTAGTTGACCTGTCCGCGGTTGCCCAGCGCGGAGGACGACGAGAGGTTCACGATGCGCCCGAAGCCGGCGTCGACCATGTGCTTCTGGCAGGCGCGGGACATCAGGAACGCACCGCGCAGGTGGACGTTCATCACGGTGTCCCAGTCGGAGTCGCTCATCTTGAACAGCAGGTTGTCCCGGAGCACGCCCGCGTTGTTCACGAGCACGGTGGGCGGCCCCAGTTCGTCGACGACCCGCGCCACCGCCGACTCCACCTGCGCGGAGTCGGAGACGTCACAGCCGACGGCGATCGCCCTGCCGCCCCCGGAGGTGATCTTCTCGACGGTCTCCCCGCAGGCGGCCTCGTCGAGGTCGAGCACGGCGACGGCGCGGCCCTCGGCCGCGAGGCGCACCGCGGTGGCGGCGCCGATTCCCCGGGCCGCGCCGGTGACGATCGCGACGCGCTGGTCGGTGGTGGACATGCTGTTCTCTCCTGCCCTCAAGTGGTGAGCAACCGCTTAGTACCTATGGCAGTCGAGACGCTATGAGTCCCACCACCTGCTGTCAACGGGGACCCGGCCACATGACGTTCACCGCACGAGCAGGTCCAGCAGCCGCTCCGCCTCCCCCTCGGGGTCCGCCGTCAGTCCGGTGTGCACCGGGCCGGGCTGCACGACGGTGCTGCGCGGGGCGACCAGCCAGCGGAAGCGCCGTCCCGGCCCGTCCTGCGCCGCCTGGCCGGCCTCCTCCCCGCCGCCGCAGACGCGTTCGGCGGCGCGCAGCGCGGCCCGCACACCCGCCACGTCGGCCTCCGGGTCCAAGGCGCGCAGCCGCTCCTCGTCCAGGTGCGTGCGGGCGAGGACCGCCGACCTCGCGCGGCAGTACACGACCACGCCCGCGTTCATCGTCTCCCCGCGCTCCACGCGGGGCACGACGCGCAGCAGCGCGTACTCGAACACGTCGCGGTCCGGGGTCTCCTGGGCGTTCACCGGTTCACGCCCCGTCCGGCGTGGGGCCAGTCGCCGGTGAGCCAGCCGGGAGCCCGCGAGCCGCCGTCCGTGCTGGGCTCGCCCAGCGTGACGCGCTCGTGCACGGCGGGAGCGCGCTCCAGCAGGACGTCCACGTACGCGGCGCGCAGCGCTTCCGCGTCCGCCTCGCCCGTGCCGTCGGCCAGCCATTCGCCGGGGACGTCCGCGACGCACTCCTCAAGGAGGCCGCGCGTGACCCTCGGCGCCAACTCCTCGGCGGCGGCGGCCAGATCGGGGGCGAACGGGGAGAGGACGTGGTCGGACGCGTCGTAGGGCTTCGCGGCGGCGGTCCGGGCCGCCGGCCAGTTGTGGTGCCAGATCATCGTGGCCCCATGATCGATGAGCCACAGCTTCCCGTGCCAGATCAGCAGGTTGGGGTTGCGCCAGGACCGGTCGACGTTCCCGACCAGCGCGTCGAACCACACGACGCGTCCGGCCTCGGACGGGGTCACGGTGAAGGCGAGCGGGTCGAAGCCCAACGAGCCCGGCAGGTAGTCCATTCCGAGGTTGAGGCCGCCGCTGGCCTTCAGCAGCGCCTGCACCTCCTCATCGGGTTCGCCGAGGCCGATGACCGGGTCGAGCTGGATCCCCACGAGCTCCGGGACGCGCAGGCCGAGACGCTGGGCGAGCCGCCCGCTGACGACCTCCGCCACGAGGGTCCTGGGGCCCTGCCCCGCGCCCGTGAACTTCATGACGTACGTGCCGCAGTCGTCCGCCTCGACGATCCCCGGCAGCGAGCCGCCCTCCCGCAGAGGGGTGACGTAGCGGGTGGCGGTGACCTGGGTGAGCATCCGCAAAGGTTAGGGCGTGTCGTTTGGATCTTCGTGGATCAGCTCGCGGCGTCGGATGCGGTGCATCGCAAGGCGGAGGATCGTCCTCGTACTGGGCGTACTCGGACGACTCCGACAACGCAGGGAGGTGCCGTAGCCGGCGTCGCGAGCCCGCGGAGATCCAAACGACACGTCCTACTCGCCGGCCGGCGGAACACTCACTGAATACTCGGGTGCTCCGCGCCCCGGCGGGTGCCATGGTTCCCGCATGGCTGAAGCTGAGATCTCCCCGGCACGAGGCGGCGCTTCGCGCAGCGCCCCAGCCCGATTCCGATCCCCCGACTTCCCCCGGCAGTTCGGCCGGACCCGGCGCTTCTCACTCGGCGCCGTCCGGGACGTGACGCTCTCTCCCGACGGGCTGCGCGCGCTGTTCCTGCGCACCGACCCGGAAGACCCGCTCGCCGCCCTCTGGGAGTGGGAGGACGGCCGGGAGAGGCTGCTCGCGCATCCGCGCTCCCTGGCGGCGGGCCCGACGGAGCCCACCGAGGAGGAGCTGACACGCAGGGAGCGGGCGCGCGACGTGGCCTCGGGCGTGACCTCCTACGCGGTGGACGGCGCCGCCGAACTGGCCGTCTTCTCCCTCGACGGCGCGGTGTGGGCGGTGCGTACGCGGCGGGGCGAGCCGTTCCCCGTGCCGGCGGCCGGTCCGGCGACCGATCCGCGGCCCTCCCCGGACGGTCGGCTCGTCGCCTACGTCACGGGCGGCGCCCTGCACGTCGTCGCCACGGACGGCGGCGGGGAACGCCGGCTCGCGGCGCCCGAGTCGGACGACGTGAAGTACGGCCTGACGGACCACGTCTCGGCCGAGTCGATGGGCCGTATGCGGGGCTACTGGTGGGCTCCCGACGGCAGCGCCCTGCTGGCGGCCAGGGTCGACGAGAGCGCGGTGGGGCGCCGCTACCTCGCGGACCCCGCCGAGCCGCACAAGCCACCTCGCGTGCAGCGCTATCCGGTCGCCGGTTCGGCGAACGCCGAGGTGACCTGCTGGCTGCTGGGCCTCGACGGCAGCCGGGTCCCCGTCGACTGGGACCGTGAGGGGTTCGAGTACCTCGCGTCCGGGGGCTGGGACGCCCACGGCCCCCTCATCACGGTGCAGAGCCGTGACCAGCGCACCGTGCGCACCCTGGCCGTCGATCCCGCGAGCGGCGGGACGCGGGTGCTGGCGGAGCAGCGGGACGACCACTGGGTGGAGCTGGTGCCGGGCGCCTACCGCCGTACGGCGTCGGGTGCGCTCGTGGTGCCCTGCGAGAGCGAGGGGACCCGGCGGCTGCGCGTGGGCGGCGAAGTGGTCACGCCGGCCGGCCTGCAACTGAGGGTCGTCCTCGGCACCGACGGGGACAGCGTGCTCTTCACCGCGAGCGAAGACCCCCTCGAAACGCATGTGTGGGCCTACTCCCCGGCATCGGGGTGCACGCGGCTCAGCAGCACGCCCGGAGTGCACACGGGCCTCTCGCGCGGCGGCACGACCGTGCTGGACAGCCTCACGGACGACGGCCACCAGGTCGGCGTCCTCCGCGCGGAAGGCCCGCCGGCCGTGATCACCTCACGGGCCGAGGAGCCGTCGCTGCTGCCCCGGCCCGTCCGTCTGACGCTCGGGGAACGGCGGTTGCGCAGCGCCCTGTTCCTGCCGTCCTGGTACGACCCTCAAGCCGCGGGCGCGGCCCCGCTGCCCGTGCTGGCCGACCCCTACAGCGGGCCCGGCCTCCAGCTCGTGGTGCGGGGGCGGACGTGGAACGCATGCGTCTCGCAGTGGTTCGCCGAGCAGGGCTACGCGGTGCTCGTCACCGACGGCCGGGGCACCCCCGGGCGCGGACCGGCCTGGGAGAAGGCCGTCTGGGGCGATCAGTTGACGCCCGTACTGGAGGACCAGACCGACGCGCTCCACGCGGCGGCCGAGAGGTATCCCTTCCTCGACCTGGACCGGGTCGGCATCCGCGGATGGTCCTTCAGCGGATGGCTTGCGGCGGCCGCCGTGCTGCGCCGTCCCGAGACCTTCCACGCCGCCGTCGCCGGCGCACCGGCCGTCGACCCGAGGCTGTACGACACGCACTGGAAGGAGCGCTTCCTCGGGCACCCCGCCGAGTATCCGGAGCACTACGACCGCTGCACCCTGACGCGGGAGGCGGAGCTGCTGCGCCGTCCGCTGCTGCTGGTGCACGGGACCACCGACGACAACGTCGCATTCGCACACACTCTGCGGATGTCCGCCGCGTTGCAGGCCGCGGGACGCGAGCACGCCGTGCTGCCCCTGTCCGGCCAGTCGCACATCGTAAGCGACGAGGTCACGAGCATGAGGCTGTTGACCACTCAATTGGTCTTTCTTGACAAAGCCCTTCGCCCCTGACAACCGCGAAGGCAGGATGCCCAAGGCAGAGGCAAGCGTGCAGCCCTCCGACAGAACAGGATGTGTTCGCCCATGACTGCATCGACCAGCCGCCGGTCCGTGATCGCCGCCGCGGGCGCCGCCACAGCCGCCGTCTCACTCGCCGCCTGCGGCTCGGACAGCGGCGGAGGCGAGTCCAAGGACACCGGCTCGGGCGAGGGCGGAGGAGACGGCGGGGGCGACGCCGCGGGCGGGGCGCTCGGCAAGGCCTCCGAGATCCCGGAGGGCGGGGGCAAGGTCTTCAAGGACCAGAAGGTCGTCGTCACCCGTCCCAGCGCGAACGAGTACAAGGCGTTCGACTCCACGTGCACCCACCAGGGCTGCGCGGTCAAGGAGATCACCGGCGGGAACATCGTCTGCCCCTGCCACAACAGCAAGTTCGACATCAACGACGGCAGCCCCACCGGCGGCCCCGCGAAGAAGCCGCTGGCGCCGAAGAAGGTCGTCGTCGAAGGCGGCGAGATCAAGCTCGCCTGATCCGGTCCGCCGGGACCCGAAGCCTGCCGGGCACTGCGGGGCGTGATGCGCCGGGGAGCGCGCACGCCCCGCAGTCGCGTCCACTCCCGGCACCCGCCCTCGGCCGCCGTCCGTCAGCCGCGGCGCGTCGCCCGCAGCGCCCGCAGCGCCGGCACGACGAGCGCGGTCTCCCGCAGCGCCGTCACTCGCAGCGCCGTCACTCGTAGCGCCGGGCCTCGCCCGGCCGCAGCGCCGCGGCGACCGCTCCGGCGAGGTCCTCGATGTCGCCCATGGCCAGTTCCGAGACTGTGAGCCGCACGCCGGGCGCCGAGTCGACACGGAAACGCGCCCCGGGAGCGACGGCCCAGCCGGACTGCAGGAGCCTCGCCACCGCTCCCGTCTCGTCCGTCACGGGCACCCAGACGTTCATCCCCGTACGCCCGCGGGCGGCCACGCCCCGTGCGGCCAGCGCCCGCACCAGAGCCTCCCGCCGCTCTCCGTAGCCGCGCGCGACGCTCCGGACGTCCAGCGCGTCCGTCTCCCACAGGTGGCGGACCGCTCCCTGCAACAGGTGCGAGACCCAGCCCGGGCCGAGCAGCTGCCGCCGCTGCATGCGGTCGAGGGTGAGGGCGTCGCCCGTGACCACCGCGAGCCGGAGATCGGGGCCGTACGCCTTCGCGGTGGAGCGCACCAGCACCCAGCGGTCCGTCGTGCCCACGACCGGACGGAGCGGCGCGTCGACGATGCCGTGCCCGTGGTCGTCCTCCACGAGCAGGGTCTCCGGGCGGCAGGCGAGCACCTCGCGCAGCTTCCTGGAACGCTCCGCGCTGACGGCGGCGCCGGTCGGGTTCTGGGCCCGGCTGGTGACGATCAGCGCGCGGGCGCCCTCGCCCAGAGCGCGCTCCACGCCCTCGGGGCGCGGGCCTTCGTCGTCGACGGCCACGGGCACCGGACGCAGACCCAGGGCGGGCACGAGATCCAGCACGCTCCCCCAGCCCGGGTCCTCGACGGCGACGGCGTCACCCGGGTCCAGCTGCTCGGAGAGCGCGAGGCCGATGGCGTCGAGAGCGCCGGAGGTCAGCGCCAGAGGGCCGTCCGGAACGCCGTCGGCGTCGAGCAGCGCGCGGGCCGTACGGGCGAGCCGGGCGTCGACGGAGGGGCCGCCGTAGAACGTGCTCCGGTGCGAGACGGCCTCGGCCGCCGCGGCGAGGGCCGCGTGCAGCGGGGGGAGCAACCGGGGATCGGGGTTGCCGGAAGCGATGTCCCGGCCGCCTTCGGGGACTTCGACGCGGATCGCCTCCCGCGGCGTCGTCTCCGCCCGGCGCTCGCGGATCCTGGTCCCGCGCCGCCCCGCCGTCTCGATCACCCCCCGCTCGCGCAGGGTGCGGTACGCGGAGGCGACGGTGTTGGCGTTGACGCCGAGATCCGCCGCCAAGTCCCGGACGGGCGGCAGCGCGTCGCCCGGAGCGAGCTCTCCTGAGCGCACGCCGCTCTCCACGCTGGCCGAGATCTCCGCTGCGCGCCGTCCCTCGATCCGATATCCTTCTAACACAATCACGAGTATGCACTAGTACAAAAAATCGCGCAACGACCGAGCAAGGAGAGGCGCTTTGCCGGCCACCCCCGAACAAGGCCCCGCGTCAGGCAGCTACACACCGACCGGGCGAAGCACCCCGACCCGCAACCGCGAACGCGCCGAGTACGATCGCGCGGCGGTGCACGCGATCCTCGACGACGACTACCTGTGCCACGTGGGATACGTCCGCGACGGCGCCCCCGTGGTCCTGCCCACCCTGTACGTGAGGGTGGACGATCGCGTCTACCTGCACGGTTCGACCGGCTCCCGGCCGCTGCGGGAGGCGGACGGCGAGGGACTGCCGGTGTGCGTCACGGTCACCCGGGTCGACGGGCTCGTGCTGGCTCGGTCGGCCTTCCACCACTCGGTCAACTACCGCTCCGTCGTGGCCCACGGCCTCGCCCGCAGGGTCACCGAGCGGGACGAACTCACCGCCGCCCTGGACGCGTTGGTCGACAACGTGGTCCCCGGCCGGGCCGCCGACTCCCGTCCCGCCGACGCCAAGGAGCTTGCCGCGACAGCCGTGCTGCGGCTCGATCTCGACGAGGTCTCCGCCAAGGTGCGCCAGGGAGGCCCGAACGACGAACCCGAGGACCGGTCCCTTCCCTACTGGACCGGCGTGCTGCCGGTCAGCCGTACCTACGGAACGCCGGAGCCCGCCGAGGACCTCGCCCCGGGAACGCCGTTGCCCGGGTACCTCTCCGGCCGCTGAACCCGGGACGGGTCGGATGCGGACGCCTCGCACCGGCCCCACCCGCGCACCCGAACGACAGGAAGAGAGGCCGGGCACGGATGCTCATCCACCCCTGGGACGCAGCACGCGACGACACGGAGTGGCAACGCTGGCTGGCGGAGCACGACTTCGGGCAGCTCGCCGTCAACGGCGCCCCGGGCGAGCCGCCGCTGGTGCAGCCCCTCCACTTCGTCTACGACCCTGCCGCCGCGCACGTCCTGAGCCACCTCGCGCGGCCCAACCCGGTCTGGAAGGCGCTCGAAGCCGACCCCGAGGTCCTGCTGAGCGTCGTGGACGACTACGCGTTCATACCCGGCCCGTGGCAGGCGCCCGAGGGCACACCGGCCGAACACGGCGTGCCCACCAGCTTCTACGCGGCCGTCCAGCTGCGCTGCACCGCTCACGTGATCGACGAACCGCGGGCGAAAGCCGCCCTGTTGCAGGCCCAGGTGGAGCACTTCCAGCCGGAGGGCGGTTCGGCGGAGGTCGTCGCGGACGCACCGCCCTACGGGCCGAAGCTGGCGGGCCTCCGGGTCCTGCGTCTCCAAGTCAACGATGTGCGGGCGAAGTTCAAGTACGCGGACGGCAAGCCGGAATCCGTGCGCTACCGCATCGCCTCCGGCCTCGCCTCGCGTTGCGAGGACCGCGACAGCGGGGCGCTGAAGGTTCAGCTGAGCCGCATGCCCCCTTGCCAGTGAGCCGAAGGTGCCGGGGGCCGGGGGATTCTCGCCGGGGCGGCGCGCGTCACGGCGCGGGAACGTCCTTCAGCCGGGCCTCGTCACCGGCCGCGGCCCCCGCGCCGGACGCGATCGGCTCGGCGCCCGCGTCCTTGGGCGCGGAGCTCTGCGCGATGAAGGCGCCGAGCAACACCACGGCCCCGCCGAGGAGTTGCACGACCGCCAGGTGCTCGCCGAGCAGCACCCACGCGAGCACGGTGGCGATGACGGCCTCCAGGCATGCGACGACGCCGGCGACCTGCGGGGAGAGCCGTCGCACAGACACCACGCCGGTGAGGTACGCGGCCACCGTCGCCACCAGCACGATCCACGCCAGCAGCAGCCAGGCGGGCACGGACGTCCCGTTCATCGACGAACTCCCGCCCAGCACCGCCCAGTTCATCGTCCACGGCCGGGCCACCACGGTGAGCACGAGGGCTCCCGACAGCAGTCCGTACGCGATCACGCCCATCGGGTCGGACGGCCGCCTGCCGTCCTTGCCGTCGGCGCCGTGGTCGGAGAGGACGAAGTAGCCCACCTGGCAGCAGGCCGCCCCCAGGGCGAGCAGCAACCCCAGGGCGTCCAGGGTCAGTCCGGACCACACACGCACCACGCAGGCGAGGCCGCCGACGGCGAGGACGACACCGGCGCCCGCTGCCCGCGTCACCGGCCGGCGCTGCACGAACCGCACCCAGCCCAGCACCAGCGCGGGAGCCAGGTACTCGATGAGGAGGGCGACGCCCACCGGGATGCGGGAGATGGCCGCGAAGTAGCAGGCCTGCACCCCGGCCACGGCGAGCAGCCCGAACCCCGCGAGCAGGCCCGGACGTTCGCGCAGCAGCCCGCGGTGCCGCCACGCCAGCGGCAGCAGGACGAGCGCGGCTCCCGCGACCCGCAGCCAGGTGACGTGCAGCGGTTCCAGACCCGCTTCGATGAGCGGCTTGGCGGCGGGCCCCGATCCTCCGAACGCGAAGGCGGAGACGAGGGCGAGCGTCAGGCCGGAACCGCGCGCTTGCGCGGTCGGGGCCGGGGGGCCTGGGCGGGCGGAGTCGTGCATGCGCTCATCATGTCAACGCGCGACAGCAGTGTCACCCCGCATGCTCCTGACGTCCCGCGCGTCCGGGAGGGCGCCCGGAAGCCCGTCCGCCCCGGCCCCCGAGGCGCGCAGCACCTCCACCGCCCGGCAGCCCTCGTCCGCGAGGAGCCCGGCGAACAGGTCGACGCCCTCCACGTCAGCGGCACCGCGCGAGACCGCCCGCTCCTGCGCGACGCGCAACGCCTGAGCGGCGCGCGGCGACCAGCCGGGCGGCGCAGCAGGGGCGGCCGCCTCACCGGCGCCGGACGAAGGCGCGTCCTCGACGGCGTCGCGCCAGCGCACCCCGTACCCGATGGACCGCTGCGCCAGGTAGCCCAGCACCTTCGCCGTACGCGTGCCCTCGCCGCCGAGCAGCGCGCGGACAGCCGGATCCGATTCGAGGAGGCTGTGCAGCAGGTGCGCCGTGTCCAGGTCGCCGTCGCCGCTGCGGGCAGCACGCCTCCTGGCACCGGCGACCACGACGGCCAGCTGCTCGCTGAAAAGATCCTCGGCGGCGACGGCCGGGAGGACTGCGGGAGCTGAAGGCGTACTGCTGTTCACAGGACCACCACATCACAAACACTCCCTGCGGGCATCCTCGTTGTGAGGCATCTGCACATCACACCGTGGGTGGTGCCGGCGGCCTCGCTCCTCCTCCTCAGGGAGGAGCGGGAGCGTAGGCGGGCACCGCCACCCGGGAGGGAACCGGGGCCCGAAATCACGCGTCTTGACCTACAACACCCGCTTGTACGGCAGCACTTGGAGACTCCCATGGCAAGGATCCATGCACGCGCCGCCCTCGCCGCCCTCACCGTCGGTGCCGCCCTGGCCGCGACCGGATGCACCGCCGGGGCGGCCTCCTCCTCGGACAGGCCCGCGTCCGCCGGAGAGGCAGGCCCCTCGTCGCACGGCTCACGGGACGATTCCGCAGGGTCCGCCCCCGTACAGCAGAAGGCCCCCGGGGCCGGCGAGGAACAGGGAGGCGGGCAGGACCGCCCGGGCGACGAGGCCGGCAACCGTCCCCCCTGGTGCACGACCGGCGCGCTCTCCGTCTCACTCCGCCCCGGCCAGCCGGCCGCCGGCAACCGCTACGGCACTCTCGTGCTCACCAACTCCTCCGGCACCTCCTGCCGCACGCAGGGCTGGCCCGGCCTGCAACTGACGCGCGGCGACGGCGAGGCCATCCCGACCGAGGTCGTACGGGACCACTCGGACCCGTCGCGCCCACTCACCCTCGCCGCGGGCGGGCAGGCGTCGGCCCGGCTGCACTGGACGGTCGTGCCGGGCGAGGGCGACCCCGCCGACGGCAAGTGCCCCGAGCCGGCGAAGCTGCGCGTCATCCCGCCGGACCAGCGCACCTCCAAGACCGCCTCGTGGAAGCTCGGCACGGTCTGCGGGGCCGGCGAGATCGACGTACTGCCGCTGCGGACCAGTTGACGGGCGGGACACCCGGCGCCGCTCCCCGAGGGGCGCCGACTGCCCCGCTCCCGGCCCCGGTTGCCCGGGCCGCGCTGTTCGCCCCCGTTGTCGCCCGCCCCCTCCCTACTCCTCTTCGGCGAGGATGAGGTAGAGCTTCTTGCGGGCATCGTTCACGACACCCACGGCCTTCTCACGCTGCTCGGGCGTGCCGTTCGCCCACACCTGCTGGAACGCGCTGACGAGTCCCCCGCCGGCCTTGCGCACCTCGTTCATGGCGTCCCAGTCGATGCCGCGCCCGGCTTCCTCCCAGGGAGCGTCCGGACCGGCCTCGGCCTCCGCGCGGCCCGCCTCGGTGAGCGAGAAGAGGTTCTTGCCGCCTTCGCTCGCGCTGCTGATCAGACCCTCGTCCTCCAGGAGCTGGAGGGTGGGGTAGACCGATCCGGGGCTGGGCTTCCACGCACCCCCGCTGCGCTCCGCGATCTCCTGGATCATCTCGTAGCCGTGCATGGGCCGGTCCTTGAGCAGAGCCAGGATCGACGCCCGTACGTCGCCCCGGCGCGCACGCCCGCGCGCCCCTCCCCGCCCGCGGCCGCGCGGACCGAAGGGCGGGCCGTCCCCGAAAGGCGGCCCGAAGGGGCCGAACGCCTTCCGCTCCCAGGGGCCGTGCCCGGGGTGCGCGCCGGGGCCGCAACCGCCCGGCCCTCCCCCGAAGCCGCGGCTTCCTCCACCACGTCCGTGCTCTTCCTTGCGCATCGCAGACCCCTCCATCGTGATCTGTCATTGACCTGTCTTTGAGTTTCTCAACCTAGTCGCGATGCGTCAACGATATATCGGAGATAGTCCAGCGGCAAGCCTCTTCCACGGTGGCCGACAGCTACGCCTCCTCCTCGGGACCGCGCCGATTTGCCCGGCCTCATCGAGCAGACCTGGCCGGTGGACCACCGCAGGACGTTCACGGCCGACCTGCTGAGCTGAGGCGTGCCTGTCAGCGAAGGCACCGGCGGCCGGGCCGATAGGTTCCAGGGCATGAGCGTCGAGACTGAAGCCGTCCACGAGGCGACGGACGAACTGGTGGCGGCCTTCGCCCGCCTCCTGCCGCAACTGTCGTCCAGTGCCGAGCCGCTGGACCGCCGGGCCGTGGAGAGGCTGACGGCTGCAAGCACCAACACGGTGCTGGTGGCCCGGGTCGAGGGAGTGATCGCCGGAACTCTGACGCTGGTGATGTCCCCGTTGCCGTCAGGGCTGCGGGCCCACATCGAGGACGTCGTGGTCGACTCGGCCGGACGCGGCCACGGGGTCGGACGCGCCCTCATCGACAAGGCCCTCGACGTGGCCGCCGCGGCCGGGGCCCGGACCGTCGACCTCACGTCGAGACCCTCACGGGAAGCCGCGAACCGCCTGTACGAGAAGGCGGGTTTCCAGCGGAGGGACTCGGCCGTCTACCGCGTCACCCTGGACTGAGGTCCGGCGTCGCCGGGACCGGCGGCGGCACGCAGATCACGGTCCGCCGCCGGGTCTTCCGGACGGTGCCCGGTCCACCTCCCCGTGATTGGCCGTGGCCCGCGGCCCCACGTCGCACCTACGGTCCCGCCATGAGGATCCGCACTGTCGACGCCTTCACCGACCGCCCCTGGACGGGCAATCCGGCCGCCGTCGTACTGCTGGAGGACAGCTCCGACTTCCCGTCCGACGAGCGCCTCCAGCGCGTGGCACTGGAGATGAACCTCTCGGAGACCGCCTTCGCCCACCCCCTGCGCGACGACCCCGGAGCGGACTGGGCGCTGCGGTGGTTCACCCCCACCGCCGAGGTGGACCTGTGCGGTCACGCGACGCTCGCCACCGCGCACGTCCTGCACGGCGACGGCGCCACGCGGGCAGCCGACGGCCCGGTCCGCTTCCGCACCCGCAGCGGGGTGCTCACCGCGGCCACCGGCCCGGACGGCGACATCACCCTCGACTTCCCCACCGCGCCCCTCACCCGGGTGACTCCCCCGGCAGAGGTGCAGGCGGGCCTGGGTTCCGCCCCTGTGGCCGTCCACGACACGGGGCCGCTCGGCGACCTCCTCGTGGAGCTCCCGGACGAGGCGGCGGTACGCGCCGTGACGCCCGATCCCACCGCGCTCCTGCGGCTGCCGCACCGGGCGGTCATCGTGACGGCCCTCGCGGCCGACCCCGCGGGCAGCGGCTACGACTACGTCTCGCGGGTCTTCGGCCCCGCCGTCGGCATCCCCGAGGACCCCGTCACCGGCAGCGCGCACACCGCGCTGGCTCCGCTGTGGTCCGGCCGGCTGGGCAGCGACGTCCTCACCGGTCTGCAGTGCTCCGCCCGTACGGGCCGGGTCCGCACGGCGCTGCGCGGCGAGCGGACGGAGCTGACCGGCAGCGCGGTCACGGTGCTGGACGCACGGCTGCGCGTCGAGTTCTGACGGGCGCGGCGCCCACGCCCCCGCGGCGGTGCGGGCCCCGGCCCGCCGTCAGGGCGTGGGCAGCCAGTCGACCCGTCCCTCGAGGGCGGCGTAGCCCGTGAACGCGACGATGTCGATCAGCGCGTGCGCCGCCACCAGCGGCCCGACCCGGCCCCAACGCCGGTACAGCCAGACGAAGATGACGCCCATCGCCATGTTCCCGACCATGCCGCCGACGCCCTGGTACAGGTGGTACGAGCCCCGCAGCACCGCACTGACCGCCAGCGCCGCCCAGGGCGAGAACCGCGTCGTCTGGCCGAGCCTGCGCAGCAGGTAGCCGACGACGATCACCTCTTCCACGATCGCGTTCTGCAGCGCGGACGCGATCAGCACGGGAATGCGCCACCACACGTGCGGCAGCGACTCCGGCACGACGGTGAGGTTGAACCCGGCCTGCACCGCGCCCAGATACAGGGCGAGGCCGCTGCCTCCGATCGCGGCGGCGAGCAGCGCTCCCCGCGTGAGGTCGAATGCGGGCCTTGCCCGGTCGAAGCCGATGGCGCGCAGCCCGCCCGCCCCCTCCCGCGTCAGCAGGTGCGCGACGAGCACGACGGGGACGAGCGCCGTCGCCACGCCGAAGAGCTGCCAGGCCAGGTCGAGCCAGGGCCTGTCGGGAGCGCGCGAGGTGTTCATGCGCGCCGCTTGGTCCGCGAGCGATCCGGGCGCGGTCAGCGAACCGACGAAGCTGATGAGGGCGGAGACCGCGCTGGCCCCGAGGGAGAGCGCCAGCACGAGGTACATCTCGCTCCGCAGCGTGCGCGGCGAAGGGTCCTCCCCGAGGGGCGGGGACGACCCGGGGTCCCGCGCTTGCGACTTCACACATGCCTCCCGTTCGGCCGGTCCGCGCCTCGCGCGCTTCCGCTGCCCGGCGCGCTCCCGCCGGCCGTACCGCTTCGGCGCTCCGGTGATGCGTCACAGCTTGCCCGACCCGGCCCGCGCGGGCGTCGGAGGGGTCACCGGCCGGCCGGCGGTGTCCTTCCACACGTCTCTCCGCACGTCCCTCCGCGTGTCCCTCTATGGACCGGGCGGCCAGCTGTGCACGGGCTCGCCGGTGTTCGAGAGCTCGCAGTACCGGCGGGTGACCGCCGCGAGCGCCTTCTCCCGGTCGAGCCCCGAGTCGACGGCCCGGTGGTACGCCGCGGCCTGCCACGAGGCGCCGTTGACGCGGTAGCGGCACCTGGCCTCGAGGACCTCCAGGTAGCGCTCACGGTCGGCGCGCTCCACCCCCCACGCCTCCAGGCCGGCGGCCGCCATCGGCAGCAGCTCCTCCTGTACGAGCCGCACAGCGGGAACCTTCACCAGACCGCCCTGACGTCCCGAGCGGGGCCAGTGCAGCTCGGCGTCGATGCCGTGACGGCACGCCGCGTCGAAGTTCTCGGCCGCCGCCTCGAACGGCAGCCGCCGCCACACGGGGCGCTGCTCGTCGGCGAGGCTGCGCACGAGCCCGTAGTAGAGGGCGGTGTTGGCCAGGACGTCCGTGACCGTGGGCCCTGCCGGCAGTACGCGGTTCTCGACCCGCAGGTGCGGCACCCCTCCGGCGACGGCGTAGACGGGCCGGTTCCAGCGGTAGACAGTTCCGTTGTGGAGCACCAGTTCGGACAGGGCGGGAACGCCGCCCTCCCTCAGCACCTGGTGCGGATCCTCCTCCGCGCAGATCGGCAGCAGCGCGGGGAAGTAGCGGAAGTTCTCCTCGAAGAGGTCGTAGGCCGACTCGATCCACCGCTCGCCGAACCAGGTGCGCGGACGCACGCCCTGCGCGCGCAGCTCGTCCGGCCTGGTGTCGGTGGCCTGGAGGAACAGCGGGATCCGCGATTCCCGCCACAGCTCACGCCCGAACAGGAACGGCGAGTTGGCGCCCATCGCGATCTGCACGGCCGACACCGCCTGGGAGGCGTTCCACACGTCGGCGAACCGCTCGGGCGTCACCTGCAGGTGCAGCTGCACCGAGGTGCAAGCCGCCTCGGGTGCGATCGAACTCGACGTGCGGTTCAGCCGCTCCACGCCGTCGATGTCCAGTACGACCTCCTCGCCGCGCGAGGCCATGATCTGGTCGTTGAGCAGCATGTACCGGTCCACCTCGGTGAGGTTCGAGGAGACCAGGTCCTCGTCGGTGAGGGTGGGGAGGATGCCGATCATCACGATGCCGGCGCCCTCCTGGCGCGCCTGCCGGTCCGCGTACCCCAGCCCCGTCCGCAGCTCTTCGGCGAGCTGGTCGAAGACCCGTCCGGACAGACGGTGCGGGACGATGTTCACCTCGAGATTGAACTGCCCGAGTTCCGTCTGGAAGTCCTCGCTGCCGATCCGCCGGAGCACTTCGAGGTTCATCATCCGGGGCAGCCCGTCGCCGTCGGCGAGGTTCAGCTCGATCTCCAGCCCCATGAGGTTGCGGGGACGCTCGAAGCGCTTCTCGTCCAGGAGCACGCGCAGCGCGTCGAGGCACTCCCGGAGCTTCCGCCGGTACTGGTGCCGGTCGGACAGGTCGAACCCGTCGGAGACGACCTTCTCACCCATCGGGACGTCCCTCCTAGATGCGACCGCGTGGTGTCAGCCATGATGCCCGGCAAGGTCGTGGATCACGCCTCACCGCCCACTCGCTACCCACCTGTCAGTACGCGCGCACCTGCACTTCAACGGCATGTTCCGCCGGCATACGTCCCCGTCCCGCACCGGAAGCACACACCCGCGCGGAAGGACCCGACCGGTTCCGGCCGAACCGCGACTGCTCCGGTTCCGGCAGGCCGGAGACCCGGTGAAGCACCGGAGCGACGGAAAGGCATGGAAAACCCTGTGCAGAGAACGTGAATATCGGCTTGATATGCCCTTGCGTCCATTATCGGGCGATGCGAGGCGAAAGCACACAAGAACACCCTTCGTATAAACTCCGGGCAAGGCTGAGACGCGGTACCGCCGACGCCCGGCACCCGCAGTCACCCCGCCGCCCGCGACGCGGCCTTCCTCACGCCGACAGCGCTGTCTGCACCCCGGCCGCACCACCCGTGTGTCTCCCAGTGAGAGGCGACCTGTCATGCCGCTGCACCTTCCCCCGGCCCCGCCCGCCGCGCTCCGCAGTGTTCTCGCAGCCCTCGGCTCCCCCGCCGCGCACGGCCAGGGAGGCGGGCCCGCCGCGCCGGAAGGTCCACGCAGCCGGCTTCAGCCCGAACTCCCCCTGCCGCTACACGAGTTGGCTTCTTTCACCCCCGCGGCCGGCAGCTCCGCCACCCGTCTCACCGGCTGGCGCTTCCTGCTGCGCGACCCGGAGGCCCCGTCCGGCACCTCCGCGCCCGCCGCCGCCGAGTCGGTACTCACCCCGGACGGCTGGGCGTTCGCGTACTTCTGCGGCGGCCCCTACGTCGCCGCGACACGGCAGGCGCTGGAGCAGGCCGAATCGCTGGACGACGAGCTCCAGCCGCGGCTGCTGTCCGTACCGCAGCTGTACATGCTGACGCTGTGGCTGCACGGGGACACCGCGGCCGAGCCCGCCGAGGGCACCCCGCTGCCCTCCGACGTACTCATACCCCTGGCCCCGGCACCGCCCGGCATCGCGGCACACCGCCCGCACCGGGCCGGCGCCCTCCTGCCGCTGCTGACTCGCCGCGTCGTGCCGGCTCCGCTGATGCGGACTCCGGCCTGACGAGGGTGCGGTAGCGTACCGCCAACCGCATCCGGTGAGTTCCCCGGAAGCCTCGGCCCCCTCCTGCCCATATCCGGCAAATCGCCTTGCAGTGCCAGCCAGTTGAGGCGCAACCACCCGCACGGGTGATGCGTCTGTCCTGGTTGAGGAGTGGTGACGCGAAATCCCTGCGGATTCGAGTCCACAGGGGAACACTGGGGACCGAGCGAGGAACGGGGGCGGCCATGGACACCGTGACCAGCCGCAGCACGAACACCACGACACAACGGAAGACGACAGCGAAAATGTGCCAGCACCAGCCACCATGCCCCACAGCCGAATCCGCCGACCGGGAAGCCGCTCACCCTGTGGCCCACTTCCCGGAGCAGGGCTGGAGCCTGCTGTGCAACGGCGTGCTGCTCTTCGAGGACACCGGTGAGCTGCTGCCGGACGGCAAGATCATCGACCCGCACCGCCCTCTCGTCCGCGGCATCGCCACCGCTGCCTGAGAGACCCCGACAAGAAACCAGGGCCGGCCCGGCGTCACCGCCGCACCGGCCCTGACCTGTGCCGCCACCGGCGGCACGCGAACGCTCGGGCGCGCCGCCCGTCAGCCGTCGTAGTCCTCCACCGGCGGGCACGAGCAGACGAGGTTGCGGTCGCCGAAGGCACCGTCGATGCGGCGGACCGGCGGCCAGTACTTGTCGGACGCCTTCACCCCCGCGGGGAACGCTCCCTCTTCCCGTCCGTAGCTGTGCTCCCACTCACGGCTCAACTGCCTTGCGGTGTGCGGTGCGTTGCGCAGCGGGTTGTCGTCCGCGGGCCACTCCCCCGAGCCGACCTTGTCGATCTCGGCACGGATCTCGATCATCGCCTCGCAGAAGCGGTCCAGCTCCGCCAGGTCCTCGCTCTCGGTGGGCTCGATCATCAGCGTCCCCGGGACGGGGAACGACATGGTCGGGGCGTGGAAGCCGTAGTCGATCAGCCTCTTCGCGACGTCGTCGATGCTCACACCCGTCTGCTTCGTCAGCGGCCGGACGTCGACGATGCACTCGTGCGCCACGAGGCCGCGCGGGCCCGTGTAGAGCACGGGGTAGTGCGGCTCCAGACGCTTGGCGATGTAGTTGGCGCCCAGCACCGCCGTCTGCGTCGCCCGCCGCAGCCCCTGGGCGCCCATGAGCCGGACGTACGCCCAGGAGATCGGCAGGATCCCGGCCGAACCCCAGGGCGAGCCCGCGATCGGCCCGATCCCGCTCGCCGGCCCCGCGGCGGGCTGCAGCGGGTGGTTGGGCAGGTGCGGGGCGAGGTGCTCGCGCACGCCGATGGGGCCCACCCCGGGACCGCCGCCGCCGTGCGGGATGCAGAAGGTCTTGTGCAGGTTCAGATGCGAGACGTCCGCACCGAACTTGCCCGGCTTCGCGAGCCCCATCAGGGCGTTGAGGTTCGCTCCGTCCACGTAGACCTGGCCTCCGGCGTCGTGCACGGCGGCGCAGATGTCGGTGATGTGCTCCTCGAAGACGCCGTGCGTCGAGGGGTAGGTGACCATGAGCACGGCGAGCTCCTCGCCGTGCTGGGCGATCTTCGCCCGCAGGTCCTCGACGTCGACGTCGCCGTCCTCGCTCGTCTTGACGACGACGACGCGCATCCCGGCCATCACGGCGGAGGCGGCGTTCGTACCGTGCGCGGAGGAGGGGATCAGGCACACGTTGCGCTGCTCGTCGCCGCGCGAGCGGTGGTAGGCGCGCACCGCCAGCAGACCCGCGAGCTCGCCCTGGGAGCCCGCGTTGGGCTGCAGCGACACCCGGTCGTATCCGGTGATCTCCGCGAGCTGCTGCTCGAGCTGGCGGATCAGCGTCACGTAGCCCTCCGCCTGGTCGAGCGGCGCGAAGGGGTGCAGCGCGCCGAACTCCGGCCAGGTGACGGCCTCCATCTCGGTGGTGGCGTTGAGCTTCATCGTGCAGGAGCCCAGCGGGATCATGCCGCGGTCGAGCGCGTAGTCGCGGTCGGCGAGCCTGCGCAGGTAGCGCAGCATCGCCGTCTCGCTCCGGTACTCGTGGAAGACCGGGTGCGTCAGGTAGTCGTCGGTGCGCAGCAGCTCCGCGGGGAGGACGTCCTCCGCGCGGGAGTCCAGCTCCTCGACGTCCGCCTCGACGCCGAACGCCGACCACACCGCCGCGAGTTGGGCCCGCCCCGTCGTCTCGTCGCAGGACATGCCGACGTGGTCCGCGTCGACCTCCCGCAGGTTCACCCCGGCTTCGAGGGCGCGGGCCACGATCTGCGCCGCCCGCCCGGGGACCCGGGCGGTGACGGTGTCGAAGTAGCTTCCGTGGACGACCTCGACGCCGCCCGCGCGGAGCCCGTCCGCGAGGATCGTCGCGTAGCGGTGCGTGCGGCGGGCGATCCCGGCAAGCCCCTCCGGGCCGTGGTGGACGGCGTACATGCCGGCCATCACGGCGAGCAGCACCTGCGCGGTGCAGATGTTGCTGGTGGCCTTCTCGCGGCGGATGTGCTGCTCACGGGTCTGCAGCGCGAGACGGTAGGCCTGGTCGCCGTCCGCGTCCTTGGACACGCCCACCAGACGGCCGGGCAGGCTCCGCGCGAACTTGTCCCGCACCGACATGTAGCCGGCGTGCGGTCCGCCGAAGCCCATGGGCACGCCGAAACGCTGGCTGGAGCCCACGGCGATGTCCGCGCCGAGCTCGCCCGGCGAGGTCAGCAGCGTGAGCGCGAGAAGGTCGGCGGCGACGGTCACGATCGCGCCCAGTTCGTGCGCCCGGTCGATCACGGCACGGTGGTCGCGTACGGCGCCGGACGCCCCGGGGTACTGCAACAGCACACCGAAGACGCCCTGTTCGGCGACGTCGGCCGGGATCCCGTCGCTGAGGTCCGCGACGACCACCTTGACGCCCGTGGGTTCGGCCCGCGTACGCACGACGGCGATGGTCTGCGGCAGGCAGTCCGCATCGACGAGGAAGACGCCCTGCTTGACCTTGCCGACCCTGCGGGAGAGCGCCATGGCTTCCGCCGCCGCGGTCGGTTCGTCCAGCAGCGACGCTCCGGAGGTGGGGAGCCCCGTCAGGTCGGCGACCATCGTCTGGAAGTTGAGGAGGGCTTCGAGTCGGCCCTGCGAGATCTCCGGCTGGTAGGGCGTGTACGCCGTGTACCACGCGGGATTCTCCAGGATGTTCCGCACGACGACCGGCGGCGTGAAGGTTCCGTAGTAGCCCAGGCCGATCATCGACGGCAGGACGCGGTTGCGCCCTGCGAGGCTGCGCAGCTCCGCGAGCACCTCGGCCTCGCTCTGCGCCGGCAGCAGGTCCAGTTCCCCGTGGCTCTTGATCACCTCGGGGACGGCGGCGGACGTGAGCTCGTCGAGGGAGCCGTAGCCGACCTGGGCGAGCATCTTCGCCCGCGCGCCGGAGTCGGGACCGATGTGGCGCCGTTCGAAAGGAGTGCCGCGCTCGAGATCGGTGAGGGGGATGCGGTTGGCGGTCATCTGCGGGGGCCTCCTGGTCGTTGCGACCTGCGAGGGACACCACGACACGGGTGCCCGGACGGCCTCCCCCTCTGTCATCTCAACCTGAGAGTTTCACCGGCCCGCCCAGCACGCGGCCGGTCCGGCTTTCACCGTCGGTGAGGGGGAGCCCAGGCACTGCATGGCTCGCCCTGCTTTCCAGAGTGACCTCACCCGCGCGGTACGTGAGCCTGAGAGATTCCGGGGAGGAGTTGCTCCTTCGGCGCCCCCGGCACCTGCGCCGGAGGACTCTCCCGCTCGGGGTCGTCAGCCGCTTTCGAGCGTACCAGCGGTTCCGCTGACGGGAACTGGAGGTGCACTCGAGTGGCCAAACCCCGCAATGTGCCTTTGGGTAGGTAATACGGCTTGCGCGACCGGCTCCCGGCGCCGCTGGAGCCCCAGCACTCTGCCGCGCGTGACAAGCACCCGAGCGGGTACCGGGGCCCGTTGGACCTGCCCGCCGGAGAGCCGGAGCCGTACCGGGCCACCGCACACGCGGTCACACAGCGCCCACTCGCGAGCACATGGAGGACCCGTGCAGAGGGACATCGACCCCCGGAAGCTGATCGGGCGCAGAGCGCTCGACTCGAGCGGATGCAAGATCGGAACGGTGGGCGAGGTCTATCTCGACGACGCCACCGGCGAGCCGGAGTGGGCCGCCGTCCGCGCCGGTCTCCTCCGGCGCGAGGCTCTCGTCCCGCTGGGGCCGAGCGAGTTCGTGGACGGCGTGCTCCTGGTCCCCTTCGCACGCTCGCTCGTCAGGGGTACTCCCGTCCTCGGCGTAGGACGGCACCTCTCTCCCGTGCAGGAGCTGCAGCTCTACATCCACTACGGGCTCGACGTACCCGCCCCGGCGGAGGAGGGCCCGCCGTACCCGGCCTCCCCGCCGCCTGACCGCGACTTCGGGCGCATAGCGGGGTCGGAGAGCTGAAGGGCCTCACTCCGCCGGCCCCGCCCCACCACCGCTCCCCCGCCCTTCACGCCCGGCCATCGCAGCCAGCGGAACGGGGTCCGCCGGCTGCAGGTCCGGGTCGTCCACGGGGTAGGTGCGCACCCTCCCCGGCGCCGAATCGGGGGTCTCGAACCGCACAGTCACACGCCCCACGCCGCTTCCCTGGACCCAGCCGAAGCCGTGCTCCGCATGCCACACGTCACGCCCGGGAAGCCACCGCCGGTCCGCGAGCGGTTCCGCGTCCTCCTCCGCTGACGGCACAGGGGCGCCGCCGGCAGCATGCGGCTCCCCTTCCGGTGGTTCGGCGGCCTCCGCGGCGGCTGCGGCCTGGGCGAAGAGGTCCTCCTGCGTGAAGTCCGCGAGACCCGTCACGCCCACACCGAGCAGCCGGACCCCGGCCGTGGTGTCCACGGTGTCGATCAGCCTGGCCGCGGCCTCACGCACGACTGCCGGGTCGTCCGTGGGGCCCCGCAGCGTCTCCGAACGGGTGAGCGTGGAGAAGTCGTAGCTGCGCACTTTGATCACGACGGTCCGCCCGGACCTCCCCGCGGCCTGCAGGCGCTCGACGCACCGGCCCGCGAGCCGGGCCACATGGGCCTGCACCAGGGTGCGCTCGGTGAGGTCGACGTCGAAGGTGTCCTCCACGGAGACGGACTTGGCGTCCCGCTCGGCGACCACGGGCCGGTCGTCCCAGCCGTTCGCCATCGCGTACAGCGACGCGCCGTGCGCCTTCCCCAGCAGCCTCAGCAGCTCCGCCTCCCCCGCCTCGGCCACGTCCCCCACCGTGGTGAGGCCCGCCCGGCGCAGCACCTCGGCCGTGGCCGGGCCGACCCCCGGAAGCGTGCGCACCGGCATCGGGGCCAGCAGCTCGCGCTCCGCTCCCGGCTCTATGAGGTAGAGGCCGTCGGGCTTGGCCTCCTCCGAGGCGATCTTGGCCAGCATCTTCGAGCCCGCAAGGCCGACCGAGCCGCTCAGGCCCGTCGCCTCGCGGATCATGACGCGCAGCCGCTCCCCCACCTCGCGTGCGGCCCGCGCCTCCGCCGCCTCCAGCACCTCCCCGGCTTCGAGGTCGACGAACGCCTCGTCGAGACTCAGGGGCTCCACCAGCGGGGAGTGGCGGCCGAGGATCTCCATCACGATGTCGCTGACCTGCCGGTAGAGCGTGAAGCGCGGGGTGAGGTACGCGGCGTTGGGGCACAGCCTGCGTGCCTGCGCCATGGGCATCGCCGAGTGCACCCCGTAGATCCGTGCCTCGTAGGAAGCGGTGGAGACCACCCCGCGGGGCCCGAGGCCGCCCACGACGACGGGCTTCCCGCGCAGGCTCGGCTTCGCTGCCTGCTCGACGGCGGCATAGAAGGCATCCATGTCCAGATGCAGGATCGTCGGTGCGCCTCTCACACTCGTCGATGCTGCCGGACGCCTCTGACAATCCTCAGCCGGCGCGGTTGCGCCGGCGTGCCAGTTCGTCCTCGGGGTGGTCGCCGACGATGGTCTCTCCGGTGTCGACGTGCTCGCCGTGCAGTTGCGACAGTGCGCTCTCGACGTCCTTCCAGACGACGCCCACGGCGATGCCGAAGACGCCCTGACCCCCCTGCAGCAGGTCGACGACCTCGTCCGGGGAGGAGCACTCGTACACGGTGGCCCCGTCGCTCATCAGCGTCATCTGCGCCAGGTCGGTCATTCCGTGCGCGCGCAGATGCTGGACGGCGGTGCGGATGTTCTGCAGAGACACACCGGTGTCCAGCAGCCGCTTGACGATCTTGAGAACGACGACGTCACGGAAGCTGTAGAGCCGCTGCGTGCCCGAGCCGTACGCGGGTCGGATGCTGGGTTCGACAAGACCGGTGCGCGCCCAGTAGTCGAGCTGCCGGTACGTGATGCCGGCCGCCGAACAGGCTGTGGGGCCGCGGTATCCCACCAGGTCCGAGGACGGGCCCGCGGTCTCTTCCGGCGGTGTCTGTCCTTGCGAGCCCGTGACCGGGGCGGGGCCATCCGCTGCCATACCGTCGCCGGTACTTCTCACGCCGACCTCCGTCCTTCACATCCCGGAGTCCCCCCGGGACCTGCCTCACCGAAGGTAGGCAGTCACCAGGGGTGCGTCAACGATCGCCACACTCGGCACGCCGGGTGATAATCACCCATCGAGTGGTTTGGCGTGACTTCGGCCGGGGAAGTCCTGGGGGTTTCGATTCGGCAGCTCGACGAGGACCTGACAGGCAGGCGTCACTGGCTGCTGGTGCCGAAGTCCTCGGGCGAGATCTGATCGAGGAACTCGCGGAACTTCTCCACCTCGTCCTCCTGCTCGTCCGGGATCGCGATTCCCGCGTCGTCCAGCACACCGTCACTGCCGTAGATCGGCGTGCCGGTCCGCAGCGCCAGCGCTATGGCGTCGGACGGGCGGGCACTGACCTCGACGCCGCTGGCGAAGACCAGCTCGGCGTAGAAGACGCCCTCGCGGAGATCCGTGATCCGGACGGCTGTGAGCTCCTGCCCCACCGCTTCCAGCACGTCCTTGAAGAGGTCGTGGGTCAGCGGGCGCGCAGGCGTCATCCCCTGCTGCGCGAAGGCGATCGCGGTCGCCTCCCCGGGGCCAATCCAGATGGGGAGGTACCGGTCGCCACCCACTTCACGCAGCAGCACGATCGGTTGGTTGGAGGGCATTTCGACCCGGACACCCACAACGTCGAGCTCGTTCACACAGCAACCCTAGGCCGTGTCCCGCCTGTTTGGGTAGTCGGGACCCGCCCTGAGCTGTCGTGTGCAGGGACTCACCCGGGGGACGGCAAACCACGTCCTCACCGGGAACGCAGCCGCAGGGCCGAGTGCACAAGGGCCGCATGGAGCTGCAGCGACAGTGCGACGAGCTCAGCGGCACCGGACTCCGGCCGGGCCCTCGGCCCGGCCTCCGGGCCGAGGGCGGGATTTTTCTCACTTCCCGGCGCCGCCAAGATCGTCCTCACTGTCTCGGCGTCGCGCTCCGCGGTCGACCGGAGCGCCCGCAGGTGACGCGGGTCCGCTCCCGAGCGGCGGATACGAGCCACGAGACGGGCGATGCCGACGGCCTCCGGCCCGTACACGCCCGCGTCGTCGGGGGTGATCAGACCGGACGCCTCGCACTCCGCGAGGTCCTCCGCCGACAGTCCGGCCGCGCGCAGCAGCTCCTCGCGGCCGACCGGGGCGTCCCCGGAGACGGCGTCCGGGACGAGAGCCCCGCCGACCGGGGTTCTTCCGTGCGGCGGAACGTTTCCCCGACGATCGGCCAGCCGCACTTCCTCGTCCGTGAGCGAGTCGAACTGCTCCCGGATCACTCGCAACGGGAGGTAGTGATCGCGCTGCATACGGAGGATGAAGCTCAGGCGCCGGACGTCCTCTGCGCCGAACATGCGGTGGCCGGATGGCGTACGCCGGGGCTCGACGAGGCCCTCTGCCTCCAGGAACCGGATCTTGGAGACGGTGACCTCGGGAAACTCCTCGCGCAGTACGTCGAGGACGGCGCCGATACCCATGGGACCGCTGCCCTGATCCGGGGCGGTGCCGCCGCCGGCACCGCCCGAGGGTGTGCGTTCCATGGGCCCCCGAAAGACGTCAGATCGCGTGCCGGCTGGCGAAGAAGACGAGCCGGTACTTACCGATCTGTACCTCGTCGCCGTTGGCCAGCGGCACACCGGCGTCGATCCGCTCACGGTTCACGTAGGTGCCGTTGAGGCTGCCGACGTCGGCGACGGTGAAGACACCGTCCTGACCGCGGCGGAACTCCACGTGGCGGCGGGAGACCGTCACGTCGTCGAGGAAGATGTCGCTCTCCGGGTGGCGTCCGGCGGTCGTCAGCTCGCCGTCCAGGAGGAAGCGGCTTCCCGCGTTCGGACCGCGGCGCACCACCAGCAGCGCGGAGCCCATCGGAAGGGCGTCGACGGCGGCCTGGGCCTCGGGGGAGAGCGGAGGGGTCTTCTGGCCTGTGGCCTCCGCCTCGTAGGCCTCCAGACCGGAGATCGAGATGGTCGAGGTCGTCTCGGAGGAACCCTCGGCGACGGGTGCCCCGCCCCGAAGCGGTGCCCCGCAGTTGGAACAGAACCGGCTCGCCTGGGCGACCTGCGTCCCGCACCTGCTACACACCGGCACGTCTGCCCCTCCACCCGTACTTGAGGTTGATGGTGCACCGGAACCTATGCGGCCCGACGCTCCGGGGTCAACAGAAACCCTACCGTGACCACCTGCTTCGTCACCGCCGGGAGCGGCGACCTCGTCACGGAACAGCGGCCGCTCGGCATCCTCGCCCGCGATCCGCCCCGTGGAATCGCTCTCCTGGGAGGACCCGCCCCGCGCGGCATCCCCGCCGTCCTGCGGGCGGCCCTTGCCGAACAATTTTGCAAAGAAACTCACGGGCGATTCCCCTCGCACGAAACAGACCCGCCCGTGGGGCAGGACAGACCCTCGATGCTCTCATTTGGCCGACAGCGACGCCCGGACAACGTCCCTGATCTTCAGACAGTTTCCCTCACGCGATGGTCACCGGGCCCGCCGACCCCCCGCAAGGCCCCCATCACCTTCACGGTGACGATGACCGAGCGTAATCAGGGCGCTTCGCGGATCGCAAGGCGTCCACGACGATCTTCTTCGAGGCTCTCACCGACACATCGGCCTGTTCCTTGCGCAGCGTCTGGACGACACCACCGGGAATGTTGAGCGCCGGCTCCAGGTCCTGCGGCTTGCCGATCACCTGAAAGCGGTACGGCTCGCTGATCTTGCGTCCGTCCACGCGTACCCCGCCCGGGCTGTCCGAGAAGTACGTGCTCGCCACCACCCGTACGTTGTTGATCTCTATGGCCTCGGCGCCCGCCGCGCGGAGCTCCTGCACCGCGTCGAGCAGCATGTCCGCCTCGACCGCCTTGCCGGGGTCGGTCACCGTCAGCTCGATGCCCGGGCCCTGGGCGCCGACCGTACCCGCCAGCACTCCCAGCTGGCGCGCCTTTTGACGGGTCTGCTTACGGGCCTCCTCCGCCTGGTCCGAGCTGTTCTCCAGCTCGGTCCGCTGACCCTCCAGGTTCTGCTTCTCGTCCTCGAGGCGCTTCGTGCGGTCGTCCAGTTCGTCGAGGATGCGGACCAGGTCCTCCTGGCGCGCCCCGCGCAGCGAACTGTTCTCACTTGTGGAGCGCACCTGGATCGCCAGACCGAGGCCCAGCACGAACAGCAGGAGAGCCACGATGAGTTGGGCTCGCGTGACGCGGGGCGGCCAGACAGCCTGTGCGAGCCGCTGGCGTCCGGTACGCGGCGCTTCCGCGCCCGGGGCCGGGGCCGCCTGGGGTTCTCCGCTCTTCGGCTCCTCCGGTGTCTCCTGGGCGTCCTGCCCGGCTCGTGAGGTGTCCGGACCAGCTGGGCGCCCCTGGCCGCCCCCCTCGGGCTCGCGGGCCTTCTCCGCTCCATCCGCCGGCGAGGAGGGGGCGTCCTGCGCCTGCCGCTGCTCCGGCCCCGGCTCTGCGCCGGAGTCTCCCTCCGGCCGGAGGGGCCGGCCGGAGTGCTCGCGCGCGTCCCCGGATCCCTCGCCGCCGGTCGGTTCCTCCGGCGGCAGCTGGCCGGGGCGCTTCTTGTCGTCCTCGTCGCTCATCGAACTCACGCCCTGAAAACGTGACGGCGGATCGCTGCCGCGTTCGAGAAGATGCGGATCCCCAGGACCACGACGACGCCGGTGGAGAGCTGGGCTCCGACTCCGAGCTTGTCGCCGAGGAAGACGATCAGTGCTGCCACCACGACGTTCGACAGGAACGAGACGACGAAGACCTTGTCGTCGAAGATCCCGTCGAGCATGGCTCGCAGGCCCCCGAAGACCGCGTCCAACGCCGCGACGACGGCGATCGGGAGGTAGGGCTCGACCAGCGTCGGGACAACCGGCCGGACGACGAGTCCGGCCACCACTCCCACGATGAGGCCCAGTACGGCGATCACGATCTGCTGCCCTCTCCTGTCTGCACGGGCTCTGCCGTTCGTACGATCAGGCTCGGCGCGGCCGGAAGCCGCACGTCGTCCTGAGTGCTGATGCTGGTGCGCACACCGTAGTTCTCCTCCAGCACCTGCAAGTACTGCCCGTCGGCGCTGTCTTGGAAGGCGGTGCTGAGCTTCTGCCCCGGCCCGACAGCGAGCAGCGTGTACGGCGGCACGAGCGGCTTGTTGTCCACGAGTATCGCGTCGCCGGCGGCACGGATCGCCGAAAGGGCCGTCAGACGCTGTCCGTTGACGGAGACGGCTTCGGCGCCCGACTCCCAGAGGCCGTTGACCACGCGCTGGAGATCCCGGTCCCGTACGCGCCCGTTGTCCGAGAAACCGCTGCCCTGCCGCGGGCCTCCGGAGTCGGTGTCCTGGGTGTCCTCGGCGTCGTCGACGACGAGCTTGACCCCCGGGCCGTGCACGGGCAGCGAGCCGGACAGCAGCCCGACGACCTCCGCCTCGTTGCCCCCGTGCTTCTCCAGGGCCTTGCGCTGCTTCGCCTCGACGTCCTTGCGCAGGCTGTTGACGCTGCGCTGAAGGGAGTCGGCCCGCTTGTCCCCGTCGTCGATCCTGGAGATGAGCTCCTGCCGCTCCTTGGCGAGCTCCGGCGCGGAGACCCGGGCCTGCGCCGCGCCGACGGTGACCACGAGCGCGGCGAGGACCAGTCCGGCTGCCAGGCCGAGCTTGGCACGCACGGTGCGAGGCATGCCGGACCGGCCCTCGACGCCACGGCGGGCGGCCGCCTGTGCGTACCCGTCGTCAAGGCTGTGGTCCATCGCGTTGGTCAGCAGCGACATGGAGGCATCGGGTCGCGCAGGCCGCGATGCGGTACTCCGATCAGGGTGCTGCTGCGACATGACGCACATCGTCGCACGCCATGGCCGCTACCGCCGAATGGGGCCACCGGATGGTGACGTCACCGTCCGGCGCTGTCCACCACGGCGGCCCATTCGTCCAACAACGCCTGGGCTGAAGCGTCATCGGGCCCTTCTGCCCAGAGATGTGTGACCGCCTCGGCCGGGTCGGGCAGCACCATCACCCAGCGGCCGTCGGACTCCACCACGCGCACGCCGTCCGTGGTGTCGACGGAGCGGTCACCGGCCGCCTCGACCACCGTGCGCATGACGAGCCCCTTCACCGCCCACGGTGTCGCCAGGTCCCGGCGGTGCACGTGCGCACGGGGGATGCGGGCGTCGATCTGACTGAGCGTGAGCTGAGCGCGGGCGACGAGGCCGATGAGGCGCACGAAGGCCGCGGCCCCGTCGAAGACCGAGCTGAACTCCGGGGTGATGAAGCCGCCCCGTCCGTCTCCGCCGAAGACGGTGTTCTCGTCCCTGCCGACGCGGGTGAGATCGTCGGGCGACGTCGTCGTCCACTCGACCTGCGTGCCGTGGTAGGCCGCGACCTGCTCGGCGATGCGGGTCGTGGTGACGGGCAGTGCGACCTTGCCGCTGCGCCGCTCGGCGGCGATGAGATCGAGCATCACCAGCAGGGCACGGTCGTCCTCGATGATCCGGCCGCGTTCGTCGACGAGGGAGAGACGCTCCCCCACCGGGTCGAAGCGGATACCGAAGGCCGCACGGGCGGAGGCGACGATCTCGCCCAGCCGGACGAGACCGGCCCGGCGGGCGTCCGCGGTCTCGGTGGGCCGGGACTCGTCCAGGCCCGGGTTGATGGTCAGGGAGTCGACGCCGAGCCTGCCGAGCAGGCTGGGCAGGACGAGCCCCGAGCTGCCGTTCGCCGCGTCGACGACGACCTTCAGCCCGGACTCGGCGACTCCCGTCGTGTCGACGGAGCGCAGCAGCGACCCCGTGTACGAGTCGTAGACGCTGGAGGGGAACGCCAGGTCGCCGATCTCGCCGGGGAACGCGCGCCGGTGCTCCTGGCGTGCGAAGACACGGTCGAGCTTGCGCTGCGCGGCCTGGGAGAGGTCGGCGCCTCGTTCGTCGAAGAACATGATGTCGACGTTGTCCTGCACGCCGGGCGTCGTACGGATCATGATGCCGCCGGCCGCGCCGCGTGCCGTCTGCTGGCGGGCGACGGGCAGAGGCACGTTCTCCAGGTCCCGGACGTCCATGGCGCTGGTCTGCAGGGCGGAGATCATGGCGCGCTTCAGGGCTCGCGCACCGCGGGAGTGGTCACGGGCTGTCGTGACCGTCGAACCCTTCTTCAGCGTCGTCGCGTAGGCGCCCGCCAGCCGGACGGCCAGCTCCGGGGTGATCTCGACGTTGAGAATGCCGGAGACACCCCGCGCACCGAACAGGTGCGCCTGTCCCCTCGACTCCCAGATGACCGAGGTGTTGACGAACGCTCCCGCCTCGACCGTCTTGAACGGGTAGACGCGCACGTTCCCCTGCACGATGGATTCCTCACCGACGAGACACTCGTCGCCGATGACCGCACCGTCCTCGATACGTGCCGCACGCATGACGTCCGTGTTCTTGCCGATGACGCACCCGCGGAGGTTCGCCTGCGGACCGATGTACACGTTGTTGTCCACGACGGCGCGGTGCAGGAACGCACCGCTCTTGACCACCACGTTGGAGCCGACGACGGAGTGCTCCCGGATCTCCGCGTCCGCCTCGACCTTCGCGTAGTCACCGATGTAGAGCGGGCCGCGGAGCTGGGCGTCCGGGTGGACCTCCGCCCCCTCGGCGACCCATACGCCCGGGGAGATCTCGAAGCCGTCGATGTCGACGTCGACCTTGCCTTCGAGGACGTCCGCCTGCGCCTTGACGTAACTCTCGTGCGTGCCGACGTCCTCCCAGTAGCCCTCGGCGATGTAGCCGTAGATGGGCTTGCCTTCCTTCATCAGCTGCGGAAAGACGTCCCCCGACCAGTCGACGGAGACATCCGGCTCGACGTAGTCGAACACCTCCGGCTCCATCACGTAGATGCCGGTGTTGACCGTGTCGGAGAAGACCTGGCCCCAGGTGGGCTTCTCGAGAAAGCGCTCGACCTTCCCGTCGTCGTCCACGATGGTGATGCCGAACTCGAGCGGATTCGGAACGCGCGTGAGGCATACCGTAACGAGCGCGCCCTTGCGCTTGTGGTATTCGATGAGGTCCGTCAGGTCGAAGTCCGTCAGCGCATCGCCCGAGATGACGAGGAACGAGTCGTCCTTGAGCGCCTCCTCGGCATTCTTGACGCTGCCGGCGGTGCCGAGGGGCTTCTCCTCGTTGGCGTATGTGAGCTCCATGTCGAGCTCCTCGCCGTCACCGAAATAGTTCCGGACGAGTGACGCGAGAAACTGGACGGTCACCACTGTCTCTTTGAGCCCGTGCCGTTTGAGCAGCCGCAGCACGTGCTCCATGATCGGGCGGTTGGCGACGGGAAGCAGCGGCTTGGGCATACTCGCGGTCATCGGGCGAAGGCGGGTACCTTCACCGCCGGCCATTACGACGGCCTTCATGTCGGAAGCGTCCTCCTCGGTCAGACGACGGTCATACCGACTTCCCCGATCCGGTAAGGACCACACCCGCGAGTGAGGAACGACACTGGCTCACGCCGCTTCAGGAAAGGCAGGTCAGTCGGCCGAAGTACCCGATCTGATCAGACGGCGCACCTGAACCACGTAGAGGATCCCGGCCCACCAGTAGAGCGTCGTACCCCAGCCGGCGAAAGCCCACCCGAAAACGAGAGCGAGTGACGCGATCCAGCCGCTCCCGTCGCTGAGAAGCAGCAGCGGAAACGCGTACATGAGATTGAACGTGGCGGCCTTGCCCAGGAAGTTCACCTGGGGAGGCGCATAACCGTGACGGTCCAGAAGCCACACCATCACCAGCAGCAGGAGCTCTCGGGCCAGCAGCGTGAGCGTCAGCCAGAGCGGGAGGATGTCACGCCAGGTGAGGCCGAGGAGCGTGGTCAGGATGTACAGCCGGTCCGCCGCGGGATCCAGGATCCGGCCGAGGTTGCTCACCTGGTTCCAGCGGCGGGCGAGTTTGCCGTCCAGGTAGTCGCTCACGCCGCTGAAGGCGAGGACGAGCAGCGCCCAGCCGTCGCAGTTGGGGCCGCCGAAGACCGGCCACAGGATCAACCACAGAAAGAGCGGCACGCCGACCAGGCGGGCCATGCTGAGGATGTTGGGGATGGTGAAGACCCGGCCCTCCTCAGCCTGTCTTTCCTGGACCTCCACCCGGAGCCTCCTGTGAGCAACCGTGCCGACGATGCCCCCTGACACTACCGGCAGGCCGCGGGCCAGCGTCCAGGGGGGCGGGGATACGGGCGGTGCGGTGTTCCACGAATACGCGGGCATGGGTCGGTAAATGAGAATAGCCCCGTTGGTGGGGTTAACCATCCAACGGGGCTATTCTCTCAAGATTTGTTCGGCGGTGTCCTACTCTCCCACACGCTCCCGCATGCAGTACCATCGGCGCTGTCAGGCTTAGCTTCCGGGTTCGGAATGTAACCGGGCGTTTCCCTCACGCTATGACCACCGAAACACACCACCACCACCATGGGTGGTGGAAACCTGTATCGGCAACACACACTCACTCTGCAATTATCACAAGCGGGTTGTTGTCTCAGAACTGACACAGTGGACGCGAGCAATCAATGGTCAAGCCCTCGGCTTATTAGTACCAGTCAACTCCAACCC
>NZ_FMHJ01000021.1:0-66853 GCF_900090125.1 Streptomyces sp. WMMB 714
GTGCGGGATCACTGTCGAGCGCGTCCTCACCGACAACGGCGCTTGCTACAAGTCCTACGCCTGGCGCAACACGCTGGCCGCGGCCGGCATCTCGCACAAACGCACCCGCGCCTACCGGCCGCAAACCAACGGGAAGGTCGAACGCCTCAACCGCACCCTGCTGGAAGAGTGGGCATACGCCCGCCCTTACCACTCAGAAAGCCAACGACGCGAAGCGTTCCCCAACTGGCTGCACACCTACAATCACCACCGCGCGCACACCGCGCTCGGCGGCCTACCACCCGCCAGCCGCGTTCCTAACCTCACGGGTCAGTACACCTAGGGCATGTCGGTGCGGCACGATCGGCGGCCTGCGGCGACACGGCCCCCGTCCGCGAGCTGCACGGGACGCGCAGGAACGGGCCCCGCCTTCAGCCCAGCGCCGCGACCCGCTCGCGGTAGCCCCGCACCGGTGCGGCATCCCGGTACGGCTCCAGCCGCCGCTCGAAGTCCCGTACGTACTCGTGCGCGCGCACCGAACGCATCTCGGCCGCCTGCTGCGCCGCCTCCGCCGCCAGGGCGCACGCCTGCTCCACCTCGCCCAGCCCGAGCCGCGCCGTCGCCAGCACCACCCGGCACAGCAGACGGCTGCGGGCGAAGCCCGCGCCCCGCAGCTGCAGCGAGCGCTCCGCGTGCAGCGCCGCGGCCCGGTACTGCTGCAGATCGCGGTGGCAGTGCCCCGTCTCGTCGGCGAGCTGCGCCTCGTCGAAGAGACGCGCCCACGGCGGCACGTCCTCGCCCGACTTCGCCGCCTCCAGCGCCCGTTCGGCACGGGACAGGGACGAGGTGCACGCCCGCACCTCCCCGAGCACGCCGTGCCCGCGCGCCTCCGCCGCGTGCAGCAGCGCCTGCACGACGGGCGGCGCCGCCGCCCCCGCGCCCTGCTGCGCGACGCGCGCCAGCTGCACCGCCTCCCGGCCGTGCCCGAGGTAGACGGCCTGCCTGCTCATCGTCACCAGCACGTAGCTGCCGTAGGCCCGGTCGCCCGCCGCCTGCGACAGCCGCAGTGCCTGCACGAAGTAGCGCTGCGCCAGCCCGTGTGCCGCGATGTCGTAGGACGTCCACCCCGCGAGCCGCGTCAGGTCCGCTGCCGCACCGAACAGCCGCCGCCCCAGCTGCTCCCCGTAGACGCCCCGCAGCATGGGCTCGACCTCGTGCTCCAGGTACCGCACCAGCGCCTGCCGTGCGTGGCCCCCGCCGTACGCGTGGTCCAGGGCGCGGAAGAGCTCGCCCACGGAGCGCAGCGCGTTGACGTCCCCGACGGTGACGCGCTGGCCCGGGCCCCTCTCCGTGCGGTCGGGCCGCTCCGTACGCACCGCCTGCGCGGAGACCCGTGCCGCGCCTGCCGAATGGGGACCCTGGCCCCCCGGCGCCGGAGCCGTACCCCGCATCTGCGGGGGCACCCGCGCGGGCACCCCGGGGACGCCCCTGCTTCCCGGACCGCCCGCGCGTACCGCCCCGGGGCGCAGGCCGAGGCCCCCGCCGGGGGGACCTCCGCGGCCTGCCGCCCCTTGCGCGCCCGGGCCGCCCTCGCCCGCGGGCCCGTGGCCGGGCTCCGGGTCGCCGCCGCGGGCCACGCGCTCGTCCGCGCGGCCGATCAGCCAGTCCCTGCTGGGGACGACCAGCCCGGCCGGGGTGAACGCGATCTTCCGCAGCTCGGCGTGGCTGCCGGAGTCCTTGCGCCACAGGCCGCTGACGATGTCGACGGCCTCCAGCGGCGTCGAGGCGAACTCCAGCCCCGCGTACACCGGGGCGCAGGCGTCCAGGCCGAGGTCCTGCGCGGTCAGCCGCCGGCCGAGGCGCCGGGTGAAGACCTCCGCGATCAGGGCGGGCGTCGTACCCCGTGGCTGCTGACCGCGCAGCCAACGCGTCACCGAAGTCTTGTCGTAGCGCAGGTCCAGACCGTGTTCGAGGCCCAGCTGGTCCACACGGCGGGCCAGTCCGGCGTTCGAGAAGCCGGCCTCGGCGATGAGCGCGGCGAGCTGGCGATTGGGAATGCGCTGCGGGGATGACTGGGTGGCGGAGTCCCCAGATCGTTCCATCGTCATCAGCTTTACGGTCTCCTGCCCAGCGGCTTGCAGCAGGGCGCCGGGGCGCCCTCGGAACGGCGCGAACTTAACCGCCCACCTGTGACGACTCGCCCGCTTTGCCGCGCTTTCATCCGTACGTGTGAGAAGGTGACCGGCTGCCGGAGCCGCGGCCTCCGGCCGTACAGTTGCCTCTGGGCGGCTCCGGCGGACACGTCCGTGCGAGCCGGCCCGCGCCCGGCCCGGCGACGCCGCCCTTGGACCGCCCCGGGCGCGTCCGTACGGCGCGACTTTGGAGGAGCCGTGAGCGAGCTGCGCTTTGTCCGTCTGGGATTCGGCGCCGACGCCGTCGAGTACCAGGAGGCGTGGCAGGAGCAGCGCCGGGTGCACGCCGACCGGGTCGCCGGCGCGATCCCCGACACCTGCCTGCTGCTCGAGCACCAGCCCGTCTTCACGGCGGGGCGCCGCACCGAGCCCTCGGAGCGGCCGATCGACGGGACGCCCGTCATCGACGTCGACCGCGGCGGGAAGATCACGTGGCACGGTCCGGGCCAGCTCATCGGCTATCCGATCGTGGAGCTGCCGCAGCCCGTCGACGTGATCGAGCACGTCCGCCGTCTCGAAGAGGCCATGATCCGCACCTGCGCGGACTTCGGGCTGGAGAGCACGCGCATCGAGGGCCGCAGCGGGGCCTGGGTGCTGGGCGATCCCGTGGAGAAGCGGGCGGCCCTGGGCGGGCTCTCGCTCGACTTCGACCCGAGGATCGAGGACGACGAGTTCGACGCCCGGCTCAGCGGCCCCGAGTACGCCCCCTCCAACGCCGGGCAGCGCGGGGAGGACCGCAAACTCGGTGCCATCGGGGTGCGCGTGGCCAGGGGCGTCACCATGCACGGCTTCGCTCTCAACTGCGACCCCGACAACACCTGGTTCGACCGGATCGTGCCGTGCGGCATCCGCGACGCGGGCGTCACCTCCCTCTCGAACGAGCTGGGCCGCCCCGTGACCGTCGCCGAGGTACTGCCCGTCGCCGAGAAGCATCTGCGCGAGGTGCTGGAGACGCAGAAGCCGCTGCCCCGCGCGGTCTGAAAGCCGCACGCCCCCCTTCCCGTCGCCGCCCTGTCTCTGTGAGGCCACCGGGGGGTGATGGCATCGGGAGGGGTGGGCGTACCCTGATATTCGCCGAGGAATCGAAAGTACGTAGGGAGCCGGACGTGTCCGCTGTCGCACCCGACGGTCGCAAAATGCTCCGCCTTGAAGTCCGCAACAGCCAGACCCCCATCGAGCGCAAGCCCGAATGGATCAAGACCCGGGCCAAGATGGGCCCCGAGTACAACGCGCTGCAGGACCTGGTGAAGCGTGAAGGGCTGCACACGGTCTGCCAGGAGGCCGGCTGCCCGAACATCTTCGAATGCTGGGAGGACCGCGAGGCCACCTTCCTCATCGGCGGTGAACAGTGCACGCGGCGCTGCGACTTCTGCCAGATCGACACCGGGAAGCCCGCGGAGCTCGACCGCGACGAACCCCGCCGCGTCGCCGAGTCCGTCCAGCAGATGGAGCTGCGGTACGCGACGATCACCGGCGTCGCCCGTGACGACCTGGACGACGGCGGCGCGTGGCTCTACGCCGAAACCGTCCGCCAGATCCACGAAGCGATGCCCGACACCGGCGTCGAGCTGCTGATCCCGGACTTCAACGCGGTGCCCGAGCAGCTCGCCGAGGTCTTCTCCTCCCGGCCGGAGGTCCTGGCGCACAACGTCGAGACAGTGCCGCGCATCTTCAAGCGCATCCGTCCCGCGTTCCGCTACGACCGCTCGCTGGAGGTGATCACCCGTGCCCGCGAGGACGGCCTGGTCACCAAGTCCAACCTCATCCTCGGCATGGGCGAGACGCGCGAGGAGGTCAGCGAGGCCCTGCGCGACCTGCACGGGGCCGGCTGCGAGCTGATCACCATCACGCAGTACCTGCGTCCGTCCGCACGGCACCACCCCGTGGAGCGCTGGGTGAAGCCGCAGGAGTTCGTCGAGCTGCAGCAGGAGGCCGAGGAGATCGGCTTCGCCGGCGTCATGTCCGGTCCGCTGGTCCGCTCCTCGTACCGGGCCGGCCGTCTCTACAAGCAGGCAGTGGAGGCCCGCGACGCCAAGGCGGCGTGAGCCGCCGGGCCGCCGGGAGGCGGCGGCGCCCCGCGGGCGGGTGCGGGGCCTCCTCCCCGCCGCCGGCCGCTGCCGCCCCCGCTGCCGGACGCCCGCCGGCCGGTCCCTGCCCCGCTCCTCGACGTGACGTTGGCCGCACCGGCTTTCGAAGCCTTTGACCCCCTGGTCATCCGCTGGTAACACCTAACGGTGACGATGGCTGCACACACCGTTCACGCGAGCCACGCGACCACGGAGGGGACCGTCTTGCAGACCACGCTGCGTGCGCTGGAGAGCTTCGAGAGCCTGCTGCTGGGCAGGGGCCGGGAGACCGCCCTGCGCAACGCCTGGACAGCGGTGCTCGAGGACCGCCGCCGAGCTGCGGAACGCACCGAGGCCCAGCGGGTACTGGAGGCCGCGGCCACCAGCAGGCCGGCCGCCACGTAAACTTCCCCGCATGGCGAAGGAAGACTCCGAGAACCCAGGGCGGCTCAAACAGATCGCCCTGACGTACAAGATGACCCGGCGTGCAGACCGGAAGATCGGCTGGATCCTGGCCGGCGTGGGGCTTGTCACCTTGGGTGTCCTCCTCGCCGTCGGTTTCCTGATCGGGCACCCCGTCTACGCGGGCATCCTGGGCGCCGTCCTGGCGCTGCTCGCGATGGCGATCGTCTTCGGGCGCCGTGCCGAGCGGGCCGCCTTCGGCCAGATGGAGGGCCAGCCCGGCGCCGCGGCGGCCGTGCTGGAGAACATCGGCCGCGGCTGGACCGTCACGCCGGCCGTGGCGATGAACCGCAGTCAGGACGTCGTGCACCGGGCCGTTGGCCGTGCGGGCATCGTCCTGGTGGGCGAGGGCAATCCGAACCGGCTGCGGTCGCTGCTGTCGTCGGAGAAGAAGAAGATGGCCCGCGTCGTCGCGGACGTACCGGTGCACGACTTCATCGTCGGCGACGACGAAGGCCAGGTTCCGCTGAAGAAGCTGCGCACCACGCTGCTGAAGCTGCCGCGCGTGCTGCAGGGCGGCCAGGTCACGCAGGTCAACGACCGGCTGCGGGCGATGGGCGACCTGATGAGCAACATGCCGATCCCGAAGGGCCCGATGCCCAAGGGGATGCGGATGCCGCGGGGCCAGGGCGGGCGCTGAGCCGCCGGGCACGCCGCAGAACGCGACGAGGGCCGGTGCGGGAGCAGAGCCTCCCGCACCGGCCCTCGTCGCGTGTGCCCGGGGAGCCGCCGCGTGCTGTGAGCGGTGTGCCGGTGTGCCGGTGTGAGCGGTGTGAGCGGTGTTCTTCGCTTCGGAGTCGCGTCTGCCGGGCGCCCCGCTGACGGGTCACGGCGGCGCCGCGGTCACGCCGCCGCGGTCACGTCCACGTCCGGAGCATCCGAGGGGGTCGCGTCCGGCGGGGTCGCGTCCGGCGGGGTCGCGTCCGTCAGGTCACATCCTGACCTGCACGGCTCCCGACAGCCGGTCGTGCAGGCCCCGCCCGTCGCGGTCCCACACCAGCGCGGGAACGGCGAGGCCGAGCAGCACCGTACGCACGGCCACCTGCCACAGGGGCAGCCTGGTCAGGCCGTCCAGCGCGACGACGCGCAGCCCGAGGAGGCGCTTACCGGGAGTGCAGCCCACCGTTCCCACGGTCAGCAGGCTCATCAGGAGGAACACCGCCAGAGCCCAGTTGTTCGCGGTGCGCAGCTCGCCGTTCGAGAGCAGCCCGTAGCCGATCAGTGCGGCGATCGCCCAGTCGATGAAGAGCGCGCCCAGACGCCGTCCGAAAGAGGCGATGGACCCCGGGCCGTCCTGCGGAAGGCCCAGGCGCTCGCCCCGGTGACCGAAGTCCGCACCCATGCTCTCCGCTGCGGCGCGCGGGCCCGAGAGCCACGAGCCGAAAGCTTCCCTGTTGTCCACCCGACCACGGTAGCGCGCAGGGGGAGCGGCCTGGTTTGCAGGTCGGCGGAGGACGGGCGTTCACTGGTTAACATCGGCGAAACAGTCGGGTCACGCTTGAGAAATCGCCCCTGCCTAGGCTCGCCGTCAGCGCGCGCCACCGCACTGGCCTGCGTCCCGAGCAATTCCCGTCCCTCCACGGCGGGACTAGGAGGAGTTGGATGTTCCAGAACGCCGCCGAGGCCAAGCAGTACATCGAGAAGAACGACGTCAAGTTCGTCGACGTCCGCTTCTGCGACCTGCCCGGCATCATGCAGCACTTCACGGTCCCGGCCGCCACCTTCGACCCGGCCGAGAACCTGATGTTCGACGGCTCGTCGATCCGCGGCTTCCAGGCCATCCACGAGTCGGACATGGCGCTGGTCCCCGACCTCTCCACCGCCCGCCTGGACCCGTTCCGGGACGAGAAGCACCTCAACATCAACTTCTTCATCCACGACCCGATCACCGGCGAGCAGTACAGCCGCGACCCGCGGAACGTGGCGAAGAAGGCCGAGGCGTACCTCGCCTCCTCCGGCATCGCCGACACCGCCTTCTTCGGTCCCGAAGCGGAGTTCTACGTCTTCGACGACGTGCGCTTCGAGACCAAGGCCAACGCCGGCTACTACCACATCGACTCCGAAGCGGGCGCCTGGAACACCGGCGCCGTCGAGATCGGCGGAAACCGCGGCTACAAGGTGCGCTACAAGGGCGGCTACTTCCCCGCACCGCCCGTCGACCACTTCGCCGACCTGCGCGCCGAGATCTCCCTGGAGCTGGGCAAGGCCGGACTCGAGGTCGAGCGCCAGCACCACGAGGTGGGCACCGCTGGACAGGCCGAGATCAACTACAAGTTCAACACGCTGCTCGCCGCCGCCGACGACCTGATGCTCTTCAAGTACATCGTGAAGAACACCGCGTGGCGCAACGGCAAGACCGCGACGTTCATGCCCAAGCCGATCTTCGGCGACAACGGCTCCGGCATGCACGTCCACCAGTCCCTGTGGAGCGGCGGCAACCCGCTCTTCTACGACGAGCAGGGCTACGCGGGCCTGTCGGACACCGCCCGCTACTACATCGGCGGCATCCTGAAGCACGCCCCGTCGCTGCTGGCCTTCACCAACCCGACGGTGAACTCCTACCACCGCCTGGTCCCGGGCTTCGAGGCGCCGGTCAACCTCGTCTACTCGCAGCGCAACCGCTCGGCCGCCATGCGCATCCCGATCACGGGGTCCAACCCGAAGGCCAAGCGCGTCGAGTTCCGGGCGCCGGACCCGTCCTCGAACCCGTACCTGGCCTTCTCGGCGCTGCTGATGGCGGGCCTCGACGGCGTCAAGAACAAGATCGAGCCGGCCGAGCCGATCGACAAGGACCTCTACGAACTCGCCCCGGAGGAGCACGCGGACGTCGCGCAGGTCCCCACCTCCCTCCCGGCGGTGCTCGACGCCCTGGAGGCGGACAACGAGTACCTGCAGGCGGGCGGCGTCTTCACGTCCGACCTGATCGAGACGTGGATCGAGTACAAGCGCGAGAACGAGATCGCCCCGATGCAGCTGCGGCCCCACCCGCACGAGTTCGAGCTGTACTTCGACATTTAGAATCATTGCAGGTCAGAGCGTTCGTTCGCTCTCCTGGACCGGACACGGGCCGTGGGCCGTGTCATCCACACTCGGAGGACACGGCCCACGGCCTGTTCCAGGGAAATGGCGACGAAGTCCTCTGATGGGCCGAGTGTCCGCTGTGCCCGTCAGGGAATCCTCGGGAGTCCTCAACTGGCTGCTGACGCAAGCCCGGAGGTACACGCTTTTCTGATAGAGGCTGGTGCTGGTGGGGCTACCCAAGTCGGCGAACAGCACCATGGCGGTTGCTCATATTGGAAGAGCGCGAGAATCCCTCTGCATCCTTGGCCCGCTGGGTGCGCGCTCGGCGTCGTCATGACCTCTTCAATGGCCATGACTCGATGTTGCCCACGAGCCGGCTGCGGAGCTGCGGATTATGGTTCACGATCGATCCGTTCGGAAGCGCATTGCTATGGCGCCGAATGCACTGGTGAACTATCGACCCAAGCTGAGTCGAACTGCTGTAGTGCGATGCTGTAGAGAAGCCCTGGGGATCGTGCATATAGGCAGGGCGAGTTCCTGCCGTGAGCGGAGCTGCTGTAGAAGGTGATGTAAGCGGCTCGGTCCGTTGCGATCACTCGGCAACTGTTGGGCAGGTTGAAACTGTGGAGTTCGAAGTGCCGTTGTGATCTTGATATTCGGGCGAGATAGTCGATGTTCGTCCGCACTTGGTTTCTGAGCAGGTTCGGGGTGAAGCCTGGGTCGAATCGGCAGACGTCTTGGGATCGTCGGTCCAGCCAAGAGTCGGCGCGAGGGCTGGGGTCGGGCAGGAGGATCTGCAGTGACTCCAGGGGGCGTTCACCGGACCAGAGAGGGGAGAACACCTCGCGGGTGAGTACGTTTCCACGCCCTGCCAGGACCTTGACCCAGCGGGCTCGGTCCAAGTCCCTTGCGATGTCCGGTTCGGCCGAAGACTGGTTGCGGTAGACCCGGCCGAGTCCGGTGCCTGTGCACCAGGAGAACGCGGAGACCAACCACCATAGCGCGCGCGATCCGCGTAACAGACCGAGGAGGAGGAGGATTCCGCTGGCCACCAGAGAGCTGAGAACCCCGAACAGAAATGCAGTCATGAGCCACTTCTCCCTGTGCCTGAGCGATCACGAGGTCGTTGGCGCTTCCGGTCAGCAGAGGTAGGGCAGAAGTCGTCGCAGGACGTGTGCGGCATTGCGTGCCGCGAGGTCGTGGTATCCGTGACTCTTCTTCTTGTCGGCGTTGTCCGATACGCCACGGACGACGACCCAACCTGGGTTGTGTCCGCCGTGGATGGAGTTCTCCTGCCAGTACTGACTAAGCCCGCCAGCTTCCATATCCACTGCCAGTACCTTCTCGTTGTAGTCCGTGAGGTAGCTCCGGATCTCGCTGTCTCGGTCCGCGATCACTGCTTCGCCTGATCCGATCACCCCCGGATGGACGGCGAACTCTTCTGAAGCGTGCGATGAGAGCTGACCGTGGATGTGTGCCGGGTTGCCGTTGTCCGTGAAGTAGGCGTTCACCGCGTGGACGACGGGCGCCGGTGCTTGTCGATGCTCCCCGCGATGCCGGACATCGCCATGGGGATTAATCTTGCGGTTCTCGTAGTAGACGACGTCAGTGGAGATGATGACGTTTCCGATATCGGCATGCTCGTCATGGATCCCACCTCCGACGCCAACCAGCGCCCACAGGCGCGGGTTGTAGTGACGGCGCAGGTTCTCGAGGGCGCTCATGGCCGACCGCTGGCCCTGACTCTGGCTCTGGGTGGCCACGACACGAACAGTCGCTTCCGGCGTCGCGTAATGTCCCCGGTAGAAGTAGAGACCGCTGGGCTCCCTGAGGCGTTCCAGCTTCAATTCGCTGACCACTGCGCGGAGTTCCTCGCTGAGGATCGTCACCACGCCGACGTCCCAGGTGTCGGTCTCATCCCCGAAGGGAACGTCAGGATCGGGCGAAGGGTTGCCGACCGAGACGTGGGCGTGCTCCCCGATAGCGTTGTTGCTGAAACTGTTGTTGCTGCCGTGGCTGATGATGCCGCGATTCATGGTCACTGAGTTCCTCCGCTGCCTTGGGCGTTCGGGCCTACCGGCTGGTTCCCGGAGCCCCCAACCTGTGATCCGTCGCCTACTGCGTTGTTATTGAAATTGTTGTTGTCCCCGAAGGCGATGATGCCGCTGTTGATGATTTTGAGTGCGCGGTCGTCGAACTCGGAGACGTCTATGTCTTTATCTCGTAGGAAATCGCTTGCCGCCCCTAGTATCCGCTGTTCGATTATCTTCATCCGGCCCAGGAGTTCAGTCTTCTCCAATTGGATTTTGGACCATGCTTGCGATGTCTTCTCCCGTGCGCTGACGCGAGTGCCGATGAGGACACTGCGGATCGGTGCTGACGTGAGGTCACGGGGGAGGAACGCAGCCTTGCTCAACGCGAAGAGGTATCGAGTGATCCGCCACGAGCGTTGGATCTCTTCCGGCAGTGTGGACAGTTGACGGAACGCTTCCCAGGTGACCGCTACGGCGCCGTTCTGGCCGAACTCTGCGGTGCGCTGGAACGATCGGGGAGTGTTGGTAAGAACGCAGGCCGCTGTGGAGATGCTCAAGGTCCGTCCTCGGAGGCTCACATGCAGCAACACGATCGCGACGAACTCCGCCCCTTCGATGGCGGTGGTGATTTCGAGAAAGTGGTGCTGTTTGCATCCCGGAGTGTTGATGATGCGGCGAATATCAACCTCCTCGATCCGGGATGGTAGGAGGTTTCTATCTGCGGCGACGTCGGTTTCCGCGATATAGATGCGGTGTCCGGCCCGCGTGGGGAGTCGAACGTCCCCGGTGTCGGTGTCCAACTGCTCGACGGCTTCTCGTAGATGGTCGACGAGTTCGTATGCCTCAAAGGGGGGTTCGAGGTATTCACGCTCATGAAGCGGTGTCTTCTCATCACCGGGACGCAGCAACTGGAGGCACATTGGCGGGTTCCACTGGTAGACGAGTTCTCCCGCTCCGATGAACGGCGACTCTTCCCCGAAGAGCGTGAACCGGGTGAGGTCATCATCGTCTTCGCTGTGCTGCGGGCGCCGGTATACCGCATGGACGTCATGCTGCTGTGCGTCCACCACTCGTTGTCGGCGAGACAGCCGTTTCGGTCTGAGGGCCGGTGCTCGCATGAGGCGGTTCAGCATCAGTTGGCGTGCGGCCCCGACAATGAGGCATGTGACGGTGATCGCCCCTGCCAAGTACAGCGCCTCGGCGGCTCGGTCTGGATGCAGAGCCGCGGTCACGAGGCTGGTTAGAAACAGAGCGAACGCGGCGGCACCGATGAGTCTGTAGGCGCGCGCCTTCTCTGCGTACTTGAGCCTCCCCGAGTACTTCCAAGTGACGATCAACTTAAGCAGGCTCCGTTGTCCTCGTGCGGCCCCCAGACCGTGGCGTTCGGAACGTCGTCTGGCTCTCGGGGCGTCGTCGGAGCTGCGGAGCGACATCGCGAACTGGAGAACCCATAAGAGCGCAAGGCCGCAAGTGACCAGGATGGTCGTGGGTAAGGCGCCCACGAAGGCGGGAACCACCGCAGCCCCCACCACCGTTGCGCGGGCCAGTGCACTCAGCGCCGCAGCTCGCCATGCGTGGCGCATGACCGGAACGATGTCGAATCCGTAAGACGGAGCGACTCTTCGGTGCGGCGCGGTGCACACCTCATTGATCACGAGGTCGCGGAATCGTTCGTCCACATAGACGCCGGCACATAAGTGCCGTGTGGCATCGGTGGGCGCCTTGGTCGCTTCCTTGGCTGATGGCGCATGGGAAGTGATCACGCTCGGCCTCTGCCTTGTAGGGTTAAGGTTGATCTGACCATAAGTGTTGAACTCGTTTAAGTCAACATGACCTTTAGGGGCCCTGATGGATGACTGGCTGAGGTACTCCGAGGAGGTGGAGGCGTCGTGGGTGACGGTGGACCTGGCGATCTTCACGATCAGGGACAACCAGTTGATGGTTCTGCTGATCAAGCGCGGGGTGGAGCCCTTCCTCGGTCGTCCCGCGCTACCCGGTGGCTATGTCCAGAAGGAAGAGACCCTGCGAGAGGGAGCGCTGCGTGAACTCTGGGAAGAGGCGGGGATCGACGCCAGTCGATTGCACCTGGAGCAGCTGGGCGCCTACGGGGCACCTCGACGGGACCCGAGGGGACGTGTGGTCACGATCGCTTACCTCGCGCTGGGACCGGATCTTCCCGCTCCTGTGGGCGGTACGGACGCCGAGCGTGCCTATTGGTTCCCGGTCTCACAACTGGACGGGGGGCACCACGAGTTGGCGTTCGACCACGCAGACATCCTTTCCGATGCTTTGGAAGAGGTTCGCAGTAAGCTCGAGTACACGGCTGTCGCCACGGCGTTCTGCGGAAAGTCCTTCACGTTGACCGAACTTCGCACTGTCTATGAGGTCGTCTGGGGGCAGCATCTGGACCCGAGTAACTTCCGTCGCAAGGTCCTCAAGACGGCTGGCTTCGTGCAGCCGACTGGAGGCCAACGGCTTCCCCCAACCGGGCGCCCTGCCGCCCTCTATCGCCGCGGGGACGCCTGGTTGCTCAGCCCGCCGTTGTTGCGAGGTGGCGGGCAGTCGGCATAGTGCGCACCCAGACATCCTTCGCTTGGGAGTGCCGACTGGCAGTGGTACCTCGCGGAGGGCCTGGAGGAGCTGAACTCCACCATGGTGACCCGCAGTTCGCGCGGTGCCGTGCCCGGGCCGGCGACAGTAGCCCCTAAGGACTGTCTCTTTGTTCATCTACGGAGCCAGATGAGGATGGCTGCGAGGTGGAATGCGGCCTGGTAGGCGAAAGCGAGCTTGTCGGTGCGCATGGCCAGGCCCCGGCCCTGGCAGGCTGCTCGGTCTGTAGCCCCATCTCAGGGACTGATGCAGGGTCTGGTGACCTCTGATCTGGCTTGCTCATGGGGCGGCCTGGAAGGATGTTGCTGTGTCTGTTCCTGTCCCTAAGAGCCCCGTGACGACGTGGTGCGCGTGGCCCGCAGCTGCGAGGACGGCGTCCCCCTCGCGCAGATCGCCAAGGACTTCGGCATCCTGCGAGGAGCTCTCCTCCGTCCCGCCCTCGGGTCTCGCAGCGGGGAGGGCTGAGATCACTAACGATCAGAGGCCAGCGGTAGAGGGGCACGTGAAGAGTGCGTCGGCTAGCGCTGGTCTTACACGACCACCCATGGTTCGAGTCAGTCGAGAACCGGTGTACCGCCGGCACGTGCCTTTGTGGCTATACGGGTCAGGGTCTGGTCGAATAGGGGAGTGCGCGAGGCCAGAGAGACCTACGGCGACCGGAGCCATCAGGATCGGTACGGTGCCAACGTGGTCGCAGTCAGGTCGCAGTTCAAGAAGCGCGCAGCTTATAACTCAGGCGGTTCGGGAATGCGCCACGTGATCCGGAACCGCTCGTCGTTGGGAAGCCCGAGCGGGCCTACTGGGCTGATCTGCTTGATTAGGTAACCGAAGACCATGTGATGTGCCTCCTCCGACACCTCGCCCCAGGTGTCCGGGGTCACGACCATCACCTCACGCATCAGGCTCAGGTCCGACTCCTTCTCCAGCATCTCCGCCCGGTCGTCCCGGTCCATCATCTCGTCGGTGCGCATGGCACGGATCGACTCCGCGAGGAGATTCGGCTCGTGGCTCAGCCGCCGGAGTATCTCCTGGCAGCCGTATTGGAAGGCCGCATACGCCTCCATAGCCTCCCTGTCGGGGTTGTGATAGCCGTACGGCGCCCCCTCCTCCGCCCCGACATAGTCTCCCTTCAGCATGTGCAGCAGTACCCGCAGTGCATGCTCGGCTCCCTGCTCCTCTATTTGCCTCACCATCAACTTGACCCAATCGTCCTCCGACACCATCAGCTCGTGTGGAACGGCCAGTGAAGGGTGGATCTCTATGGCGTTGAAGGGGTTGAGCATCGCGCCCATGACCAGTTCCGGCGTCCACTTGCCGTCCTCACCTCCCCAGCCACCGTGCACGAGCTCCTGGAACGACTTCAGTGCGCCAGATTCCCCTTCACTGATCGCGCGCCACAGTGGCAGGAATCTGGCGGTCTCAGACTCCACGTCCCGTGGCGGACTGCAAAGCCCAGCAAGCACCAGGACGATGTCGTGAACGGTCTCCCAGCGCGGCACCCGTATCCCGTTCACAGCTGAACGCACGGTCTCATGGCTCGCGTCCGACAATTGGTCCTCACGGCTGCGGATGAGCGTGCTCACCTTCCGCGAACTCAACCGGCCCGCTGCACGGTGCAATTCCTGTAGCGCATCCACCAACTCCTGGTGCCGATCTGCTGCTTGGGGTGAAGAGCTGGAAGCAGCCATGATTTCTCCCCACTTTGGCTGTCAAGTTCTGCCAACACAGTAGGAGCCGTAGCCCAGGGCTGAGTCAGTATTCGTCAAGTATGCCGGTTTGCCCGCCAAAACGTGACTTGCAGCCGACGGGCGAGGTGAGCATGGAGAAGGCGCCGTCGGAGCGCCTTCGATCAAGGAGTTGCTGCGCATGCACATCCCTGCCTACGCCCGTGCCACGATCCGCGCCGCACTGCCCAGGGTGCCCACGTCTGGGCACGTGGGGGGCCTGGATTGCTGCTTGTGCGACAAGTCATTCGGAGAGGACCTCGCAGCCATACCGCTCGGGCCGACACAGACCTCCGGGTTGTTCGGGTGCCGCCTCTGTCTGACTCGATTGATCACCCTGGCACGACGGGCCCGCGACGCCGCACTGACCCACGACGCCAAGCGGGCCCGAGCTGAGTCCTCGGCCTGGACTCTGGTACGTGAACGCCACCTCACTCGGCTCGGCAGTGTTCGGCAGGCCGCCGAGGCCGTGGCCGAACTCGCCGAGGGCGGGGACACCGAGCCCCTCAGGGTCGCCTGGCTACTGGTCGCGCTGGAATCCGCGTACGCCTGGGTCCCGGACGCGCCGGAGCCACCCGCTTCTGTCGATCGTGAGGAACCGGAGTTGAGGGACGAGGCCTTCCGGCTCGACCTAGCCATGATCACGGCACGGGAGGCGGTGGCGGAGCGACTGACCTATCACCTTCTCAACGAGGCGCAGCCCGAGGAGCCGGAAATGTGCGATGAGTTCGAATGCCCGGACGGCTGCTCAGGACGCCACGACTCCACACACATCGACTGCGGCCCAGCCGCCGTCTTCGACGATCTGGCGGAGCACGGTATCAACGTGGAGCAGCCGGAGCCCGAACCTCTGGCACCTCGGGGCGCAACTCTCTTGGGGAGGCCCGAGGCCGAAGTGAAGCACTCGCCGCTTCCGGACATCGAGGAGCAGGCCACCGTTGTTCTAACGCAATTCGGGATCGACACTGACGACACGGGCGTCCTGGTGAGTGCGGCCGCGGTCGGCTTGGTAGCCGATGCCTGGCGCGAGGGGCCGCTGGACGCGATCCACGCCGCAGACGACGGGCCAAACGACGGGGAGATCTTCGCGCAGAGCGTCGATCTGTACCGTAGGGCCCGCGCGGCGCTGGTGGCCGCGCAGGATGGCGGACCAGAGGTGCTGCTCGCGTTCGTGGCCGTCGCCTCGGACCTGGACCTTCCCTGGGCCGGCGGCTCCCGCTTCGCGTTGCGGACGGTGTCCGAATCTGCGGCGGAGTTCGTTCAGCACGTTGACGACCGGGTTTGGTTCACCGCGGAACTGATGCGTGAGCAGGGTTGGCGCGTTGGACTGCTGCACAGGGCCGCTTCGGCCGTGGTCAAGGCTCCCACTCACTTCGGGATGCCGGGCTGGCCCGGCGCCGTCGCCTCAACGATGGAACGTCTCGCTCTGCTCGACCGGTCGGGCGCGCCCGAGGTGCTAGCCGACCTCGCGGCCGTGGAGGCATCGTTGCTCAATGCGCCCGACCAGCTGGGGGCGGATGCCCTCGACTGGATTTCTCACCGGGCGCTGCTCGGCTTGGGTGCCCCGTGAGTTGGGACAACCTCAGCCTGATCATCCTTGCCGCCTTCGGTTGCCTCACACTCCTACTGACGCAGGTAGGCGAGGTGTTGTCGAAGCTTCCGCAGATCATCCGTGCTTGGCGACGAGTACGAAACGAGCTGTGCAACGGGGCGAATCACGACTGCGAAGACACCCCGCCGGAGCACAACGACCGAAGCGTCGGATACCGCCCCGCAGCAGTGCGTTCCGCCGACATGCTCTGTCGGCGTGAAGCACACGGAGAGCCGTCCGCGCGGAGTATCGATGAGTGACCGCTCGATACACCTCAATCCGTTATCCAGGGAGAAGCGTCCGGCTAGGAATGATCGCCATGTCGCCAGGTGCACCGGATGTGCACCGAGCATCTCTGGGGGAGAGCGTTGATGCAGGTCAGAAGCAATTCCATGCTGTACTTCGACATCTAAAAGGCCTCTGACCTGCGAAATCGCAGTTCGAGCTCTTGTCGTCGGTGCAGGTCAGCGACTCGCTGGCCTGCACCGACGGTTTCGTATCAGCGCCGCGACCCGCCTCGGATCCGCCCTCGTGTGCACCGGACAGTGCACCGAGATCCGAACTTGGGGCGAAAGAGGGCAGCCCGCTGCCGACCGTGGGGAGCACCGACAGGTAGTTGCGGAGAGTAATTGCAGCGGGAGGCGACTGCCGCCTCGCGTCCTGGCACGTGTACCGAATCCTGCCCATCCCCGGCGAACCTGGGTAGGATTTGATACATGCCCAAGCCCACCGACCGCCTCATGCAACGCCTGGCGGGCTTGCCTCCGACCTTCACCTCGCGCCAGGCCCGCACCGCTGGGCTCCCCTCACGAGATCTGGCCACCTTGGCCTCCGCCGATGAAATCGAGGAGATTTCCCGAGGTGTCTACCGTCGGGCCGACGCGGCGCCGACAGCCCACGTCGACGTCCTCGCAGTCTGCACCCGGGCGCCGCACGCGGTCGTATGTGGGGAGTCCGCACTGGCGCTGCACGAACTGATCGACGACATCCCGTACGAGGTGCACATCGCGGTGCCACGGGGCACACACCGCCCGGTGATCGCCTATCCCGCGACCCGGACGTCCCAATATGCTGCGGATACCTTCGGCTACGCGATCGACCGGTTGGAAGCCGCTCCCGGCGAGACCATCCCCGTTTACAGCCCCGCCCGTTCCGTCGTGGATGCCATGCGCCTCGGCGGGACCGCAGGCAGGCCCCTCGCGCTTAGCGCCCTCAACCGCTACCTGCGCCGGCATGGACAGGGCGGCGTCGCCGACCTTCAGGAAGCGGCTCAGACACTCGGTGCCCTGTCCACCATCCGCCCAGCTATCGAAGCGGTGCTCGCCTGATGGCCAACCCCACCCGCGACACAACCGCCGGGCGCATCTACAACGACCTGCGCAACCTTGCCCGCCGCACCGGACGCCCAAGCGACCAGCTGATGCTCGAATACGTCCTGGAACGCTTTCTGTTCCGGTTGAGCTATCACCCCGAGGGCGGTCGGCACTTCGTACTGAAGGGCGGCCTACTGCTCGCCCAGTTCGGCGCCCGTCGCATGACGCGCGACATTGACATCCTCGGCCGTTCGTTCTCCGGTGACGAAGGCGAGATCACCCGCCGCATCGCCGCTATCGCCGCCACCGAGGCCGACGACGGGGTCGTCTTCGATTCCACAAGCCTGTCCGTCGTGCCCATCCGTCAGGACGACGAATACCACGGACTCCGCCTGACCATGGCCGCGAGTCTCAGCCGGGCGCGACTCAAGCTCCAACTCGACGTCAGCTTCGGCGATCCGGTGACTCCCGAGCCAGAGCTGATCGATTACCCGCAGACCCTGGAAGGAACGCCCTTCCCGCTCTACGGCTACCCGATCGCGACCGTCATCGCGGAGAAGCTGTCCACCGCCGTCGCTCTCGGAGATCTCAACACTCGGGACCGCGACTACGCAGACCTCCACCAGCTGATCACCCGGCACCGTCTCGACGGCAGCGAACTCATCGATGCCCTCACCGCGACCGCCGAACATCGAGCCATCCGGCTACGCCCACTCAGCAGCGCCATCACCGACCTGCCGACGCGTCGTCAAGCTCCGTACACCGCCTGGCTGCGTCGCCAGGGCCCCTCAGCCGAAGACCATCCCGGAAACCTCACGGAGTTGGTCGCCCTCGTCGCGGACTTCGCCGACCCGCTCCTCACCGGCACCGCCACGCAACGAATCTGGGAACCGCAAGCGAGGGCTTGGACCTGAAGCCCCTGTCCTGGGGGGCCAGTGCGCTGCCGCTCAGGAACTCCGGGCACTCGCGCGGACTCAACGATCGCGAAGGAAGTGGGAATGCCGTGCACCAAGGCATTCCGGAGACACCGTCCCGGCACCAGCAACGTTTCTGGGTCGTCCACCTCGTGCTCCGTCGCGTCGATACCGCAGAGCACCAGCAGCACAACAGCTGCGGGGGAAACCGCACGAGGTCGAGAGCTAACCCATACTCTGCTGCGGCGGTATCCAGGCGAGCTTCTGTCGGATGTGCGACGACATCTTCGCGTCCAGCTGCATGTGCAGTTGGGTATTCCCGCAGGCCGCGCAGACGTAGGCGTCGAACACCGGTTGCTTCGCCCCGAGCTTGCCCGTTCCGGGCCCGCGGAGCCCGGCCTGCGCCACGTACTCGCCCCGGTACACCTCGTCTTCGCCGCACGCCCCGCAGTGTCCGTAGCGCATATCCCCATGAGTCATGGGGACGAGCCTAGATCCAGGACGGTCGGTCTCGGCGAATCAGTCTGAGGCGTCAGATGAGCGGATTACCGGGGGCGGTCTTGTCGTAGCGGGTGGCCAGGGCGCGCCACGGGCTCGCGTTATGGGACGAGGACGACCTTGCCTGTCGTCTCCCTGGCCTTCATGGCGGCATGTGCCCTTGCGGCCTCGGAGAGAGGGAAGGTCTGGAAGGCGGGCGCGAGGCTCCCGTCGGCGGCTGCCGCGAGCGCGCGGGCTTCGTCGGTGGGTGTGTCCTGGCCCTCCAGCAGCAGGTCCAGTGCGTCGGTGAACTGCACGCCGCGCTCCTTCAGCTCTGCCTCGCCGGGGCGGAACTCCTCCCGGGAGGCCGCGCCGATGGTGATGTAGCGCCCGTCTGCGGCCAGCAGCCCGAAGGCGGCCCGGCCCTTGTCGCCCTCGACGCCGTCCAGCACGACCGTGACGCCGCGCTCGCCCAGGGCTTTGCGGACGGTGCCGGTCCAGTCCGGCAGGTTGTAGTCGACAGCGACGTCGGCCCCCAGCTCCCGCACGGCCGTCGTCTTGGCCGGGCCGCCCGCTGCGCCGATGATCGTCGCGCCGAGACGGCGCGCGAACTGGACGACCAGGCGGCCCACACCGCCCGCCGCGGAGGTGATCAAGACCACGTCGCCGGGGGTGAGTTCGGCGATGTCGAGCAAGCCGATGGTGGTGGTGCCGGTGACGATCATGGTGACGGCGGCCTCGTACCCCAGTCCGGCCGGAATCCGGTGCAGGGATGCGACGTCGACGACAGCGAACTCGGCGTAGCCCCCGGGGCTGCCGTTCGCGGACACCACCTTGGAGCCGATCCATGCCTCGTCCACGTCCGGCCCGACCTCGTCGACGATGCCGGCCACCTCGCCCCCGAAGATCGCCGGAAGCTCGGGCAGGGGCGGACCGATCTCCAGCCCTTCCCGCATGGCCGTCTCGATCTGGTGGACACCCGCGGCCCTCACTGAGACGCGGACCTGCCCCGATCCCGGTACCGGATCGGGCACCGTCTCATACCGGAGATTCTCAGCGGGCCCGAACTCGTGCAGCACGACGGCGTGCATGACTGCTCCTTCAGTAGATCTGCAGAAGAGCACCCACCGTGCAACCTCAACTGAACTTTAAGTCAAGGTCAGCTCCCAGCCCGGCCCCCAGCCCGTCCTCCTGCGGACCGGTCACCCACGTGCGGGGCTATGTGCGGGGCTATGTGCGGGGCTTCGTGCGGGGATCGCTTCGACAATGCTGGTGAAGCTCATTCGGGAGGTATCGCCGCTGTCCCGACAATTCCCCGGCCATGAGATGTAACTCACCGTCGCGGCGCGGTGCAGGGTGTAATCGGGGTGTGTGAAGAGTGTTAACGTCATGTGTCGGCGCAAGCCTCAAGCAGCAAGTAGCAAACCAGAGTTGGCCGGTAGGGAAGCGAGGCTTCCGTACAGGGCCTTCTGGATGGAACTCCGTCCGCCCGTGAAACCTCCGGGACCGGCCGTAGAACGCTGTACTGCCTGACCAGCAGCTGAACCACACCAAACCTCAACGGTGTTCGCACTTCCGGGACGCCGTCCTCCTTCGCATGCCGCAAAGCAGAGGAACTATGCCCGTTCAGTCACTCGCGGAACTCGTACGCTTCGTCCGCCGTAATTCATCCTTCTACGCAGAGCTCTACTCCGGTGTGCCCGACGGTGTGAATGAGCTCACCGAACTCCCGGTCATACCTCAGACCGAGTTCTGGCAGGCCAACACCCCTCGCGGAAACACGCTGCTGACCGGCCCGCTCGACGAGGCAGTGGTCTTCAAGAGCGGTGGGACCACCGGTGCGCCGAAGTTCTCCTTCTACACCCGGGAGGAATGGCACGAGTTCACCACGGCTTTCGGCGCCGGGCTGGTCGAGGCCGGTCTGCGGCCCGGTCAGCGGGTCGCCGACCTCTTCTACACGGGTGATCTCTACGCCAGCTTCACCTTCATCCTGGACGCACTGCACCGGGCCCCCGTCGCCAACGTCCGCCTTCCGATCGGAGGCGCCGCGCCCCTGCCCTCGATCGTCGGCACGCTGGAGCAGTTCGACGTCGAGGTGCTCGCCGGGACCCCGACGACGTTCTGCTCCCTCGCCGAGCATCTGCGGGCCGACGGTCGCGAACTGCCCCAGGTGACCACGCTGTTCTTCGGCGGTGAGAGCATCTTCAGCGACCAGCAGCGCCTGTTGGCGACGGCCTTTCCCAACGCCCGTGTCGCCTCCATTGGTTACGCCGCCGTGGACGCCGGACTCGTGGGCGCTGCCGTGCCGGGGAGTGACCCGCGGCTGCACCGCGCCTTCACTCCGCAGACCGTGGTGGAGATCCTGGACGAGCACAGCGGAGAGCCCATCACCCGCGCCGGCGTCCCCGGCCGCGTCGTCGTCACGGACCTGCGCCGGCGCCTGATGCCGGTCCTGCGCTACCCCGTCGGTGACCGCGCCGAGTGGACCTGCACCACATCCGGGCACTTCCGCATTCTCGGGCGCGCCGAAGAGGGGCTCCGCGTAGGCCCGGTGGCGCTGCACACCCAGGACGTGCACGACCTGGTGCGGTCGGTCGACCCCGCGGGCAGCATCACCGGCGTTCAACTGGTGGTGCGCCGCTGGGAGGACCGCGACGGGCTGGTGCTGCGCCTCGGCTCCGACCTCCGGGACGACGAGCGGCCCGAACTCACCGCGGCCCTGGACAAGGCGTTCCGGGCGGCCCGCCCGATGTACGAAGCGGCGGTCGCCGCCCGGCACATCCACCCGATGGCCGTGGAGTGGGTGCGGCATGCCGACCTCTCCGTCAACACCCGCTCCGGGAAGCTGATCCGGGCCATCGACGAACGCCCGCACGCGTGAGCGCGGTGAAGGGACGTCGCCGGCGGCTGCCCGTCGTCCTGCGCAACCCCGCCTTCGGCGCCGTGTGGATCGCCCAGGTCCTCACTCAGGCCTCAGCCCGGATGTTCCAGGTCGGCATCGTCTGGTGGCTCGTCCAGTACGCCGCCCACTCCGAACCGGGCCTCGCCTCCGGTGCGTTCCTCGCCGTGAGCACGCTCCCCGCGGTCGCCCTGGCCCCCGTGGTCGCCGCCGTCATCGCCCGCAACCCGTACCGGTCCGTCATGGCCGCGGCGGCCGCCGGGGCCGGACTGGTCGCCGCGTGCACCGCGGCGTGGGCGTTCACGACTCCGTTGCCGATGGGCGTCGCCTACGGCGCGGCTCTGCTCCTGTCGGGCTGCCAGGCCCTGTTCGACCCCTGTCTGACCACGTCCGTGCCCGAACTCGTCGACGACGCCGACATCGAGGCGGCGACCGGCTTCGAGCTGTCCACGCAATCCCTCGCGGGGCTGGCCGGCGGCCTCCTCGGCCCGCTCGTGGTCGACGCCTGGGGGCTGCCGGGCATCGTCGCCGGATGCGCCGGCGCGTACCTGCTGGCCGCCGGGCTGATCGGAGTCACACGCTTCCCCCGAACGGCGCCCCGCGGGACGGGAGTCGAGGGGACGCGGGACGCGGGAGCGGCGGCAGGGCCCGCCGGGGAGCCGGAACGGGGCAGCGCCCAGCCCGCCGCTCCGCGGCGTACGCTGCGCCGGATCCTCGCCGAACTGCCGTTCATCCGGCGGGTGCTGCTCAGTTTCGCCGCGGCGAACGTCTTCACCACGGCCGTCTTCGTCGTCATGCCGCTCTACACCGCCTCCGTGCTGCGTGCCGACGGTTCGACCGTGGCGCTGCTGGAAGCGTCGCTCGGCGTCGGCACCCTCGCCGGGTCGTTCACCGGCGGCCGGCTGCCGGGGCGCCCGACCACGGTCGGCGCCGTCTGCCTGGGACTCATGGCGGCCTCGTTCGCCCTTCCGGGCGTGTTCGCGGACCGGACCGCCTACGCGGCGGCCATGGTCGTCGCGGGATGGTGCGTGGGCGCTGTCGGCGTCCGGTTCGTGGCCCTCTTCCAGCGGCTCGTACCGCCCGCGGACAAGCCGGGGTTCTTCGCGGTCATGCAGTCGCTGCTCGGGGCGACCTTCCCGCTCGCCTCCCTGCTGTTCGGCGTCCTGGGCGACCAGATCTCGCCGCGCACCCTCTGCCTGGTCCAGGCGATGGGACTGGTGCCTGTGGCACTTCTCCTGTGGTGGACGGGCGCCCGCGGGAGAGCCGCCGACGGGCGGACGGATCCGCCCGGCCGCAGGGCGGCGGCAACAGCCGCCGAGCAGACGACCGCGCCGGTCACCACGGTTGCCGCCGCCACTCCGACGGCAACCGCCACCTCGACGGCAACCGCCACCGTGACTGCCACTGCCACTGCTGAAGGAGGAGCACGATGACCGCCACGATCGCCCCCGCTGTCCTCCAGGACGTCGCGGAACTGCGGCAGTTGTACTTCGACGTCTACGGCCACGGATACCCGGTGCCGCTCGGCAGCGACCCCGCCGAAATGCGGCGGCTCATCACCGATCCGCACACGCACTGGCTGGTCGCACGCAAGCCCGGCACCGGGGAACTGGCAGGCTCCGTGGTCGTACAGGCCGATCCCGGGAGCCGGATCGGCAAGATCGTCGGACTCGTCGTCCATCCCGTCCACCGCGAGGGCGGGCTGGCCGGCCGGCTGACCGGCGCGGTCTGCGCCGACGCCCTGGCCACCGGTTCCCTCGACTCGATCTACGCAACGGTGCGGGTGGTGACCGAAGGCCCGCAGCACGTCGTGGTGCGCAACGGTTTTCGCCCCCTGGGGTTGATGCCCAACGCCGTCGAAGTGGCGGGCTGTGAAACCCTCGCCCTCTTCGTCCTGTTCGCCGACGACGTGCTGAACCGCCGCGAGCACGTGCCCTGCGTGCCGGCCCAGCTGGCTCCGCTCCTCAGCGCCGCGGAGGAGACCTCGGGCCTCGACTACGCGAGCGTCCGCCCCGTCGAGGCGCCCGGCACCGGCCTGCTCTCCGGGCCGGTCGTCCCCTCCACCACGGCCATGGAGATCGTCACCGCCCGCCACTTCGTCAACCGCCGCTTCCTCGAACACTTCCCCGACCCGGCCGGACGCTTCTTCCCGCTGCACTCCCCGAACGCGATCCTCACCCCGGAGAACGGCGAGTTCGAGGCATACGCGGATCTGGACCCGGTCACCGGAAGCTGCTCACTCATCGCGGTGCACCCCTACCCCGTCGCCATGGCGCACGCCCTGGAACCACTGATGACGGCGGTCACCCGTACCGGCGTGGACTACGTCGAGACGCTGCTTCCCCTCTCCGACACCGCGGGGCTCAGCGCCTTCCTGGCCGCGGGATTCGTGCCCAGCGCGCTCTATCCGGCCATGCGCCGTCTCGGCGACCGCTTCCACGACTACGTCGTGCTCTCGCGGACCAACCGCCAGATCGACTTCCGCACCACCGCCGTCAGTTCGCTGGTCCAGCCGTACCTGAGCGCGTATCTGAGGGCCTGGACCGCGACGTACCTTCCCCTTCACGAGGTTGTCTCATGAACCGCCATCTGCTTCCCGTCGAGGTCCCCGACCCGTCGTCGCTGCGGCACGTCCAGCAACTGTGCGACCTCGCGGCACCCTACGAACAGGGCCCGGGGACCGACGCCCTCTTCGCCGCCGCGATGGACGAGAGCAACGCATGGCATGCCGAACGCTCCCCGTTCTTCCGGTCGTTGCTGACCGACGTGCCCGAGGCGCCGTCCGCCGACGTGGGCACGGACGTCCGCGCCCCGCTGGTGCACGCCAACTTCTTCAAGCGCCACGAGGTGCTCTCCGTCCCCCGGGATGAGGTCTCCCTCCACCTCACCTCGTCCGGCACCACCGGTCAGAAGTCGCAGATGTTCTTCGACGAGTGGACCATCCGCTCCGCCCAGCGCATGGTGGCCCGCGTCTTCGACCACTACGGGTGGATCACCCCGGACCGGCCCGTCAACTACCTGCTCTACAGCTATGAGCCCGCACCCACGCTGAAGCTCGGCACGTCCTTCACCGACAACTACCTGTGCGACTTCGCACCGGCCGAGGACACCACTCACGCCCTGCGCCACACCGGCACGGGACACGAGTTCGACGTGCGCGGCTGCATCGAGGCGCTCCAGCGGTACGCCGACGAGGGGCTACCGGTACGGATCTTCGGTTTCCCGGCCTTCCTCCACTTCACCCTGGAACGCATGCGTGCGCTGGGGATCCCCCCGGTGCAGCTGCCGCCGGACTCGCTCGTCGTGCTCGGCGGCGGCTGGAAGGGCCACGCCGACCGCCAGATCGGCAAGGACGCCTTCTACGCGGAGGTCACCGAGCACCTCGGCATCCCCTCCGAGCGGATCCGCGACACCTTCGGGTCCGTCGAGCACTGCGTGCCCTACGTCGAGTGCGAACGGCACCGGCTGCACGTACCGGTGTGGTCCCGTGCCGCCGTACGCGACACCGCCACCCTCGAACCGCTGCCCCACGGCGAGCGCGGCTACCTCCACCTCGTCTCCCCGTACATCACCTCGGTACCGGCGCAGAGCGTGCTCATGGGCGACCTCGCCTCTCTGCACCCCGGCGAGGAATGCGGCTGCGCCCAGCCGACCCCGTGGTTCACCGTCCACGGCCGGGCCGGAGTGAGCCGCAACCGCAGCTGTGCGGTGGCCGCCGCCGAACTTCTGAAGGGAATGTCATGACCAGCGCACCGACCCCTGGGGCGACCGGCGAACTCCACCTGTGGCAGGGCGCGTTCATCGACGACGCGAAGGCCGCCGAGCTCCTCGCCGACCTGCCCGCCCTCACCGAGCGCACGATGGCGGAACAGCTGCCCACCGACATCGTGCTGAGCGCCTGCGAGCGGCTCTCCGAGGCACTGCGCACCCCCGACGACCCGGTCCACGCCCGTCTGACGGACTGCCTCACCGAGGGCGGCACGGAACCGGAGGAGGCGGCTTCCCTGCTCGCCGAGTTGGCGGAGGCCATCAGCCGCCCGGCGCTGGAGCGCAAGCTACGCCGCGAACTCGGCGGGCTCCGCCCGGAGCGGCTCACCCGGCCCGACGCGCGGGAGACCGTCTACGAGGCGTGGGCGCCGCTCGGCCTCGTCGTGCACGTCGCGCCGGGCAATGCGGCGGGTGTGGCGCCGCTGAGCGTCGTCGAGGGACTGCTGACCGGCAACCTCAACGTGCTGAAGACCAGCAGCTCCGACACAGCGCTCGCTCCGCGTCTGCTCGCCGAGCTGGCCGCCGCCGACGAGACCGGCATCCTCGGGCGCCGGGTCATCGCCCTGAACTTCCCCTCCAGCCGCCGCGAGTGGCTGGAGCCCCTGTGCGCCGCGGCGGACGCGGTCGCCGTCTGGGGCGGCGAGGACGCGGTGGCCGGCATCGCCGCGCTCACGCCGCCCGGCTGCCGACTGGTCGAGTGGGGCCACAAGATCTCCTTCGCGTACCTGACCCGCGACGCCTGGAGCGACCCCTCCGTCCAGTCCGCGCTCGCCGCGGACGTCTGCCGCCTCGACCAGCAGGCATGCTCCAGCCCTCAGGTCGTCTACCTCGACACCGACGCCCCGGAGGAGGTCTTCGCCTTCGCGGACAGCTTCGCGGCCCAACTGGCCGAAGTCTCCGACAAGTTGCCTCGCACCCCGCTCGACGTCGCCGAGCACGCCGAGGTCACCGGCACCGAACTGGTCGCAAGGCTCGAACAGCACATGGGGCTGACCCGGGTCGTCGCCGCCGACGACGGCTCCTGGCGCGTCCTCGCCGACACCCGTCCCGCGATGACCGCCTCACCGCTCCACCGCAGCGTCTGGGTGAAGCCGCTGCCACGCCACGACATCGCCGCCACCCTGCGACCCATGCGGCGCTACCTCCAGACCGCGGCGATCGCGGGCAGTCGCGCGGACGTGGCGGAGCTCGCCCGCTCCGTCGTCACCGCGGGTGTCACGCGAGTGACCCCCGTAGGCGCCATGCTCGACGCCTACGACGGCGAACCCCACGACGGCGTCTACGCGTTGCAGCGCTACAGCAGGCGCGTCGCCGTACAGGCCGACCAGCGCTTCACCGCCACCTCCTGCCTGGACGACCTCGTGGCTCCGGCCGTGCAGCCGGCCCCGCCCACGGGACCGCTGCTCGACAAGGAAGGCGTCCAGGAGCAGTTGAGGAGCCTGGCCCCGGAACACGCCCACCTGTACTTCCGCAGCGGCGGCAGCACAGGTGCGCCCGCACTCTCGGTCTTCACCAACGCCGACTACGACACCCAGATGCGCGCCGCTGCGAACGGCCTGATCGACTCCGGGTTCGACCCTGCCCGCGACCGCGCCGCCAACCTCTTCTACTGCGGCGGCCTGTACGGCGGCTTCATCAGCTTCTTCTCCGTACTGGAGCGGCTGAACGCCACTCAGATCCCGCTGTCCGCGAGCACCGACCTCGCCGCCGTCGCGGAAGCCCTGGTGGCCTACCGGGCCGACACCCTCTTCGGCATGCCCTCCTACCTCTGGCAGCTCTTCCACACCCAGGGCGAGACACTGCGCGCCTACGGCGGAGTCCGGAAGGTGTACTACGGGGGCGAGCACTTCACCGCCGAGCAACGCCGCGTCCTCACCGACGACTTCGGCGTCGAGGTGATCCGGTCGGCGGCGTACGGCAGCACCGATCTCGGGCCGCTGGCGTTCCAGTGCGAGCATGCCGGCGGTTCCGTCCACCACGTGCTGACCGACCTGCACACCCTGGAGATCCTCGACCTCGAGGAGGACCGGCCGGTACGAGCCGGTGCACCGGGGCGGCTGGTCTTCACCAGCCGAGCCCGATCCGGGCAGCGGCTGGAGCGCTACCAGATCGGCGACATCGGCCGGGCGCTCGACGGTGCGTGCCCTTGCGGCAACCGCGCCCCGCGGATCGAACTCCTCGGCCGTCACGGCGATGTGGCCCGCATCGGCACGAACTCCTACCACTACCGGCGCTTCGTCGACGCCGCCGAGAGGCATCTCGGCTACCGCGGAGAGCTCCAGATCGTGCTCACCTCCGAGGCGGCGCGGGAGCGGCTCACCGTCCGGCTCGACGAGCGCTACGCCCCACCGGCCGACGCCGCGCGAGCCGCCTTCCTGGCGGAGGTTCCGGGCCTGCGCTCCGCGGTCGAAGAGGAGGACCTCCTCACGTGCTCGATCGAGATCATCGACGGTGCGGCGTTCGAACGGACCTCGGCGAGCGGCAAGTTGCGGACTTTCGTGGACCGGCGCAGGACGGGATGACGACGTTCGGCACAGGACGCCGGATGCCCCGTACCGCGCACCGGTTGTGCACCGACCCTTTGAAAGTCCTGTGTCTGTGCAGGTCAGGGCTCCTTCGGTAGCTCTGCTCCGACATCTGAGTACGGGGGCCGGTTGATCCGGCCTGCGGCGGCGCAGGCGACGGTGGCCCGCGGAAGACGCCTCTCGGCTTCTTCCGCGGGCCACTGTCAGCTTCCGGGCTCATGTGCCCTGGGACGGCGCGGAGTCGTCCTCAGCGGCAGATCCCGTCAGGGGAGTCCTTGGGGCACACGTTCCCTCTCCACGTGTTGGCGGTGCCGGCTGTGCCTCCGCCGCTCGTCTGGTCCCTGGCGTCCCACACCGCGTTGAACCTGGAGATGTTGCTGCTGAACAGCAGGGGCGTGACCGGGGCGACCGCCGGGTCCACCTGGATGCCGTTGGCGGTGCTGTTCTCGACGATGTTGGAGGAGAAGGTGCCGGAGTCCAGCGCCTCGACGAGCACGCCGTCGGTGCGGGACCTGATGGTGTTCCGCGTGACCCTCATGTTGGTGCTGGGGTCGGGGCCGAACAGTGCCGCTACCCGGATGCCCGTGCCTTGGCCGCCGGTGATCTGGTTGCCGAGGATCTGAGCGCCATCGGTGTTCGCGTCGACGAGCATGGCGCTTCCGGAAGGCTCCGCGGGGCCCTTCGAGATCCGATTGCTCTGGACCCTCGGATTGTTGGCGTTGATCAGTACGAGGAAAGTGGCGCTGTCCACGCTCGTGTTGCTGGCGATGGTCAGAGCTTCCGCAGGGTCTCCGCCGCCCAGGACTCCCTGCGTATTGACGTCCGCGTTGACGTGGCCGCCGAAGCGGTTCTGGGTGATCGAAAGGTTGTCGGTTCCCTGGCCGCCACCCAGGAAGACGCCCGATCCACCCGCGGGCAGGCTGTTGTTGTTGTCCACGATCCGGTTGCGCCGGATCCGCGAGTCGGTCGAAGTGGTCCCCGGAGAACGGAAGTTGATGCCGATCCGGTTCCCCGTGACGATGTTGTTGCTGATGGTGAAGCCGCTGCCGGCCGAGAGGGTGTTGATCCCGTCGGCTTCGGAGTCCTGAATGGTGAACCCGTCGATGGTGACGTTGCTGACCCCGGACGCCACCGTGAAGCCGGTGGACGCACCGGGCGGTTGGACGACGGATTCCCGGGCGGGGTTCGTGCGGCCGCTGCGTGCGTCCACGCCTGCCTGTGCTCCGCGGAAGACCAACGACTTGGTGACGTTCACTGCTTCGTTGTACGTGCCGGGACAGACGCGGATGGTGTCCCCGGCATCCGCCGCGTCGACCCCGTCCTGAATGGTCGGGTGCTGCGGGTTCGCACATGTCGCGCTCGGTGTTCCGACGACGATCACCGCTTGGACGGCCGATGCCGGCGAGGCGAGACCGGTCGCCCAGAGGAGGGCGGCCATGCCGGTACTGAGGACGCACGCGGCGACGGATCTGGTGGAGGTCATCTCTTCTCCCCGATAGGAGTGTTGAGCCTGATCGGGTGCCGCGTTTCCGGGTTTCCGGCCTTGAGGCTCGTCCGGGCGGGTGGGGAAGGGGATCTCCGTGGTCAGCGCCCGCCTCCGGGGCTGGAAGGGTGCGTCCGAACGGGGAAGCGCTTCTGCCAATAGGGGCAGAACGCCGGCATCCAGGAGCGGGTGCCGGTCGGCCTGGTCCTGGACGGTGCGTCCGGGGGCCGGGCCGCTGGGCCGTCACGCGGACCGCTACGACCGCTCCGGCCGCTCCGACCCCTCCGGCCCTTCCGACCTCTCCGGCCGCTCCGGCCGCTCCGGCCGGTCCGGGCAGACGGTGGGCGCGTCCGGCGGTCGGCCCACGGCTGTGCTTCGCCGGACCCGGCGGCCGAGGCGTGCCAGCAGGAACGCCATGGCGGCGATCATCGCGGTGCCGACGGCGATCGCCACGCTCGCCCTCTGCCAGTCGTACTCGTAGGCAGCTGGGGCGGTGACCACCGCGAAGAGCGTCCGTCCGACGAGCGCGCCGCCGACGAGCCAAATCCGATGCATGTCGGACCAGTCGGCGGTGCGCGACCAGCGGTGCACGAGCCGTCCGGCGAGGACCGCGGTCGTGGCCGCCAGGGCCATCGGCAGCAGGACCCACATCCCGCTGCCGACGGCCGGGCCGTCGGGTCCGTCCGGCGGCAGACCGGCCGGCATCAGCAGCCCGAGGAAGCAGCCGGCGGCGAGGCCCGCGACGACGGCGGCGGAGACCGGACGTGGTGCGTGTCCGGCCGTCCGCGGCGCGGGGCTCCGGCGGGGGAGCACGCGCAGCCCGACGTGGAGAAGGACGGCGGCAGCGACAGTGATGCCGAGAACGACCGTCAACGGGGCCTGGTACCCGGGGTCTTGACCTCCTGCGACGACTACCCGCAGCAGCGCGACGCCGGTCACCGCGGCGAACCCGGTGATGTGGAGGCCGCCTCGGCGGAGGTAGGGACGGCCTCGGTGGCGGGGGAAGAGCAGGTCGGCGAGGGTCACCGGAATGAGCACGCTGAAGACCGCGTGGTACCCGATCTGGGACTCCCAGTAGGTGGTGTTGAACCCGAGCACCCGCGGTCCCCATTCCGCGGCGTTGTACAGGTGCGGACTGGTCAGTGCCTGGAGGCCGATGCCGTCTTCGACGAGTTCGTAGACCAGGCCGGCGACCAGCAAGCTGGGCAGCCCGCCCCCGGAGCGGACGACCAGTTCCCGCAGGAACAGCACGCCCGCGCCGTACATGACGACCAGCCCCGGGAACAGCAGCCACATGGCCGGCATGGTCACGCCGCTGAAGGTCGCCTCGGCGCTGACCGGCGCGAGGGCGACGAGCGTCCAGGCCGCTCTGCGTCTCCCAGCCGTCGACGTGTCCTGGGCCGGCCGGTCCACCGCATCCGCTGACTGCGTCATGCGGCAGAATTTACTTGACTGAGTAAGAACGTGGCAACAGGCGGACGCCGAACGCCTCTTGACTCTCGGCCATTGGCGCGTCCCCGGCCGGACCGGGACTTGCGGGAGTGCGTACGCCTCGGATAGGAGCTGTCCATGCCCGTCACACCGCCGGAACGGACCGCCGCGGCGTCGGCGCGCCGCGCGCAGATCATCGCCGCGACGATCGAGACCCTCGCCGACGTCGGCTACCGCCGTACGACCTTCGCGCGGATCGCCGAGCGTGGCGGGCTGAGCAGCACGCGCCTCATCTCGTACCACTTCGCCGGGAAGGACGAGCTGGTCGAAGCGGTGGTGGCCGACGTCTACGCCTCGATCGACGAGTTCCTGGCCGAACGGGCGGCCACGGAGCCGGCGAGCCGCCCGATCCGGCAGCCGCCCGGCGTCCCGCCCCGGCCGTACACCGGCTCCGCCTGGGACGAGCTGCGCGCCTACCTCACCGGCGTCGTCGCTTTCGTCGACGGCCACCGCGTCCGGATGCGCGCCCTGCAGTCGGTCTTCGCGGCTCTCCACGACGAGGAGGGGCGCGAGGAGGCGAAGGGTGCGGCGTACGACGCGGCCACCGACCGCGGCGTGCTCGGGCACATCCAGGGCATTCTGCGGCGCGGTCAGGAGCGGGGGGAGTTCCGGGAGTTCGACACCTTCGTCATGGCTGCGACGGTCCAACGTTCGCTCGGCGGGCTGCCGTTGCTGCTGCGGACCAAGCCGGACCTGGACCTTGCGGCGTACGCGGACGAGCTGGTGACCCTGTTCGACCTCGCCACCCGGTCTCCGCACACACCCTGACGGGCCGGGTCGACTCGCTCGTCCTGCGCCCTCGCCCCGATCTGTTCACGAGACCGGGCTCGGCCCCTGCCGTCCCGGGGATTCCAGCGGTGCGGGCAATTCGCGCAGCCTGGATATGGGGGAGCAGAGGACGGGGAGGAAGGCCAGAGCCAGGCACGCCGCCCCGGCCCAGACCGCGGCGCGTACGGAGATCAACTCGCCCAGCAGGCCGCCCAGTACCGAGCCGATCGCGAGTGCGCCGGTGAGCAGGAAACGGAAAGTGGCGTTCATCCGGCCCAGCAGCCGACTCGGCGTGAGGCGCTGGCGGAGACTCACCGCGAGCACGTTGTCGATGCCGGTCTTCGTCGTGACGGCGAGCCATCCCGCCCCCGCGAGCCAGAGCCAAGGGCCGCGCCCGACAAGGCCCATGAGCAGTCCGGCAGGTGCGAACCACAGCCCGGCCAGACCCAGTGCCCGGCCGAAGCCGGAACGCCGGGCGAGGGGCCTGGCGCAGACGGCGCCGAGCAGGACGCCGAGTCCGCCCAGTGCCCAGAACAGTCCCAAGGCACCTGCGGTGAGGCGGAGTTCACGGATGAACAGCACGGGCAGCATGGCGTTGACCATTTGCGATCCCAGGTTGGTGAGCGTCGCGGTGAATGCGAGTGCGCGCAGCTCGCGGCTGCCGAAGACGTGTCGCAGCGCTTCCACCACTTCGGCGGTCAGCCGGCGGCCTTCCGTTCGCTCAGCGACGGGTGCTCCCGCGGAACGGAGACCGGTGAGGCCGACGGCGGACGCCAGATAGGCCGCTGACGTGCACAGGATCGCCAGGGGCGCGGCGAGCAGCTGCACGAGGAAGCCGCCGGCGCTCCGGCCCGCGATGTTGGCGGTCGCCGTCAGGCTCACGACAGCGGCATTCGCCGGGACCAGGCCGTCGCGCCCGACGAGCTCCGGAAGGACGCTCTGCGAGCCGACGTCGAAGAAGACGGTGGCGCAGCCGTTCAGCAGTACCACGGCATACAGCTGAGTCAGCGTCAGTGCGTCCAGCCACCAGGCGAACGGGATCGAGACCAGCAGCACCGCGCGAGCGAGGTCGGCGGCGATCAGCACACGGCGACGGCGCATCCGGTCCAGCCAGACGCCCGCAGGCAGTCCGATGAGCAGGAACGCCGTGGTGGAGAGCGCGGCCAGTGCGCCGACCTGTCCGGGGCCGGCGTCGAGTGCGGAGACGGCGGTGAGCGGGATCGCCACATAGCCGGTGTTCGTGCCGAGTTGGCTGAAGGCGGTGGCGGTGAAGAGAGCGCGGAAGGCCCCGCTGCGCCAGGGAGAGCCGGAGGATCGCTTCATGCGGGGTACGGTGCCGGGGCACACCGGCCCCGTCCCAACGATTCAGCTCGGGCTAAATGATCCAGATCGAGTTCACGACGGAGGACGTCGCCCGCACCCGCTTCGCGCTCTCCCCGCTGTGGGAGGTGGTGGCGAGCGTACGGGTGCTGAAGGGCGCCGACGAGCAGGGCCTCCATCAGCGGTGGACCCGACATGTCAGGCGCGAACTGGCGGGATCCGAGCTGGATTTCGGGCCGCTGTTCGATCTGGTCCCGGCTCCCGGGCGCCTGCCCCGGGGGAGCGGCCTGCCCTCCTTCCTCTGTCCTCCGCCGGTCACGCCGCTGCCCTCCCTGGCCGTGGAACTGGCAGGTCTGCGCGCCACGTCGCCGGAGCTGATACGTACGACCTCGGACGTGCCGCCGGAGCGCATCGACGCCCTGCGCGCGGATCCTTCTGCCGCGCTCGGCCGGCTCTCGGAACTGATCGAGGGTTACTGGGAGTTGGCGCTCGCCCCGTACTGGTCCCGCATACTGGCGCTCCTCGAGAGTGACATCGCCTACCGGGCCCGCCGCCTCGTGGAAGGCGGCGCCCAGCACCTCTTCGCGGACCTCGACCCCCAGGTCACCTGGGACGCCGGCACGCTCCAGTTGGCGCACCGCTCCGTCCACGGGCCGCGCGGCCTCGACAGCCGCGGTCTGCTCCTGGTGCCCTCCGTCTTCGTCTGGCCACGCATCTTCTCGGTGCTCGGGGAGACTTGGCAGCCCGCCCTTCGCTATCCCCCGCGCGGCGTCGGCACTCTCTGGTCACCCCGCCCGGTGCCGGCCTCCGAGGCGCTGTGCGGCGTCCTCGGCCGTTCCCGTGCTCTCCTGCTGGCCGAGCTGGCCTTCCCCACCGCCACCGTCGACCTCGCCCGCCGCACAGGTCTCACATCCGGCGGCGCGTCCCAGCACCTGACGGCACTTCGCGCCGCCGGTCTGGTGAGCGCACACCGCTCGGGCCGGAAGGTGCTGTACGTACGCACCCGGGCTGCCGAGACGCTCCTGGCCGCGGCGGAGTCGAACTAGTCGAACCAGGTGGTCGGATCTCGCACGCCTTTCGCCGCTCGCTTCCCCCGCCCGGGCGTGGGCGTTGAGCCCACTCGGAATCCCCGCCACGTGCTCGACATCGGGCCGGCTTGCGCCACTTGGCAGGCGACCGGCGCCGCCCCCGGCGCACGCACCGGGGCCCGGCGTCGGCTGCCGCACCTGTCAGGCCAGCGGTGCGCCGTCCTCGGTGACCTCGGCGGCGGCCGGGTCGAGCACCCGGCGGAGGAAGGTGCGGGTGCGCTGGTGCTGCGGGTCGCCGATCACCCGTTCCGGGGGTCCTTCCTCGACGATGACGCCACCGTCCATGAAGACCACGCGGTCCGCGACTTCGCGGGCGAAGCTCATCTCGTGGGTGACGACCATCATCGTCATGCCCTCGTCCGCGAGACGGCGCATGACGGCGAGGACGTCGCCGACGAGTTCGGGGTCGAGTGCGGACGTCGGCTCGTCGAAGAGCATCAGCTCCGGGTCCATGGACAGAGCGCGGGCGATGGCCACACGCTGCTGCTGGCCGCCGGAGAGCTGGGCCGGATAGGCCGACTCCTTCTCGGCGACCCCCACCCGCCGGAGATTGGCCCGTCCGATCCGCTCCGCCTCGTCCTTGCCGCGTCCGAGGACGCGCCGCTGGGCGATGGTCAGGTTCGCCAGGACGGACAGGTGCGGGAAGAGGTTGAAGCTCTGGAAGACGATGCCTATGCGGCGCCGGACCCGGTCGATGTCCACGTCGGGGTCGGTCAGTTCGGTGCCGGACAGGGAGACGCTGCCCGCCGTCGGCTCCTCCAGGAGGTTCACGCACCGGAGCAGTGTCGACTTGCCCGAGCCGGACGGGCCGATGACGCACACGACCTCACCGCGGCGCACCGTGAAGTCGATGCCCTTGAGCACCTCGAGCTTGCCGAAGGACTTGTGCAGCCCCACGACCCGGATCGCGGCCTCGCCGTCCTCGTGGCCGTCCGCCTTCACCTTGCGGACGGCCGCTTCTCCCTTGTGCGCGGTCACCTTCGGTCACCTGGCTTTCGCGGTACGGGCCTCGAGCCGCCGGACCAGGTGGCCGAGCGGGAGGGTGATGATCAGGTAGCACAGCCCGGCGACGAGGATCGGGGTCAGGCTGCGGTTCTCGTTCAGCGCGTCACGGCCGAACTTGGCCAGCTCGTACTGGCCGAGGGACAGGCCGAGCAGATACACCAGCGAGGAGTCCTTCGTCAGCAGGATCAACTCGTTGGTCAGCGGCGGCAGGACGATCCGGAACGCCTGGGGGATGACTATCGAGCGCATGGCCCGGCCCTGCGACATCCCCAGCGAACGGGCCGCCTCCACCTGGCCCTTGGGCACGGCCTGGATGCCGGCCCTGATCGTCTCCGCCATGTAGGCGGCGCCGACGAGGCCGAGGGCGAGCATCACGGTGACGTACTGGTTGATGACGACCTGGAAGGCGATCGGGACGCCGAAGCCGAGCGCGATGAACACCAGCAGCGCCGGAACGCCGCGGAAGAACTCGATGTAGCAGGTCGCCAGCCACCGGTAGGGCGGCACCGAGGACAGCCGCATCAGCGCCAGGATCAGGCCCAGCGCCAGGCCGAAGCCGAACCCGAGGAGGGTGTAGACGACGGTGTTGACCAGGGCGGTGGTGATGATGCCGGGGAACTGGGCCTGCGCGACGTCGAGGTCGAAGAAGGCGCGGCGTATCTCACCCCAGTCGGCGCCGAAGACCATGCCGATCACGACGAGAGCCAGCACGCCGTACTGGACGGCCCTGAAGGCCCGCTTCCGCTGCCGGCGGGACATGGACATGTGGTGTGCGCTCCTCAACTGCTGCCTGCTCGCCGGCGCTTCCGGCCTCCGGACAGGGCCGGGGCCTACTTTCCGGGCGCCTCGCCGAACCACTTCTTGTAGATCTTGTCGTAAGTGCCGTCGGACTTGGCCTTCTTCAGCACCTCGTCGATCTGCTTGCGCAGGGCGGAATTCCCCTTGCGCACGCCGAAGCCGTACTGCTCGCCGGTGTCGAACTCGGCGGTGACGTCCGTGTCCGGGTTCGTCTTGACGTAGTCGTAGAGCACGCCGTTGTCGTTGATGCCCGCGGCCACCTGCCCCGACTTGACGGCGGTGAGCAGCAGGCCGACATCCTCGAACTGGACGAGTTCGACGCCCTTAGGAGCCTTCTCCTTGGCGTACTCCTCACCGGTGGTGGAAGCCTGCACGCCGAGCTTCTTGCCCTTGAGGTCCTTCAGCGACGAGTACGCGGCGCCCTTCTCGGCGATCAGAGCCTGAGTGGCGTCGAAGTACGGCGCGGAGAAGTCCAGGTTCTTCTTGCGCACGTCGTTGATGGTCATGCCGGCGGCGGCCGCGTCGCACTTGTTGGCGTTGAGGTCCTCGCCGGACTGGATGCCCTCCCAGGGGGTGTCCACGATCTTCTGGTCGACATCGAGCTCGTCGGCCACCAGGTCCATCATGTCGACGTCGAAGCCGACGACCTTGCCGGACTTCTTGAACTGGAAGGGCTCGTACGGCAGATGCGTGCACACCGTCAGCTTGCCCTGCGAGACCAGCTGGATCTCCGAGCCTCCCGCACCGGACGACTTCGTGCTGGTGCAGCCGGCCAACAGGCCGCACGCCAGGGCGAAGGGGACAGCAACTGCGACCGGACGAATCGGGCTACGCGCAGACAACTTCGAGCCTCCAGGGGGAACGTTCGGCAGGCCGCACCCGAAAGGGCGAGTTGCGCTGCATCCTTGCATTACGCGCGGACGTTGTCGCTGGTGGAAGAGTTGCGACCGGATAACGAACCCGCGGATCACCATAGAGTGACGTCAGGACCACGCGGCGGCGCTGCCGTATTCCGTCGCGCGGGGAATGGGAACGGGGCCTTCCGCGCACGGAGGAAGGCGTTCTCGGGCCCAATGGCCGCGACCGGTCGTCGAAATCGCGCCGCCCCTCCCCATTTCCGGCCGGGCGTAGTCGGCGCTGAGCCGCGACATGTCCGGCCTTCGGGATATCGACCGCCCTTGAGTCCCTTTGCCGCGGGGGCCGCAGTCTCTTTGCGAGGGGACTGCGAAAGCAGCTCGTCGCGGTACGGGAATGCGGTGACCCGCGGAACACCTCCAGGTGCCGCGGGTCACCGCCTCGTCTGCCTCAGGAGGGACGGTCGGCCTGGGGGATCTCGATGCTGATCGCCCGTCCTCGCGTTGGCCCCGGCCGGGGCCGGTGTGAGCGTGGTGGCGGAGGACGAAGGCTCGTCGCTCCGCCTCAGCGCCGAGTCGGTAGGCGTCGAGGGGCGTTCGGACAGCGCTGGTGTCCCGTACCGCTGTCTGAAAAGGTCCACCAGTCTCCGCGTGTCGCCTCTAACGCACAACTCAACTGCGTGCAAGCGCATCTGACGCTTTGTTACGTAGTGCCGCCGACCTTGCCGGTGGAGCCGCAGGCGGTGAAAGTGACGCCATGTCTGACAGTGACAAGGAAATCGGCCCGTTGTGGCCGATCGTTCACCGGGTGACAGGGAAGAACGAAGAGGCCCGGCGCAGGAAGGTCGAGAGCGGGACGACCCGCTGGTGCGTCCTCGGGGGGCTGCACCAGCTGGAGCGCATGTTCTCCGAGCCGCTGGTACAGGTGGGGGGCGCTCCTGGCTCGAGCGTCTGCAGGGTCGGCAACATGGTCTCCTACGAGAGAGTGGCCGAGGCCGTCAACAGGCGATTCAAGCCCGAGAAGGACGTGACGCCCCGTACGTTCACCGTGAGGTGGAGCAGGCACAGGGACTTCCTCGCCGACCTGCTCAGCTTTGCGCTGTACCGGGCGCACTGGTCCCTGCACATCGCCAGGGACCAGAGAGTCGTCGAACACCTCAAGACCGCGGGGAACTTCGCGGCCGCCATCCGCAGGACGGCGCTCCTGGTGCAGCAGGCGGCGTTCAAGTCGGATCTGCACCGGCTGTACCTCTACGCCGCGGTGTACGCGGACGCGGACCCCGTGATCAAGGAGGCGCTCCAGAGCGCTTACCGCCTCGCGGAGTCGGAGTGGGCGCGCCTGTACAAGGAGGTACTGGAGGCACGGGGGCAGCGGCTCCGGACCGACCTGTCGTTCGCGCAGTTCGCCCGCATGCTCAACTGCGTGGACCTGGGGATCGCCGGACGGGCCTGGGGAGACCCCGACGCGGACTTCGGCGACACCGTGCAGGAGTCGACCCTCGGGGAGATCGTCTCGCGTCTGATCCCCGGCTGCATCGACATGGGCGACGGCTCCGACATCGACAGCCTGATCAACGACGCGATGCCGTCTCGGCGAGGAGCGACCGGCGCGCCTCCGCCGGTGTCCTGACCCCGGCTCAACGCGACTGTCCGACAACGGACTTCACCCTGAGTCATGTCAAGTAGCCGCCGCGGCAGCCCGGGAGGGAGGAGAGGCCGCACCCCGCCTTCGTCGCGCGTCCTGCTGTGTGCGAACCTCCTTCTTCTGTCGGCGAGTCGGTGAGGGGGACATCGCATGGGTGGAGGCAGGGTCGCCATCGTCGGCGGCAGCATCGCCGGATGCGCAATGGCGCTGGCCGCGTACCGGGGCGGTGCGCGGAACGTGACCGTATTCGAGCGCGCGGGCGGCGAGTTGCGCGACCGCGGTGTCGGGATCGGCGTGCACGACGACCGGTTCGCCGAGCTCGAAGCCGCCGGCTACATGACGCGGAGCATGCCCTGGGCGCCCCTGTCCCGGCGGCTGTGGACCGTACGCGACGGCAAGGGGGACCTCGGCCGGACCATGGCCCGGCAGCCCTTCCCCTTCCGCGCCTACAACTGGGGCTCCCTGTGGAGCGAGTTGAGGCAGCGCGTCCCGGACGGCACGGACTTCCGCCCGGAGACCCACGTCGCGGAGGTGTCGACCGAAGCCGGCAGGGCCTCGGTGCGCCTCGCGGACGGCACCGCGGAGCACTTCGACCTCGTGATCGGCGCCGACGGCTACCGCTCCGTCGTCCGGCGGGCGATGTTCCCCCGGCTCGCTCCCGCCTACGCCGGCTACCTGGGCTGGCGCGGCACGTCAGAGGCGCCCGCGGACCTGCCCGAGGGCGGTCACGAAGAGGCGCGCACCGTCGTCTTCCCCGGCGGCCACTGCATGATGTACCTGATCCCGGACCGCGAAGAGGGGCACCGCATGAACTGGGTGCTCTACACGCGTCCGCCCGCCGGTTCGGGCCTCGACGCGGAGCTGCGGACCCCCACCTCGCTGCCGCCCGGCAAGGTGGCCGCCGAACTGACCGCCCACCTGCGCGGCCTCGTGGCCGAGCACTTCCCGCCGTACTGGGCGGACTGCGTGCTGCGCAGCCCGGAGGCGCGCACGTTCATCCAGCCCATCTACGACCTGGAGGTGCCGAGTTACGTCCGCGGGCGGCTGATGCTCGCGGGGGACGCGGCGACGGTCGCCCGGCCGCACATCGGCGCGGGCAGCGTGAAGGCGCTGCAGGACGCCGCCGCGCTGGAGAGCGCGTGGCGCGCCGGGGGGAGCTGGCAGGAGATCCTGACGGCCTACGACGACGGACGCAGCACTGTCGGTACGCAGATGGTCGGCCTCGCGCGGCGGATGGGCGAGGAGCAGGTCGTACGCACGCCGGACTGGCGGGCCATGCGGGAGGCGGACTTCCACGCCTGGTGGGACGGGCAGAACCGGGGCCCGGCGTCCGGCGGCTTCGGAGGGCAGGCGCTGCGCCGCGACTGACCGGCGGCCGAGCCGACTCGTGCAGGGCGGAAGGGTGTTGTAGCGGGACGCGGTGTCTGCTCGTTCACCCTGACCGGCCGGCTGCTACGGGGCGCCCGGTCCGGCGTCGGGCACCCTCGCCCCCAGCGGTCCGCCCGCCGCCGCACCGTCCGCGCCCGTACCCGTACCGCCCGTACCCGTACCGTCGGCGCCCGTGCTCGCCGCTGATGCGGACGGCGAGTCGTCGGCCGCCGGTGAGAGCGGCGACAGCTCCAGCGCGGCGTGCAGCGCGCCGGGGTCGGAACGCAGCGGACCTCCGTCGAACCGTGCGGTGACGCGTCCGGACGTCAGGACGGTGACCGCGTCGGCGCACTGGACGGCCAGCGCGGGGCTCGGTGACACCAGCAGCACGGAGATCCCCTCCTGCGCCAGGGTGCCGATCAGTTCGCGTATCCGGCGTGCCACCACGGGCGCCAGGCCCTCCGTCGGCTCGTCCAGCAGCAGCACCCTGGGGGTGCCGAGCAGGGCGCGGGCGAGCGCGAGCATCTGCTGCTCGCCGCCGGACAGTTCGGTGCCCCGGTGCCCGCGCCGCTCGCCCAGCCGGGGCAGCAGCTCCAGCACCCTCTCCGGCGTCCACGTCCTCTCCCGGCGTGCCGCGCGGCCGCCGTCGCCCTTCTCCGGGCGCGGCGGACGGTACGAGAGCCGCAGGTGCTCGCCCACGGTGAGACTGGCGAACACCCGCCGCCCCTGCGGCACCAGCCCGATGCCCGCGCGCGCCACCTGATGGGCCGGCCGGCCGCCGACGTCCCGCCCGTTGACCCGCACCGTGCCGGCGTCGGGACGCAGCAGGCCGGCCACGGTGTTCACGAGGGTCGTCTTGCCGGCGCCGTTGTGGCCCACGACGGCGTGCACGCTTCCGGCCGGCACGCTCAGATCCAGCTCGTGCAGGACCGTCCCGCCGTCGTAGCCGGCTGTGAGACCGGTGAGTTCGAGCATGGCGGTCATCCTCTCGGACCGGTCGGGGGCGCGGAGCCGCCCGGCGGCGCTTCCGCGGAGGCGGGGACGGCGTCCAGGTAGATCTCGCGGACCTCGGGCCGGCCGAGCGCGTCCTGGGTGCTGCCGCTCACCAGTACGCGGCCCGCGGCGAGGACGGTCACGGTCTCCGCCAGCGCGGTCACCACCTCGATGTGGTGCTCGACCAGCAGCAGCGCGACGTCCGCGGGGATGTCCCGCAGCAGGGCGACGAGGCGGCCGATGTCGCGGTCGGTGAGCCCGGCCGCCGGCTCGTCCAGCAGGAGCAGGCGCGGCCGTCCGGCGAGCGCGGCGGCCAGATCGAGCATGCGGCGCTGACCGTGCGAGAGTTCGCCGGCCAGCTGGTCCGCGAACCCGGCCAGGCCGACGGTCTCCAGGCCGGCCAGCGCGGTCTCCCGCAGGCGCCGTCCGACGGAGGGCCGCCGCCACGCCGCTCCGCCCTCGCGGTGATGCCGCCAGGCGGCCAGCACCACGTTGTCCAGCACGCTCAACCCGGCGACGACGGACGGCTGTTGGTAGCTGCGGGCGATCCCCAGCCGGCTGCGGCGGGCGGCCGCCGTACGCGTGATGTCGGTAGCCGGCGCGGCTTCCGCACCGCAGGCGCCCTCCACCGGGGCCCCTCCGCCGGAGCGGGCCGGGGGCGCCAGCAGGATCTGCCCGCTGTCGGGGCGCGCCGTGCCGGCGACGAGGTTCAGCAGGGTGGTCTTTCCGGCGCCGTTGGGCCCGATGACGGCGTGGCGTGCTCCCGCGGGCAGCCGCAGGCTCACGTCGTCGACGGCGGTGAGGTTGCCGTACCGGCGGGTGAGGTGGGAGAGCGTCAGCACGGGACCACCGCCGGGCGCGGGGCGGGGCGGGTCGCCGTGCCGGCCGTGCTGCGGGGCCGGGGGTGATCGCGTGTCATGGGGTGCCCTCGGGTGCGGGGATCCGGCGGTTCGGGATCGGTGGGCGAGGCGGGCGGAGCCCTGCGAGGCCGTGCGGCAGCAGGTAGACGGTGAGGACGAAGAGCACGCCCAGCAGGAGCGGCCCGTGGCCGGGCCACGACGCGGAGAGCCAGTCCCGGATGAAGACGATGAGCCCCGCGCCGAACATGGCGCCCAGCACCGAGCGGGTGCCGCCGATGACCGCCGCCAGCAGCGCGAACGCCGCGATCTCGAAGCCGACGTCCGCGGGGGAGACGTACGCCTGCACGGTGGTCAGCAGCGAACCGCCGACGCCGGCCAGAGCACCGGCCCCGACGTAGGCGAGCAGGAGGTACCGGGTCACGGGATGGCCGGAGGCACGCATGCGGGCCTCGGCCTCGCGTGTGCCGATCAGCAGCTTCCCGGCGGGTGAGCGCAGGAAGTACAGCGTGAGCGCGACGGCGCAGGCGGCCACGGCGAGGCTGTAGTTGTAGGCGAGGCTCTCGTCGACCAGAGGCTCTCCTCCCCACAGCGCCTGGGTCGGCGGGAAGTCGATGAGCCCTTCGGTTCCGCCGGTGACGGACTTGAGTTCACCGGCAGCGACGACGGTCAGCTCCCCGATGGCGAGCGTGATCATCAGCACGGTCGTGCCGCGGGCGCGTACCACCGCGGGAGAGGTGACCAGCGCGAACAGCGCCGCGAGCGCCGCGGAGGCGAGCACCTGGACCGGCCCCACCGTCCAGCCCGCGCCGGCGAGCAGGGCCGTGGTGTACGCGCCGACGGCGAACGGGGCGGCCTGCCCCAGAGTGGGGAGACCCGCGTAACCGGTCAGGACGGTGACGCTGACCGCGAGCAGTCCCAGCGCCAGCGCGTAGCCGACCAGCGAGAGGGCGTAGGGGGACACCAGCACCGGCAGCGGGACGAGAGCCGCGAGGAGCGCGAGTGCCGGCCCCGCCCGGCGGACCGGGCGGGGGAGCAGCCGGCCGGCGGCCCCCGCGGCACTCGCCGTACGCCCTGCGCCGGCGCCGCCGCCCGGCACCTCCGGGCCCCCCGGTCCTTCCGTGACGCCCGGCCGCCGCGGGGATCCGGGCCGCCGCGGGGAGCCGGGCCGCGGGCGGCGGGCGCGGGCGAGACGGCGCAGCAGCTGGGAGACCGGGTCGGCCGCCGGGGAGCCGTCTTCCTGGCCGGCGGGCTCGGGAATCCCGCCGCGGTGCGCCCGTACGGACAGCACCAGGGCCATGGCGGCGAACAGTAGATACGGTGCCCAGTCCGCTGCCAGGGAGACGCCGAGCGTCTGCACCTCGCCCACGGCGACCGAAGCGAGCAGGATCGACCACAGGGACCTCAGCCCGCCCAGCACCACGACCACCAGGGAGAGCATCAGCACCGTGTCACCTGTGTCCGGCCCGGGCCCGATGATCGGCGCCCCCAGCACGCCGGCGGCCCCGGCCAGCGCCCCGGCGGCGGCGAGCACCCCGGTGTGCACGGCCCGGGGGCTGCGGCCGGTGGTCGCGAGCATCTGCGGGTCGGCGGCCGCGGCACGCACGGCGGCCCCCGCGCGGGTGCGGGTCAGCACCCACGTGCCGGAGCCCGCGAGCAGCAGCGCCATGGCGATGAAGCCGAGCCGGTAGGCCGGGTAGCGGTGCCCGAGCAGGTCCACCGACCGGTCCAGGGCCTCGGGTATCCGTACGGGGATCGCGTCGGAGCCGAAGTACTCGACGAGCAGGTCGCCGCCGATCAAGGCGAGACCGAACGTCAGCAGCGCCTGCGCGAGATGGCCGCGCCGCACCAGCGGGACGGTGCACGCCGCCAGCAGCACTCCGGCCGCCCCCGCGAGGGCCGTACCGGCGGCGAGGCCGAGGAGCATGCCCTCCCAGGTGCCGTCGCTCAACTCGGCGCCCGTGTAGGCCCCGACGGCGTACAGCGCACCGTGGCAGAGGTTCAGCACCCCGGCCGTGCCGAAGGCCAGGCTCAGACCGGCGGCCACGACGAACAGCAGCAGCCCGTAGGCCACGCCGTCGACCGCCGGAACGAGCTGCGCGTCCAGTACGTTCACGTCAACTGCCGAGCGTCGACAAGTCCTTGACCACGACGTTCGCCAACTGCTTGCCGTCGGGGCGCACCTGGCGCAGGTACCACTGCTGCACGGGAGTGTGCGTCTTCTCGCTGTACTCCCAGGTGCCGCGCGGGCTGTCGATCTTCCCGAGCCCGGCGATGGCCTTGTTGATCGTCTCGGAGTTCACCTCGCCCTTCTTGGCCGCTTCCCCGATCGCCTTGTCCAGCGTCGCCGCGGCGTCGTACGAGGCCTCCGCGTAGCTCGTGGGCGGCTCGTCGTGCTTGGCCGTCCAGTCGGAGACGAACTTCCGGTTGGCCTCGTTGTCCAGGTCCGCGGAGTAGTTGAGCACCGAGTAGATGCCCTTGGCCGTCTTGCCCTGGGCGGGCAGCACGGAGCCCTCGGTGATGAACCCGGCGGAGTACAGCGGCAGATCCGCGACGTCGGACTCGGCGTACTGCTTCACGAAGTCGATCGCGGCCTTGCCGGCGTAGAAGCAGTAGACCGCCTTGGCGCCCGTCCTCGCGATCTTGGCGAAGTACGGTGCGAAGTTGGTGGTCTTCGGGAAGGGCGTCCACGTCGTCTTGCCGTCCGGGTTGGCGAGTTCGCCGCCGACCTTGTCGAAGGCGGTGGTGAAGCCGCGCATCTCGTCGTGGCCGCCCTGGTAGTCCGGGCCGATCGCGTAGACCGGGCCGTCCACCTCGTCCTTGACGTGCTGCGCGATGGCCGCGCCCGGCTCGTCCGACATGAAGCTGGTGTGCCAGACGTACTCGCCGTCCTTGACGGGGGGACGGGCGTTCGACCCCACCAGCGGGATCTTGTTCCGCGTCACGAGCGGCAGCATGGCCTTGACGGAGCCGCCGCCGGTGACGCCGGTGAGGACGTCCACCCGGTCCTTCTTGATCAGCTTCTTGGCGGCGGGGAGCGCCGTGGGCGGGCCGTCGCCCTCGTCGGCGATCTTCAGGTCGATCTTGCGGCCGCCCAGCTTGCCGTCGTGCGTGTCGAGATACAGCTTGAACCCGTCGCGTGTCTCCGTGCCTACGGGCTTGTAGACGCCGGAGAGGGAGGAGATGAGGCCGATCGTCACGGTGTCGTCGTCGGCGCTGCTCTCTCCGCTGCACCCCGCGGTCGCGGTCACCGCGAGGGTGAGGGCCACCGCGCAGGCCGTCCGTATTCTCTTGCCGCGCGCCGAGCGTGCGTCTTTCAACATTGAGGGCTCCGATGGATGGATACGGGTGGAGGGGAAGGGCGGCGCACCGGCCGGCGGTTCAGCCGGGCGTGGTCTGGCGTTCGTCGTCGCGGGCCTCCGGGGACAGCGCTTCACCGACCTGGTTGATCAGCTCCGACATCATGAAGCTGACCTCCCCGATGTCCGCCTCACGCGTGGTGAACACCAGCAGCGACGCGCCGCCTGAGACCGCCATGGAGAACATGTAGCCGCCCTCCATCGCGGTCAGGCTGTGCTCCACGGGGTCCGTCTGCGTCAGCTCTGCGGCCCCGGAGAGCAGGCTGACGATGCCGGACGCGATCGCGGCCAGCCGGTCGGCGTCGTCACGGGAGATCCCGGTGAAGGCGAGGGTCAGCCCGTCGACGGATACGGCGACGGCGTGGGTGACTTCCGGAAGCCGCCGGGCGAAGTCGCCCAGCAGCCAGTTCAGATCGATGGATCGGCTCATCACGTATTCCGTTGGGTGTCGTCGGCATTCCGGTTTCCCGGACCGCGGGGGTCCGAGGGGGCAGAGCGCTCTCGGCGGCTCACGCTCCTGTTGATGCCTTGCGAATAGGCGGTCAGGACGTCGGAGATCTGGCGCGAGTCCCGGCGGCGGGGCGGCGAGGTCCGCGGCTTGGACGCGGTCCCGGCCGTCGAGGCGCTCGCGCCGTCGCCTTCCTCGCCCCGGGCACGGACCGGCTGCTGCCCGTCTGCCTGCTTGCGCCGCCGTACGGGCAGTCCCGCGGCGGAGATGCCGGCGGTCTGAGCCGGTTGCGGCTCGCGACGCCCGCCGTGCTCCTCCGTGCCCTGCGGGCTCGGTGCCGGGTCGCCCGGCGTGGACCGGGACGCGGTGGACGGCACGCCGAACTCCCCGCGGCCGCCCAGCCGTTGCATCCGTCCCAGCCGCGTGGACCCGTTGGGCCCGCCGTGCTGGCGAGCCGTCTCCCGGCTCTCGTCGCCGCCGGCGGCACTGTGTTCGTGGTCGCTCCGCCACGCGTCGCTCGTCGCGGCGCCGGACGTCCCGGGCTCCTGCCTGCCGCGGCCCGGTGCGGGCAGCAGTTCGTCGGCCCGGGGGGCCGGGGACTCCCGCGCGGGCGTCCCGCCGTCCCCGTCGGCAGCCCCGGACGCGGACCCCGGAGCCTCCCCGCCCTCGCGGCCGGCCGCCGCGCCCTGCGGCAGCTGCGGCGCCTCGGGGCGGGGAGCGGAACCCAGCACGCCGGCGGGGAGCATGATCTCCACGATGGTGCCGGGGCTCTCCGAAGCACGCAGCTCGACCCCGATGCCGTGCCGCGCGGCCAGTTGCGCCACCACGTGCAGACCCATGGACCGCACGCCGCCGATCCTCTTCCGGGGTTCCGAGAGGGTGGAGTTGAGCTCGGCACGCCGCTCGGGCTTGATGCCCACGCCGTCGTCGACGACCTGCACCACGGCGCGGTCCCACAGCCGCCAGGCGGCGACTCCGACGCTCTTCTCCGGCGGCGAGTAGCGGGTGGCGTTGTCGAGCAGCTCGGCCAGGATGTGCGCCACGTCGTGCACGGCGCGGGCGGCGATGTCGATGCCGGGCTGGACGACGCCGGTCTCCACCCTGCCGAACTGCTCGATCTGCTGCGCCGCCACCATGATCACGGTGGAGAGCGGCACATCCGTGCTGCGCGCACGGCCGTGCCCTGAACCACCCAGCACCAGCAGGTTGTTGGTGTTGCGCTCCATGCGGTTCGCCAGGTGGTCGAGCGCGAAGAGGAGCTTCATCCGCTCCGGGGTGGCCTCGTCGCGCTGCATCACGTCCAGCTCGGAGACCATGACGCTGGTCAGCTGCGCGCCGCGGCGCGCCACCGTCACCAGCGTCTCGGCGAACTGGTCCTGCGCGTCGGACTGTTCGGCGGCCAGCCGTACGGCCTCGTGGTGCACGGAGTTGAATGCCTCGCCGACCTCCCCGATCTCGTCCTCGCCGGTGGTGGTCACCGCCTTCCCCGCCCGCTCGGCGACCTGGGCGGGAGTGGCGCCGCTCAGCGCGCCCGGCTGGGACAGCTCCGCGGTGACCTGGGGCAGCCGCCTGTAGGCCATGTCGTTCGCGGCGTCCCGCAGGTGCCGCAGGCGGCGGATCATCACGCGGCCCAGCCGGGAGGCGACGAAGACGGTGCCGACCAGCGTCAGCAGCACCAGCACCGCCTGGGCGACGGCCCACCAGACCAGCTCGGTGCGCCGGTCCTTCACCGTCCTGATGACGGAGTCGTCGATCCGCCGCTCCACCTTGCGCAGCAGCGACAAACGGTCCGCGGTCGCTTCCTGCCAACTGGCAGGGGAGATCGGGAGATCGGCGTTCACCTGGCTGCGTCCCACCCGGTCCTCGAGCCGCTGCGCGGTCAGAGCCTTGGGCCCGTAGACGCCCTTCTCCAGCCAGGTGCGCCACTCCTGCGGGCCGATGTCGAACATCGTGCCCGTCGACTCGGTGTATCCGAGACGGGTGGCCTCGAACGTACGCTGCGAGGCGGGAGTGAAGCCCCCTCCGGCCAGCGCCTGCAGCACCGTCACCTGCTGCTGCCCCATGTGCTCGGTCGCCTCGGAGAGGGCGGCGCTCGCCCGGATCTGGTCGGCGACGTCGGCGTCCACGCCCTCGGCCTGGGCTATGCCTTCGCGGTACGCCACGAGGTCGGCGATGACGATCCGGTAGCTGAAGGTCAGAGCGGAGAGCGAACTGCTGCCGGCGCGGACCTGCGCGTGCACGGTGGGCAGTTGCTGCAGGGAGCGGTCGATGCGGTCGAGGGCCTCCTGGGCGTTGCCGGGCACGTTCGACAGCCGTTCGCGCTCGGCGCGGAAGGCGTCGACGCTCTCGCCGGTGGCGTTCGCGGTCTTACGGAAGGAGGCCTCGTCGCCCTGGCCCGAGACGAGGGCCGTGGCGCTCGTACGCTCCCCCTGCAGCCTGTAGGCCAGTTCGTTCGCGGCGGCGGCGGCTTCGACCATGTTCGCCAGTCGGTGGGCTTGCAGCGCCTGCTGCCCCGAGGGGGCGAGAGCGAGTACGGAGAAGGTGACGGCCACCGCAAGCGGTACCGCGACCAGCAGAACGAGGCGGCGGTAGATTCTCACAGCGTCGCTCCGTCACGTGGTCCGAGGAGCAACTGCGGGTGACACTCGGGTTTCCAGCGGCCCGGTCGGTTCACTGGTGGCGGATATACCGTCACAGCGGGTGAGCCTGAAAGGCATCGCGCGGCACTCTGGCATGAAAACGGACAACTTTCGGAAAGTGCAGGGCGATTCGAATCCCCCACGTTCGATCAGCAGCGGGCGGGACAGTACCATCGCCGCCGTAGCGCTCGGGTCACGGCCTGTTACCGGCTGCCGGAGGGTCAGTTCGGCAGGGCGCGGCGCCGGGGAAGCGGCTTCCGCGCCGTGGGCCAGGCGGCACACTATCCCGACCGCGAGATGAGCGGCCATCCGCGGTCGTACTGTGCGGCCCCCGGGCGGCATTTCGGTGAAACGAAGGCAGGGAAAACGGGACAGGGCAGCCGTGGGTGAGACATTCCCGCCGGATTCCGGCTCTCCCTTACGCGCTTGGTTGCCTTGGGTGATGATCGGGCGGGACAGCGTAACGACGAATGACGACACGGGGGTTGTCGATGTCCGGACACATCTCACGGCGCGGGCTGCTCGGAGCAGGAGGTGCGGCCTTGCTGTCCGCCGGGGCCATCGGGGCACTGGCGGCGGGAGAGGCCGCCGCCGCCGTACCCGCGTCGAAACGCTTCGACCTGTCGAAGCCCTCCTACGACGTCTTCCGCGGCACGCTGCTGCACGAGAAGCACCACGCGATGCAGGGCATGGCGTACGACACCACGAATCAACGACTGTTCATCTCCCAGGTCCGCGACGGCAGTTCGGGTGACGATCTGTGCATCAACAGGCTCGACGGGTCGGGGCGGGTCACCGGGCACATGCACATCGACAACGCCGGCCACGGCGTCTCCATCGGCGTGGAGCCGCGAGGCTCGGACTCCTACATCTGGGTCGAGTGCGACTCCTCCAGCAGCGACGACAGCGGCCGTGGCACGGCCCTGGCCCGCTTCAAGTTCGTCGACGGCGAGAAGCCGTCCGGGGTGAAGAAGTTCTTCAAGGGCAGCAAGACGATCACCTGCGCGACGGACCCCGTGAACGAGCGGATCCTGATACGCCGCAAGGAGGCGGGCAAGTTCACGCTGCGGCTGTACGACTTCTCCGGCATGGACGAAGAGAACGGCACGTTCGGCGACCCGCTGGCGAAGATCACGCAGCCCGAGCTCGGCGACGGCTCCGTGACGTTCCAGGGCTACACCGTCCTGGGCAGCTACCTGTACACGCTCGACGGTGACGGCCACGCCGACCCCGCCGACATCAACTCCTACGTCTCGTGCGTCGACTTGAACACCGGGAAGGTCGTCGACCGTTTCCTGACGAAGGCGGGGAAGTCGCTCGTCTACCGGGAGCCGGAGGGAATGGCGATCACCAGGACGTCCGGCGGTGAAATCCGCCTGAACATGGGGTTCGCGTCCCGCAGGAGCGTGGGTCACATCGACCGCTACGCGAACGTCTTCCACAAGAACGTGCTCATCTGACCTGGTGGCGGGGGCCCCGCCGGCCGGTGGGACCGCTCGCTGCCCGCGCCCTCACCGGGAATGTATCCGCTTTGTATGGCGGCCCTCTTGAATCGGTCCGACGTCGACGGCCTGCCGGTCACCCGCCCGCTGGGGCGCGTTGACCCGGGCCGCGACTGGAGGCCGCCGGTTCCGGCCACACGGTCCACCGTTCCGCCGCAACTTCAGACCTCGAGGAGCTTCTGCATGAGACCGCGTACGAGGGTGCTGCTCGGCGCCGTGGCCACCCTGACGGCATCGGGGATCACCTTCTCCACCATGTCCGCCGGGGCCGCGACGACGACCGGTTCGGAGGCCGCAGCGGCTCCGGCCGCCGGGACGGCCGCCGTCAAGATGGAGGTCGCCACCCACAACGTCTGGCGCGGCAGGGCCCAGTTCAAGGCGCTCGGCCACGTGATCGGCTGGCAGGAGATGGAGTCGGCGGCCGCCCGGAAGCGGCTGCGCGAGCAACTCCCCAAGTACAGCCACTTCCTGCCCAAGTCGGGACCGGCGAAGGCGGTGCCGATCTCCTGGCGGAAGGACGTGTTCAAGCCCCTCGACTCCGGCTCCGTCCTGACCCACAAGGGCGAGGCGAAGGTGACGCCGAACCGGTACGTCAACTGGGTGCTGCTGGAGCACCGGTCGAGCAAGCAGCAGTTCTTCATGGTCAACACGCACTTCATCTCCGGCGCCTGGAGCAAGCACCCGGAACGGCAGGGACGCTGGAAGAAGCACGCGGGCAAGCTCCGCGACGTCGTCAAGAACCTGCACGGCAGGAACACGGCGCTGCCGATATTCGTGGTCGGCGACTTCAACCGGCACCGCAAGGTGAGCCTGCCCGGCAACGTCGACTACATCCGGGTGAAGGGCGCCAAGGGCGTGCCGATCGACCAGTCGTACGCCAGCGGTTCGGTGACGAGCTCCAAGGTCGACCGCCTGAAGCGCTTCGGCTCCGACCACTCCGCGTACCGTTTCACCGCTTCGTTCTGAGGTTTTGTTTGCTGTCATCTGTCAGTCGTCAGCCGGTCTCTGATATCTGATCGCTGCCATCTGCTCTCTGACATCTGTTCTCTGCCATCGGGCCTACGGCCTTTGGTCTCCGACATCTGACATGTGGCATTCGGCCTCTTGCGGCGGGCCCGCGCTTCCCTTACGGGGTTGGCGCGGGCCCGCTGCCATGTGCTCGACGGCCGTCGTGCCGCGTACTCGGCCTACGCGGGAAGAGCTGACGGCGCACGCCCTCCACGCCGTGCTCGCGCGGACGCGAGTTGCTGCCGCCGCACCGTGCCCGCCCCGGTCCGAATCGCCGACCCACCCGCGTCCCCGTCCCCTTCCCTCGCCCCGTCCCTCGCGTCCCGTTCCCGTGGACAATGCCGCACAACTCGCCGAAGTACGCGGCGACTTCCCGCTCCCGGGACCGATTCGTCCTCTGGCGCATCGCCCCTGATGGTTCAATCCTGTGGAGGAGGCCATGGGCGGTACGACGCGGCATCTACGAGGCGGGAATGATGGAACTTCTACTGGCGATAGCCGTAGCGGGAGTTATCGCTGGTGTGGGTCTTCTGTACCGTCAGATGCGTGCCGATGAGCGCGAGTCGGCCGTGCGTCGCCTCAGCCCCAGGCGGAGCCGGGACCGCCGGCCCGCAGCCGCCCCGCCTCCCGGCGGCGAGGACGACTCCGCGTTACCCCCGCCACCCCGCAGACGCTCCCGCATGCTGTACAAGGGCCTCGCTGCGCCGGTCGCCGCCGTCGTCGTCTCCGTCGGGCGCTGGCTGAAGACGACGTGGCGCGAGCATCATCCCGCCCTGGTGGCGGGCGGGGCCGTCACGGCCGCCGCAGCAGTGGTCGCGCTCGCGTTGTTCGGCTTCGGCGGTAGCGACGGCGACGCGGCGCGACGGCCCTCGGGCAACGGTCGGACAGAGCTCCCCACGCCGCCGCTGACGCCCGGTTCCGGGCCCGAGAAGACGTCACCGTCCGATGGATCCTCCGAACCCTCCGGCCTGCCCGAAGGCGGCCCCGGCAGTTCACCGCCGCGCACCTCGGCGTCTCCGGGCGGAATGGACCCCGACGGCGGCTCCGGCCCCTCCGCGTCGAGCCCCGGCACTCCTCCGCCGACCACGCCGTCCAGCACTCCGACACCGAGTGGTTCGCCGACGGGGGAGCCGACCGCCACGCCTCCGCCCGGCCGTCACGGGTTGTGCCTGGGCCTCCACCTGCCGCCGATCCTCAAGATCGACCTCTGCCTCCTCGACGGCGTTGGCGTGTGATCCGGTGACCGGGGGACGCACGCAGATTGCATAGGCAAGGCCCCCTGCTGCCTCGGCATTCCGGCCCTCGCCGCGGTGGTCGACGGAAGACCGCGGGCGAGCGTCGAGCAGGCGATCGACGGCCGGGAGCCGGCATGGCACGATCACTGATGACACACGGGTCGTGAACAAGCCGCATCAGCTGAACCGGCAACGCTCAACGGGGACTTGTGGCGCGGGGCCACGACAGTCAGCTGCTGGAATCGGTGGCCGTGCGGCGGCATATGCGGGACGCGCTGCTGTTCGGGCCTCAGCGTGCGCGGCGTACGGCTGACGAGCGGCTGATGCGGCACCCGAAGGGCGCCTGACCTCCGCTCCGCCCCCGCAGGAGCGGGCTAGGCGGACAGCCGCCGGAGTGCGGGCGGTACGGCCCGCACCCCGGCGTGTCCGGCATGCCTCCGCTCAGCAGCGGACCGGCTTGCGCCAGGAGCACTCCAGGCCGCCCGAGCCGTCCGGGTCGGCGGCGTCCCGGCCGGACGGCTGCGTGGCCGCGCTCTTGGGCTTCTGGGACGTGCCGTCGCGCTTCCCGTCCGCCGCCTTCCCGCTCGCCCCGTCACCGGATTCGGCCAGCGCGACGACGATCTCGTCCTCGATGTCCTTCACGGACTCGGCGAGGTAGTTGTTGAGCACGATGCTGAACACGAGCCGGCGCCCGCCCGCGTCGTCGACGTAGCCGGAGAGTCCCGAAGCGCCCGTCAGCGAACCGGTCTTGGCGTGGGCGTTGAGCTCGGCAGGGGTGCCGCACATGCGCGTACGGAGGGTGCCGCCCTTCATCCTGCCGGGCGCGCAGGCGACGGGGAGGGCGTCGTGGAACTTCCCGAACCACGGCTTGTCGCGGACCGCTCGGAGCAGCGCACCGAACTCCGCCGCGGGCACGTTGTTCATGCGCGAGAGCCCTGAGCCGTCGACTTGGCGCAGAGTACCGGTGTCGACGCCTTCCTTCTTCAGGAAGCCCTGGACGGCCTTCAGCCCCTCCTCCCACGTGCCCTCGCCGCCCGCCTCGTAGCCCATGGTCTTGGTGAGGACTTCGGCGTGGTTGTTGTTGGACAGTTTCAGGAAGGGGACGTTCAGCTCGGACACCGGCATCGACTTGTGGCGGGCGACCCGCCGCGCCCCGTCCGGGGTGGCCTTGCCCGTCTCGGTCTTGCCCGCGACCCGGACGCCGTGGTCCTTCAGCGCACCTGCGAAGACGGACGCGGCGTAGCCGGTGGGCTCCCACACGCTCGTCCACGACTCCTCCGGGTCCGCCCCGGCGGGGATGCCGCCGCTGACGGTGAGGGTGTTGCCGCCGTGCTCGCGGTCCACGGACAGCGTGCTGTCGCCGTCTTCCGCGACCGTCTCCGCGGTGACCTCGACGTCGACGTAGTCGTTGCCGGGGACCATCTTGACCTTGGGCTTCTTCCCCGGTGCGGAGCCGGGGGCGACCTCCAGCCGGACCGAGCCGGTGTCGTAGTCGGTGTCCGGGGCGACGCTCAGCGCGGAGATCTGCGACGAGTAGTAGGCGGACTCGTCGTCCGCGGCCCAGGAGCGTCCCAGCCGCTGCGAGTCGAACCGCGTGTCGTCGGCGACGAGACGGCCGGTGACCTCCTTGATCCCGGACGCCGCCACGTCGGCCGCGAGCGCGTCGTAGTCCTCGGCGAGCAGCGTGGGGTCGCCGGTGCCGCGCAGGTACAGGTCCCCGTCGAGCCGGCCGCCGCTGCGGTCGCCGTGGGCGAGCACGTCCGTGCGGTAGCGGTAGCCGGGACCGAGGACGCCCAGCGCGGCGGCGGCGGTCAGCAGCTTCGTGTTCGACGCGGGCATCATCCTCTTGCCGGAGTGGCGCTCGTACAGGACGTCTCCGTCCGCCGCGTCGCTGACCACCACACTCGTACCGGCACCGGCCAGCCGCTCGTCGCTGAGGATCTTGTCGATCTTCTTGCTCAACTCGTTGCCGGCCGTGGGTGATTCGGCTCCGGCGGCTCCGCCGGTGCCGAGCACCAGGACGAAGCCGACGGCGGCGGCAGCGGCCTTCTTGCCCAGCCGTTGCCGGGGAGCGGGCGCCGTCCGGGAGCGGGAGGCGAGCGGGCCGCCGGGAAGTGTGAGTCTCTTCATGGCCCGGCAGCCTGCCAGCCCCGGACCGACTTCGCGACGGGTCGGGCGCATTCGCGCCGTCCGGAACCGCGCGTGGGCTCCGCCCCGCAGGCCGTGGCACCGACGGCCTGCGGGGCGGAGCCCACGTCTGTGAAGTCCCGGAAGCTGCGCGTCAGTTGGACGCCGCGGGCTCCTCTTCCCTCTCCGCGGCAGCGGACCTGGCCTCCGCTGCCTCCGCCTGCCGCACCAGTGCGCGTTCCTCGGCGGCGTTGCGGCGGTACTCTCGCACCGAGTACGCCAGGGCCCCGGCCCAGGCCAGGTAGAGCAGCACGTACACGACGGTGCTGACGGCGCCGCTCGCGCCGAGCCAGTCGCTGTTCAGCAGCGTGCGGGCGTTGGTGACGACGATGATGCCGCCGACGGCGGAGCCCAGCACGCGGGGCGGGATGTGCCGTACGAGCCAGGCGGCCAGCGGTGCGGCGATCACGCCGCCGATGAGCAGTCCCGCCACCCACGTCAGCTCGATCCCCTCGTGGCCGAGGCCGGCCAGGAAGCCGACGCTGGCGGCGACGCTGACGAGGAACTCGCTGGTGTCGATGGAGCCGATGACCTTGCGGGGCTCCATCCGGCCGCTGGCGAGGATCGCGGGGGTGCCCACCGGCCCCCAGCCGCCTCCGCCCGTGGCATCGACGAATCCGGCGACGAGGCCGAGCGGCGAGAGGAACCGTTTGCGCAGGGGCTTGCCCAGGTTGCTGGACGAGAGGCCGACGAAGGTGAAGCGGGTCAGGACGTAGACGCCCAGCGCCAGCAGGATCAGGGACATCGCCGGCTCGGCGATCTCGGTCGAGAGGCTGGAGAGGAAGGTGGCGCCTGCGAAGGCCCCGACGGCGCCCGGGACGCCGATCTTCAGCACGACCCTCCAGTCGACGTTGCCGAAGCGCCAGTGGGAGGCGCCGGAGGCGAGGGTCGTGCCGATCTCGGCGAGGTGGACGGTCGCGGAGGCCGCTGCCGGATTGGTGCCGGCGGCCAGCAGGAGCGTGGTCGAGGTGACCCCGTAGGCCATGCCCAGGCTGCCGTCGACGAGTTGGGCCCCCAGGCCCACCAACGCCAGCACGATGAGAGTGCGCATGCTGCCCCGATCCATTCCCTAGTTTTCCTACCGTATTGGTAGAGAAACCATGCGGGGCACCGGAGCGGGCATGCAATGCCGTCTCGTTGAGTGGACATGATCAGGTGCGCCTTCGCCCGCTTATGTCAGACATCCACCGACATAAGCGGGCGGTTTCGTCTCAGAATGCGGTCAGAGGCAGGCGGCGGTACGGCGGAGGTCGCGGGAAGGTGGACGGTGTCTCACGGATTGGTCCACGCTTCGGGCGCTTCCGCCAGTTCCCGGACGCGTGCCGGAAGGGAGCCGGCGGCGACGTCGGCCAGCGACACCTCCCCGAGGATCGCCCGCACGTTCGCCCGTACGGCGATCCACAGCGGCAGCAGCGACTCCGCCGGCCCGGTGTACGACAGGGCGGGCGGCCGTTCGCCGCGCACCGAGACCAGCGGCCCCTCCACGACGCGGATGACGTCGGCGATGGTGATCTCCTCGGCCGGAGCGGCGAGCCGGTAGCCGCCCTGCCCGCCGCGCTGGCTGACGACGAGCCCGCCGCGCCGCATGTCGGCCAGGATGCTCTCCAGGAACTTCTGCGGGATCTCCTGCGCCGTGGCCAGGGCCTCCGCCTTCACGGGGCACCTCTCCGCCGCAGCCGCCAGCTCCAGTGCGGCTCGCACCGCGTAGTCCGCTCTCGCCGAAATCCGCATGGCGGCATTGTCCAGCATCGTTGCGGGCGGCCGCCCGTCGCCGGATCCCCGGCCGGGCCTCGTCCGTGACCGGCGTCACCCGAGGCCGGGCGGAGCCTCTTGCCCGCGCGGGCGCGGGACTTCCCGGACGACCTCCGCCCACACCGTCTTGCCCACCGGATGGCGGGCCCGCGTTCCCCAGCGCGTCGCCAGCGTCTCGACCAGCAGCAGCCCGCGCCCCGACTCGTCGTCGCACGACGGCGCGGCGGGCCGGACGGGCAGCCGCAGGGCGTCGGCGTCCGAGACCTCGACGCGGACCGTCCCCTCCGCGAGATGGGCCAGGCGCAGCAGGAAGTCCCGGCCGGGCACGCGGCCGTGACTCACCGCGTTGGCGGCGAGCTCGCCCACCAGGAGCGCCACCGAGCAGGACAGTTCCGAATCACCCTCGTGACCCCACTCCGCCAGGCGTTTCACGGCGAGTTGCCGGGCCAGGCGGGCGCCACGCGGCGAGGAGGGGAACTGCATGGAGAACGTGGCCAGTCGGGGGCAGGACGACGATTCGCCGCCCTGCGCGGTGGTGGGTTCGAGCACTCTGCCGCCATTCCGGTCGTTCCGTTTTTCCGCCCGACCCGTGCCGGGTCGTGACATTCCGTGCCCAAGCTTTGCCGGGCAGCCCTATGCTCGAAAGCCCCCGAAGGCTTACAACTCTGGCCGTAAGGACGGAAGTCAGGCTGTGGCCAACGAAATCGACCCCGCCTCGTCGGTGGCGGCGCTCTTCGGCTCACGGGTGCGCAGGCTGCGCACCGCCGCGGGCATGACGCAGGCGGACCTCGGCCGCCGGACACACGTGGTGAGCACCCGCATCACCCAGATCGAGCGGGCCTCAGGCGCGAAACCCACCCTGGAGCTCGCCCGCGCACTGGACCACGCCCTCAGCGCGGACGGGCTGCTGGTCGACCTGTGGCCGTACGTCTACCGCGAGACGTTCCCCGACTGGTCGCGCGCGTTCATGGCGTACTCGGCCCGGGCGGTGGAGATCCGGCAGTACGCCGCCCACGTGGTGCCGGGTCTGTTGCAGACGGAGGGTTACGCACGTGCTTTGCTGAGCGTCGGGCGGTCGCTGCGCGACAGCGTGCACCTCGAAGAGCGCCTGCACGCCAGAATGGCGCGGCAGGAGCGGTTGAAGTCGCCGCAACGTCCTGCCCTTTGGGTTGTTCTCGACGAGGCCGTGCTGCTGCGCCCCATCGGCGGGCGCATGGTCATGCGTGAGCAGTTGGGCTTCCTGGTGGCCGCGGCGGAGAGTGCCTCGGTGACGGTCCAGGTCCTTCCGTTCGACCAAGGAGCTCACGACTCCTTGGGAGGGTCGATGACGGTTCTGACCCTTCCCGGCGGTGAGGAAGTGGCGTATCTGGAAGGGGCCGACTACGGCCGGCTCATCGAGGAGCCGGCGGACGTCGAACGCCATTCAGCCGTCTATTCGAGGCTCCGGGCAGTAGCCTTGCCGCCGAACATGTCGCTCGACATGGTCCGCAGCGCGATGGAGGGCAGCCACCGTGGAGTCAGTGTTCCGTCCCGAGCCGAGCGGCGTCGTCTGGCGCAGCAGCAGCTACAGCAACCAGGAGGGCGGCGACTGCGTCGAGGTGGCGGACGGCTTTCCGGGGGTGGTGCCGGTGCGTGACAGTAAGGTGCCCGGCGGGCCGGTGGTGTTGGTGTCGGCCGCGTCGTGGTCGGCGTTCGTCGGCGGGCTGAAGGACGGCTGTGAGTAGCGGTAGTGCTGTGACCAACCACGAGGTATTGCAGGGAAATTGGCGCGCCGCCCCGTGGCGCAGCAGCAGCTACAGCAACCAGGAGGGCGGCGACTGCGTCGAGGTGGCGGACGGCTTTCCGGGGGTGGTGCCGGTGCGTGACAGCAAGGTGCCCGGCGGGCCGGTGGTGTTGGTCTCCGCCGCGTCCTGGTCGGCGTTCGTCGGCGGGCTGAAGTGAGCTGAAGCCGAGCCGTTCAGCGGGCCGAAGTCGGCATGGCTGACGGCTGCCACTCCCGCCGGATCAACCCGAACACCCACGTGTCGGACACCTCGCCGTTCACGATGCACTCTTCCCGCAACGTCCCTTCACGCATGAATCCGATCTTCTCCAGCACCCGGGCGGATGCCGCGTTGCGCGTATCCGCCTCGGCCTGGACCCGGTTCAGGTTCAGCGTGTCGAACCCCCAACGCAGCAAGGAGTGCGCGGCCTCCGTCGCGTATCCGTGACCCCACGCGGCCTCGTCGAAGCAGTAGCCGAGTGACGCGCTGCGGTAGTCCGGGTTCCATCCGGTCAGAGTGGACCAGCCGATGAAGGCCCCGTCAGAAGCACGGTCGATGGCCACCCGCACCCCGGTACCTTCGCCCGGCATTTTCCGACACGTCGCCAGGAAGCGCTCGGAGCGGGTCCGTTCCTGCCAGGGCGGTGAGTCCCAGTAGCGCATCACGCGGGTGTTGCTGTGCAGCGCGAAGAGGGCGTCCGCATCGGTGTCGGTGAAGGGGCGCAGCTGCAGGCGAGCGGTGTGCAGTACGGGCGTGGTCAGAGTCATGCGCCCCATACTGTGCCCTCGTGAAAGGGGTGAACCACCGGATATCCCGGAGTCGCCCCGGCTTCACGCCGACCTGTCGTCCGGCGGAGGTCCGGCGGGACGTCCGGCGAAGTGTCAGTCCTCGTCGGCCGGTTCGATGATGTCCGCGAGCAGAGTGCCCGCGCGCAGCAGGGCGAGGGTGCGTGCGGCGATGTCTTCCAGCCGCGTGTCCAGTGCCGCGAGCGAGTGGCTCACGTCGCTGAGTTCGCGGACCGCGGTGACCGCTGTGCGTACGTCCGGGACGCGGTAGCCGCCGGCGCGGAGAGCTGCCGTGATGCGTGCCTCGCGGATGGCGGGGAGGGGGTAGCGCCGTGCTGTCCCGGCACGGGTGGTGATCCGGTCGGGTGCCACCAGCCCGGCCTTCTCCCAGAAGCGGAGCGTGGAGGCTTTCACGCCCAGCGCCTGCGACAGCTCGCTGATGGTCATGGAGTCGGCCGTGCCGGGCTCGGCGTCGGTGGCCGCCTCTTCCCGGACGGCCTCCAGGGCGTGCCGGGCGGCGAGTGCCTGCTCCCGCTCGTCGTGGAGCCGCACGTGCAACGCGCCGACCGCCGCCGCGCCCTGTTCCGGCGGGTGGCGGTGCAGTCGCCGCATGGTGGACCGGGCTTCAACTGGCCCTACGGCGTAGGCGAGTTCGCGGTAGGCGCGGAGCGCCCGGAGGTGGACTGCGGAGAACTGCCGGTATCCGTTGGGCGCCCTCCCCGCCGCGGGCAGTACGCCCACTGCCTCCAGATCGCGGACCTGCTGCACGGAGTAACCCGACGCCGCCGCCACCGCCGCGGTGGTCAGGTGAGCCCCGCCGTCTGCCGTCTGCGCCACGCGAACCCTCCATAAGCACTTCAACCACACGCTTGAACCATGACTCTGCACGAACTCCTGGACACGATCCGAGCATTCGACGGGGTACTCGAACTCGCGCCGCGCGAGGGGAGTGCCCTCCCCGAGATCTCCTGGGGCGACCACTTCTTCTACTACGCCCCGGACGGGCAGGTGCCGCAACGCGAACAGCCCTACGCCACCGTCGTCACGAAGAACTACCCGGGCGACACCTCGTGCGACCTCGACGCCCCCGGCCGCTGGCGGCTGAACATCCACGTGGGACGCGACGCGTTCGCCGAACTCCTCGGAGAGGACCCCCGGTCGGAAGGGGCGGCGAGGGACTACACGGTCAGGGACACCCTCCTCCCGCATCCCGTGTACCGGGCGCATGGCTGGGTGGCGGTCAACAACCCCGGCGAGCGCACCCGTGACGCGGTCGTGCGCCTCCTGCGCGAGGCGCACGGGAACGCCGTACGCAGGGCACGACGGCGCCGGAACACCGATGCGTGACACGTGAGTTCGCGCGTGGCGGCGCCCGGCGACCGGCCGTCGAGGCGCGGAGACGACCCGCTCAGCGGAGGAAGCCGCCCAGGCCGTCCAGCAGCCGGTCGACGTCCGAGGTGTCGTTGTACGGGGCGAGGCCGATGCGCAGGCCGCCGGCGTCGCCGAGGCCGAGCCGGCGGGAGGCCTCGACGGCGTAGAACGAGCCGGAGGGCGCGTTGACGCCCCGCTCCGCGAGATGCCGGTGGGCGTCGCGGGTGTCGTGGCCGTCGAGGGTGATCAGCACCGTGGGGGTGCGCGAGGCCGCCCGCGAGTACGAGGTGACGGCGGGGAACCCGGCGAGTCCCTCCTCGACGCGGTGCAGCAGGCCGTCCTCGTGCTCGTCGAGCGCGGCGAAGGACGCGGCGAGACGCTCCCTGCGGCCCCCGCCGGCCGGCCCGTCCAGCCCGGCGAGGAAGTCGACGGCTGCGCGGGCGCCGGCCAGCAACTCGTAGGGCAGGGTGCCGTATTCGAAGCGTTCCGGCACGTCGTCGGTCGAGGCCAGCAGCTTGTCGGGGGCGAGCGTCTCCAGGAGGGCGGGGCGGGCCGCGAGGACGCCCATGTGGGGGCCGAGGAACTTGTAGGGGGAGCAGACGAAGAAGTCCGCTCCCAGCTCCTCCACGTCGATGAGGCTGTGCGCGGTCAGGTGCACGCCGTCCACGTACAGCAGCGCGCCCGCCTCATGGACGAGGCGGGCGATCTCCGGGAGCGGCGGCCTGGTCCCGATCAGGTTCGACGCGCCGGTGACGGCGACGAGCCGGGTGCGCGGGGAGAGCACCGCCCGGATGTCCCCGGCGCTCAACTCGCCGGTGCCGGGGTCGAATCCGGCCCACCGGACCTCGGCGCCGGCCTGGGTGGCCGCCTGCGTCCAGGGGCGGACGTTGGAGTCGTGGTCCAGGCTCGTGACCACGACCTCGTCGCCGGGCGACCAGGTCTTGGCGAGGGTGCGGGAGAAGTCGTAGGCGAGCTGGGTGGCGCTGCGGCCCAGCACGATCCCGGACGGTTCCGCGCCGAGCAGATCGGCCAGCGCGCGCCGCGCCTCGTGGACGAGGTCGTCGGCGTTGCGCTCCGCAGCGGTCACCCGGCCCCGGTTGGAGAGCGGAGCGGCGAGGGCCTCCGCCATCGCGTCGATGACGGGGCGCGGCGTCTGGCTGCCGCCGGGGCCGTCGAAGAAGGCCGTGCCGGTGGCGAGTGCGGGGAATTGCGCGCGGACGGCGCCGATGTCGTACGTCATGCGGACTCCGGGCGGCAGAGGGGGCGTTCGTGCACAGGCGGCCCGCGCCGGTGCGGGACGGGCCTTCCGGATCAAGGATCGGCTGCGGCGGCGGGTTTGACCAGAGCGGGCGGATCTTCCCTTCGCAGCCCCGGGACCGAGGACGTACGGCACCCGCTCCTGCCGGGTACGGCCGCCGGCGCGTACCGCCGGAAAACCGGGGGCGGTCGCCTGCGCACTGCAATATGCTCCCCGTTCCGCCCTGAGGTGGCGGAAGGGGGAAGGACCGCAGCGCGACGGCGGCCGTCCTGCGGAACTGCGTACCGGCCGTCCCGGCCTGCCGAGCGGTGCGACGTGAGCCTCCGGGGGCGTGCTCGGGGGATTCGCGCTGTGCGGGGCGTGGGGAAGCCGGATCAACAGGGGGAGTCGGATGTCGGGCGGACCGCGTCGCGCTGCCGTCATGGGCGATGATCTCGACGTCGCGGGGCCGGCCCCCGCGGGCAGGGACGTCCGCCGCGGGTGGAAGCGCATCCTCCGGGGAGGCGGCGCCGGACGGCGGCCCGAGACGGTCGCCCGATGACGGCCGGCGCACCCGCCCGGGAGGAGGCGCAGGAGCAGGCGAAGCTGGGCCCGGCCGTGCGTCCGCTCGCCGTCTCGTACGTCGTCAGCTACATGGGCGACGGCATCTTCTACGTCGTCGCAGCCCTCTACTTCACACGCGTCGTGGGCCTGGACCCCATCCACTACGGTGCCGCGCTCACCGCGTCCTGGATGGTCGCGATGGCCCTCGGCGTGCCCGTCGGCCACCTCGCCGACCGCTTCGAGCCGCGTACGGTCACGGTCGCCATGCTGTGCACGTCCGGGCTGGCGCTGGGCGCCTATCTGCTCCGGCCCAGCCTGATCGTCTTCTGCGTCGTCGCGTGCTTCCTCGCCACCGCCACGGAAGGGGCGAACTCGGCGCGCTCCGCGATGATCGCGCGGGTCTTCCCCGCCGGCCAGGTGACCAGGGTCCGGGCGGTGCTGGTCTCCTGCTCCAACGGGGGGCTCGCCGTGGGCGCCGCGATCGGTGCCGGGGTCCTCGCCGCGGACAACGCGCCCGCGTACATGGCGGCGTTCGCCCTCGACGGGCTCTCCTTCTTCGCCGCCGGTCTCCTGCTGCTGCGCGTGCCGCGCCCGGGACGCGCCGCGCCCGGCGAGGGGGCGGGGGAGGAGGGCGCCGGGGAGCGCGGCGGCAACTCGCCGTTCGGGGTCTTCCGCGACCGCGGCTACGTCACGGTCGGCGCCCTGAACGTGCTCCTCGTGCTGCACGTGCCGCTCATCGACGTGGCGCTGCCGCTGTGGGTGGTACGGGAGACCGAGGCTCCGGCCTGGACGATCGGGGCGGTCTTCGTCGTCAACACCGTGCTGGTCGTGTTCTTCCAGTACCGCGTGGCCAAGGGCGTCAGGAGCATCGACGACGGACTGCGCGCACTGCGCTGGTCCGGGCTGCTGCTCTTCGCGGGCATGGCCCTCTACGCCGTTTCCGGGATGCCCCGCTCGCCGCTCGGGGCCGCGGTCGCGCTGCTCGCCGCCGTCGTCGTGCTCACGTTCGGCGAGATGCAGCAGACGGCGAGCATGACGGAGATCAGCTTCCGGCTGGTCCCGGACCGGAAGTACGGGCAGTACCAGGGCTTCTTCGGCATGGGTTCGACGCTGTCGGAGGCCATCGCCCCCCTCGCCCTGACCTGGCTGGTGCTCTACCAGGGCACGCTCGGCTGGCTCGTGCTCGGCGGCGTCATCCTCGCGGCGAGCCTCGCCATGCGGGCCGGGGTCGCTCTGGCCCGGCGGGACCCGCGCGTCCGCGAGAACGCCAGATGAGCGCCTGGTGAGCGGCTGCTGAGCCGCGCCCGTCGTGGACGGGCGCGGCTTCCCTATCATTGAGTCCGACGCCCGAACCGCCGGGGACACGACCCCGAGCTGGACCGTCCGGCGACGGGACGGGACGGAAGACTCGACATGCGCGCCCGCACTCAGGGCCGCCCCTCGGCTCGGGAGCACGCCCGGGAGCACCCACGGGGGCGGGCCTCCGCCGGAGAACGGAACCCCCGGGGACCTCGGAGCGCATCGTCGCCGGGACGTCCGCAGGAGGGCCACATGATCTCGCGCATCGCAGCGGCGGGGGACAGACCGTGAACGTCGTCCTGATCGACAACTACGACTCGTTCACCAACAACATCGCCCAGTACCTGTACGAGGTCAGCGGCGAGTCGCCCGTGATCGTGCCCAACTCGACCCCTTACACGTACCTGCCGCTCCGGTCGGCCGACGCCGTCGTGCTCTCGCCCGGGCCCGGGCGCCCCTCCGAGGAGGCGGACTTCGGCGTCTGCGCGGAGGTCATCGCCCGCTGCGGCCTGCCCGTCCTCGGGATCTGTCTCGGCCACCAGGGCATCGCCGAGTTCTTCGGCGGCACCACGGCACACGCCCCCGAACCCGTGCACGGCATCGTCGACACCGTCACGCACACGGGCACGGGACTCTTCGAGGGGCTGCCCCAGGACCTGCCCGTGGTCCGGTACCACTCCCTCGTCAGCACCGGCCTCCCCGACGAGCTGGAGGCCGTCGCCTGGAACGCGGACGGACTGGTGATGGGCCTCGCCCACCGTGAACTGCCGGTGTGGGGCGTGCAGTTCCACCCGGAGTCGATCGAGACGCAGGGCGGGCACCGCCTGCTGTCCAATTTCCTGCGCATGGCCTCCCGCCGCGGCGGGGGCGGCACGGCGTCACGTCGCGCCCCCGCCGTCCGCGCCTTCGAGGAGGCGGGCGGCGAGACCCGGCTCACCCTGCGGGCGGTTCCGCTGCCGGACGCCGGCAGCCCCGAGGAGGAGTTCGCACGCCGCTACGCCGGCGACCCCCGCGCCTTCTGGCTCGACTCGGAGAACAGCGAACACCCCGAAGCACGGCTCTCGGCCATGGGAGGGGGCAGCTGCGCGGGCGCCGTCTCGTTCAGTTACGACCTCCCCTCGCGCACCCTCACGCTCGAAGGGCCCTCGGGCCGGGCGGCCGTCGAAGGCGACGTCTTCGAAATGCTGGAACAGGTCACGTCCGCGGTGCGGGTGGAGCTGGAGATGCCGGACGGACGCGAGTGGCCCTGGCCGTTCAAGGGCGGCCTGGTCGGCTACTTCGGATACGAACTGCAGGCGCTGACGGGCGGCTCGGAACGGTTCCGGGCCACGACGCCGGACGCCTGGTTCCTGCACACGCGCGAGTTCCTCCTCTTCGACCACCGGGAAGGCCGCGCCTACCTGTGCGGAGCCTCCCCGCCCGGCGAGACCCCGCACCAGGGGGACGGCCCGGACGCGACGGACGGGGGGAGCCGTACGACCACCCGCGGCAGCGGCGACGGCAGCGGCGACGTCGCGCGGGACGGCCACAGCGACGGCGTGCGGGACGGGCGGTCCCGAGCCGCCGACGTCGCCTTCCGTCCCGGCCCGGTGCACGAGTCGCGTCTCGACCTGCGCGACGACGAGGCGAGCTACCTGGACAAGGTCAAGCGCGCGCAGGAACTCATACGCGACGGCGAGAGCTACGAGATCTGCCTGACCAACCGCGCGGCCGGCCTCCCCGTCGCCTCCGGGCAGAAGGCATACGCCCGGATGCGGCGCATCAGCCCCGTCCCGTACGGGGCGTACCTGCGCTTCGGCGGCACCGAGATACTCAGCTCCTCGCCCGAGACGTTCCTGCGCGCCGGTGCCGACGGCGTCGTCGAATCGCGGCCCATCAAGGGGACCCGGCCCCGGGGCGCCACGCCGTCCCAGGACGAGGCGCTGCGGCGGGAGCTGACGCAGTCCGTGAAGGACCGGGCGGAGAACCTCATGATCGTCGACCTCGTCCGCCACGACCTGAACGCCGTCTGCGAGCCCGGCAGCGTCCACGTGCCGGAAGCGTTCGCGATCGAGAGCTACACGTCCGTCCACCAGATGGTCTCCACCGTGCGCGGCAGGCTGCGCCCCGGCAGCTCCGCGCTCTCCGCCGTACGCGCCTGCTTCCCCGGCGGGTCGATGACCGGCGCGCCGAAGAAGCGGACCATGGAGATCATCGGCGATCTGGAGGGCGAGGCCCGCGGCATCTACTCGGGGGCGCTGGGCTGGCTCGGCTTCGACGGCTCACTGGACCTGAACATCGTCATCAGGACCGTGGTCGTGGAGGACGGAACCGCATCCTTCGGCGTCGGCGGGGCCATTACCAGCCGCTCCTCCCCGGAGGAGGAGTTCGAGGAGGTGCTCGTCAAGGCGAGCGTGCCCTACGGCGCGCTGCGGGACGCCGCGAAGCGGCAGCCCGGGCCGTGACGAACGGGGCCCGCGGGTGTGGGAGTTCGCGGGCTGTGCGGAAGGACGGCTGAGGCGTCATTTCATCTGGAGTCGTCGGTGGCAGGTGAGGGTTGAGGCTGTGGCGGTGAAGGTGAGGAAGCGCTCGGGCTTACGTTCGTCCCGGTAGTGCAGACGTTCAATGACCCGGTCAACTCCCGTGCCTTAGCGTTGTGTTGGTAGTGCAGCGAGGTGTGAGAGGGGCCCCGGTGGAGAGCGGCGGACCGAAGCCGGACCAGAGCGTGAGCGCGCTGGTGCAGATCGACGGAGGCAGCGAGCAGCGGGAGCGGGCTGCGCGCACGTTCGACGCGCTGGAGTGGCCTCACCGGGAACCGGCCCCTGCGGACACGCCGCCCGTTGCTGAGGACGGGTCTTGCTTCCGCTGGGTGGCGATACCGGTTGCCGGCGCACGCCGCCGTGCCGGGCACGAAGCGAACTGGCTGCTTCAGGAGGTGGTCAAGCGTGAGCAGCTGCCGTTGACCGGCCGCGTTTTCCGCGACCCGCCTCGGCGTGCGAGACGCCGTGAGCGGATGTGGCAGGCGTTTCTGAGTCCTCATACCCATGGCCCGCGCGCCAGCCTCCATCGCCTCGGCGTGCTCACGGGACGGTTCGACGTCGGAGAGAGCATCTACGGTGACCGCGATACCGCGCTCGCCCTTGCTCGCCACGCTGTACCCGCCGACCAGCAGGTCCGCATCGGGGTGCGCCGCAGCGACCGGGTCGGCCTTCCCCTGTTGTTCATGCTGGGCACGGCTGCCTGCATCGCCCTGGCCTTCACGATTGCCGACAGACAGGTCTTATGGCAGTGGCAGGATGTGCTCGTGGCCGTTGCATTCGTCGTCTACTACAGCACCGGCCTCACCCTCTTCGCCCGCCGCCAACGATGGGGCACCCTGAGCGTGACCGTGCTGCCCCTGCTCATCGCCGTGCTCACACTGACGCTGCCCGGCCTGGGCCACCTGACCGTGGATGAATTCGCCCAAGGTCTGGGCGTGGCCCCCGATGACTTCCCCATCCCTGCGCCGGGACAGCTCGACGCCTACCTCCAAGTCGGATTACCCCCGCTGTTCAGCGCGCTGTTCTTCATCGCCGCCTGGGGCCTTCTGCGGCACTTCCACCTGGTGCGCCGCGGCAGCGTACCTGCGCTGACCGCAGTCCTCGTCCTGGCCACGCTCACGATGGCATGGTCGGTGCGTAGCTCGATCAGCCATGCCGCTGAGTCTGCCTCGCTCGTTCGCTCTGCCAACCCCGATGTCCTTCCGGAAAGAACGAGGTTCTTCGGTCTTCACGCACGCTGGTACTGCGTCGAACCGACGGTGCCGGCGGACGAGTTGTCCACTCACGGCGATCGGCTCAACCCTCGTCAGGCGTACATGTCCTACAACCCCGACGCCGACCGTCTGACGCTCCTTTCCTCCCGCGGGGATGGTTCGGTATCCGTCAAGAGTGACCAGGTCCGGCTGGTGAAGTTCCATCTCCGCACGGAGGGTGACTTCCGCTGCCCCGGCCCCGCGGGCCACTGAGCAGGCGCACACTCCGCGCAACGGCGACCACTGACGTCTGGCGGCCCACCGGTTCACCGAGTGGTCCGAGGCGCGGGTGTGGGCCAATCTGCACCGTCTGGTCACCTCTCATCTGCCACCGACGACTCCAAATGAAATGACGGCTAGGGCGTGTCTCAAAGTAGCGTCGTCCGGCCGTAGGCCGGGGGACGCGGCGTCTGGTGCGTGCGATCGCAAGGCGGAGGGTGGGGGCACCTCCCAGGCCGCGAGGCCGAGGGGGAGAGAGCGCAGCGGGCTGCGCCGACGACCGACAACGCAGCCAGCGTGCGTGCCAGGCACCGCGGCCCAGACGGGACTTTGAGACACGCCCTAGGTGTTCTGTCCATGGAGGTTGGTGACGGTGATCACCGGTAGGTGATCTTGAAATGGGTGAGGGCCTTCTGGCCTGGTGTGTAGCGACGAAACCGCACACCTGGCGACCAGGAAGGCCCTCATG
>NZ_FMHJ01000027.1:0-3817 GCF_900090125.1 Streptomyces sp. WMMB 714
AGTGACCGCATACTTGCTGGTCACTGGCCTCTTCTGGGCTGTGGCGGCGCCAGGATTCGAACCTGGGAAGGCTGAGCCGGCAGATTTACAGTCTGTTGCGGAGACGTACGCTGACCTGGGGATTGTCCGGTGCACGGAGCCTCTGCCCCACAGGAGCCCCACCGGACCGCCCAGACGTCCATCTCATGCCAATCGCTGGCCAACGACCGGGCGGGGAAGCTGCTCTCCCTCCTGAAATCGCAGACTCTTGATGGGTTTCCCGGAGACCCACGCGTTCCATGCCTTCAGGTAGAGACCCAACTGGGCGCGAGAGTCCGTACGCCGCCGCCGCGACGAGATGCTTCTGAGTTGAACAATGGCCTTGGTGAGCGCCAGCCGCGGGTCTGTGGCTTGCAGATTCGCACCGGTCATCAAGCCCTCAACCCATTCTTCCGTGTCCACTTCCGGTGCTGACCCCAGGCCAAGAAAGTATCCGGCAGAGGTCGCGGTAGGGATCATCCCCAGAGTCTTCGCGAGGGGCCTCCCGACTGCAACACTCTTCCTGTAGCCGTCCGGATTCTCCTCGAACAGAGCTAGCAGGCGGTCATTGGGGATCCGCGTACGGCTACCTACCCACGGTCCAGTGAGATCCGCCTTTGCCAGGTGGACGTGCCTCACCACCGATGCAATCAGTGTCGAGTCCTTCTCTCCAGTCAAGCTGAGGACATCACCCCCAGACCGTCGCTTCCCGGTGTCCAGAAAGGGCATCGTCTCAGGGGACATGTGCTCGAAGACAAGCAATTTTGTCGGTACACCTGACTTGACGATCGCACTCAGCCTGTGCTGCCCGTCGAGAACCTCTCCGGCTTTAAGAGATCCGCTGAGTGCGATCCCCTGATGCGTCAGCTGGAAGGTCCCTTCCTCCATGTACCTGGCAAGCTGCGCGACTAGCGTCCTGTCCAGCGGCCGGTTCGCGTTGTTTCGCTTTAGCAGATCAAGCGCCATCTCGGGCGTGACAACTACCAGTTTCCCCTGGTAGCTGCGCTGCCCTCGCGTGTTTCCTGTACTCATGCAGTGCAGTCTGAGTCATCACTCATACACGAACCAGACCCCACGACTACCAGCCAACGAAGTTGCAGCGAATGGCGCATTGTTACTATTTCCAACAAAGCTGAATGTGGGCGAGCGCGTGATCTGAGCCTGCTCACTCTGCCCTGTTGCATGTACCACCCCCATGCAGGGAGCCGTTGACCGCCTCGGGACCTGAGTGACAGCAAGGTGCACCCGCCGAAGTGCGCCCTTGGCGGAAACCGGGCTCAGCTCTCGAACGACAGCTCTCACGGGCCACAGCTTCGCCGTCGGTGCGGAACGGTCAGTCGGTGGAGTTACAACCCACCTTCATGGGTGCGCATCTCGCAACCATCAAGAAGGCGGGTGAGATAGCTGTAGGCCGCCAATCTTTCCATTCCTTCTTGGTCAGAGAGTTCCACTCGACTGCGAGTAGTCACATTGCGTAGTGCCAGGTCGTCCAAAGAGAGGTCATTGAGGATCTCGCAAGTGGGCACGAGCTGGCACGCATCCTCTTGACCGTGCTTATCCTCGACCGGGTCCCGCCAGACAAGCTTGGGCCACCCTGGCGTCGATTCGCCTCCAGACAGTGTCTGCTGCCAGAGTTTGGTGCCGTCGACATCTGCGCGGCCCAGACACTCACGCCAATGAGCGGTGAGCGCTTCTGATACCTCCCGCACGACCACTCGGTACTCGTGGATTGTCCAATGGTCCGCAGCGGGCGGACCAGATAAGTCGTGTAGCTGGGAGGGCGCAAACCCTGGGATGCCGAACTCTTCTGACGCCTCGGCGTCGCCGATCATCGAGCGCAGGGCACCCTCTGGCGCTGGCTGCTGTAGTTCGGATGTCGCGAGGGTCCCCAGGCTCAATCGCATGCGTGACAGGGAGGCAGGTGCCCCTTAAGGTGACATCTCTGACACGTGCTTATAACACAGGGTTACTGAGCCCTACTGTGTAAGCGCATTCCCGTTCACAGCGACCTGGCAAGGCGAGCTGCGCCTTGCGTTGGGTGTTTGCCCTGTGAGGTTGGGGACGCGGCTGGCGAGTGGCTTGCCTGCGGGTGCGGTGTGTGCGCGGTGGTGATTGTAGGTGTGGAGCCAATAGGGGAAGGCTGCTCGGCGTTCGGTCCCTGAGTGGTAGGGCATTGCGTAGGCCATTTCTCCAGCACGACCCCGGTTGAGGCGTTCGACTTTGCCGTTGGTCTGCGGTCTGTGGGGGCGGCTGCGTTTGTGGGGGATGCGGCCAGAGTCTCGCGCCAGAGACCTGTAGCAAGTGCCGTTGTCGGCGAAGACTCGTTCGACGGTGATGCCGTGGCGGGTGAAGACGGGTTGTGCTCGCTGCCAGAAGCCCGCCGCGGTCTCCTTCCGCTCATCGGTGAGGACTTCGCTGTAGGCGAGGCGGGAGTGGTCATCGAGGGCGAAGTGGATGTAGCTGTGCCGATCACCGGTTTGCAGCTCTCCGCGGGTCGTCGTGGTGGCTTGCCGGTTGTGGACGCCTGTGGTCCTGCCGACCGTGCGCCAGCCGCCTCCGTTGGGGATGTTGCCGACCTTCTTGATGCCGAGATGGACCAGTTCGCGTTCGTAGCGGCGGACCACCCGGCCGGTGGGACGGTCCAGGTAGGCCAGGCGGTTCAGCCCGTGCCGGGCTAGGATCCGGTGAAAGGTCGAAGGCGGCAAGCCGAGGATCGGCCCGATGCGGGAGGGGGCCGAGTTTCCTGTTGGTCCGGAGCGCACACCTCGGCTTCGGTTTGCCGAGGTGCGGTCCGGGCGGCTGGCGCGGTGATGGATCCGGCATTCCCCTCGGCCGCAAACCGGCGCACCCCCTTATGAGCACTCGCCGGCCACCCACCCATCAGCCGCGTGAACAACGCATCAGATTAATACAGAAGCAGCGTTCGACGACGTTGCGACGGCGGTAGACCGACCGGTTGAGACGGCACAGCGACTCGCCGCGTCGGCGTCGTCCGGCGATCTGGTCGGTGCGTTTGGGGATGGTGCAGGCGATGCCGCGATGTCGTAGGTAGGTGCGGATACTGCGGGACGAATAGCCCTTGTCCGCCACCACCTGCGGTGACGGTGAAGGCCAGAGGGAGCCCGCGACCGTCGCAGGCGAGGTGGATCTTGGACGTCAGTCCGCCTCTCGAGCTTCCGAGCGCCTGGCAGCGCCCCCTTTTCGTGCGCCGGCGACCTGCTGGTGGGCGCGCACGGTGGTGGAGTCGCTGCACACGATCGACCAGTCCACCGTGCCCACAGCATCCGAGTGCTGCTGGACACGAGCGAGTATCCGATCCCACGTCCCGTCCGCCGACCAGCGGCGGAAGCGCTCGTAGACCGTCTTCCACGGCCCGTATCGCTCAGGCAGATCCCGCCCGGCCGCACCCGTCGACAGCTTCCACAGAATCCCGTTGATCACCTGACGTCTGTCCCGGACGGGACGCCCCATCCGGGAAGACGGCAACAGTGGCTCGATCCGCTCCCACGCTTGATCAGTTAGCTCATGACGACGAGGCCCCATGGACAACGGACTCAGCGAACGCACGGATCGAAGCAACTCTGAGAACGGCGAGGTAGAGCAGCCCGAAGCATGCCCACACGTACGGGTCGGCACGCGAATCAGGGTGAGAAAAAGCGGGACATAAGGGTCATACTCATGCCACTCAGGCATGAAAACGAAGAAGGCCAGTGACCGCATACTTGCTGGTCACTGGCCTCTTCTGGGCTGTGGCGGCGCCAGGATTCGAACCTGGGAAGGCTGAGCCGGCAGATTTACA
>NZ_FMHJ01000004.1:0-527512 GCF_900090125.1 Streptomyces sp. WMMB 714
GGCATTTCCTCGTTGTTCTTTACCGTGTTTTGGTGACGGTTCGAACTTGAGATCATTACAAGACTCCAGACCCAGCGGGTCGATCCAGGCGAGAGGGTTGTGGACGTACCCGTGGTGGTTGTCGGCGGGGTCGAGGCCGAGGGGGTCGGGGGCAAGGTACCGGGCGGTTTCGGGGTCGTAGTAGCGCTGGTTGTTGTAGTGGAGGCCGCTTTCGTCGTCTGCGTACTGGCCTGGGTAGCGCAGGGGGCAGTCGATACCACCGGAGCCAGTCGGACTGGCGAGGGGTGCGCCCCAGAGCGTGGTGCGTTGTTGCCAGGCGATGTCCCCGTCGGGGGTGAGGAGTTCGGTGGGGGTCCCGACGAAGTCCGTGATGATGGCGTGGAAGCGGACGTCGTAGTCGGCCTGGGTGGTGGTCTGGGTCAGCGGCCGGTGGGTGCCGGGGCTGTAGTCCCAGGTCGTGGTGGTTCCGTCCGCGGCGGCTTGCTCGGCGAGGCGGGTGCCGTCCCAGGTGAAGCGGACGGTTTCTGCATGTTGCCCGGCTTCGGAGAGGCAGTATTTTGCGATGCGGCGACCGGTGGGGTCGTAGGTGTATCGCCAGCGTGTGCCGTCGGGGGTGGTCGTCGCGGTCAGGCGGTCTTCGCTGTTCCAGCTGTAAGTCCAGGTGCGTTTCTGTCCGTTGAGAAGGCGCCGGGTGCGGCGGATGAGCCGCCCTCTCCGCGTACGCCGAGGCGACCTCGACGCCTGGCTCGCCCGTTGCGAAGAGCACGCCCGCTACTGACCGGTCTTGCGGGGGCCGCCACGGCGGCCCCCGCTGAAGGGGACTCCATGTTCACGTATGACATCAAGATCTGGGCCATCCGGTCGCGAGACGCTGCCCACCAGGTGCGTTGGCGGGCGGGGAGCAAAGAGTTCGCGGAGACATTCCGGGTCAAGGCGTCGGCGGAGGGCCGACGTGCGGGGTTGCTGCTCGCGCAGCGCGACGGCCAGCAGTTCGACACGGACACCGACCTGCCCCGGTCCGAGTTGAGCAACCGACGTAAGACAGAGACGTGATACGCGCACACTCTCGCGTATGTGGTCATGAAGTGGCCGACCGCCTCGGCCAAGCACCGCGCTGGGATCGCGGATGCCCTCGCAACGATCACGCCCGCACTCGTCCGTGACAGGCGAGGGGCTCCAACTCCCAAGGTCCTTCGCAGGGCCTTGTCTTCGTGGGCCTACCAACTGCGCTCGGACGGGAAAGGGATTGCTGAGGCACCGCTTCGAGGCCGAAGACGCTCCCGAAGAGATCGCCGAAGCACTCGCCTGGATCACCCGGCGTTCGATCCCTCTCACAGACCTCGACAGCCCCGAGTGGCTCCGGAGCGCACTGGCCGCCCTTGAACTCAGAACGGACGGAACCAAAGCTGCCGAGAACACCGTCAACCGGAAGTACCCCGTCTTCAGCAACGCCCTGCGGTACGCGGTGGAACGGGAGTTCCTCGACAAGCTGCCGCTGTACAGGTCGACTGGAAGGCACCGAAGGCGGAGGACGAGATCGACTTCCGCTACGTCCCCGGACCGGTGATGTCAGGCAAGCTCCTGGCGGCCGTCGGCCATCAGGGCGTTCACGGTCGCCACCTCAAGGCGTTCTTCGGCTGCATCTACTACGCCGCGATGCGCCCGGCGAAGTGCGAGGAACCAAGGAATCGGACTGCACCCTGCCGACTCACGGCTGGGGTGAACTACTCCTGGACAACAGCACACCGAGCGTGGGCTCCGGCTGGACCGACAGCGGAAAGTGCTACGACGCCCGCGGGTTCAAGAAGCGCGCACGCAAGTCCGTCCGAGCGGTCCCCATCCCGCCGGTCCTGGTGCGCATGCTCCGGTCCCACCTGGACGAGTTCGGCACCGGCCCGGACGGCCACCCGTTTCAAGCGTCGCGAGGTGGCTTGCTGCGGTCCAACGAGTACCCGGAGATCTGGCTCGCCGCGCGGGTCGCCGTCCTGAGCAAGGAGGAGGCGGCCACACCTCTCGCCCGGACGCCATACTCGCTCCGGCACGCAGGAGTCTCTCTGTGGCTCAACTCCGGCGTGTCACCAGCGGAAGTGGCCGGTCGAGCCGGCCACAGCATCACCGTCCTGTTCCGCTTCTACGCCAAGGCCATCCACGGCCAGGAGCAACAGACCAATGAACGGATCGAGCGTGCCCTCGACGGACGGCAGAACAGGGGCAGAGGTAGCGCTATTGGAGAAGGAGTCCGGGAGGCCCACAGACCGGGCGTCCCGGACTCTCAACTGCAGACAAGTGGTTGGGTCGCTCTCTGATCTGAAAAGTAGGCTCACTGCCCACAGGGGTTCGAGAGATCTTGGGGTGGTTGATGAGGACCACCGACCATGGATTGGACGAGTGCTGCCAGCACGTCAGCGCGTTGAGTCTCGTCAAGTTCGGTATCAGCAATAAGACGTTCTGCGGCGAGAAACCGGGACATTTCGAGCGGCTGGTCGAAGTAGGAACGTAGGTGTGCGGCCGACGCCTCCTGGGAGCGGACGAAGGTACGACTCACGAATCCGGCCAATGCTGCGGACACCGCACCGAGTCCACCGATAACGATGCTTCCGGCTGTCGTGCTCGCGTTGAGCGCCACGAACACGAAGGCAACGAGGAGCACGAAGCCAAGCCCGCTAGCCACCTGGGCGTTGCGAAACGACCTGTGGGCTTGCCCCGTGGCGATGCTGTGGTAGTGGTCGAGGCGGGCGTGCGTAGTGGCCCACAGCTCCGGGAGAGCCAGACGGGTTGACGGCGCCGTAGACGACAGACCTCTGTCCGCCGTATCAGAGCTGTCTGCTTGCCCTTCCCCACGAACCCCACCAGTGGCCTGGTCATGAATCACCAAGTTTCCGCCAGCTTCAACAATCACCTGGTGACGGGCGCCGCGCAACGCTTCCTCAAGCGCTTGTTCGGCTTCGGCGAGACGCTGCTGACTAGCCCTGGCGGTCTCGCGCTCTCTTCGATGGGCGCCATAGAAGAGAGACGCTGACATCACCGCTCCCGCGCATCCGGTCAACGCTCCCAGTACAGCGGCGAAGTCAGGGGAAGGGTCGTATCCCGGACGCACCAATCCCAGCCACGTACCCATTGCCGCGATGACGATGACCCCCGTCCCAGCAACAACGACCTGCCTGCTTATGCGCCTGGTGTGGTCCGGATTCCCCATAGCCGAACAGCATGCCGAATGGCCCCGGGCATCAGCCATCGATTCCACGCCGATGATCCTTCGGATTCCGACATCCCGCCGACGACCCGCGACCCAAGCAGACCGATCAGCTGATCCGGTTGTTGAGATCCGCGGACAGGGGCACGCGGCTCGGGCAGATCGCAATCCCATTCCGGGGCCGGAGCTGCACCGACCAAGCCATAAGCCCGCAATCTCTGTCCGTGGCCTGTCCGTGGAGACTGATCCCGAGTGAAACACGGTGAGACAGGTTGAGACACGAAGGGGCGCCCGGCTTCCCGGGCGCCCCTTCTGACGTGCGCGTTTGCCACCTGGCGGAGGCGGTGGGATTTGAACCCACGGTGAGGGGTTACCTCACGACGGTTTTCAAGACCGTTCCCTTCGGCCGCTCGGGCACACCTCCTCGCGCCGCCCCCGCAGGGGCAGCGCGAGGGCAAGCCTAGCGAATGGCCGGGGCGGTCACTGATCGCCCTTGCGGGATCCGAGGGTCACGTCGGTCGTGGCTTCCTTGCCGTCCCGCTCGTAGGTGATCTTGACCTTCTCGCCGGGCTTGTGCGTCCAGATCGTGCCGATGAGCGTGGGTCCGCTGTCGATCGTGGTGTCGTCGAGCTTGGTGATGACGTCGCCGGGCTTGAGGCCTGCCTTGTCCGCCGGCCCGTCCTTGGTGACCGCGTCCTGGTCGCCCTCGCCCCTGTCGGCGATGACGGCGCCGCCGCCCTTCTGGTCCATGGTGACAGTGGCGCCGATGACCGGGTAGACGGGCGTGCCCGTCTTGATCAGCTGGGTGGCCACGCGCTTCGCCTGGTTCACGGGGATCGCGAAGCCGAGGCCGATGCTGCCGGACTGCCCCTGGCCGAGGCCTCCCTCGCCGCCGGCCGACTGGATGGCCGAGTTGACGCCGATGACCGCGCCCTGGGCGTTGAGCAGGGGCCCGCCCGAGTTGCCGGGGTTGATCGAGGCGTCGGTCTGCAGGGCGTTCATGTAGGACGCGTTGCTGCCCTGCCCGTCGCTGGAGGCCACCGGGCGGTTCTTGGCGCTGACGATGCCCGTCGTCACGGTGCCGGAGAGGCCGAACGGCGCGCCGATAGCGATGGTGGCGTCGCCGACCTGTACGTCGTTGCTCCTGCCGAGCGGCAGCGGCCGGAGCTTGCGCTCGTCGGCGTCCTTGAGCTTGATGACCGCGACGTCGTACCCCTGCGCCTTTCCGACGACTTCGGCTTCGTACTTCTTGCCGTCCGAGAAGGTCGCGGAGAGCCCGCCGCCGTCGCCGCCGCTGGCGACGACGTGGTTGTTGGTCAGGATGTGGCCCTGCTTGTCGAAGACGAAGCCGGTGCCGGTGCCTTCCTCGCCGCCGCCGCTGGTCTCGATCGTCACGACGCTGGGCAGTGTCTTGGCGGCTATACCGGCGACGGACTTGGGGGAGCGGTTGAGCGCTTCGGGGTCGGAGCCGGAGGTGATCGTCGTGGAGCTGTCGTCTCCGCTTTCCGCCGCCCAGAAGCCGATGCCGCCTCCGATGCCGCCGGCGACCAGCGCGGCCACGAGGACGGCTGCGAGCAGTCCGCCCGACAGCCGCTTTCCGCCGGGCGGGGGCCCCGGAGGCGCCGGCGGCGCTCCCCACGGGTACTGCGGGCCCGCGGGCCCCTCGGGGCCGCCGCCCGCACCGTGGCCGCCCGCACCGTGGCCGCCCGCGCCGGGACCGCCGTACGGGGTGTGACCCCACGGGCCGCCGTGCGAGGTCTGGCCGCCGTGTTCCGGGCCGCCGGAGGACCCCGGGTCGCCGAAGGCTCCTGTCGGCTGCTGCTGGTGCCCCGCCGCCATGGGCGGCTGCTCCGGCCGATGCGGGGGCTGCGGGGGCTGAGCGGCCAGAGGCTGCGGTTCCGGCTGGTGCCCCGGCTGAGGGGGCTCGACGGCACCGAACTGCACAGTGTCCCCGGAGGAGGGCGGTGTGGTCTCCGGCTTGCTCATGCTGGGCCCCTGGGAGTCGGTGGCTTCGGGTGCGGGGGCGCCGTCGCGCGCCGCCGTCTTCGGCACCGTGGGGGACGTGGGGTTCGGCCCCGCCGCCGGCGTGGTGGCAGCGCCCTCGTTCTCGGTGCTCACAGGTTTCTCCTCATCAGCTACACGCCATCACAGACCGGGCGTTCGCGTATTCGGATGTCCTAGGACAGCCTTTCCCATGGTGCGTCAGGCGGACGTAAACCGCCGCCCGGCCGGAACGGAGGAACCTTTACTTCCGGCATAGCAGGGCATATACGACGCGTCCGCGGCAGGCCCACGGCAGCCTCCCCGTCCGCCGGTGGCACGATAACCCGGTGAGCTCCGAGATCCGCTCCGGGTCGCGCCTCTCCCCCGCGAGCCCGCTGTCCGTCATCGCGCACCGCGGCGCGTCCGAGGCCGCACCGGAGCACACCCTTGCGGCGTACCGCAGAGCGATCGACGAGGGGGCTGACGCCCTCGAGTGCGACGTGCGGCTCACTGCCGACGGCCATCTCGTCTGTGTACACGACCGCAGGGTCAACCGCACCTCCAACGGCCGCGGAGCGGTGTCCGCCCTGGAGCTCGCCGACCTCGCCGCCCTCGACTTCGGCTCGTGGAAGAAGGAGGGCCCCGACGAGGACCCGTACGAGTCGCCGGACCAGGAGGAGAGCGACCGCACCTCCGTCCTCACCCTGGAGCGCCTGCTCCAGCTGGTGGCGGACGCCCCGCGCCCCGTCGGACTCGCCATCGAGACCAAGCATCCGTCGCGGTGGGCGGGCCAGGTCGAGGTGCGGCTGCTGCAGCTGCTGGAGAAGTACCGGCCCGTGACACCCGTACGGGTCATGAGCTTCTCCGCGCGGTCGCTGCACCGCATACGGGCCGCCGCGCCGCACATCCCGACCGTCTACCTCATGAGCCTGCTCCTGCCCCGCCACCGTGACGGCCGGCTGCCTCCCGGGGTGGCGATCGCGGGCCCCAGCATCCGCATCCTGCGGGCCCACCCCGAGTACGTGGAGCGCGCGCACCGTCATGGGAACGAGGTGCACGTGTGGACTGTCAACGAGCCGGAGGACGTCGAGCTGTGCGTACGCCTCGGCGTCGACGCGGTGATCACAAACCGGCCACAGCAGGTACTGGCGCAACTTCGCTGAGAACGCCGCTTTTCCGCAGCCGTGTTAGATACGACACAACCGGCGCGGGCGCGAGGGCGCTTCAGGACCCCAATTCGCCCTGAAAACAAACCTCTTACCAGGAGTGCATCGAAGCATTCGTTCTGTATTCGATCCTTCCGAATGCGTCAAGCAGCGTTGCGTGGCCGGTTTCCGCCAGACGTTCCCGGGGCATCCATCGAATTGGCGTGGGGCAAAGGAGGTCTCGGGGGTGGCGTTGGTTATGGCACAGAACGTGCCTGCTTCGTCGACGATGGCTGTGCCTCACGGCCCCGCCGGCGTAGGGGCTGCGCGGCGCAGAATGCGCGCGGACCTGCTTGCGAGCGGGGCTGACGAGACGGTCGTCGACGACGCCGTACTGATCCTTTCCGAACTGCTCAGCAACGCGTGCCGGCATGCGCGGCCCCTGAGCCGCGACGAATCCGTACGAGCGGCCTGGAACCGTGACAGGCACGGCGAGTTGACCATTTCCGTGACGGACGGCGGCGGCCCCACACGGCCGTTGCCCGCCACTCCGTCGGTCAGCGCGCGGGGTGGCCGGGGCCTCGCCATCATCGGTGCCCTGGCGCGTGATTGGGGGGTCCGGGAGGAGTTCCACCAAATCCCGGGAGAAAGGCCCCAGCACGAGGACGGGACGGGCCGCGGAGTGACTGTCTGGGTCGTTCTCGCGGGCGACGGCGGCGGCATCGGTGAGGGCCTGGCGGACAGCCTGGCCCGGGATCTCGCGGCGGTGGAGGAGCTGCGCTGAACCGGTTGCCCAGGACGGTGCTCTCGAACCGGTGTTGTCGAACCGGTGCCGTCGGATGCGGCCGCCCGGCGTGCTCCCGCCGGCTGCCCCCGGGAGCGACGGACGACACGCGGGGCGCGAACTCGGGCGGGCCCAGCGGCTAGGCTCACGCCCACAGTTGGTGCGCGCGGCCGGGGCCGCCTGCCGCTGCGGGCCGTGACCGGCTGCCCGGCCGGCCCACCGGCCGGCTCTCAACGGCGCCGCGGCGCACCGCACTTCACGCATCGACCGCCGACCGACCCGACGCGATCCTCCTGACCACCCGATCGCAGAACCGGAGAACCGCACGCCATGGCCAAGAAGCGCCGCCCCCAGCCCAAGGCCGCCGCACCGCGCCCCGTCGACGGTGAGATCCCCGTCGTCGGCGCCCGTGAGCCCTGCCCCTGTGGTTCCGGACGCCGCTACAAGGCGTGCCACGGCCGTGCCGCGGCCCAGGCCGTGACAGAGCTCGTGCAGCGCCCCTTCGAGGGGCTGCCCGGCGAGGCGGACTGGGTGGCGCTGCGGGAGCTCGTTCCGGCCGCGACGGCGCAGTTGACGCTCAAGGGCGGGCTGCCGGAGGGCGTGCCGTCCGTGACGCTCGCGACGGTGCTGCCGATGGCCTGGCCCGCGCTGCGCCGCGACAACGGCGAGGTGCTCCTCGGCCTGCAGAACGACACCGCCACGGGCGACATCAGCCGCGACCTCGCGGACACGCTGAACCGCGCCTTCACCACCGCCCCCGGTTCGCCCGTGGACGCGGGCCGCGCGACCCCCGACGGGCCCCGGCTGCAGGACCTGCTGGACCTCGACGCGCCCTTCGCACCCGAGGTGCACACCGGCTTCGAGTTCTGGCTGGGCGAGGAGGGGGAGAACGCCTCGGGCGAGGTCGCCGCCTCGCTCGAGCGTGCCAACTCGGCGGCCATTCCTACGGCCCGGCTGACCGGGGCGGAGGGGGCGTACTGGTGCGAGACGCCCGAGAAGAACCACCTGCGCTGGGTCATGACGCACCCCGAGGAGAAGCTGCTCGACGCGCTGGCCCGCCTGCACGCCGCCGGCACCTCGTCGCTCGGCGACGACACCAGGCTCGTGGGCTCCTTCCGCGCGCACGGGCTGACGGTGCCTGTGTGGGACCTTCCCAGCGGCATGCGCGCCGGGGACTGCGAGAAGCCCGCGGCGTCGTTCGCGGAGCGGCTGGCGGAGGCTCTGGCCGCCGGGACGCCGCTCACCGCCGACGAACGGCGGGCCCGCAGCGGCCTCATGAACCGCCAGGTGACCCTGAGCTGAATCTGGAGCAGACCATTCCGCAGAGGCCGTACGGAGAAAGTGTGACCGTGACTCCCGTCACACCTGGCCGGTAACCGAGCATACTGGCAGGTAAATCAACGTCCGGATCTGCGCGATCGAATTTGCTAACGGCAGATCTCTTGTTACCTTTCTAGGAGCCCGGTCGCTGGTGCATCCCCCGTCGCCAGCGACCGGGTTCTTTCATGCCCGGATCCGGAGACGCACCTCCACCGTGCACCAACTCGCCTTTCAGGCTTGTGAGTTGCTCACGGAGCGGAGCAACAGCCGCTCCCCGTCGGGAGTTCCGATCTCCACCGTCGCCGAGTAGCGCCGGGCCCCGCCGGGCGCCCGCCCGTCCGCCTCCCGGACCCGCTCCCGCGGCGTCTCGCACATGCCCTCGCCGCCCCGGGACGGCAACGCGCAGTCGGCGCGCAGGGACGTGCCGTCGGGACGGGTGAGCGTGAGCGCTCCCCGGAGCTGGGATCCTGTGCCGTTCCGGTAGTACGCACGCGCCCACGCGTCCTCCCCGTCGGACAGAACGCAGGGCTGCGCGTGCAGCCCGCCTGCTGCGGCGAGTCCGGCCCCGCAGTACGAGGCGGAGCGCGCCCCGGGGACATTCCCCGCGGGCCCGCCACGGGCGCCTCCCGCGGCCCCGGTCTCCGAGCCTGACCGCTCGCCGCCCTCCGCGCCGGATTCCGTGAACCTCGTGATCTGCGGCGGCTCACCGCCGGCGGCACGGGACCAGCCGCCCCCTGCCGTGGCGGCCGCGATCGGCAACGCGGCAGCGAGCACCACGGTGCAGGCGAGGGCTACGAGAGGGAGGTGAGACGCACGGTTCTGCGGCTGCTGCAGAGGCATGAGGGAACCCATCCACGGCTCACTGAGGGGGGCGGAAGCGGGGCAGTGAGGGGAACATATCCGGCACACCGCGCCAACTCGGCGTCGACGACGCCCATTTCGCGTACAACCCGTGCCAGCTCCTACCCGTACGGGTGACGCGGCCGCGCATGCCTCATGCAGGCGCCCCGGAGGGCACTCCGGGGCGCGGTGCGGCCGGTGGCCGCCGGGATCAGAAGGTGAGGCTCGTGCCGGAGTCCGGCGCGGTCGTACTCGCCTCGACCAGGACGTCGAGGACGCGCTCCATGCGCGGCAGCCACGGCGCCGTGCACGGCAGCGCCCCGCGCTTGGCACGGCGCGCGGCGGCCCGTCCGGACCTGCGGGCGCCCGCCGCCTCGTCCGCGGCGACCGGTTCGCGTTCCCAGCGCACCCGGCCGGCGCCGGTGTGCGAGGGCGGGAGGGCGACATAGCCGCCCTCGCCGTGGAACCGGAGCGAACTGGGCACCCAGTCATGTGCGTACAGCTTCTCCCCCAGCTCCGCGAGGGCGTACGGCGCGACGAGCAGCGTGAACCGGGTCGGCGTCGCGACCACCGGCCCGATGCGCTCCCCGAGGCGGTCGAACTCGGCCAGCGCGCGGGCGCCGGCGATCGCGGGCAGGCTGAGCGCGGACGGGCCACGGCCGCCGGTGGCGAGGATCAGCGGCGCGGTGGGCCGGTTGGACCACCACCAGCCGACCATGCGGGCGTCCGTCGACGCGGCGAGCAGCACGGGGTCGAAGGGGTGTGCTCCCGGCACCGCGCAGTCGGGGTCGGGGCAGGAGCACATGGCGGCCTGCGGCTGTTTGGACTGGCGTGCGGTCGCGGCGGAGGCCGGATTCAGCGCTGCTCCGGGGAGTACCGGCCAGCCCCAGCAAGTCGCGTAGTGGAGCGCCGCGTTGCGCGGCGATGACCGGTTCATGCGTCGCCTTCCGAGGATCTCGCGCATGTGCGCTCGTTCCTTTCCGTAAACGCCAACAGATCGTCTCGACAGAGATCGTTCAGCCCATCACAACACGTCATTCACTGCTCACCGTGCGCCACATGGGGCGCATCTCGTCCCACGGCCGAGCCTGAACCTCGGCGGGTGCGGGCTCACGCGGGGTGCCCGCGCGCCGTGCCGCCTTCTGTGCTGGTGCCCTCGATAACGCTTGGTATTGCGCTCGTACTGGCCGTACCGGCCGTGCCTGTCCGCCGAGCCGGAGAGGGGAGGGGCAGCTGCCTCATATGACGCGCCGCCCCCTCGCCGGGTTCCGTTCCCGCGGCTGCCGAGTGGACCCTCCGGCCTGCGCTTCCCTCAACGGCGGGGAAGCGAGCGGGTGTGCGGGGTTGCTCCAGTCGACAGCAAATGCCGCCCCGCAGAGACGATTTTACGCCAACGTTCCACAACCTCCGCACGGGCCTGCGGAGTCAACATCGGCACGCGGACACCATTCGCAGTGCAGGGACAATGCTGGACATCCCGTTGTCGGTACGTGTACATCTGGTGCATTGCCAGCGGAGCAGCGTGCCATGGGGGTTTGCGATGCTATGCAGAGAGACTGTCCAGAGCGCGAGAACGCTCCCGTGAGCGCCCCGCAGCGGTCGAAAGTGGCCGGATTCAAACCCGTGATCTCCCCGCCGCCTCAGACTGCGCCCCCCGCTTCCGATGCGTCGGCGGAGCAGTTCGCCGCCATCCACGACCGGCTGGCCAGCTGGGTCACGGACCTGACCACCCTTCAGGAGCTCGCCGAACGGCTCTCGGCGACCGCCACCCTCGACGAGGCGCTCCGCGAGACGCTCCGCGCCGGGGCCACGCTCGTCGGCGCCCAGCGGGGCCTGCTGGCGCTCGAACCGGCCGACAGCGACAGTCCGGAACGCACCATCGGGCTGGGCCTCGGCCGCTCCGACATCGGCGAACTGGAGACGGTCCCGCGCAGCTCGTCCTCGTACGCGCGCATCCTCGACGGGCTGCCCGCGCCGGACGGCCAGGACGGCTCCCGCGGACTCGACATCGCCGACGACGGTCTGGGCCCGCACCCGGAAGCCGGCGGATACCCCGAGATCACCCACCCCGACATCGCCACCGACGACACCCTCGACCCGCGGCACCGCGAGGTCGCCGCCAGGCTCGGCTACGCCGCCAGCCACGCCACCCGCATCGCCACGGCCGACTCCCCGCGCATCGGTGCCGCGGTGTGGCTCTACGACGAGCCCGCCGAACCGACCCCCCGCCAGCGTCACCTGCTCGGTCTCTACCTCCGCTGCGCCAGCGAGCAGATCGCCCGGCACCTCGAACTGGCGACGGCCCGCGCCGACCTGAGCGCCCTGCACGAGGGGCTGCTGCCCAGCCGCCTCCCGCGCGTCCCCGGCGTCACGACCGCCGTCCGGCACCTGACGGGCAGAGGCGGCGGAGGCGACTGGTACGACGCGCTGCCGCTGCCCGACGCGGCGCTCGGGCTCACCGTCGGCGGCGTCACCGGCAGCGGCCCCGGCACGGTCGCGGCGATGGGCCGGCTGCGCGCCTCGCTGCGCGCGTACGCCGTGATGGAGGGCGAGGACCCGGTCGCCGTCCTCTCCGACCTCGAACTGCTGCTGCGGCTGACCGAGCCGGCACGCTCGGCCACAGCGCTCTTCGCCTACGTCGAACCGTCCGTGCGCCGCGTGCTGCTCGCCGGCGCAGGGCACTGCCCTCCGCTGATCATCGGCGAGCACCGCACCGAGTTCGTCGAGACGACTCTGTCCGCGCCGCTCGGCATGCTCGCCTGCTGGGAGGCGCCGAGCGTGGAGCTGACGCTGTACGAGGGCGAGACGCTGCTGCTCTACAGCGACGGGCTGCTGCACCGCACCGGCGAGGAGATGGACCGCGCGTTCGCCAGGCTGCACTCCGCCGCCTCCTGCGCGCCGCCTGCGGTCCGCGCCGATCCGGACGCGCTGCTCGACCACGTGCTGCGCACGGCGCTGCCCGAGGGGGACACCGGTCGGTCCGGCCGCGGTGGACTCGCCGGACGCCCTCGGGACTTCGGGCAGCACGACTCCGAGGACGTCGTGCTGCTGGCCGCGCGCTTCTGAACGTCCCGCAGGAGCCGGCCCCAGGCAGCCGCGGGGCGCGTCCGCCCCTCGTCCGTACCGTCCCGTGAGCCCCTGTGCGCCTTCCGCGCCCGGGGGCTCACGCACGCACGTACGCCCCTGTCACCGCCTCATGACCAGCTTCCGCGGGCCCGGGGGCGCCCATACGATGGAGGCGGTCGAACACCAGGAGGAGGCAGACGTGGCGGACCCCGCTGACGAGCAGCCCATCAAGCAGCGCAAGAACGGCCTGTACCCGGCCGTCTCCGACGAGCTGGCCGAGAACATGAAGACCGGCTGGGCCGACACCGAGCTGCGCGGGCTGGAGCCCGTCGCCCAGGCGGGCCACACCGCGGACCGGCGGGCCCGGCTCTCCGCGCGCTTCCCCGGCGAGCGCCTGGTGATCCCGGCGGGCAACCTCAAGACCCGCTCCAACGACACCGAGTACAGCTTCCGCGCCTCGGTGGAGTACGCCTACCTCACCGGCGACCAGACGGAGGACGGCGTCCTCGTCATGGAGCCCGACCCCGCGGGTGAGGGCCACGAGGCCACGCTCTACCTGCTGCCCCGCTCGAACCGCGAGAACGGCGAGTTCTGGCTCGACGGCCAGGGCGAGTTGTGGGTCGGCCGGCGCAACAGCCTCAGCGAGGCGCAGCAGCTGTACGGGGTGAGCTGCGCGGACGTCCGCACCGTCGCCGAGGAGCTGCGGGCCGCCACCGGCTCCGTGCGCGTGGTGCGCGGATACGACGCCGCAGTGGAACAGGCGCTCAGCGACAAGGTCACCGCGGAGCGCGACACGGAGCTCCAGGTCTTCCTCTCCGAGATGCGCCTGGTCAAGGACGACTTCGAAGTCGGCGAGCTGGCCAGGGCGTGCGAGTCGACCGTCCGCGGCTTCGAGGACGTCGTCAGGGTGCTGGACAAGGCGGAGGCCACCTCCGAGCGGTACATCGAGGGAACGTTCTTTCTCCGGGCCCGCGTCGAGGGCAACGACATCGGCTACGGCTCGATCTGCGCGGCCGGCCCGCACGCCACGACGCTCCACTGGGTGCGCAACGACGGCGCCGTCCGCTCCGGTGAGCTGCTGCTCCTCGACGCCGGTGTGGAGACGCACAGCCTCTACACGGCTGACGTGACCCGCACGCTGCCGATCAGCGGCCGCTTCACGGACCTTCAGCGGAAGATCTACGACGCTGTCCACGAGGCCCAGGAGGCGGGCATCGCGGCGGTCAAGCCCGGCGCGAAGTACCTCGACTTCCATCTCGCCGCCCAGCGCGTGCTGGCGGCCAAGCTCGTCGAGTGGGGCCTGCTGGACGGGCCCGTGGAGCGGGTCCTGGAACTGGGGCTCCAGCGCCGCTGGACTCTGCACGGCACGGGCCACATGCTGGGCATGGACGTCCACGACTGTGCGACCGCCCGCCGTGAGACGTACGCCGAGGGCACCCTGGAACCCGGGATGTGCCTCACCGTGGAGCCCGGGCTGTACTTCCAGCCCGATGATCTGACGGTCCCCGAGGAGTACCGGGGCATCGGTGTCCGCATCGAGGACGACATCCTCGTGACCGCGGACGGCAACCGCAATCTCTCCGCCGGACTGCCGCGCAGCAGCAGCGACGTGGAGGAATGGATGGCGGCTCTGCGCAGCTGACACGGCGGTCGGCGGCCGGTGAGCGGCCGGCCGCCGGCGTGTGCTGGGCGCCCGGACACCGGGTTGCAGCAAGGGCATTCCGGTACGTCCGGTTCCGGGGCTACTTTCGTCACATTGCCGTGCGGAATCAGTCACGGTGCATAACCTTGCCGAAACCCGGCATGCGAGTCCCGGTCAAGGAGAGAGCACACGGTGGTCACGCTTAGGTTCCGGCCCGGCTTGCTGGCGGCGCTGCCCTTTGTGTCCATGGGCATCGTCGTGCTGGTCGACGTGCTCGCGGGCCCGGGCATCGGGTTCCTGCCGATGATGGCGCTGGGGCCCGCGTTCGCCGGCCTGATCGGGAACGTGCGCCGCAGTGTCGTAATCGGGGTCGTGGCACTCGCACTGTCGCTGATGCTGAGCATCTTCAACGACCAGCTCGGCGAACGCCGCGGCTACACGACCCTGTTCTCGGTGGCGGGCGTCGCCGTCGCGGGCGTCGCCGCGACGGCCATGCGCAAGCGGCGCGAGGCGGAACTGGCCAGCGTGCGGTCCATCGCGGAAGCCGCACAACGCGTCCTGCTGCGGCCCGTTCCGCGCCACGCGGGGCATCTGCGGGCTGCCGTCTCGTACACGTCCGCCATGGCCGACGCGCGCATCGGCGGCGACCTGTACGAAGTGGTGATCTCGCCGACGGGCGTGCGCCTCATCGTCGGGGACGTGCAGGGCAAGGGCCTCGAAGCGGTCGAGACGGCGGCGGTCGTCGTGGGCGCGTTCCGGGAGGCCGCGTACGACGAGAAGGATCTGATGGCCGTCGGCGAGCGGCTGGAGCGTGCGCTGTCGCGCCATCTGACCGGCGAGAAGTTCGTCACGGCCGTGCTCGCCGAGGTGCGCGAGCGGGACGGCGCGACCCTGCTCAACTTCGGCCATCCCGCCCCGCTGCTGATCCGTCCGGACGGCTCCGTCTCCTTCGTGGAGCCGCCCGAACGTGCCATGCCGCTCGGCCTGGACCTCGAGGACGGTCCCGTGCCGGAGCCGCACGTAGTGCCGTTCGTCCCCGGTGACCAGCTGCTCTTCTACACCGACGGCGTCAGCGAGGCCCGCGACCAGTTCAACCGGTTCTACCCGATCGACGAACGCGGCGACCTCTTCAAGGACCCCGACCCGGACGCGGCCCTCGCCTCCGTACGGCACGACCTGGCCGACCACGTGGGCGCACCGCCGCACGACGACGCCGCCATGCTGCTGCTGCGGTACCGCGACCAGTAGCCCCGTCGGGCCCGGCGTCTCAGCCCGGTCAGGCTGCGTTCGGCCGACCCGTCCAACGGGCCTGTTCAGCCATCCCGTTCAGCCGACCCGTTCAGCCGACCCGTTCAACCGGCCGCGAGCAGGGGGCTCGGGCCGCTCTCCGGCCTCTCGGAGCCGCCCGTCGTGCCGCTGCCCGTACCGCCGTGACCGTGCTGCCACTTGAGGGTCTTGTCGAAGGTGACGACCGCGCCGCCGTGGTCCGGCTTGTTCTGCACGCGCAGGTGGTCGGCGAGGGATTCGATCAGGACGAGCCCCCGGCCCGTCTCCGCCTCGAGGGGGCCGCCGCGGATCCGTGAAGCGGCGGCGGCCCGGAAGCCGGGCCCGGAGTCGGCGACTTCGATGCGGCACTGGTCGCCGTCCAGGTAGGCGGTCACGCAGTACGCGTCGGAACTCTCGCCCTTGCCGTGCTCCACGGCGTTCGCACATGCCTCCGAGAGCGCGAGCGACAGCTCGTAGACGACCTCGCTGTCCACACCGGCGCTGTCCATGGCGTTGACCAGCAGCCGCCGGGCGAGCGGCACGCTGGCAGCTTCGCGCCTCAGTTGGAGACACCACCACATGCTCATGCTCAACCCTCCACAGGCCGAGGCTCGACGGCCGGCCCCGAAGGGCCGCCCCGGCCATGGCCTACGTATTGCCGGGGTGGGCGAGGCGTACGCACATGGATGTGCACGTGACATCCGTTCGGGGGACGCAGGGGGTGCCCGAACCGCGGGGAACAGCCCGGGGTGGCGGGGTTCCCCGGCCGGGGCCCGTGACGGCCGGCGGGATGCCGGGCGCGAACGCGGACGAAGAGGACCGAGTGCGCCCCATACGGATGTTCCGGCCCCAGGCTTATGCAGGACAGGTGCCGGTGAGATGATGGCGCGGCAATGACGGCCGGGGCGGATCTCAGACTCCTGCGGACCGCGGTGTTCACCGCGGTCTGCGTGACGTTGTCCGCGGGCGGTCACTCGCTGACAGGCGGGGGTCGCATACCGCTGTGGACGATCGGCGTCGCCTGCGTCGCCGTCTTCCTCGTCGCCGCACCGCTCGCCGGCCGTGAACGGTCGCTGCCGGGGATCGCCGCGCTCCTCGCGGGCGGGCAGATCGCGCTCCACACGCTCTTCTCCTGCGGCGGCAAGATCGCCCCGACCGCCACCGGCGCCTCCTCCGCACATGCCGCACATGCCTCGCAGGCCGGCACCGCTCACGGAAGCGGCGCCGGCCTGCGGAGCCTCGCCGCCCAGTTGCTCTGCGGCGAGCAGACCGCGGGGACCATCAGCGAGTCGCGGGCCCGCCGCATCGTCTCGGACGCCGGCCTGGACCCGGACAAGTTCGCCGGGCACGCGGCCTCGCCGGGGCACGGGCACGGTTACGGGCACGCCTCGCACCACGCGGGGACGGGCGGCGGCCACGAGGCCGCCGGGGCCGCCGCGTCCGGGGCCGACACCCCCCTGGAGTGCCTCCGTACCGCGGCCGACGCCGCGCTCTCCCTCTTCGACGGGCCGATGCTCGCCGCGCACCTGCTGGCCGCGCTCGCTCTGGGCTGGCTGCTGCACCGCGGCGAAGCGGCCCTGTGGCGGCTCGTCCGGCTGTCGGCCCGCTCGGCACGCACCGCCGTCACGCACGCGCGTGCGCTGGGAACGGCGTTCGCCTGCGTGAGGGCGATGGCCGGCACGTCGCTGCCGCGGCTCCCCGGGCGGATCGTCCGCGTCCCGGCGGACGACCGGCGCGAGCCGGGCTCCGTGCTGCTGGACCACTCCGTGCACCGGCGCGGACCGCCGGAGTCCACGCAGCAGCAGACCTTCGGACTCGCGGCCTGACGCACGGCGCCCTCGACGGAACGACGGCGTGCGCGCTCGCCGCGCACCCAGTCCTGTGCTGGATCCGTCCGGCAAATCCTCGTTCCGTCCTGGCAACTCAGGAGCAACTCATCATGCGAAGCACTCCGCGCCGCCGTCTCGCAACCGTCGGCGCCCTCGCCGCCACCTCCGTCGTGCTGTGTGCCGGGCCCGCGCTCGCGCACGTCAGCGTCGACCCCGAGGAAGCCGAACAGGGCGGCTACAGCGTCGTGAACTTCAAGGTCCCCAACGAGCGGGACGACGCCGCCACCACGAAGGTCGAGGTCAACCTCCCGACCGACCACCCGCTCGCGTCCGTCATGCCGCAGCCGGTGCCCGGCTGGGACGTGAAGGTCACCAAGTCCAAGCTGGACAAGCCGATCGAGATGCACGGCGAGAAGATCACCGAAGCCGCCACCAAGATCACCTGGTCCGGCGGGAAGATCGGCAAGGGCGAGTTCCAGCAGTTCCCCGTCTCCATGGGCGAGCTGCCGAAGGACGCCGACCAGGTCGTCTTCAAGGCCCTCCAGACGTACGACGACGACGAAGTCGTGCGCTGGATCGAGGAGCCGAAGGAAGGGGAGCCCGAGCCGGAGAACCCGGCCCCCGTTCTGAAGCTCGCACCGGCCGCGGCATCGGGCTCCGACGCCAAGAACGGCGCGGGCACGGAGCAGACGTCGGCGGACGTCTCCGCCCAGGCGAAGGACGGCGGGAGCGGCACCGACACCACGGCACGCGTCCTCGGCGTCGCGGGCATCGTCGTGGGCGTCGCCGGTGTGGCGTTCGGCGTGCTCGCGGGACGGCGCAGGGGCGCCTGACCGGGCCTGAGCTGCGACGCGGCCCGGTCATGCGCTCGCCCTGAGAGCTGACCCCGCCGCGGCTCCGTGCGCGTGCCGCGCGCACGCGCACGGGGGTCCGCAGCCTCTCTCCCCCGCCCGGCCCGGGCGCCGCGAACGCCGCGCCCGGGCCGGGCACCGATCGCCGGTCACGACCAGTCATGGCGGGGGCCGCCGGGCCCGCCGCCGGCAACAGGACGAACAGGAAGTCAGAAGGCAAGTGCTTCATGCGTAAGACAAGAACCCTCTCCGCGGTCGCTCTCGCCGCGACCGCCGCCCTCGCCCTCTCCGCGTGCGGCGGGGACTCCGGTGCGAGCGGCAAGGGTGCAGGCGACGACGGCACCGCCGTGGCCTCCGCCGAACCGCGGAAGAAGGGCGGGACCGTCCTCGACCAGCCCTTCGAAAAGCCCGACCTCACCCTCACCGACACCAAGGGCGAGGAGTACGACCTGATCGACGAGACCAAGGGCAAGCCGGTGCTGCTGTACTTCGGCTACACGCACTGCCCGGACGTCTGCCCGCTGACGATGAGCAACATCGCCGTCGCCAGGTCGAAGCTGACCGCCGAGGAGAAGAAGAAGCTGAAGGTCGTCTTCGTCACCTCCGACCCGGAGCGCGACAACCCGAAGGAGCTCGGCAGCTGGCTGCGCGGCCAGGACCCCTCCTTCGTGGGGCTGACCGGCGATTTCGACACCATCCAGGCGGGAGCGAGGACGGCCGGCATCAGCATCGAGCCGGCCTACAAGAAGAAGAACGGCGACGTCGTCTCCACGCACGGGGCGCAGCTGCTGGCCTTCTCGCCGAAGGACGACAAGGCACACGTCCTCTACACGGAGGGCAACACGTCGCCGCAGATCCTGGAGAAGGAACTCCCCGAGATCATCAAGGGGGAGAACCCGTGAGCGCCGCCACCGGCCCGGCCCCGGACCGCCGCACGGGCCGTCGCACGGACGGCCGCACGGGGCGCACGCTCCGCACCGCCGCGCTGACCGGGGCGGCCGCAGGGCTGCTCGTGCTGTCCGCATGCGGGTCCGGCGGTTCCGGATCCGGCTCCGGCGGCGAGGGCAAGGGCGAGGGAGCGGACTCCGCGCCGCGCCTCACCGTCGAGGACGCCTACCTGCCCGAGCCCGTGACGTCCGACATGGCGGGGGGCTTCCTCGTCGTGAAGAACGACGGCGCCACGGCCGACAGGCTGACGTCCGTCGAAAGCAGCGCGTTCGAGGAGGCGCAGCTGCACAAGACGGTCGACCAGCAGATGCAGCGTGTGAAGTCGCTGTCCGTGCCGGCGAACGGGGAGCTGCGGCTGAGCCGCGGCGGAAACCACATCATGTTCCTCAATCCGGAGCGGAAGCCGGCGAAGGGCGAGAAGGTGCCCGTGACGCTCCACTTCGAGAAGTCCGACCCCGTCAAGGTCTCGATGCCGGTCGAGGCGACCAACCACGTGCCGGAGAAATGAGGGACTGACCCGTGCTGTTCACCACCCGGGCCTCGACGCGTACGCCGCACATGGCGCTCAGCCCGCTGCTGCGTCCCCTGTCGATGGCTCTGTGCGCCGTTCTCTGCGCGCTGATGGCCGTACTGGGCAGTGCCGCTCCCGCTTCGGCCCACGCGGTCCAGACCGGCAGCAGCCCCACGGAGGGGACGGTGGTGGACAGCGCTCCGCGGGAGGTCCGCGTGACCTGGTCCGAGGAGGTCTCGCTGTCCGACGGCGCGATCAGGGTGCTCGGGCCGGACGGCAAGCGCGTGGACAAGAACAAGGTCCGCGTCGTCGGGGGCAGCGACGTCGAACGGGCCGTGAGCCTCAAGTCCGATCTGCCGAAGGGCACTTACACCGTCGCCTGGCGGGCCGTCTCCGCCGACAGCCATCCCGTCGCCGGAGCCTTCACCTTCTCGGTGGGGGCGCCGTCCGCGACGAAGGCGGACGTCGGGGGCGGCGGCGGGGACTCCGGGACGCGGCTGATCGACGCGTTCTACCAGACGGGACGGTACGCGGCCTACGCGGGCTTCATCCTGCTCGTGGGCGGCGCCGCCTTCGTGATCGCGTGCGGTCCGCGCGCCGCGTCGGTGCGCCGCCTGCAGCGTCTCGTGGTGACCGGCTGGATGACGCTCACGGCCGCCACACTGCTGATGCTGCTGATGCGCAACTCCTACGTGAACACGGGGTCGTTGAGCGAGGTCTTCGACCTGGACGGCCTGAAGGCCGTCTTCGGCACGAAGCCCGGGGCGGCACTCGCCGCCCGCCTGCTGCTGCTCGGCACCTCCGCGGTGATCATCGCCGTGCTCTTCGGCCCGTACGGGCGGGGACGCACGGACGAGGCAGGCACGGACGGGTCAGGCACGGACGGGACGGACACCGGCACGACGGAGAACGGCGGGACGGACACCGGCGGGGCGTCGGACGCGAGCGCGGCGGACGGGACGCCGGAGCCGGACGCGGCGGCGACGGACGGGACCGGTGCCGCCGACGGGCCCAGCCGCGACGTCACCCTCGGGCTGTGCCTGGGCGGCGGCGTCGTGTCGGTGGGGCTGGCCGCGACATGGGCCATGTCCGAACACGCCTCCGCGGGGCTCCAGACGGCGGTGGCCATGCCCGTCGACATCGTGCACATGCTCGCGGTGGCGGCATGGCTGGGCGGGCTCGCGGCCCTGCTCACGTGCCTGCACTGGGGGCCGCGGCCCTCCCGGGCCACCGTGCGGCGCTTCTCGCAGATCGCGTTCGGCAGCGTGCTGACTCTGGTGGCGACGGGCGTGTACCAGTCCTGGCGTCAGCTCGGGTCCTTCAGCGCGCTCACGGGCACGCCGTACGGGAAGCTGCTGCTCGCCAAGATCGCCCTGATCATCGTGCTGCTGGCAGCCGCCCGGGCCTCACGTCGCTGGGTGGGGCGCCTCGCCGAGACGCCCGAGCCCGCCGTGCGCGAAGCCGAACCCGTCGGGGCGGCCGCCGTCACCGCGGGCGCGGACGGGACAGGTGCCGACGGGACAGGTGCTGACGGGGCAGCGAAGAGCGAGGGCTCCGGTGCCGGACCCGGCACCGGGCCCGTACGCGCCGCCCAGCTCGCCCGGCAGCGCGCGGCAGTCGAGAGCACGCTCAGGAAGAAGTCGCGGGAGGCCGACCCGGAGCGCGGCGCGCTGCGCCGCTCCGTCCTCGTCGAGACCGGGGTCGCCGTCGTGCTGCTGGCCGTGACGACCGGACTGACCAGCACCGAACCCGGCCGCACGGAGGAGCTGGCCCAGGCGGGGAGCGCCGCGGCCGCCGAGGCGGCGCAGAAGCGCCTCGGCCCCGTGAAGGAGAAGATCCCCTTCGACACCGGCGGGCCCAAGGGCGAGGGCACGGCCGAACTGTGGATCACGCCCGGCCAGGCGGGCGGCAACTCGCTGCGAGTGGTCACGAAGGGCCCCGGAGGCAAGCCGCTGGAGGCCTCGGAGGTGAAGGCCGCCCTCCGGCTCCCCCTCCAGGACCTCGGGCCGATCGCGGTGCCGTTCGAGACGATCAACTCGAAGAAGGACCGCTGGCGTTCAGAGGTCGTACAGGTGCCGCTCGCGGGCCGCTGGAAGGTCGCGCTGACCATCCGGACGTCCGACATCGACCAGGTCACGGAGACGATAACCGTGCAGATCGACTGACGCCGCGGCCCGCCCGGGTTCACCCCGCCGCGGTGCGCCGGGCACCGGACCGGGCGCCCTCGTCCCCAGCGACCCACCCGAAACGAAGATCCGATGAGAACGCACCGATGAACGCGAAGATGTGCAGAACCACCCCAACCGCACACTCCCACGTCCGGGCGCGCACGGGAACACGCGCCTGCGTAGAGGTACATGTGGCCGTGCGGCTGAGAACCGTCGCCCCCGGAACTCGCTAGGACTCCCATGACCCAGCACGACCACGAACCACAGCGCATCTCACGCCGCCGCCTCGTCAGCCAGGTCGGAGCCGCAGGCGCCACCGGCATCGCACTCGGCGCGACAGGCGGCGCCGTCGCACAGGCGACGGCACAGCAGGCGCCGAAGGCCCCCACCCCCCTCACGAGCGTCGGCTCGACGCGGGTGCCCTTCTACGGAAAGCACCAGGCCGGCATCGTGACGCCCGTGCAGGCGTTCGGGCATCTGATCGCCTTCGACCTCGTCTCCGGCGCCGGACGCAAGCAGGCCGCGGCTCTCCTGCGCCGCTGGTCGGCTACGGCACGGCAACTGATGGAGGGCAAGTCCCCCTCCCGCAACACCGGCATCGCGCTGGACGCCGGCCCCTGCTCGCTCACCGTGACCTTCGGCTTCGGCCGCAGCTTCTTCTCCCGCGCCAAGCTCGAGAAGCAGCGGCCCGCGGAGCTGACGCCCCTCCCGGACTTCTCCAACGACGCCCTGGAGAAGGGCCGTTCGGAAGGCGACCTGTGGGTGCAGATCGGAGCCGACGACGGACTCGTCGCCTTCGACGCCCTGCGCGAGATGCAGCGCCTGGCCGAGGGCACGGCCCGCGTGCGCTGGCAGATGAACGGCTTCAACCGCACCCCCGGCGCCACACCCCGTCCGATGACGACCCGGAACCTCATGGGGCAGATCGACGGCACCCGGAATCCCAAGCCGTCCGAGTCGGACTTCGACGAGCGGGTCTTCGTCCCCGGTTCGGGCGCGAAGCCGGGCGCCGCGTCCCCGGAGTGGATGGCGGGCGGTTCCTACGCCGTCGTACGCCGCATCCGGATGCTCCTCGACGACTGGGACGGGAAGTCGCTCGCCGAGCAGGAGAAGGTCATCGGGCGGCGCAAGTCCGACGGCGTCCCCCTCAGCGGCGGCAGCGAGGAGACCGGACCCGACCTCGAGAAGCTCAGCTCGGACGGCTCCCTCTCCATCGCGGCCGACGCCCACGTACGGGTCTCCGCACCGGAGACCAACGGCGGCGCGGCCATGCTGCGCCGGCCCTTCTCGTACCACGACGGTTTCCGCGACGACGGTGCGCCGGACGCCGGCCTGCTCTTCATCGCCTGGCAGGCGGACCCGCAGCGCGGTTTCGTACCGGTGCAGCGCAAGCTCGACCGCGGGGACGCCCTCTCCCGCTTCATCCGGCACGAGGCCAGCGGGCTGTTCGCGGTGCCGGGCGGCCCCGCGAAGGGCGAGTACGTGGGGCAGCGGCTGCTGGAGGGGTGACCCGCCCCACGGCACCCGGCACGGGGCGGTGAGCGACGGCGACCGGCGGGTCCGCTCAAGACGGCGGACCCGCCGGTCGCTGTTCTCCGCGCGCTGCGCGCCGTCCGGAGCGAAGTCCCGGAGAGGAGCGGCACGTTGCGGCCCGCCCGTCACCCTCCTCCGCCGGCGGACTCAGATGCCTCCGAAGAGGTTCACCGGATCGACGAGCGCCTTGAGCCCCCTCAGACGCCGACGCTGCTCGGAACCGTGCACGGCAGGCCCCACGCCCGGAACGGCCCGGGACGCCCTTCCGTACAGGAAGTTGCTGTTCGTGCCGACCGTCCAGGGCTCCACCAGCCCGAACACCCGCTCGTGCATCGCATCGGCCTCGGGGGAGGCGGCGTCCTCCGTCACCGACAGCAGCACCATGAGATGACCGGCGTCCCTGTGCCCCACCGCGCCGGGCACCTCCGGTTCCCTGCCGAGCGCACCGCCCATGTGCCGCAGGCTGAGCACCGTCATCGAGGGGGCACCCGGCCCGGTCAGCTCCAGTACGGAGCGGAGCACCTCCCGATCAGGCAGCTCGCCGCCGAGCAGGACGTTGGCGCCCTGGTAGCCGTGGGGCATGCCGGGCTCGTTGTAGACGCCGGCGGACTCCGTGTACGGCATCGTCCGCAGCGTCTCGTCCAAGCGCGGGCCGACCGCGCGGAGCGGCTCGACGAGGCGTTCGCCCTCAGCCCGGCCGCCGTCGTACGCGATCTGCACCTGCGCCGCGTACCGCCCGCGGAGACGGTCCGGCAGCGCGGGCACATCGGGGAAGACGAGCATCGTCACCGACGACGTCAGCTCCTCGGGAACGGTCGCCGTCCACGCCCGCCACGCCTCGACGACGTCCCCGGCCAGCGCGCCGTCGAAGATCAGCTGACCGCCGTAGAACCGCTCGACGGGCAACAGGCCGATCTCCAGCTCCGTCACCACGCCGAACCCTCCCCGGCCGCCGCCCCCGCGCAGTGCCCAGAACAGGTCCGGCTCGCTGTCCGGGGTGACGTGGCGGAGCCGGCCGTCCGAGGTGACGACATCGAGGCTGCGCACGTGATCCGCCGCGTAACCGAACTCCCGGGCGAGCAGCCCCACTCCGCCGTTGAGGGTGTACGAGACGGCGCCGACGCCCGGCCCCGATCCGCTCAACGGTGCCAGGCCCGACCGCGCGGCCTCCTCGATCACATCACCCCAGCGTGCCCCGGCCCCGATCCGCGCGGTGCGTGCGGCGGCGTCCACCTGGACGTGCGCCATCCGGCGCGTGCTCACCAGCACCCCGCCGTCCAGCGCCGTTCCGAGCCCGTGACCGGTGGCCTGCACCGCGAACGGCAGTTCGTGCTCAGCCGCGTGCCGTACCGCTGTACGCACGTCATCAGCGTCGGCGGCGGCCACGACCACGTCAGGACGGTGCCGGTAGCCTGCCTGGAAACCGGAGCACTCCCCGCTGTAGGAACCGTCCTCCGGCAGCAGGACCCGGCCACGGACCTTGTCCGCCGGGAAGGGCACCCTCCGCGCAGCCGCCCGGTCAGCCATTCGATCCGCCCGCGGAACCGGCAGGCGTCCAACTGCGGCCGAGCCACGCCGCCAGTTCGTCGTACGCGTCCGCCCCCTCGGGTGCGCGCACCGGCGGGCCGAAGGGGACCTCCCCGCCGCGCGTCTCCGCGGGCACCGCACGCTTCGCCACCGCGAGGGCGAACTCCGCCGGACCCACGTCGAGCTCCGCGCGCCTGCCCAGCGCCTGCGCCAGGTCCCACGCGTGGGTGACCACCTCCATCACGCTGCCCGCGAGCGCGAACCGGCCGGGCATCGTCCCCCACGGGACGGTCACCACGGCGTCGAGCTTCGCGTCGTCCGCCCACGCCGCGCGGAAGCGTTCGCGGGCCCGCTCGTACGCCGCCGGCCAGGCGTCGTCCGCGACGCCCGACACCCCGGAGTCGACCTCCGCGTCCGGATCGACCTCCCCGGGCCCGCCGCCCTCCCCTACCTGCGCGACGCGCAGCGTGCCGCCGACGACGTGGCTCAGCAGGGCACCGACGCTGAAGCCCGGGCAAGGCGTCGGATCGGCCAGCTGCGCGGGACGTACCGCGTCGAACAGCGAGGCCATCTGGCGCGCGGCCAGTTCGAAGACGGGACGAGGGTCCGCGGCCGGGTCCACAGCCGGGCCCCCGCCCTGGGCCGGGGAGGTGGAGTTCATGAGGTATCTCCGTTTCGGTGGCGAATCGTGGAGTTTCGCGATGTCCGAGGCGTCTGTCCCGCCTGCGGACGTGCTGAGCTTCCCCGGTTTTCCTGACACGTACCGTCAAGTTTTCCGGCACTGTGGGAGACGTGAAGTCGGACCGACTGCTCTCGATCCTGCTGCTGCTCCAGACCCGCGCACGCGTGTCCGCCGACGAGCTGGCCGCCCGGCTCGAGGTCTCCACCCGCACCATCTACCGCGACGTCGACTCCCTCTCCGCTGCCGGCGTCCCCGTGTACGCGGAACGGGGCAGGCACGGAGGCATCTCCCTGCTGCCCGGGTTCCGCACGGACGTCACAGGGCTCACCGCCGACGAGGCACGGGCGCTGTTCGTCCTCACCGCACAGGGCACGCACTCGGCGCTCGGCCTCGACGGCGCACTCGGGTCGGCCCTGCGCAAGGTGATGGCCGCACTCCCCGCCCCGCACAGGCCGGCTGCGGAACTCACCAGCCGGCGCATCCTCGTCGACCCCGAACGCTGGCTGGGAGGGCAGCGGACCGCGGTCGACCTGGACGTCCTCACCACGGCCGTCTTCACCGACCGGCGCCTGCGCATCGTCTACCGGCACGGCGGAGAGACGCGCTCGCACAGATACACCGTCGACCCGTACGGACTCGTCGCAAAGGCCGGCACCTGGTACCTCGTCGCCGACCGCCGAGGACGGCCCCGGCTCTTCCGCGCGGACCGCATCCAGCGGGCGCACGTGACCGAGGCACCCGTGCAGCGCAGGACGGGCGTCGAACTGGGCGACGCGTGGGAGGGGTTGCGCCGTCAGGTCGAGAGCTGGGCGCCGGACGTCCCGGTCAGGGCGCGGGTGCGGCAGTCGCGTCTGGAGATGTTCCGCCGCATCGTCGGCCCGTTCCTGCTCGGCTCGGACGGGGACGCGGTGAGCACCGGTGCGGGTGCGGACGGCAGCGCGGAAGAGTCGGCGGCCGGGGCCGGGAACGGGGCCGGGAACGGGGACGGGGACCGCGAACCGGAGGACACCTGGGTGACCGTCCGCCTCGCCTATCCGGTGCTGCGTGCCGTCCGCCAGCTGCTGCAGTTCGGCCCCGACGTCGAGGTCCTCGAACCGGCGGCGGCGCGGGCCGAACTCGCCCGCGCCGCCGCCGCCGTCACCGCGCTCTATGCGACGGACGGAGATGCGCCGATTTCACAGTCGGCTTGAGTGTGGGACCGGCGCGGTGCGATCAACGGTCCCGACGGTGCGGTCGCCTCCGCGCGCAGTCCCGCGACAGACGGTTGACGTCGGCACGCATGGTGCGCATGTCCTCCCCCATGTCGGCGAGGCGCCGGCTCATCGCCGACACCACACGTTCGGTGCTCACCTGCCGCCGCTCCATCTGCAGAAGCCGGTGATCGACCCGTTCCAGCCTCGACGAGATCCGTCCGATGACGGGGCCCAGGTCGCGGAGCACGGACCCGACGTCCGTGACGGCGCACTCCAGGTTCGTCACCCGGCGCTCGAGAGAGGCGTACCCGGCCGGCGGCGACGCCGAGGTCGCCGCGACGTCCGGCTCGGTGCGGCGCCGCGACTCGACGTCGAGGAGGTACGCCCGCACGCGTCGCGCGACGTCGCTGTCACGCAGCAGCATCGCGACGTTGAGGACGGTGCGGCGGGTGTAGACGGCCACACGCCTCTGCATCTGTGGATAACTATTTGCATTCACGTTTGTGACAGTCAACTTGAGTGTTACAAATTCCTGCAGCTCAGAGCCCTGCAGAACGCGCAGGCCGTTGTTCTCCAGCTCTTCCCGGTGCCGGCGCAGCAAGTTGTGCACAACCTGCTCACCCACCTCGAAGTACTCCGCTACCTCCTTCGTCGTCGCGTGGACGCCGTCTGTGGACAGCGCCAACGCCTTGATCTTGTCGAGGACTTCGATCCTGTGGCTCATGCCGGATCGCGCGGTCGGCGACTCCAGCAGCACGGATTCGGTGTACACGAAGAAACCCCTCCTGGGGGTCGTGCGGACATGACGAATCAGGGCCCACTCACCTGGGGCCGTCAGGTGTCCGTATCCAGGAGCCAGGAGCGGAGATCAGCTCATGTCTGCCACGTACTGCACTACCGGCAAGGGCTTCGCCCTCAACCGGCCACCACCACTTCACGGACTCTCGTCGCCACGTACTCCGGTCGCCTCCGCGCATCAGGTGCAACGAACGGATCTTCGTATGGTCACGGCTCTTTTCGAGCCGATGGCCGTGCTTCGCAAATCCGTACGGCAGGGAGGGCGCAAGCGCTGGGCTTCACCGAACCGCGCCGCTCATACGGCGAACAGGCGCTCCAGCACCACGGCGATGCCGTCGGCGTCGTTGGCGAGCGTCACCTCGTCGGCCGCCGCGCGCAGTTCCGGGTGGGCGTTCGCCATGGCCACGCCCCTGGAGGCCCAGTCGAACATGGGGATGTCGTTGGGCATGTCGCCGAAGGCGATCGTCTCCTGCGCGGTGACGCCGAGCCGCCGTGCCGCCATCGACAGGCCCTTCGCCTTGCTCAGCCCCAGGGGCAGCAGTTCGACGATGTCCTCGCCGGACATGGTGATGCTCACCAGGCCCCCGGCGGCGGCTCGGGCCGCCTCCGCCAGTTCGTCGTCGCGGAGGACGGGGTGCTGCAGGTACAGCTTGCTCAGCGGCTCCGCCCACAGCTCGACGGGATCGGTGCACGTCACCACGGGGAGCGGACCTTCCAGCACCCGGAACCCCGGGCCGACGACCACCTCGCCGTCGATGCCGTCCCGTGAGGCCGCCACCGCGAGCGGCCCCGTCTCAGCCTCGATCTTGGCCAGCGCGACCTGCGCGAGCTGACGGTCCAGCGTCATGGACGTCAGCAGCCGGTGCGACCCCGCGTCGTAGACCTGCGCGCCCTGCCCGCACACGGCCAGGCCGTCGTACCCGAGGTCGTCGAGAATGTGCTTCGTCCACGGCACGGCCCGGCCCGTGACCACGATGTGCGCAGCGCCGCGGGCCGCGGCCGAGGTGAGCGCGTCGCGCGTACGCGGGGAGACGGTCTGGTCGGAGCGGAGCAGCGTGCCGTCGAGGTCCGTGGCGATCAGCCGGTACGGCACGGGAGCGGGCTCCCGTCCCGACGTGGACCCGGGAACGGGCCCGGGACCGGACTCAGGGCTCACTTGCCCACCGGTTCGAGGATCTCGCGTCCGCCCAGGTAGGGCTGGAGCAGCGCGGGCACCCGGACCGAGCCGTCCGCCTGCTGGTGGTTCTCCAGCAGCGCGATGATCGTGCGGGGCACCGCGCACAGCGTGCCGTTGAGCGTCGCCAGCGGCCGCACCTGCTTGCCGTCGCGCATCCGGATGGAGAGGCGGCGGGCCTGGAACTCGGTGCAGTCCGAAGTCGAGGTCAGCTCGCGGTACTTGCCCTGGGTGGGGATCCACGCCTCGCAGTCGTACTTCCGGGCGGCCGAGGAGCCCAGGTCACCCGTAGCGACGTCGATCACCTGGAAGGGGAGGCCCAGGGCGGTGAGCCACTGCTTCTCCCACTCCAGCAGGCGCAGATGCTCCGCCTCGGAGTCCTCCGGCGTCACATAGGAGAACATCTCGACCTTGTCGAACTGGTGCACCCGGAAGATGCCGCGGGTGTCCTTGCCGTACGAGCCCGCCTCGCGCCGGAAGCAGGGCGAGAACGCCGCGTACCGCAGGGGCAGCTGCGAGACGTCGATGATCTCGTCCATGTGGTAGCCGGCGAGGGGGACCTCGGACGTGCCCACGAGGTAGAGCTCGTCCTTCTCCAGCTGGTAGACGTCCTGCGCCGCCTGCCCCAGGAAGCCGGTGCCCTCCATGGCCTGCGGCTTGACCAGGGCGGGGGTGAGCATGGGCGTGAAGCCCGCCTCGGCGGCCTGGGCGATCGCGGCGTTGACCAGGGCGAGTTCGAGCAGCGCGCCCACGCCGGTGAGGTAGTAGAAGCGCGCGCCGGAGACCTTGGCGCCGCGCTCCACGTCGATGGCGCCGAGGAGCTGGCCCAGCTCCAGGTGGTCCTTGGGTTCGAAGCCCTCCGCCGCGAAGTCACGGGGTTCGCCGATCGTCTCGCGGACCGTGAAGTCCTCCTCGCCGCCGACGGGGACGTCGGGGTGGACCAGGTTGCCGAGGAGGCGCAGGAGCCGCTGCGTCTCCTCCGCGGCCTCGTGCTGGTCGGCGTCGGCGGCCTTCACCGCCGCGGAGAGCTCGCCGGCCTTCGCCAGCAGCTCGGCCTTCTCGTCGCCCTGGGCCTTGGGGATCAGCTTGCCGAGCTGCTTCTGCTCGGAGCGCAGCGAGTCGAAGCGGACGCTGGACGACCTTCGGCGTTCGTCGGCGGAGAGCAGTTCGTCGACGAGGCCGACGTCCTCTCCACGGGCGCGCTGTGATGCGCGGACTCGGTCGGGGTCCTCACGGAGCAGTCGAAGGTCAATCACCCCGCCAGGGTACCGGGGGGACCACAGTGCCTCGACAGCATTCCCGCAGGGCTTTCTTGCCTAAATTGTCCCTTTTGTCAAAATGGGATGCCAGGAGCCCTTCTCGGGCCCTCCTCCGTGCGGTGGCCGACTCCGGCGCGACGCGGTCCGGCCGAGGCACCCGGGCCCATGTCCACCCCAGTCAGAGGCAGTTGAGGAGGGCCGGCGCGGCGGTGGAGCCGGGAGCCGCGGCAGACTTATCCACAGCTTCGACGGTCTTCCGCGACCTTTTCCACAGGGCGCGGGCGGCACCTGTGGAAATTGGAGTTGACAGTTCCGAAGGAATCGCTGAGGCAGCGGAAATTCCGTTGCAAACCCTCAATAAGCACTCATTCGAGCGGGTTGGACTCACACCAAAGAGTGCAGCGACGTAATTGAAGTGACGAAAAGGGATGGAAGCGGACCAGATGCACTGTGGACGCCTATGGGGTCTCCATGGCGCTTTGTCGATAGTGTCCGTTTCCGGCGCCTGCGTTGTGCACAGGCGACGCAGTCGCCTGTGGATAACTCTGTGGGCTGCACAGACGCCGTGGAAAGCGCCCTCAGCCCCGCCCGTCCAGGCAGCGGGTGAGCCAGTCGGCCGCCTCGACGAACTCCGTGTCGGTCGTTCCGGGACGCTCTGTGGCACGGCCGCCGTCCGCACGCGGATACGAGCCGAGATAGCGCACCTTCTCGCATGCCCGCTTCAGCCCCATCAGCACGTCGCCCACGCGGCGCTGCTGAAGGTGCCCCTCGCAGTCGACCGAGAAGCAGTAGCGGCCGATGCCCTCGCCGGTCGGCCGGGACTCGATGCGCATCATGTTCACGCCGCGCGACGCGAACTCCTGCAGCACCTCAAGCAGCGCGCCCGGGTGGTCGTCGCGCAGCCAGAAGACGACGGAGGTCTTGTCCGCGCCTGTCGCGGCCGCCGGCCTGGCGGGGCGCCCGACCAGCACGAAACGCGTCGCCGCGTTGTCCGCGTCGTGGATGTCCGTCACCAGCGGGTCCAGGCCGTACGTGGCGGCGGCGAACTCGCCGGCGAACGCCGCGTCGTACCGGCCCTCCTGCACGAGCCGCGCGCCGTCCGCGTTGGACGCGGCGGACTCCCACAGCGCGTCCGGGAGGTGCTTCGCCATCCACTGCCGGACCTGCGGCTGCGCGACCGGGTGCCCCGTGACCGTCTTGACGCTCTCGATGGAGGTGCCGGGACGCACCAGCAGCGCGAAGGCGATGGGCAGCAGCACTTCGCGGTAGATCATCAGCGGCCGGCCGCTCGCCAGCTCGTCGAGCGTCGCCGTCACGCCGCCCTCGACCGAGTTCTCGATCGGGACGAGCGCTGCCGCGGCCTCGCCGTTGCGCACGGCGTCCAGCGCCGCGGGCACCGAGACCATCGGCGTCAGTTCCCGCGTGGCGGCTTCGGGCAGGGTGCGCAGGGCGGCCTCGGTGAAAGTGCCTTCCGGACCGAGGTAGGTGTAGCGGCTCGCTGGTGACATACGGACACGTTAGTCGGGTCCGCGGGCACGCGGCTCCGGGTCTCATCTGCCGGGCAGTAGCACGGGAGCAGTGCGGTAGGGCCCGCCAGGGCGCCACCCCGGGGCGCACGGACGGGAGTGCCCGGGCTACGGTCACGGGTGACCGTAGCCCGGGCACTCCTCACTCCGGGTGCCGCGGTGCGGTCACTCCTCCCCTGCGAGCGTGAGGGTGCGCAGCCTGCGGCTCGCGTACCAGGTGCCGCCCACGGTGGCCAGCAGCAGCAGCGTGAGGCCCGTCGTCAGTCCGACGTCCGACGTGATCCCCGCGCCACTGCCGGCGACCTTCTGCGCCAGCGACAGGGCCCACTGCTGCACGGACAGCTCCCGCGCGCCCGAGACCATGCTGCCGAACAGGGCCTCCCAGATCAGGGCGTAGACCAGTCCGATCACGACGGCGTGCCGGGAGACCGTCCCCAGCAGCAGGAAGAGCGCGCTGTAGGCGACGGACGCGACCGCGGCGGCCACGGCGTAGGCGACCGCGATCTGCTGGCTGTTGCCGTTGAGGAGGTAGCCGGCCAGCAGGGTCGGAACGGCCGAGAAGACGACCGTCACCGCTATGGCGACGAGCAGCTTCGTGAAGATGATGCTGGACCGCCGCAGCGGCTTGGCCAGCAGGTACACCACCGAGCCGTCGTCGATCTCGGGGCCGATCGCGCCGGTGCCCGCCACCACTCCGATGAGCGGCACCATCGTGGCCATCGCGAAACCGCCGAGGAGTTCCCTCGTCACCTCGTCGTCCATGCCGGTCGTCGCCCGTACGGTGCCGGCCACGACGAGGAGCAGCAGCGGCAGCGCGAAGAGGATCAGCGCACGGCGCCTGCCCAGGAGGGCCTTGTAGGTGAGCCTTGCGACTGTCTGGTTGTACATCGTGAAGGCTCCCTTCAGGCCGCTACGAGGTACGAGAAGACGCTCTCCAGGGACTCGTCCGAGGGCGAGACCGTGTAGAGCCGGATGCCGTGCTCGCGTGCGAGCCGGGGGAGGACCTCGGTGAACCGTCCGAAGTCGACGGCCTGGATCCGCAGCGCCTTCTCGCTGTAGTCGAGTTCGATGCCCGCGGTGGAGGCGTCGGCGATGAGTGCCGACGCCAGCAGCCGGTCGTCGCTGGAGCGGACGAGGTAGCGGTGCGGGCGGTCCGTCATCAGGCGGCGGATCTTGCGGAAGTCGCCGCTGGCGGCGTGCCTTCCGGCGACGACCACCTCGATATGCGAGGCGAGCTGCTCGACCTCCTCGAGGATGTGCGAGGAGAAGAGCACGGTGCGGCCCTCGTCGCCCATGCGGCGCAGCAGCTCCATCAGCTGCATGCGCTGCCGGGGGTCCATGCCGTTGAACGGTTCGTCGAGCAGCAGCACCGACGGATCGTGCACGAGGGCGGACGCCATCTTCACGCGCTGGCGCATGCCCTTGCTGTACGTGGCGATCTTCCGGTCCTGCGCCTGCTCCATCTCGACGGTCGCGAGGGCCTTGCGGGCGGCCGCCGCCGGGTCGGAGAGCCTGTGCAGCTCGGCGTTGGCGAGCACGAAGTCCCAGCCCGTGAGGAAGTCGTACATCCCCTCCCGCTCGGGGACGAGCCCGATCTCCTTGTACGCCTCCTGGTTGCGCCAGATCGGCGTGGAGTCGAGCGTGACGCTGCCGGTGGAGGGCGGCAGGAAGCCGCCCAGCATGTTGATGAGCGTGGACTTGCCCGCGCCGTTCGGGCCGAGGAGGCCGGTGACGCCGGGGGTGATGTCCATCGTGATGTCGTTGACGGCGACGACGTTCCCGAACCAGCGGGACGTGCGGTCGATGTGGAGAGTGCTCATGAGCGCGGCCCACTCCTTCGGAGGGTGGCGGTGGGGCGGGGGCACTGGCGCCGCCCAGCGGTGACCGGGTAAGCCGGGTAGGCCGGGCAAGCCGGGGAGAAGTGTTCGGTCACAGCCCGGCCTTCCGGTAGCGGCGCAGCAGCAGGGCGTACGTGCAGGCGATGAGCAGGGCGACGAGCGCGACGTAGACGGACGCCTGCGCGTTCGTGAGCTCCACGCCCATCGGGAAGGCGTTCCGGCCGCCGAGGAGCTTGCTCTGGAGCCCGTCGATCAGCGATCCGGGCGAGCCGAGGCCGAGCCAGCCGACGGCCGAGGTCTCGTCCTGCGAGGAGACGATGGCCTGCAGCGCGCTGATGAGCATGTACGGGATCGTCAGGACGGCGATGATCGCGGCGACGCCGAAGCCCCGCCTCGGGGTGGCCGCCGCCGCGGCCAGGCCGATGCCGGCGTGCAGCACGGAGAAGACCAGGCAGCAGACGAGGCCCAGCGCGAAGTCCTTCGTCTGGTCGCCGAAGTCGAGCTTCGCCAGCAGCGCCCCGACGTAGAGGATCACGACGGACGTCGCGGTGAAGACGAAGATCGCCGCCGACAGCGCGGCGTACTTGGCCGCGACGTAGTCGCCCCGCCGGATGGGGCGGGAGAAGTAGAGCGGCACCACGCGGAAGCGCAGGTCGAGCGAGACGGCCTGCGGCGCCATGGCGGCGATGTAGATGCCGATGACGGGCTGCATCTGGATGACGTAGGAGCTGTACTCGATCGGCATCTCCTTCGCCTTGGTGAAGACCGTGACCGCGACGACGATCGCGGCCGGTACACACATCACGGCGAAGAGGATCATCGGCAGCACCTTGGACTTGGCCGAACGGCCCAGTCCGTACGCGCCGCGGAGCGACTGCTCGAACAGCGAGGCGCGGGCGTAGCTCCTGCCGAGCCTCGGCCCGTCGTAGTTGCGGTAGCCGATGTTGTGGATGACGTTCTCACCGCGCGCCCCGGCTCCGGGTGCCTGCTTCGTGAGTGCCGAAGGGGCGGGCGCGGTCCCGGACTCCGGTGCGGACCGGGGGGCTTGAGGCTCAGGCGACATCGCCGCTGCCTCCCTTCTGCGTCTGGAGCGGGCGGGCGGCGTCGGGCCGTGCGGGCTCCGCGCCGGACGCGGTGAGCGGCTGCTGCGAGTCGAAGACCTCGGAGATGCGGTGCCTGCGCTGTTCCATCCGGACCAGGCCGAGGCCGAGTTCGGTCACGGTGTCGCGGACGGTGTCGTAGGCGCTCTCGTCGGTGGCGTCGACCATCAGCAGGTGCCCGGCACCGGGCGCGCCCGCCGCTCCGGGCGCCTGCGCCGACAGGCCGACGGCGACGAGCGCGGCGCGCAGCGCCTCGGTTCCGTCCGGGTGGGCGTCGGTGTCGGTGACCTCCACCGCGAGGGACGGCGTGCTCTTGGTGAAGTCGGCGGTGCTGGAGGCGCGGAGCAGCTTGCCGCCGTCGATGACGACGACGTGGTCGCAGGTCCGCTCCAGCTCGCCCAGCAGGTGCGAGGTGACGAGCACGGATATGCCGAAGTCGGTGTGGACGCGGCGGATGAGCGCGAGCATCTCGTCACGGCCGACGGGGTCGAGGCCGTTGGTGGGCTCGTCGAGGAGGACGAGTTGCGGGTCGTGCACGAGGGCCTGCGCGAGTTTGACGCGCTGCTTCATGCCCGTCGAGTAGCCGCCCATGGGGCGGTAGCGCTCCTCGTACAGTCCGACGTGGCGCAGGGTGTCGGCCGTGCGTTCCCGGGCGGAGGTCGTCGGCAGCCCGGACATGCGGGCCATGTGGACGACGAACTCGGTGGCCGAGACGTCGGGCGGCAGGCAGTCGTGCTCGGGCATGTATCCGACGCGTTCGCGGATTGCGGATCCCTCGCGTGCCACGTCCAGGCCGAGGACGGTCGCGCCGCCCTCCGTGGCGGGGGCGAGCCCCAGAAGGATCTTGATGAGGGTCGATTTACCGGCCCCGTTGGCGCCCACCAGGCCGGTTACACCCGGTGTGATGCCCACGGTCAGCCGGTCCAGGGCGGTCACCCTTGGGTACCGCTTGGTCAGGCTTTCGATAGCGATCACAGTCACCCCCACGACGCTAGGGCCTGAGTGCCGCTTCCGACGTCCCTCCTGAGGGCTGGATTCGACTGATACCGGAGGCGGACGCCGCCCTTAAGGGGCGTGGACAAGAAGGACAAAGCCGTGTTACCGGCGGTATCCACAGGTTCGGGGCCCGCTGTTGACGGCTTCCTGCCGCATTGATCCCATTGACCGTGCCGAGTACGCGGGCCGGCGCCTCGCCGGCCCCTGATCGCGGGGACGGTGGGGGTTGTGGGCGAGCGCGCGGGCGCGGGCGCGGGGCGGAACGCGGCGGACGGAGCCCTTCTGGAGGGCGCGCGGGAGCGCTGGGTCCGTACGGCGGAGGGCGTGGAGCTGTGCGTCGCCGAGCTGGGCGACGCGGAGCGGCCCACCGTAGTGCTGCTGCACGGCTATCCGGACAGCAAGGAGGTCTGGTCGAAGGTCGCCGGCCGGCTGGCCGAACGCTTCCACGTCGTGCTGTACGACGTGCGGGGCTGCGGCCGCTCCTCCGCGCCGCAGCCGCTGCGCGGCGGCTTCACCCTGGAGAAGCTGACGCGGGACTTCCTCGCCGTGCTGGCCGAGGTCTCCCCCGGCCGCCCGGTCCACCTCGTGGGGCACGACTGGGGCTCCGTGCAGGGCTGGGAGTTCGTCTCCGTCGAGGAGACCCGGGGCCGTATCGCCTCCTTCACCTCCATGTCGGGCCCGTCGCTCGACCACTTCGGGCACTGGCTCAGGAGGCGGGTGCGGCGCCCGACGCCCGTGCGGCTGGCGCAGGCCCTGAACCAGGGCGTCCGCTCGTGGTACATCGGCGCGCTGCACACGCCGGTGCTGCCGGAACTGGCCTGGCGGGGGCCCCTGTCCGCGTACTGGCCGAGGTATCTGCGCCGCGTCGAGAAGGTCCCGGCGGACGGCTATCCCACGCAGTCGCTGCCGCGCGACGCGGCGCACGGCGCCTGGCTCTACCGGGACAACGTGGGCCGGAAGCTGCGCAGTCCCCGGCCGGACTGCCACGCGCACGCGCCGGTGCAGCTGATCGTGCCGCTGCGGGACGTCTTTCTCAGTGCGCGGCTCTACGACGAGGTGGCCCTCTGGGAACCGGACGTCACCCGCCGCACGCTGGACGCGGGGCACTGGATCCCCCGTACCAGGCCCGACCGGCTCGCCCGGTGGATCACGGAATTCGTGACCGGTCAGGAGGAGGCGGGGGCCGCCGCCGCACCGGCAGGGGCGGCCCGGGCGCCCGGTGCGCCGCGCGGTCCGCAGCCCCGGGACGGGAGGGACGGAGGCGGGAACGGACGCGGGGGCAGGGGCGCCGGTAAGGCACCCGGCAGGAACGCTCTCGCCGAACGGTTCGGCGGGCAGCTCGTGCTGGTGACGGGCGCGGGCAGCGGCATCGGCAAGGCCACCGCGGTCGCCTTCGCGGCGGCGGGCTCCCGCGTCGTGTGCGTCGACATCGACGGGGACAGCGCCGTGCACGCGGCGGAGCTGGCCCGCCGTGCGGGTGCCCCGCAGACGTGGGCCGAGGCGGTGGACGTGGGCGACCAGGACGCCATGGAGCGGCTCGCCGCCCGGGTCGCGTCAGAGATCGGAACCGTGGACGTCCTGGTCAACAACGCCGGAGTCGGCGTCTCCGGCCCGTTCCTCGAGACCGGCGTGGAGGAGTGGAAGCGGGTCCTGGACGCCAATCTGTGGGGCGTCATCCACGGCTGCCGCCTCTTCGGCAAGCAGATGGCGGAGCGGGGCGAGGGCGGGCACATCGTCAACACCGCGTCCGCTGCGGCGTTCCAGCCGACGAGGCTGCTCCCCGCGTACGGGACGTCGAAGGCGGCGGTGCTGATGCTGAGCGAATGCCTCCGCGCGGAGCTCTCGGGCGAAGGGATCGGCGTCACGGCGGTCTGTCCGGGCCCGGTGGACACCGGGATAACGGGGACGGCGCGGTTCGTGGGCCTCGGCGAGGAGGAGGGGCGGCGCCGCAGGGAGCGGGTGGCGAAGCTGTACAGGCTGCGGAGGTACCCGCCGGAGAAGGTCGCCCGGGCGGTCATGCGCGGGATCGTCCGCGATCAGGCCGTCGTGCCGGTGACCGCCGAGGCGCATGCCGCGCGGTTCCTGTCGCGCTTCGCCCCGCGAGTGGTGCGTGCCCTCGCCCGCGTCGACCCGCCGCTGTGACCCCGGGTCCGGCGCGCTGATCACGGGGCGGGGGCTCGCCGACGCGCCTGCCCGCTGCCGGAGGCACAGGCGGCACGGCCGTCACAGGCCCGGCACTCCCCAGAGGGGGAACCAGCGGGCCAGGTCCGGTTCCATCCGCAGGTCGTCCGTCAGCAGTCCGCGCACCTGGAGCTCCAGTGCGCTGTCCCGCTTCTCCGGCTGCCCGGAGCGGGGCGCGAACGGATAGAAGGTGCCGCGCTTGTAGAGGTAGACCAGGGCCAGCGCGCGGGGGTCGCCGTCGCCCGCCCCGCGGAACCCGACGAGGGAGCACAGCAGTTGCGGGCCGAACCCTCCCTCGGCGAGCAGGGTGTTCACGGCGTGCAGGTCGTTCACCAGGGGGATCGTCCCCTGCGGCCCGTGCCGGGTGAGGAGCCAGGTGTAGCCGTACTCGTCCTGGCTGAACTCGACCGGCGCGTCGCCGGGGACGGCGGGCGGGGTGTCGCCCGGGGTGCCCGCGGGAGCGTCGCCGGGGTTGCCGGACGGGGCGTCGCCGAGGTAGCCCGGCGGAGGGCCGGCGTCGAGCAGCGCCCGCACGTCCCGCTCCACCTGCTTGAACGCACCGCCCTCGACGCTCGCGAAGCACACCGACCCGAGCCCCGTCGGCACGAGGTCCGCTCCCGCCTGGAGCGTGACGGCCGCCGCGGGCAGCCCGAAGAGCTGGTCCAGGTCGGGGCGGGCGGGTCTGCTGCGGCCGAGCAGTGCGTCCAGGAGGCGCACGGTCTTCACATCCCTCAATCGGACGGGGGCTGACGGGTACGTGTGCTGTTGTGCCGGGCGGGCGCCGCCGGGCGCCCGCCGTCACCGCTGCTGCCCGAGCTGCGCGGAGATCCGGCTGAGCTGGTCGAGGCGGCGCTCCAGCGGCGGGTGCGAGGAGAGCAGGGTCGCGACGCTCTCGCCGGAGAAGGCGGGCGCGAAGTAGAAGGCGTTGAAGGGCTCGGCCTTGCGCAGGTCCCGCGTGGGGATCCGCGCCATCTCGCCGGTGACCTTGGTCAGTGCGGAGGCGAGAGCGGAGGGCCGTCCCGTCAGCAGTGCTCCGGCGCGGTCCGCGGACAGTTCGCGGTAGCGCGAGAGGAGCCGCGTCAGCAGGAAGCTGACGATGTAGACGGCGGCGCTCACCAGCGGGACGAGCAGCAGCACGAGGCCCGCTCCGCTCTGGTCGTCGCGGCCCGCTCTGCTCAGGCCGCCCCAGAGCGCGACGCGCGTCATGATCCCGGCCAGGACGCCGAGGAAGGAGGCGATCGTCATCACGGCCACGTCGCGGTGCGCGACGTGCGACAGCTCGTGGGAGAGCACCCCTTCGAGCTCCTCCGGTTCGAGGCGGCGCATCAGCCCGGTGGTCGCGCAGACCATGGAGTTGCGCTGGCTGCGGCCCGTCGCGAAGGCGTTGGGCACATCGCTCTGGGCCATCGCCACCTTGGGTTTCGGCACGTCCGCCAGTGCGCACAGCCTGTCCACCGCACCGTGCAGCTCGGGCGCCTGTTCGGGGGTGACTTCGCGGGCGCCCATGCTGAAGGCGGCGATCCGGTCGCTGAACCAGAACTGTGCGACGAAGAGGCCGCCCACCACCAGGACGATCAGGGGCCAGGCGTTGCCGAGAGCCGCGATCAGGACACCGACGAGCACGACGTACAGCAGCCCGATGAAGAACATCGTGACCACCATCCGGCTGGTCAGACCGCGGTCGGCGACGTACCGGCTGTGTGTGGCTGCCATGGCCCGTTCCTTTCAGCGCCGTCCCGGGAGCGGCCTGCCCAGGTCACCTGGGTGCCTCCGCATGAGCGGGGTGCGATGCCCGGCCGGGCTGCCGCGGGCGTGCCCCGCCCGAGGCGCCACGGCGATGCCGTCACGCGGACACCTTGTAGCAATTGTCCACTTTTTAACTCTTTTCGACTAATCACCGGGAGTGCCCGCCGCGTGACCGCCGAAAGGCACCGGCCGTCCCGTCCCGTGCCCCGCCCGACGAGCGCCCCACACAAGGACGTTGGCGTGGTCGCGTGCGGGGAAGGCGCCCGGCATGGGTGAGATCCGGGTCGGCACATGCTCGTGGACGGACAGGGCGCTGGTCTCCAGCGGCTGGTATCCGCCGGGCAGGCGGGACGCGGAGGGCCGGCTGCGTCACTACGCCACGCAGTTCCCCGTGGCCGAGGTGGACGCCACCTACTACGGCCTCCCCACGGCTCGCAACAGCCACCTGTGGGCGGCGCGCACCCCCGACGGATTCCGCTTCGACGTGAAGGCGTTCTCCCTGCTCACCGGGCATCCCACGAGGCCGGGAGCGCTGCCGGCCGATCTCCGTCCGGCCCTGGAGCGGCAGCGCGGCGGGCCCGGGGCCGATCCCGGCCTGCTCGACGAGGTGTGGCGCCGGTTCAGCGAAGCCCTCCAGCCCCTGCGGGACTCCGGCCGCCTCGGAGCGCTCCTGTTCCAGTTCCCGGGGCGGTTCGCCCCGGGGAGGTCCGCCGAAGCGTTCCTGCGTGCGTGCCGCGAGCGGACGGCGGGGTGGCCCGTGGCCGTGGAGTTCCGGCATCCCGGCTGGTGGAGCGAGGACCGCGCCGCCGGTACCTCGGCGTTGCTGGCGGAGCTGGACGCGGCGGCCGTCGCGGTGGACATGGCGCAGACGCTGCCGGCCTCCGTGCCACCCGTGGTGACGGTCACCGACCCCCGGCTCGCGGTGGTGCGCTTCCACGGGCGCAGCACCGCCTGGGGCACCGGGACGAAGGAGGAGAGGTTCCGCCACTCGTACACCGCCGCCGAGCTGTCGGAGTGGACGCCCCGCGTCCGCGCGATGGCCGAGCAGGCGCGCGAGGTCCACGTCCTCTTCAACAACTGCTGCGGCGACGCGGCGGTGCGGGCGGCGCGGTCGATGCGGCAGCTGCTCGGCGCCGTCCCGGACGGGCCCGCGGGTGCGTCCGGCTCCGACGTAGTGTCGTGGCCATGAGCCTGCGCCTGAGCACCGTGATCCTCCCCGTCGTCCGCTGGCACGAGGGCGGCCGCGAGCGGTGGCGCCGCGCCGAGGAGCTCGGTTTCCACGCCGCCTACACCTACGACCACCTCTCGTGGCGCGAACCCTTCCGCGACGGCCCGTGGTTCGGCGCCCTGCCCACGCTGACGGCCGCCGCCGGGGCCACGTCCCGGCTGCGCCTCGGCACTCTCGTCACGTCGCCGAACTTCCGGCATCCGGTGACGCTGGCGAAGGAACTGCTCTCCCTGGACGACATCAGCGGCGGACGCGTCGTCCTCGGCATCGGCGCCGGAGGCAACGGCTTCGACGCGACAGCCCTCGGGCAGCAGCCGTGGACGCCCCGCGAACGGGCGGACCGCTTCGCCGAGTTCGTGCCGCTGCTGGACCGGCTGCTGCGCGACCCGGTGGTCACCCACGACGGGAAGTTCTACTCGGCGCACGAGGTGCGCGGCGTCCCCGGCTGCGTCCAGCGCCCCCGTCTCCCCTTCGCCGTCGCCGCCACCGGCCCGCGCGGGCTCCTCCTCGCCGCGCGCTACGGGGACGCGTGGGTGACGACGGGCGACCCCCGCCTCTCCGCGGAGGGGAGTCCGGCGGAGAGCCTCCAGGCCGTACGGGACCAGATCGACCGGCTGGACACGGCCTGCGCCGAGACCGGACGGGACACCTCCGTCCCGGAGAAGATCCTGCTCACCGGCTTCACGCCCGGGAATCCCCTCGGATCGCTCGACGCCTTCGTCGACTTCGCCGGGAAGCACGCGGAGGCCGGCATCACGGAGATCGTCCTGCACTGGCCACTGCCGGGCACCCGCTTCGAAGCCGACCAGGGGGTCTTCGAGCGGATCGCCACGGAGGCGCGCGGCCAGCTCGGCCGGAGGGGCTGACGGCCGGCCGCGCACCCGCCGGACCTGCGCCCCGGCGCTCCGCCGGCGTCTTCCGCAGCGCTCATCGGCGGAGCCCTGCGCACGAGTGTGCGTACATATGAGCGATGATGGGCGCTGTGACTGATCCGCGCCCGTCTCCCGCCGCCTGCGCCACCGGGCCCTCCACCGGCCCCGCCGCCATGGGCACCCCCCGCGCCGTCCGTCCGCGCCTGATCGCCACGGACCTCGACGGCACGCTGCTGCGCGACGACAAGACGGTCTCCGACCGCACCGTCGCCGCCCTGGCGGCGGCAGAGGTCGCGGGCCTCGACGTCTTCTTCGTCACGGGACGGCCGGCGCGCTGGATGGACGTGGTGAGCGAGCACGTCCACGGCCACGGTCTCGCCATCTGCGCGAACGGCGCCGCAGTCGTCGACCTGCACCGGGGGCGCAAGGTCGTGGACGTGCGCGGGCTGGAGCTGGACGACGCGCTGGCCGTCGTGGAGGCGCTCCGCGAGGCGGCGGACGGTGTGAGCTTCGCGGTCGAACGCAGCGGCGGGATCCACTTCGAGCCCTCCTACCCGGCCCTGCACCCCGACCCGGTGGGCTGCGTCGCCCCCGCCGAGAAGCTGCTGGGAGCGGGCCCGGGCCCCAGGCCCCCTCTGGACCACGGGCAGCCCGTCCTGAAGCTCCTCGCGTACCACCCCGAGCTCGAACCGGACGAGTTCCTCGCCCTCGGACGCGAAGTGGCGGGCGCGCACGCGCAGTTCACACGCTCCAGCAAGTCCGCGCTGCTGGAGATCAGCGGACGGGGCGTCAGCAAGGCCAGCACTCTGGCGAAGTGCTGCGCGGAGCGGGGCGTCCAGCCGGAGGAGGTCGTCGCCTTCGGTGACATGCCCAACGACCTGGAGATGCTGGACTGGGCGGGGACCTCCTACGCGATGGCCAACGCGCACCCCCAGGTGCTCGCCGCCACGACGCACGTCACGTCGTCCAACGAGGCGGACGGCGTCGCGGAGGTCATCGAGCGGCTGCTGCTCGGGACGGGCCCCGGTCCGGCGGCTCCGCCGTCCGGCCCTGTGCCGGACCCCGCGCGCCGCTGACCCCGCTCGCCGCACCGGCGCCCGCCGTCGCCGCCTCGGCCTCCCGCGCCAGCATCCTGCTGAACGGGCCTCCCGCGGCGGCCAGTTCACGGTAGGTGCCGCGTTCGGCCGTCCGTCCGCCGTCCAGCACCACTACCTCGTCCACCGCTTCCAGGCCCTGGAGCCGGTGCGTGATCAGCACCGTCGTGCGGCCCTCCGTGGCGGCGAGCAGGTCCGCGGTGAGGGCGTCCGCGGTGGGCAGGTCGAGGTGCTCGGCGGGCTCGTCCAGGACGAGGACGGGGAAGTCCGCGAGCAACGCCCGTGCGAGCGCGAGTCGTTGGCGCTGCCCGCCGGAGAGCCGGGCGCCGTGCTCGCCGACGAGGGTGTCGAGCCCGTCGGGCAGCGTCCGGGCCCACGTTCCGAGCCGGGCGGCGTCCAGGGCCCGGTGCAGTTCGGCGTCGTCCGCGCCGGTACGGGCGAGGCGCAGGTTCTCCCGGAGCGAGCTGTCGAAGATGTGGGCGTCCTGCGCGCACAGTCCGACGAAGCGGCGCACCTCGTCGGACTCCAGCCGCTCCGCCGGGACTCCGCCGAGGGTGTACGAACCGCTCCGCACGTCGAGGAAGCGCAGCAGCGTCTGCGCGAGCGTGGTCTTGCCGGAGCCGGAGGCGCCGACCACCGCGACGCGGTGCCCGGGGGTGAGCGTCAGGTCGAATCCCGCGAGCGGCGCGGGCGTCCGGCCTTCGGGGTCGGCGTCCTCCTCGTCCGGGTAGCGCACGGTGACGTCCCGCAGCCGGACGGGCAAGGGGGAGGCGGGCGCGGGAAGGGGACGCTCCGGCTCCCGGACGGGTTCCCGCGCCTCCAGCACCTCCCGAATCCGCTCCGCCGAACGCCGGGTGCGCTGCCGGTACTGGACGGCGAGCGGCATCCCGCTGACCGCCTCGAACGCGGCGAGCGGCGTGAGCACGAGAGCCGCGAGCCACACCCCGTCGAGCGACCCGTCGTGCACCGCGGCGACGCCGGTCCAGGCGGCGGCGGTGACGGTGAGCCCCGACGCGAGCGCGGCCAGGCCGGAGCCGAGGGCGGTGACGGCCGCGGAGCGCGTGGCGAGGCGGGTCAGGCCGGCGTCGGCGTCGCGTGCCGCGGCGGTACGGGCGGGCAGCGCCCCCGCGACGGTCGACTCGGCGGTTCCCGTGAGGAGGTCCACCACCCGCGTGGCGAGAGCGCCGCGCGCGGGGGCGAGGCGGCGCTCCGTGCGCCGGGAGAGCGCACCGGTCAGTGCGGGAACGGCGCCGCCCGCCGCGAGCAAGCCCACGGCGAGGGCCGCTCCGGCGGCGGGGAGCAGCGCCGTGGTGAAGCCGACGGCGGCCGCTCCGACGGTGCCCGCGACCGCGGCGGGGAGCAGCCAGCGCAGCAGATGGTCCTGGAGGGCGTCGACGTCGGCGACGAGGCGGGTCAGCAGGTCGCCGCGGTGGCTGCGGCGCAGCCCGGCGGGCGCGAGCCGCTCCAGCCGTCGGTGGACCTGTACGCGGACGTCGGCCAGGACGCGCAGCACCGCGTCGTGGGAGACGAGGCGCTCGGCGTACCGGAAGACGGCGCGCCCGATGCCGAACGCGCGCGTCGCCGTGACGGCGACCATGAGGTACAGCACCGGCGGATGCTGTGCGGCCCTGGAGATCAGCCAGCCGGAGGTGGCCATGAGGCCCACGGCGCTGAGCAGCGCCAGCGAGCCGAGGAGGAGGGCGAGGGCGGCTCGCGGGGTCGCTGCCCGCAGCGTGAGGACGCGGGAGGCGTCCGGGGGCTGCCGGGGCTGCCGGGTCTCGGGGGAACCGCCGGAGGGACGGGGCTCCGGGGAGGACGGCGCCCCGGCGGGAGTCGGCGCACCGTCCGGGCCGGGCGCCGCCGCTTCGGGGACGGCGTTCGCGTGGACGGGCTCCGGGGAGGCGGCCGGCACCGGGCTGCCGCGCCCCGGGCCGGGCTCCCCGGCGTCCCCGGAACGCCCGTCCGGCTCCGCCCCGTGCCCCTCCAGGCGCACGACCCGGTCCGCGACGCCCAGCAGCGCCGGGCGGTGCGTGATCAGCAGGACCGTGCGGTCGGCGCAGAGGCGGCGGACCGTCTCGACGACGGACGCCTCCGTCTCGCCGTCCAGCGCCGCCGTCGGCTCGTCGAGCAGCAGTAGCGGGCGGTCGGCCAGGAACGCCCTTGCCAGCGCGACCCGTTGGCGCTGCCCCGCGGACACGCCCGCCCCGCCCTCGCCGAGTCCGGCCGCCGGGTCGAGGCCCGCGCACGCCGCGTCGAGTGCGGCGCGCACCTCGGCGTCCGTGGCCCCGGGCCGGGCCAGCCGCACGTTGTCCGCGACGGTCCCGGCGAAGAGATGCGGATGCTGCGGGACCCAGGCGATCTGCTCGTGCCAGCTTGCGAGACCGAAGTCGCCCAGCCGCGCGCCGCCGGCCCGGATGCTGCCCTCTGCGGGGCGGACGAAGCCGAGCAGCGCGTTCACCAGCGTCGTCTTCCCCGACCCGGACGGCCCGGTCAGCGCGAGCGTCTCGCCCGGCGCGAGCGTCAGGCAGGTGGCGGGCAGTGAGTCCTCACGGCGGCCCTCGTGCCGTACGACGAGGCCGTCGACCGTGATGCCCGCGGACCGCAGATCGGGTGCGGGCGGGCCGGAGACCTCCGGCGGGGCCTCCTCCAGTACGGCGAAGACCTCCTCGGCGGCGGACAGCCCCTCGGCGGCGGCGTGGTACTGGGTGCCGACCTGCCTCAGCGGCAGATACGCCTCGGGTGCCAGTACGAGGACGAGCAGCCCGGTGTACAGGTCGAGTTCGCCGTGCACGAGGCGCATGCCGATGCCGACGGCCACGAGCGCCACGGAGATCGTCGCCAGGAGCTCCAGCACGAACGAGGAGAGGAAGGCGACGCGCAGGGTGCGCAGCGTGGCCCGCCGGTAGTCGGCGGTGATGGCGCGGATGTTCTCCGCCTGCGCCTTGGCCCGGCCGAAGACCTTGAGGGTGGGCAGGCCGGAGACGACGTCGAGGAAGTGGCCGGAGAGCCGGGAGAGCAGCCGCCACTGGCGGTCCATGCGGGCCTGGGCCGCCCAGCCGACCAGCACCATGAAGAGCGGGATCAGCGGAAGGGTCACGGTGATGACCGCGGCGGAGACCCAGTCGGCCGTGACGATCCTCGCCAGCACCGCGACGGGGACGACGACGGCGAGCGCGAGCTGGGGGAGGTAGCGGGCGAAGTAGTCGTCGAGGGCGTCGACGCCGCGTGTGGCGAGCGTGACGAGTTCACCGGTGCGCTGCTTCGACAGCCACGCGGGTCCGAGCCTGCCCGCGTGCTCCAGCAGCCGCGTGCGCAGCTGCGACTTGACCGCGGCGCTGCAACGGTGCGCGGCCAGCTCCGTCAGCCAGGACACCAGCGCCCGGCCGCCCGCCGTGGCGGCGAGCAGCAGCAGCGGGGTGCGCAACTGCCCTGCCGTGGCGTGCTCCTGGAAGCCGCGCACGACGACGTCGGCGATGAGCATCGCCTGCACGACGACCAACCCCGCGGATGCCAGCCCCAGTACCACCGAGGCCGCGAGGAAGACCCGTGTGGTGCGGGCGTACCTGAGCAGGCGCGGGTCTACGGGCTTCATGGGGTGACCTCAGTGGTTGCCGGCGATGTGCTGCGTGCCGATGCGCTTGCGGAAGACCCAGTATGTCCACCCCTGGTAGAGGAGGACGACCGGTGTGGCGAAGGCCGCACACCAGCTCATGATCTTCAGCGTGTACGGGCTGGAGGCCGCGCCCTCGGCCGTCAGGCTCCAGTCGGGGTCGAGCGAGGACGGCATCACGTCGGGGAAGAGCGCGAGGAAGAGCATGGCCACCGTGGCGGCGACGGTCACGCCGGACAGCCCGAAGGCCCAGCCCTCCCGGCCCGCCCTGTTCGCGAGCACAGCGGCGAGCAGGGCGGCCAGGGCCACCGCGAGCGCGGTGAGGCTCCCCGTGCCGCCGGTGTGCAGCTGCGTCCACACGAGGAAGGCGGCCAGCACGGCGGCGGCGGCGAGACCGAGGCGGCCCGCGAGCCGCCGCGCCCGCAGGCGTATGGCGCCCGTGGTCTTCAGGGCGGCGAAGACGCTGCCGTGGAAGGTGAAGAGGGCGAGCGTCGCCAGCCCGCCGAGCAGCGCGTAGGGGCCGAACAGGTCGGCGGTCGTCCCGGCGTAGTCCTTCCGCGCGTCGATCGGCACGCCCCGCACGATGTTGGCGAAGACGGCGCCCCAGAGGAACGCCGGCAGCAGCGAGGTGACGAACAGCGCCGCCTCCCAGCGGTCCTGCCAGCTGCGCTCCGGACGCTTCGCGCGGTACTCGAAGGCCACGCCGCGCACGATGAGGCAGACGAGGACGAGCAGCAGCGGCAGGTAGAAGCCCGAGAAGAGCGTCGCGTACCAGTCGGGGAAGGCCGCGAAGGTCGCCCCCGCCGCGGTCAGCAGCCACACCTCGTTGCCGTCCCAGACCGGTCCGATGGTGTTGATGAGCACCCGGCGTTCCGTCCGGTCGCGTGCGAGGAGGCGGGTGAGGACGCCGATGCCGAAGTCGAAGCCCTCCAGGAAGAAGTAGCCGGTCCACAGCACGCCGATGGCGGCGAACCAGACGTCGTGCAGTTGCATCGCTCTCTCCTCAGTACGAGAAGGCCATCGGCCTGTCGGCGTCGGCGTCGTGACCGCCGATCCGGGTGGGCGGGTCGAGGTCGGCGCCGGTCAGCTCCGGGGGCCCGGCCTTGACGTACTTCACGAGCAGCCTGACCTCGACGACGGCGAGGACGGCGTACAGCGCGATGAACACGGACATCGACGTGATGACCTCGCCCTGGCTCACGCTGGGCGAGACCGCCGCGGACGTGGGCAGCACGCCGTAGACGACCCACGGCTGCCGACCGGTCTCGGTGAAGATCCACCCCCAGGCGTTGGCAACGAGCGGGAACGCCATGGTCAGCAGCGCGAGCCGCCAGTACCAGCGGGTGAGGGCGGGTCCGGCCGCGCGGTCGCGGGTGAGGGCGAGGACGGGGACCTCGTCGCCGGACGTGCGGAGCCGCGGGGAGAGCCAGAGCCTGCGCCGGGTGAGGTAGAGGCCGGCGGCCCCCAGCGCCAGCGACGTCATGCCGAAGCCGATCATCCAGCGGAACGACCAGTAGGCGACGGGGATGTTGGGCCGGAAGTCGGAGATGCCCGTCCCGTCGCCGTACTTCTCCTGGAGCGCCTTCTGCGTGTCGTTGATGCCGGGGACGGCCGCGGAGAAGTCGTCGTGCGCGAGGAAGGAGAGCAGCCCCGGCACCTCGACGGCGACCTTGTTGTGGCCTTCGTCGACGTCCCCGTAGGCGAAGAGCGAGAAGGGCGCGGGCGCCTGCGTCTCCCACAGGGCCTCGGCGGCGGCCATCTTCATCGGCTGCTGGTCGTACATGATCTTCCCCAGCCGGTCGCCGGAGACGGCCGTGAGCGCCCCGGCGGCGACGAGCGTGACCAGCCCCAGCCGCAGCGAGGAGCGCATCACCGCCACGTGCCTCCCCCGTACGAGGTGGTACGCGGCGACGCCGACGACGAACGCCCCGCCCGTGAGGAACGCCGCGGCCAGCGTGTGCGCGAACTGCGCGACGGCGGTGTTCTGCGTGAGTACGCGGAGGATGTCGGTGAGTTCGGCCCTGCCGTTGTCCGGGTTGATGCGGTAGCCCACGGGGTGCTGCATCCAGGAGTTGGCGGCGAGGATGAAGTAGGCGGACAGGACGGTGCCGAGGGCGACCATCCACATGCACGCCGCGTGGAGGCGCTTGGGCAGCTTGTCCCAGCCGAAGATCCACAGCCCGATGAAGGTCGACTCGAAGAAGAAGGCGATGAGCGCCTCGAAGGCGAGCGGGGCGCCGAACACGTCCCCGACGAAGCGCGAGTAGTCCGACCAGTTCATCCCGAACTGGAACTCCTGAAGGATCCCCGTCACCACTCCCATGGCGATGTTGATCAGGAAGAGCTTCCCCCAGAACTTGGTGGCCCGCAGGTACCTCTCCTTGCCGGTGCGCACCCACGCCGTCTCGAGCCCGGCGACGAGGGAGGCCAGCGAGATCGTCAGGGGGACGAAGAGGAAGTGGTAGACGGTCGTGACGCCGAACTGCCAACGTGCCAGCGTCTCCGGCGCCAGAGCTGTGATCTCCACCGGCTCTCTCCTTTGCCTTCCACCGCGCCCCGCGTTCCTCCTGGTCGCGTCAGGAACGCCGGGGCCCGCCGAGTTCACTTGTGAATGCGTTCACATTCACAAGTAATGCTACGACCACACCGGGCCGCTCGCGCAGCGGGGGTCCTGAAAAGGGAGGAAGGCCACATCTGCCCGGCCGGACGGACGGCCACGACGACGGCGGCCCGCCTGCGCCCGCCCGGTGAGGGCAGGGCGGACGGGCCGCCGTCGTCTCGCCGGCACGCGGACGGAGGGGCCGCGCCGGCCGTGTGGTCAGAGCTCGTTCTTGCGGAAGGCGGCGGCGGCCCGCAGGAAGATGTCGTTCGCCTCGCTCTCCCCCACCGTGACGCGCACCCCCTCACCCGCGAACGGTCGGATCACCGCACCCGCCTTCTCGCACGCCGCCGCGAAGTCGCCCGTACGCTCGCCCAGCCGCAGCCACACGAAGTTGGCCTGCGACTCGGGGACCGTCCAGCCCTGCGCCACCAGCTCGCGCGAGACGCGGGCCCGCTCGGCCACGAGCGTCTCCACCCGCTCCAGCAGCGCGTCCTCGCTGCGCAGCGACGCCACCGCGGCGTCCTGGGCGATCTGGCTGACCCCGAACGGCACGGCGGTCTTGCGCAGCGCGGCGGCGACCGGTTCGTGGGCCACGGCGAAGCCGACCCGCAGCCCCGCCAGGCCGTACGCCTTCGAGAAGGTGCGCAGCACGCAGACGTTGGGGCGGTCGCGGTAGAGGGAGATCCCGTCCGGGACGCTCCCGTCGCGGACGAACTCGCGGTACGCCTCGTCCAGTACGACCAGGACGTCCTCCGGCACCCGGTCCAGGAAACGCTCCAGGGCGTCCCGGCGGATGGCCACGCCCGTGGGGTTGTTGGGGTTGCAGACGAAGATCAGCCTGGTGCGCCCGGTGACCGCGTCGGCCATCGCGTCCAGGTCGTGCTCCTCGCCCTCGGTCAGCGGGACCCGCACCGACGTGGCGCCGGAGATCTGGGTGATGATCGGGTAGGCCTCGAAGGACCGCCAGGCGTAGACCACCTCGTCGCCCGGGCCCGCGGTGCTCTGGAGCAGCTGCTGGGCGACGCCGACGGAGCCGGTGCCGGTGGCCACGTGCTCGACGGGGACGTCGAAGCGCTCCGCCAGTTCGGCCATCAGGGCCGTGCAGGCCATGTCCGGATACCGGTTGGCGGCCGCCGAGGCCGCCGTCATCGTCTCCAGGACGCCCGGCAGCGGGGGGTAGGGGTTCTCGTTGGAGGACAGCTTGTAGGCGGCCGTTCCGGAGGCGGCCGGCCGGCCGGGCCTGTAGGTGGGGATCCCCTCGAGCGCGCCGCGCAGCCTGGGCGTCTTCTCACTCACCGCTGTTCCTCCTCGTCCCGACTCGGACTTCAATACTGCTCACCATAAGAGGAATGCGGAACAGGGCGTACGGGTGTGCGGCATGAGCTCCCCCACGCACTACCGCGCTGGTGGCGGGAGCGGTGGCGCGCGTCACTCATGAGTGTGAGTTGAGACCTCCTCGAAACATCACCGTGTCCGCGGGCGCAATCGCCCGAACGGGAGGCAAAGTTTATGACGGGGCGTCAACTACCGTAGTTTTAAAGGTTGTTGATGCCAGGGACACATGCAGAATCGTGCCTTCTGGCCCTCCTCCGCGGCGTCCGTCACCCCCTCCGCCGCGGGCCTACGATCGGGGCGCCATGACAGCAGCAGAGAAGCATCAGGTAAGCCGGGCATCGGCCTCGCGCCGGGCACGCGGGGGGAGCCGGCTGAACGGGCGCGCGGGCATCCGCGATGTCGCCGCCGCGGCCGGTGTATCCATCACGACTGTCTCCGACGCCCTCAACGGCAAGGGCAGGCTGCCCGAGGCCACCCGCCGGCACGTCCGCGAGGTCGCCGAGCGCCTCGGCTACCGCCCGTCGGCGGCCGCCCGCACGCTCCGCACCGGGAAGTCCGGCCTGATCGGGCTCACCGTGACGACGTACGGCGAAGAACCGTTCACCTTCACCGAGTTCGCCTACTTCGCGGAGATGGCGCGTGCGGCCACCTCGGCCGCGCTGGCCCGGGGATACGCGCTGGTCATCCTGCCCGCCACCTCCCGCCACGACCTGTGGTCCAACGTCGCGCTCGACGGCACCGTCGTCATCGACCCCTCCGACGAGGACCCCGTCGTCACCGAACTCGTGCGCTCCGGACTGCCGGTGGTCTCCGACGGCCGCCCCGCCGGCTCGCTGCCCGTCACCGCGTGGGTCGACAACGACCACGAGGCGGCGGTGCGCGGTCTCCTCGACCACCTCGCCGAGTCGGGCGCCCGCCGGATCGGGCTGCTCACCGGCACCAGCACCGACACCTACACGCGGCTGTCCACCGCCGCCTACCTCGACTGGTGCACGCGCGTCGGCCAGGAACCGGTCTACGAGACCTACCCCGCCCACGACCCCTGCGCCGGCGCGGTCGCCGCGGACCGGCTGCTGGCACGGCCCGACCGCCCCGACGCCGTCTACGGCCTCTTCGACCCCAACGGCACCGACCTGCTCGCGGCGGCGCGGCGCTACGGGCTGCGCGTACCGGAGGACCTGCTGCTGGTGTGCTGCAGCGAGTCCACCGTCTACGCCAGCACCGAACCGCCCATCACCACGCTCTCCCTGAAGCCCGGCAGAATCGGCAACACCGTCATCCAGTTACTCATCGACGCCATCGAGGGCGTCGGTCCGAAGTCACCCGTGCACCAGGTCATGCCGACCGACCTCATCGTCCGTACGTCCTCGCAGCGCCGCCCGCCCCGCAAGACGGTCAGCGCGCCGCGCTCCCCGGGCCCCGAATGACGGCCGCGGCCCCTCCGGGCCGTCCGTGCCGTGCGGCTGACGGACCCTCCGCGCGGGGACGAGAGGAAGATTTCCGGAGGAATGCGCCACCGTCGCGTGCACGAGCCTCAATTGCCACCCCCAGGTGCGTCGCAAGCCGCTACCGGCGTTCCTATGATGGGCGCACGACACCGGGACCCGCCCTCGACCTGTGAAACCGTGGGAGCCACGGACGTGTGGGCCGGCGCAGAGAGGCGACAGGCGGGAACTCCCCGCCGCGGCAGGCAGGGCAAGGTCCGGGCAGGTGCACGGCGGCGCGCGATGGTGGAGGGGTCGATGACTCAGGGGGCCGGTCAGGGACCCGCGATGTGGCAGGGCGGCGGCGCGACCGCGCAGGGGGACGGGTTCGGCGGTGCTGCCGTTCCGCCCGCACCGGCCGTTCCCCCCGCGCAGGCCGGTACGCCCGCACCTCTCCTGCCCCCGGCGGCGGCCTCCGCGCCCGTACGGGAGGAGCCGCCCCGGCCGGAGGAGCCCGACGGCTACACACCCACCGAACGCGACCTGCCGGTCATCACCCGCGACGGGAACGGCGAACCGGAGCCCACCCTCGTGGACGTGCCGAAGCCCGGCACCACCAACGAGGGCGAGGGTTCGCTCTTCGTCGTCGGGGACGTGCACGGCTACCTCGACGAGCTGCGCGAGGCGCTGCGCGGTGCGGGGATCATCGACGCAAACGACGACTGGATCGCGGGCAACGCCCGCCTGTGGTTCCTCGGCGACTTCACCGACCGCGGCCCGGACGGGATCGGCGTCATCGACCTGGTGATGGACCTCTCGGCACAGGCCGCCGCCGCGGGCGGCTACTGCAAGGCCCTGATGGGCAACCACGAACTGCTGCTCATCGGCGCGAAACGCTTCGGGGACACCCCCGTCAACTCCGGCGCGGGCACGGCCTCCTTCCAGGCGGCCTGGCTCCTCAACGGCGGTCAGCGCTCCGACATGGAGCGCCTGCAGGACCACCACGTGCAGTGGATGTCGCGGCTGGACGCGATGGCCCTCGCCGACGGGCACCTGCTGCTGCACTCCGACGCCACCTGCTACCTCGACTACGGCACCACCATCGACGCGGTCAACGACGCCGTCACGGTGGCGCTCCAGCGCAACGACGCCGACGAAACGTGGGACATGTTCCGCAAGTTCACCAAGCGGTTCGCGTTCCGCGACGGCACGGGCCCGGAGAACGCCCGGGGCCTGCTCTCCGTCTTCGGCGGCGAGCGCATCGTCCACGGCCACAGCCCGATCCCGTACCTGCTGGGCGATGTGGGCAGCGAGGACGAGGAGGACGCGCCCGACGTGACCGGCCCGCACGTCTACGCGGACGGGCTGGCGCTGGCCATGGACGGCGGCGTGACCATGGCCGGAAAGCTGCTCGTCACGCAACTGCCGCTGACGGAATAGCCGTTCAGGGGCGGGCGCAGAACTTCACGCACGGGCGCGGACGGCGCGGAACACGTTGCCGGGAAGGGCCAATTACCGGAAACTCTTCATCAAGGGGTGCCGGACTCCCTCTACCATCGGTCCTGCCGCAGCGAGTTCCCCTACCCGTCGCCGTGGCTGCCCCGCCCGCCGACCGGCCTTCACGGCCTTACGGAGCATCGGGGGATGCACATGAACAGCGCTCCGCACCTGTTGCCCGAGGACCGGCCCGAGTTCGAGCGGGCCGTGGACGAGGCACTGCGTACGGCGGCCCGCCGTCCCGCCCTCGCGGGGCTGGGCGAGCGGCTCAAGGCCGAGCAGCTCCGGACCATGGCCCTCAGCGCGGCCAGCGCCATCGCCGGCAACGCCGCCGAGGAGTACGCCCATTTCGTCGCGCTGCGCACCGAGTTGCGGCAGCCCGCCGGGCAGGCGGCCAGGACATCGCGGACGGCCGCTGCCGCCGGAGCCCGTGCGGGTGCGGACGCCGGTTCCGGCGACGCGGCAGCGGACGCCTCCCGCCCGGAGGAGACGGGCCCCGCCGGCGGCGTCCAGGACCCGGCCGAGTCCGCGGGAGCCGGGCTGCTGGCGATGGTGTCCGTGCTGGTGCCGCTGCTCGCGGGGACGGCGGCGGTGATCTTCCTGCTGCTGGGGTACGCGCTGCACGCCGTGACGCCCGAGCCGTCGATAGCCGCCCCCATGCGGGGCGCCGGCTGGGTCTTCGCCGTGCTCGCCGCCGCGGGAACCGTCGTCGGCATGGTCGAGTTGTGGCTGACCGCCCTGCGCAACGGGGCCGGCGCACGGCGGAAGGCGGCCGAGGAGCAGGCGGCTGCCGGCTCGGGAACGCCGGGCCGCGCGGGCCGCACGGAGGAACTCGTTAAGGCACGGGCCGCCTGGCGTGAGGCGCTCCTGGAGCGGGGCATAGTCCCGTTCCTGACCGGCGCCCTCGCGGACGAACCGGGCAGCCGGGCACCGTCCAGCTACGCCCCCGCCCCCGGCGAGGGCCCGGCGGGCGAGCAGCCGCGCGACGGACAGACGCGGCGTGCCGAGCGCACGCCCCGGCTCGGCTACTCGCACCCGGACTTCTCCAGCCGCAGCCCCTCCGACGGCAAGGAGGAGCGGAGCGTACGCCCCCGCTACTCCAGCCCCGACTACTCGAGCCCGGAGTACGGAGGGCCCGAACACCCGCCGAGGTAGGGCCGGTTCAGCCGCCCCCGTTCAGCCGCCCGCCACGTCGAGCGCCTGCCGGACGTCCGCCACGAGGTCCGCGGCGTCCTCCACGCCGACCGACATGCGCACGAAGCCCTCCGGCACGGCGTCCCCGCCCCAGCGGCCGCGCCGTTCCGCCGTGGAGCGGAGGCCGCCGAAGCTGGTCGCGTCGTCGACGAGGCGCAGCGCACCGAGGAACCGTTCCGCCTCCGCCTTGCCTGGCAGCGTGAAGGAGACGACGCAGCCGAAGAGGCTCATCTGCCGCGCCGCCACCTCGTGCGCCGGGTCGCCGGGGAGCCCGGGGTGGCGTACACCGGTGACGTCCGGCCGCTCCAGCAGGGCCTCGGCGACGGCCCGCGCGTTCTCCGCCTGACGCCGGGTGCGTACGTCGAGCGTCGCCAGCGAACGGTGCGCGAGCCAGGCCTCCATGGGGCCAGGGATGGCGCCTACGTGCTTGCGCCACAGCCGGACGGAGTCCGCGAGCTCCTGGTCGCGGCAGGTGACGTAGCCGAGCAGGATGTCGCCGTGCCCGGTGAGCGCCTTGGTGCCGCTGGCCACCGAGAAGTCGGCGCCGAGTTCGAGCGGGCGCTGCCCCAGGGGCGTGGCCAGCGTGTTGTCGACGGCGACGAGGACGCCGCGCTCGCGTGCCGCGGCGGCCAGCCGCCGGATGTCGCACACGTCGAGCCCCGGGTTCGACGGCGATTCGATCCACAGCAGCGACGCCCCGTCGAGCTGGGCGAGTTGGGCGTCACCGGCCGTCGGCGCGGTGCGGACCTCGGCACCGAAGGCCTCGAGCCGCTCCCGCATGGCGGCCAGCAGGTTGTACCCGTCGTCGGGCAGTACGAAGACGCTGCCGGGACGGGCGCGGGAGAGCAGCACCGCGGAGATCGCGCCCATCCCGGAGGCGAACGCGACGGTGCGCGCCGCCTCGTCCCCGGGGCACTCCAGCTCGCCGATGGCGCTCTCCAGGCCGGTCCAGGTGGGGTTGGCGTCGCGGCCGTAGGCGTAGGGGGCGCCGGCGACGTCACCGGGGAGGTGGTAGTGGGCGGCGAAGACGGGGCCGGGCAGCGGCGGGGCGTAGGCCTCCTCGTCGGGAAGGCCCGCCCGTACGACCCGGGTCGCGTCGCGGTCGGTGCTCATGGTGCTCTCCTGTCGGACGGCCGGGCCGGCGCGGGCCGGGCCGTCAGCCCTGGCGCAGCGCGGCCCGTGCCGCCTCCCCGCACTTCGCGCCGTACGCGCCGCCGAAGAGGACCGCGTGCACGAGCAGGTGCTGCAGCTGGTGGAGAGGGACACGCTCCGCGCGGCCCTCGATGGGACGTACCTCTTCGTACGCGGCGAGGATACGGGAGAGCTCGGGGCAGCCGAACAGCTCCAGGAGCGCCAGGTCGGTCTCGGGATGGCCGCCCTGAGCCGCGGGATCGATCAGCCTGGCCCGGCCGTCCGCCGCCCAGTGCACGTTGCCGGACCACAGGTCGCCGTGGATCAGCGCCGGAGGCTGCGGCGGCCCGGCCACCTTGCCGATCTCCTCGCACAGCTGCTCCACGTCGAGGGTGTCGGACGCGGATATGCCGCCCCGGTCGAACGCCTCGCGCAGGAAGGGCCGCAGCCGGTACTCGGCGTGGAAGCGGGGCCAGTCGGCGGGGTCGGCGACGTTCTCGTCGGGGCTCGGCAGGGGGAGGGTGCCCAGGTAGGCGGCTCGTCCGGGGGTGCCGTAGGAGACGGTGCCGCTGATGTCGTGCAGCGCGGCGAGGTCCCGTCCGAACCTCTCGGCCTCCTGGGCGGACGGGCTTCCGTACGCGGGCTCGACCCACTCCAGCACCAGCACGTCGTCGGCGACGGCCAGGACGCGCGGGACCGCCACCTCGCCGGTGACGGCGAGCATCGCCAGCCCCGCGGCCTCCGCTTCGAAGAAGCCCGGCGGCGGGTCTGCCAGCGACTTGGCGAAGACGGTGCTGTGGGGGCCGAGCGGGCCGCCGCGCAGGGTGATGCGCCAGGCGTCGCAGATGTCCCCGCCGGGCAACGGGTACGCCCCGGTTGCCTCGGCGGCGTCGGTCAGCTGCGCCACGCGGTCGGCGACGGCGTTCATGGGTGCTCTCCTGTGCTGTGCTCGCCCGCGAGGGGGCGTCCCGTGCTGTTGTCTCTTCTTCCGCCGCCGTGGGCGGCCGTGCCCGCGCCGCTTCCGCCGGAGTCCCCGGCCCCGCCGTCGCCCCGGTCCCCCGCACGCTGCTCCAGCGTCGCGGCGACCTCGGCGATCAGTCCGGGCACCGCCGCCTCGACGAGCCGGAGGCACTCCTCGAAGCCCTCGGGCCCGCCGTAGTAGGGGTCGGGGACGTCGAAGCCGAAGCCGTCGTCCTCGGCGGCCGTGGGGTCGTAGCCGCGCAGGAGCCGGATCTTCGCCTCGTCGCCCGGTGTGGGCGCCAACGCCCGCAGTTCACGGGCGTGGCCTTCGTCGAGGGCGACGACGAGATCGTGGCCCGCAAATCCGTCCCGGACGAACTGCCGTGCCACGTGGTCCAGTTCGTATCCCGTCTCCTCCAGCAGCGCGGCCGTGCGGGGGTCCGCGGGGTCTCCGGCGTGCCACCCCCCGGTGCCCGCGCTGCTGGTGACGACCTGGCCGTCCAGTCCCGCCTCCGCGATCCGGGCGCGGAAGACGGCCTCCGCCATGGGGGAGCGGCAGATGTTGCCGGTGCAGACGAAGCAGACGCTGTACTCGTGCATGCCGCCTCAGTCCCGGTCGGGCAGAACCATGTGCAGCGCCCAGGCCACGATGGAGATGACGAGGCCGCCCAGGAAGGCCGGACCGAAGCCGTCCACATCGAAGTTGACGTCCAGCTGGTCCGACACCCAGGAGGTGAGCATCAGCATCAGGGCGTTGATGACGAGCGTGAAGAGACCCAGCGTGAGGATCAGCAGCGGCATCGAGAAGAACTTCAGCAGCGGCTTCACCACGAAGTTCACCACACCGAAGATCAGTGCCACGATGATCAGCGTGAGCGTCTTCTCGCCGGTGCCGGTGCCGGTGACGTCGACGCCGGAGACCAGCCATGTGGCCACCGCGAGGGCGGCTGCGTTGGCGAGCGTCTTGATGAGGAAATTCGTCATAGTGTGATCGTGGCAGAGCCGGGCTCCGGCAGCACACGGGGTCCCTGGCGGGCGGACGGAAGAGCGGGGTGGGCAGCGAGATGAAGGAGTTCCGGCTGGACGAGTTGGAGGCCCAGCGGGCCGCCAACGACGGGGCATACCTTCAGTTCCTTCGCGAACGCCACATGTCGGCGGGTCTCTACGCCCTCGACCGCGGCACCGTCGACCCGCAGCAGCCGCACCGGCAGGACGAGGTGTATCTCGTCGTCAGCGGACGCGGGGCGATCACCGTCGGCACCGAGACGACCGCCGTCGCACGCGGCAGCGTCGTGTACGTGCCGGCCGGGACGCCGCACAAGTTCCACCACATCAGCGAGGACCTGCGGATGATGGTCGTCTTCGCGCCTCCTGAGAGCTGACACCGCCGGGTGCCGCGGGCCCGGGCGGTGTCAGCTCTCAGGAGGCGGCCGGACGGGCCGGGCTCAGGGTCGGCGTAGGGGGCGGTTCAGGGGAGGACCGGGGGCTCCGGCCCTCCCGCCGCGGACCGGCGAGTCCTAGCATCGGAGTCGGAAGGCGGCAGGACCTGCCGCGGAGTTCGCACTTCACCGGTCCGCACACGGGCCGGCCGGCCATCGGGAGCGGTTCAATGGACGCCAAGGGGATCATGAGAAGCCTGCCGTGGTGGGTCAAGTGGGTCGCGATCCCGCTGATCGCCGTCGCTGTCTTCGGCGGCCTGATCCTCAGCGTCGTCGGATTCCTCGTCGGGCTCCTCTTCAAGCTGCTGATCTTCGCCGCTCTGGTCGGCGGCCTCATCTACGTCGTGCGGCACTTCACTTCGGCTTCCTCCTCCTCCCGCCGCGACGACTGGTGACGGGAGCGGGCGCACCCTCGCGCCCCGCGTGAGCGGCCGCGGGCGCCGGGGAGGCGCCGCCCGCCGCCCCGGCCGCTGCCGGGACGGTGCCCCGGCGGTCCGCGGACACCACGAGCGCCGCCAGCAGCGTCGTGACCGGGACGGACGCGACGAGGCCGATCGAGCCGACGAGGGTGCGGACGATCTCCTCCGCCACGACCTCGCTCGTCGCCACCGTGGAGACGCTGCTGTGCGCGATGGAGAACAGCAGCATCAGCGGCAGTGCGGCACCCGCGTACGCCAGCACCAGCGTGTTGACGACGGAGGCGATGTGATCGCGGCCGATGCGCATGGCCGCGCCGTACAGCTTCCGCCAGCCCGCCCCCGGATCGGCCTGCTTCAGCTCCCACACGGCTGACGTCTGCGTCACCGTCACGTCGTCGAGCACGCCCAGCGAGCCGATCAGTACGCCCGCGAGCAGCAGACCCTGGATGCCGATGCCGGGGAAGAGACCGTGGACGAGGCCGGTCTGGTCGTCGGTGTTGCCCGTGAGCCGTGCCCAGTCGATGAAGAGCGAGCCGAGCACGCCGATGAGCAGCAGCGATATCAGCGTCCCGACCACGGCCACGGAGGTACGCGCGGAGAACCCGTGGCAGAGGTACAGCGTCGTCAGCATGATCGCGCTGCCTCCGACGACCGCCACCACCAGCGGATTCGAACCCTGCAGTATCGCGGGCAGGATGAAGAACGACAGCACTGCGAAGCTCACGGCCAGACCGGCCAGCGCGAGCATGCCGCGCATCCTTCCGACGAGTACGACGAAGAGCGCGAACACGCCCGCCAGCAGCACGACCGGGACGTCCCGGTCGACGTCGACGACGCTGTAGCGCAGCTCGCGAGGGGCGTTCGCCGCGTACGCCACCACCACGTCCTGCCCGGCCGAGTAGGTGCGGGTGGCGTCGGGCGGCACGACCTCGGTGAAGGTGTCCCCCTTGTCCTTGCCTTCGGCGACCTCGACGGTCGCCTTGCGGCAGGCGTCGCCCTTCCCGGCCCGCCCCTGCGCGCCGGACTCACCGGGCGGCTGACCGGGCTGGCCGGTGGGCGGCCGGACGTTCACGTCCTTGCAGTCGACGACCTTCACCGCCGTGACGCGTGCCGCGAGGGTGGGCCGGTCGAAGCCGAGGCCCGTGTCCTCGTCGTGGCCGGGGACCCCGCCGGGCCAGAGCGAGACGAGGCCGGCGGCGACGGCGACGGCGAAGGGGATGAGCACCGCCGCGATGACTTTCCGCAGGTGGCGGGAGACGGGGGCAGGGGGCCCGTGGCCGTGAGAGTGGCCGTGGCTGTGGGCGTGGCCGCTCGCGGGGGCGGGGGCGGGAGCATCCGCGGAGGAGCGGTCGCGGAGGCCGGCGCGGGCGGGGCCGCGGTCCGGGCCTTCAGCATCGTGTCCCGTGTTTCCGGCGGGGCTGCCGGGACGGAACGGAGGTGTCGGTGTCACGCCCCGATCATCGCAATACCGGAGGCGCTCTGGTCAGTCCTGTTGCCATAGCACTAGCGTGAGTACGCCTTTGCACATCGCGGGAGCTCCGAGCACGGGGCTGAGAGGGCGCTGACTTCCGTACAGCCGTTCGCGCGGAAACGGAGAAGGCTGCGCCGACCGCCGAACCTGTTACCGGGTAATGCCGGCGTAGGGAGTTGGTCGCATGACCATGCAGGATGCACACACGCCTTCGTCCGCCGCGTCCGGGCCCACCGGGCTCGGCTGGCACAAGGGCTACTTGAGCGGTTCGCGCCCCGACCTGCGGGTCCCGGTCCGCCGCGTGCACCTCACCGACGGCAAGGACGTCACGCTCTACGACACGTCCGGGCCGTACACCGATCCCGCCATCGAAACCGACGTGCGCCGCGGCCTTCCCCCGCTGCGCCAGAACTGGATCATCGAACGAGACGACACGGAAGAGTACGCGGGCCGTGAACTGCGGCCCGAGGACGACGGAATCAGGCACACCACTCCACGGGGAGGCGCCGTCCCGCGCGGCCGCGTCGGCGGCGGAGGCGAATCTGCCGGGCTCGACGGACTCGACGCCGTCTTCCCCGGCCGCGCCCGCAGGCCCCGCCGGGCACGGTCCGGCGGCCACCGGGAGGCCGTCTCCCAACTCGCCTACGCCAAGCGCGGCCTGGTCACGCCGGAGATGGAGTACGCGGCGATCCGCGAGAAGCGCACGCCCGAGTTCGTACGCGACGAGATCGCCGCGGGCCGTGCCGTCCTGCCCGCCAACGTCAACCATCCGGAGACCGAGCCGATGGTCATCGGCAGGAACTTCCTCGTGAAGGTCAACGCCAACATCGGCAACTCGGCCGTCACCTCCTCCATCGAGGAGGAGGTGGAGAAGATGACGTGGGCGACCCGGTGGGGCGCCGACACGGTCATGGATCTGTCCACCGGCCGCAACATCCACACCACCCGCGAGTGGGTGCTGCGCAACTCCCCCGTCCCCATCGGCACGGTGCCGCTCTACCAGGCGCTGGAGAAGGTGAACGGCAAGGCGGAGGAGCTGACATGGGACGTCTACAGGGACACCGTCGTCGAGCAGTGCGAACAGGGCGTCGACTACATGACGGTGCACGCCGGGGTGCTGCTGCGCTACGTCCCGCTGACGGCACGCCGCAGGACCGGGATCGTCTCGCGGGGCGGGTCGATCCTGGCCGCGTGGTGCCTGGCGCACCACGAGGAGAGCTTCCTCTACACGCACTTCTCCGAGCTGTGCGAGATCCTGCGCTCCTACGACGTCACCTTCTCCCTCGGTGACGGGCTGCGACCCGGCTGCGTCGCCGACGCCAACGACGCCGCGCAGATGGCCGAGTTGGAGACGCTGGGAGAGCTCACCCGCATCGCCAGGCGGCACGACGTGCAGACCATGGTCGAGGGCCCGGGCCACGTGCCCATGCACAAGATCAAGGAGAACATCGACCGCCAGCAAGAGGTCTGCGACGAGGCGCCGTTCTACACCCTCGGCCCGCTCACCACGGACGTGGCCCCTGGCTACGACCACATCACCAGCGGCATCGGCGCCGCCATGATCGGCTGGTGGGGCACCGCGATGCTCTGCTACGTCACGCCCAAGGAGCATCTGGGTCTGCCCGACCGGGACGACGTGAAGACCGGCGTGATCACGTACAAGATCGCGGCCCACGCGGCGGACGTCGCAAAGGGCCACCCCGGCGCCCAGGACTGGGACGACGCTCTCTCCGACGCGCGTTTCGAGTTCCGCTGGGAGGACCAGTTCAATCTGGCCCTCGATCCGGAGACCGCCCGGTCGTTCCACGACGAGACGCTGCCCGCGGAGGGGGCGAAGGTCGCCCACTTCTGCTCGATGTGCGGGCCGAAGTTCTGCTCGATGAAGATCAGCCGCGACATCAACGAGCGGTTCGGCCCCGGCGGCGGTGAGGAAGGTCCTCTCGGGCAGGAGGAGATCGAGGCAGGCATGCTCGCCAAGTCCCGTGAGTTCGCGGAGGGCGGCAACCGCGTCTATCTGCCCCTGACCGAGCGCTGACGGAACCCGGGTGGAAGGCCGGCCGCCCCGTCTCGAACGAACGGGGCGGCCGGTTCTGCGGGAGGACGGTCACGGCAGCGCTCTGAACTCCGGGCGCGACGCCGACAGTTCGATTCCCAGGGGCTGTCGGACGGGCTTCAGCAGGGCTTGATGCCCCGCACGCCCGCCCAGCCCGCGATGATGCGCTCCCTGGAAACCGTCTGTCCGGCGGGAATGGTGAGGCAGTCCTCGTCAGTGGTACCCGCGAGATCCAACTTGCGCTTCACCGCCTTGTTGTGGCAGTTGCGGATGTCGTAGTAGACGACCTTCAGGGGCCCGCCCGGCACGTCGCCCACCGTGTAGCTCAGTCCGCAGGGCGCCGCGGCCACGGCCTCCGATGTGCCGGCGACGACCATTCCCGATGCCAGTACCCCGACGGCTGCGGTGGAGACGGCGAGCCGCTTGAAAATCCTCTTCACAATGCACTCCTTTTCCCCTGGACCCACGGCCAGGAATTCGATGAAGTCTGGTGCCCGTGCCAGAGGACCGTCTCAGCCGCGGATACCGGAAGGCCAGGAGTCCGGACGCTTTCGGAGAACTTCGGATATCCTCGGACACCGGTTCCGGCCCGTGGCAGGCGAGGTTCCGATTCGCAGAGGCCAATTCCGTTCAAGTGGGTGCAGATGGTCGACGACAATGACGAACCGGACGCGCACGAGGTCCGGGCGGCCTTCTTCCGTGACATCCGGGCGCTGCGGGCCGGCGCCGGGAATCCCTCATTCCGCAAGATCGGCAACGACGCGCACTGCAGCCACGACACCGCTCATCGGCTGATCGAGCAGGAAGTGCTCGTCAAGCAGGTCAACGCGGTGGACATCGCCGCGGCCCTGGGCGGCGACAGGCAGGAGTGGGCGGCGAGATGGGCCGAGGCGAAGACGGCCGAGAAGCGGATCGGGGAGAAGAAGCCCGGGGGGCGGAGGCCCGCGACGACGGCAGCGGCTGTGACGGCGGCGGCCCCGGCGGAGACAGCGGAGACGGAGACAGCGGAGAAGGCGGCAACGGAGGCGGTGGCGGAGGCGGTGGCGGAACAGCCGGCCGCCTTAGTTGCCGGCCCCCCGTCCGCGTCCGAACCGTCCGCGGATGCCCCTGCCTCGCGCCGGTTCCGGCGTCCGCTGATCGCGGCGGCCGCCGTGACCCTCGTGTCCGCGGTCGCCGTCGGAATCGGCCTCGCGAGCGACGGCGGACGGGACGAGCGCTCCCGCCCGCTCTTCGCGGACACCTGCGACGGGCCGATAAACCTCGGCCGCCAGAACGACAAGTGCGTACGGGAGGTCCAGCTCCTGCTCAAGCGGGCGGGCGGTGAACTGGCCGTGGACGACTCGTTCGGGCCCGAGACGCTGAGACGCGTCATCGCATTCCAGGTCCTTGCCGGAATAACGCCGAACGGAGTCGTGGACGACACGACGAAACGGGCACTCTACGAAGAAAGGACGCACCTCAGAAGCTGGTCCGAGGAGCGCGTCGAGAAGCGAATTCGCGAAGTATTCGAAGAAGCACCGGACCGCGCGGTGGCAATAGCCCGCTGCCAGTCGAATCTGGACCCGCTGTACATCCTCTCCAACAACAACGGAACCCGGAACTGGGGGGTTTTCCAGCTTTACGAGGCCCGCGTCGAGCAGATGGGCGGCACACCGCGAAAGGCCCTGGACCCGGAATGGAACATCAAGGCCGCGCACCGCATGTGGAAAAAGCACCGCGACTTCCGCGACTGGCAGTGCGACAAGTTCGAGAAGACACCGGAGAAGTAGGGCCGCAGGGCGGCCCGGAGGCGACCCCGGAGGAGGGCGGACCGGAGGGCGGCCGGGTTCACAGCCGGCACGTGCGGACCCTGGACGGACGCACCGACCGCGTCACCGCACTCACGTGGACGCCTTCGGGCGACGCGCTCGCGGTGGCCGGGAAGCGGGGCGGTACGCCTTCGACGCGTCAACCACGGTCAGGGGACGGGCTCTTGAACGGGAGCCACGCATGTGACCACTGCCGCAAGTCTCCGGACGGCCGGTTGCGCGCTGCGCCCCGCATCAGGCATACGCCGAGGCACCCGCGCCCCGCACGCAACAGGCGGTTCGAGGCTCCCCCCTCATGCCTCGAACCGCCCGGTTCCACGGTTCAACGCGCGAAGAACCGTTCAAAACCAGGTTAGTTGACTCTGCGTCGATGTCCAGTGACTGTCGCGACATTATCGATATAGCTCTGAGGAGATTTTGGCCGACGTTCCGCATCCGCGGCGGGGCCGGTCCTGCGCCGCCGCGCGGGCCGCGGCGTACGACGGGCGTCCCGGCGGAGGAGTTTGACGCGTCCCACCGCGGGCCAGACCTCATCCATGGCCCATGAACGTCACGTGGTCAAACGCACCGCCCGCGCGGTCCTGCTCGACTGCGGCGGCACCGGTTCCGCCGGCGGCCCTGCTCCGGCCGCTCCGCACCTCGTCCTCATCAAACGCACCAAGCCCGGGCTGGAGCCGTACTGGATCACGCCGGGCGGCGGCGTCGAACCGGGGGTCGACCGCACCGTCGTCGAGGCGCTGCACCGCGAGGTGGACGAGGAACTCGGCGGCAAGGTCACCGACGTGGTGCCCGCCTTCGTCGACACGGTGCCCCACACCACGGAGAGCGGCGAGAGCGGCGTGAAGGTGCAGCACTTCTTCGTCTGCCGGCTGGTGTCCATGGACCTCTCCCGCCGGCACGGGCCCGAAGTGGACGAGCCGAGCGGCGAGTACGACATCGTGCGGGTGCCGTTCACCCGCGAAGGCGTGACCTCCGTCGACGTCGTGCCGCCGGCGCTCCGCTCCTACCTGGAGCGGAACATCGAGGGCGTCCTGGCGCTTCTGGCACCCGATCTGGGGTGAACGGCCCACGGCCGACGGGCAGTCCGGCCGTCAGACCGCAGTCCGCGGGGCTCCTCCGCCGGGGGCGGGCCCTCCGGCCGGGTCAGGCCCTCAGCCGAACCAGCCCTGGAACGTGCCCTGTCCACTCACCGCACCGCGTCGCTGCGCCTCGGCCAGCGCCGCCTCCGCCTCCTGCCGCCAGGCGTGCGGATCGGCACCGCGTACCCCTGCTGCCGCCCCTCGTGCGGCGATCGCTCCGGACGCCCCGTCTGCGGCAGTCGGCGCGCCCTGCGCCGGGGACGAGGTCGCCGCGAAACCTGCGGAGAGCGACGAAGGCCAGTCCGAGCTCCCCGGGTACGCCGAGGCGCCCTGCTGGGAACCGGCGCCGCGCTGGGCCGGGGGCGCGTTCAGCAGCCGTGGCGGCGGCGGCATCTCGGGAAGCTGCCAGGCCGATTCGCGGTCGCTCCCGAGCAGGCCGGTACCGGACGAGCTGCTCGTCGTCCCGGTCCCCGTGGCGGATGCCGTGCTGTCGGAGGCGTTCCCTGATGCGGAACCGGTCACGGCAGCCGCGCCGGTCCCGGCATCGGGCACGACGGGGTCCGCCGCCGCCGTCCCCGTGGTGTCCGTAGCACTCGTGGTGCCCGTGGTGTCGGCCAGGGACACGGGCTCGGGCACGCTTCCCGCCTCGGGCGACGCGCTTCCCGCCCCCGCCGGCTCCGCGGCCGACGACCCGGCCCCGTACACCGGCGCGTGGGACTCGCGGGCCCCGGACTCGTGGGCCTGCGCCCCGTGGCTCCGGGACTCGTACGCCTCTTCCCGCCCGTAGCCCGGCAGTTCGTCGTACGGGGACGGCGGCGTCTGCGTCTGCTGCTGCCCGCGTGACGCCGCGTACCCCTGCGCGGTCCGCGCCGCCGGGACGCGCTCGCGCGCTCCGGCGCCCTGGCGTGAGGTTGCGTGTGCGGCCCCGCGCTCGCGCGCGTCGCGTGCGGCGCCGAAGAAGTCCCCGCCCTTGCGCTTGTAGTCGTCCGTCCCCCACTCGCGGGCCGTGCGCTTCGGTGCGCGCTGCAGCTGGGGGATGTGCTTCGCGCAGTGGATGTAGGCCTCTTCGACCTCCACCCGCACCCACAGCTGCGCCTTGCGCCCGGGCACCGGGTCCTCGGGCAGCTCCGGGTGCGACATGCGGATCTCCGCGTCGCTGAGCACGCTGGCGCGGCCGTTGACGTGCAGCCCGATCCTGGCGCGGGTGAAGTCGATCAGCATGATGCCGAGGTGCGGGTTCTCCTCGATGTTCCCGAGGCTGGCGTGCACGCCGTTGCCCCGGTACTCCGGGTACACCAGGGTGCGTTCGTCCAGCACGTGGAGGAATCCGGGCGGTCCGGCACGGAAGCTGCTGTCGCACTCGCCGTGGCGGTCCGACGTGGCGAGGAAGAACATCTCCTGGCGCTGCACGAACTCGCGCATCCGCTCGTTGAGACGGTCCAGCACCTGCTCGTCGTAGAAGCGCTCCGCCCGGTCGGTGGTGCCCATCCGGCGCTGCAGCACGCGTTCACCGTCGCTGCCGGGGCGCGACGGCCCGCCGAAGAGCCCGGGTTCCTCGCGGACCGCACCGTCCCCGTTCAGCCGGGCTCCCGCGCCGTCCTCCTCGCGCGGGCCGCTTCCGGAGGCCGTTCGGTCGTGGCGGTCACGGCGCTCGAACCAGTGCGCTTCCGACTTCTCGTGCTCGTGCTGCGCACGCGCGTTCTGGCCATCCCGAGGATGTGCCCCATCAGCCTCTGCCACGCCGCTGACCCCTTCCCCTTCCTCTGCCAACTGCTCTGCTGCGCACGGAGTCCGCCGTGCTGTCCTGCTGTCGCTGTCGTGCCTGCCCTATGCGGTTCTGGCTGCCGCGGGCGCGGTGTGTGCGCACGTCCCGCGTGCCGTGCTCCGGACACTGCCTTCTGACGCCGCTACTCGCTCCCGACGTTCAGCTCCGCCACCGCGTCGTGCCGTATCCGGTGGGCCGGCACACCCGCCTCGACGAGGGCGTCCAGGCCGCTGCGGATCATGCCGGGCGGGCCCGACAGGTAGCCGACGTAGGAGTTCCAGGGGCCGTACTGCCTGACGGCGTCCGGCAGTTGACCGGACAGGACGTGCGCACGGCCCGCCCCCGGCCCGTTGACGACCACCGGCCGCACCGACAGCCAGTCGTGCCGCTCCTCCAGGCGCAGCATCGTCTCCAGGTCGTAGAGGTCGTGATCGCTGCGCGCTCCGTAGAAGACCTCGACGGGCCGTCTGCGGCCCTGCTGCACGACATCCTCCACCATCGCCCTGATGGGGGCGATCCCCGTGCCGCCGCCGAGACACAGCAGACCGTCGTCCGTGGAGTGGTCCACGGTCATGCCGCCCGCGGGAGGGCCGAGCCGCAGCACGTCGCCGGGACGGGCGCGGTGGACGAGCGCGTTGGAGACCCATCCTGTCGGTACGGCCTTCACGTGGAAGGTGAGCAGGCCGTCCGAGCGGGGCGAGGAGGCGAACGAGTAGTGCCGCCAGACCCTCGGCCACCAGGGCGTCTCGACGCTCGTGAACTGGCCCGCGAGGAACGGGTACGGCTGGTCGGGGCGCAGGGTGATCACCGCGATGTCGGAGGTGCGCAGCTCGTGCGAGACGACCTGCGCGTTCCACCACGCCGGGGCGCGCATCTCGTCCTCGGCCGCGGCGTCGATCATGACCTGCGAGATCAGCGTGTACGCGCGGACCCAGGCGTCCTCGGTCTCCTGGCTCCAGGTGCCGGGCGCGTACTGGGCGAGCGCGCCCAGCAGGCACTCGCCCACCGCCGGGTAGTGCTCGGGGCGGGTGCCGTACTTGCGGTGCCCGCGGCCCAGTCCGGAGAGGTAGCGGGTGAGGACGTCGGGGTCCTCGGCGAGGCGCACGGCGGTCAGCAGCGCGCGGAAGAGCCGGTCGCGCTGGGTGTCCATGGAGGCCGGGAAGAGCTCGCGCAGCTCGGGGTGCTCGACGAACAGCAGGGCGTAGAAGTACGCGGTCGCCGCGTCGGCTACGGGTTCCACCTCTTGCATGGTGCGGCGGATGAGCATCGCGTCGCGTGACTCGACGGGGTCGGCGTCCGGCGCGGCCGCCGGGGAGGACGGGCTCTCCGGCGCGGGCCCGTGGTGCGCTCCGGGGTCGGGGTGCCGGCGGGCCGGTTCCAGGCCGTCGTCGACGGTCGGGACGTCGAGCGTGGGCACGTCGATCGCGGGCACGTCGATCGCGGGTGCCGGACGGTCCCTTCCGCTTCCGCCGAAGGCGTCGAACTCGTCGAGACCCCCGCCGTCGGTGGCTCCCGGCTGCCCGGGCGCCTCGGCGAGCCGGGTGCGCAGCGCGCCGGGACCGGCGTTCGCGGCGACCGGACCGACCGGGCTCAGGGGCTGACGGCCAGGTTCGCGTGGGGCCTGCTCGCGTGGGGCCTGTTCCCGTCCTGCCTGCTCGCGCCCGGCCTGATCCCGGGAGGCCCATGCTTCGGTGGCCCGCCCCGCCGCGCTGCTTTCCGCACTGTCCCGGGGGCGCGTCCCCCGCGTCTCTTCCTCCTGGTGCCAGGTGGTCCCTTGTTCAGCGGTCGGGTTTCCGGCCTGCGGCTGCGGCCGGCTGAACCAGCCCCAGTCGTCGTCTTCTCTGCCGTCGCCTCTTCCGCCGTCCCCCGCGGACGGACCGTTGCCGGCCGATGTGGTCGTCATGGTCTGCCTCGCCTCGAACTCTTACAGACAATCTGCGCAGTCACGCATTTCGCACGTTTTCGGTGATTCGACCCCGGGGCACCGGCAGCGGATTGACGTACCGCACGATGCGGACTCGACCATACCGTTGTCACTTCGTCGCACAAGTCCCGTGAACAGCCCGGGCGAATCGCGTGACGGGCGCCACTGACAGGAATTACGGACGCGTGCCGACAAGTCCGTATGCCTCCCGGAGGTCCCGCCCGCGGTACTCGTACGAGGAGAGACCCCGCAGGTGGCGGTCAGCGTTCACCGCGACCGACGTCGGCACCCTGGCGAACAGCTCCGCGTCGGACATCGAATCGCCGTACGCGACGCACTCATTTCTCGATACACCGAATTGCGCGCAGAGTTCGTCCGCTATCCGTACCTTCGCCGCCGCGGAGAGAATCCCCGCCGGATTCACGGGCTCCCGAAAGGGGATTGCGGGCCACCGCGATCCGTACGTCGCGTCGGCGCCCGTACGGGCGGACCCGGCGTCCCCGTCCGGGGAGCCGAGGGCGCCGTGCGGGGACGGAGGGGCCTGCCACAGCAGTCGACTGACGAAGAAGTCCGGCGAGAGCGAGATGACGGCGCAGTGCTCGCCGCGTGACCGGATGTCCTCCCACACCTCGCGGATGCCCGCCAGCCACGGCGCATCCAGGAAGGCCCGGCCCACGTGCTCGTCGGTCAGCTCCGACCACAGCTCGCACGCGCGCGCGGCGAACTGCGGAGGTGTCAGCGCCCCGGCCGAGAACGCGGACTCCAGTTCGCGGATCTCCCTGTCCAGGCCCAGTTGGCGCGAGATCTCGACGGCCGCCGACGAACCGTGGATCAACGTCCCGTCCAGGTCGAACAGGTGGAGCCGGGGGCGGCCCTGCGCCTGCCCGGCGCCAGGCCGCGGGGGCACGGAGAGCGGAGGAGGAGCCATGGGCCGATCGTAGAGCGGACTCGGAAGTGCCGTGGGGCGGTCGCCTACCCGCCGCCGGGCAACGGTGGTTGCTCCGGCCGGCACCCTCGCTGTGCCTGCTCGCACTGGCCCTCGCGAGCGTCCGGAATCCGGACGCGTTCGCGGAGGTCTCCGTCCTGTCCATGAAGCTGTTCGCGGACTGGCTCGTCCTGGCCGTCGCCCTCGCCACTCCCGGGACGGGGCAGACGCTCGCCGCCACCGCGCTGACGGCCAGGGCGCCGGGACGGTGATTGCAAGCGCCGCATACAGGTGCGAGCTGGGAATTTCGCCCTGCACTAACCTGTGGAAGACCGAGCGGCGCCCTCCTGTCCGCGGCGCCGCCGGGCCCGCCGAGAGGCAGACGCACGCCGAGGGAGCATGACCCGCCCGGAGACGAGGCAGGGGCCCGCTCGACGAGGCACGGACCGCCCGCAAGAGGAAGTGAGTGCCGCCATGTCGCGACCGGATCCCGTCCCCGCCAAGGGCTGGTGCGCGCTGTCCGCACTGCACGGGCGGATCGAGGCCCGTATCGAGCGCGCGCTCCAGGCGGAACACGGCCTCAGCGTCCGGGAGTTCTCCGTCCTCGACGTGCTCAGCGAGCAACACGACGGAGACGGCGGCCACTTCCGCATGACGCAGCTGTCCGACGCCGTCGTCCTCAGCCAGAGCGCCACCACGCGGCTGGTCAACCGGCTCGAGGAGCGCGGCCTGCTCACCCGCTACCTCTGCCCGACAGACAGACGCGGCATCTATACGAACGTCACCAAGGCGGGCCACGCCCTTCTCGAGTCCGCTCGCCCCACGCACGACGCGGCTCTCCGCGGCGCGCTCGACGCGGCGGAGCAGCGTCCCGAACTGGCGCCCCTCGTCCGCGCGGTGCGGGCACTGGACCCTGCCGGCTGACGGACTCCGGCCGGCCGGGGTCCCCGCGGAGGACGGCGGTGCCCCGTGCCGGTGACGGAACCTCGTGAGCCCGCGGGTCGCGACGGGGACGTTGGTCGCGCGGGTACCGGTAGCCGGGCGCGGGCCCCGCAGCCGCGCGGGTCCCGCAGTCGCAGCCGCGCGGGGCTCCGCGGTCACATCCGGCACGGTGCGCTTTGGGCACGGATGCGCACGTTGCCAACGAGTCCGACCTCTGGCCAAAACCGAGACGTAAGTTGCGGACATGACCACCGGCACTCCGTCATCCACACCGCCCTCCGCGTCACCGGCGGACTCGCCCGTGACGATGCGCCGGGCGACCGCCGACGACGTTCCTGCCATCGTCTCCATGCTCGCCGACGACCCCCTCGGCGCACGCCGCGAGAGCCCGGACGAACCCGAGGCGTACCGGGCCGCGTTCGAGCGCATCGACGCCGACCCCAACCAGCACCTCGTCGTCGCCGAACGCGGCAGCCGCACCGTCGGCACCCTGCAGCTCACGGTCATTCCGGGGCTGTCGCGGCGCGGTGCGAGCCGCGCCCTGATCGAAGCCGTCCGCGTCCACTCGGACGACCGCGGCACCGGCTTGGGCAGCCAGATCATCGAATGGGCCGTCGCGGAGTCGCGGCGACTGGGGTGCTCCCTCGTCCAGCTCACCTCCGACGCCACCCGCATCGAGGCTCACCGCTTCTACGAGCGGCTCGGATTCGAGGCGTCCCACCTGGGCTTCAAGATGCCGCTCTGAGTGCCGGGCCGTGGGGGCGCTCGCGGTAGAGGCGCACGCCGGTCCGCTTGAGCCTGCGCCGATTCGCAAGCATGCACGCTTTTCGAGCGTGCCTTCCCCCGGCGCGGCCTCGTTGATCCCCACGGGGTGGCGTCAGCGGGGACGCCTGCCCCGGAACCGGGCGCGTGCCCGGTGGGGAGGGGGGATCCGTCGTGGTGCACGAAGGCGCACTGCTCGAATCGCAGACGCTGCGCGCGTCCGTCGCGGAGCGCACCGAAGCGCTCGACAAGGTGAAGACGCTGTCGCTGCTGCCGGACGGCGTGCATGTGACGACGCGGATGGTGGCGCGGTACTTCGAGGTCTCGGAGCACGCTGTGGGCAAACTCGTCCAGCGCCACCGGGACGAGCTGACAGAGCGGGGCATGCGGACGCTGCGAGGCTCTGACCTGGAGTTCTTTAAGAAGGACATTCTGTCTTCCTTTCCTGAGAGTTATCCACAGCCCCGTTCCAACCTGACGCTCTTCACCCGCCGCGCCGTGCTCAACGTCGCGATGCTGCTGCGCGACAGCGACGTGGCGCGGCGGGTGCGCACGTACCTGCTCGACACGGAGCAGGCCTCGCGGGCGGAGAGCCCGGGCGCGCCTGTGGACGACGCGGTCGTCCACAGCCTCGTCGAGTGGCTGGATCAGTGGATCGCGGCGTGCGTCGCCGAGCAGGGAGTCGCGCACGCCGCGCGGGAGGGCCGGGTACGCGAGATCGCGGAAGAGGCGGTGCGTGGCGTCGTCGGCCGGACTGTCGTACCGCTGCTGAACCAGGTGATGCACGCGCACGGCGAACTGCGGCGCAGGCTCGCGGAGAACGAGGCGGAGACGGCCCGGCTCAGTCGCGTCGTCCGTGAGTACGGAGCGGTCTGTTCGATGGCGGCGCTGGACGCCATGGACGCGCGGGAGTTCGAACGCCATGTCGCCTGGCTCTGCCGACGCGACGGCTGCGCGGAGATGACCGCCACCCGCGGGGACGGCCGAGGCGGGGGCACCGGAGACGGCTTCGCCGACATGCTCGGGCACACAGCGGACGGACGCCGTCTCGTCGTCCGTTGCAGGACGCGCCACTCCGGCGCACACGTCACCGGCGGCGACGTGCTGGGCTTCGCCGGCGTCGCGAAGCTCGAGTACGAGGCCGACGTCGCGCTGCTCGTCGCGTCCGCGCCCTTCACCCGCGACGCGCTGCTGGTGGCAGCCCGGCACGAGGTGACCGCCGTCCACCGCGGCCTGCTGGAGGCGTGGAACAAGGGGGCGAGGCTGCGCGTGCTGCAATGAGCCGGCCCCGGGGGCCTTGGAACCGAAACCAGGAACCAGGGGCCAGGGGCCAAGGAACCAGGGGCCAAGGAACCAGGAAGCGGAGCCTCAGCCGGAAGCCGGGCCCGGACCGGCACCCGGGCCCGGACGGGTATCAGAACGCGGACCGGTATCGGAGCCCTGGCCCCGGTCCGGGCCCGGCATCGTGACGCCGCCGGCCTCGGCCTGTTCGCCGCACGAGCCGCATACGATCCCCGCGTCCAGCGGACCGCCGCACTCGTGCGTGAAGACCGTCGGGCCGGTGGGCGCGCCGGGCACCCAGCGCATGCCCCACCGCATGAGGCCCAGCATCGCCGGTGCGAGCTCCCGTCCTGCCTGCGTCAGGTGGTATTCGTCGCGGGGCGGCCGCTCGGAGTAGGGCACTCGCCGCAGCACTCCGCCGTCGACAAGCGTGCGCAGCCGCGCGGCGAGCACGTCACGCGGAGCGCCGGTGTTGCGGACGATGCCGTCGAAGCGGTGGACGCCGTAGAAAACCTCGCGCAGTGCGAGCAGCGACCACTTCTCCCCGACGACGTTCAGCGCCGAGGCCAGCGAGCAGTCGCGGGGGTTCACCTCTCTCCTGGCCATGGCGGCAATCTAGCGGAGGGAAGGTTGGATAAACAAACCAATGTGCGCTAGCGTTCCGGCCGTTCCAGTTGGTCGCGAAATCCAACTCACCGATCCCGGGAGACCTCCGTGCACACCGCCGCCCTGCTGCTCGTCGGCCTCATAGCCGCGCTCCACCTCTACTTCCTGGTCCTGGAGATGTTCCTGTGGCGGACTCCTCGCGGGCGGCGGGCCTTCGGCACGACGCAGGAGTTCGCCGACGCCTCCGCGGTGCTCGCCGCCAACCAGGGCCTCTACAACGGCTTCCTGGCGGCGGGGCTCGTCTGGGGGCTCCTCGCCCCGGACCCGACGGGCCCCCAGGTGCAGGTGTTCTTCCTCTGCTGCGTGCTCGCCGCCGGCCTCTACGGCTCCCTGACGGTCACCCGCCGCATCCTCTACGTCCAGGCCCTGCCCGCCGCCGCGGCCCTGGTGCTCCTGCTCGCGGCCTGAGGGCGCACCTGCCGAACCCCCGCGGACGCCGACGGGGTCACGGCGTGATCGCGGCCTCGAAGCGGTACTTCCCGGCGCTGCCGCCGCCCGGCGGCCGGTTCAGCTCCACCAGCGCCAGCGGGCGTCCGACCGGTTCGCCCGTGTCCGGGTCGAAGGCGATCTCGCCGCTCACCCCGCGCACCCGCAGCTTGCCGTTCGTCTGCTCCAGCATGGCCAGCACCATGCGCGGCGTCACGGCCCGCGTCCCGTACACGCGTACAGCGGTGCGGGCGGCCTTCCCGATGGTGAGCGTCGCGTCGTGCCCGAGCATCGCCTGGCCGCTGTCGAGGGCGGAGACGGGGCCGCCGGCCTCGCGCCGGTACGCCTTCTCGAAGTCCGCGAACGGGCCGCCGCCCTTCCCGTACACCTTCTCCGCGATCTCGGGGTGGGTGTACGCCGTGTAGTACACCCGCAGTCCGCTGTGCGCCCAGCGGCTGCGCAGCTTCTCCAGGGCGGCGCCGGGCTTCCCGTCCTTGAGGTCGAAGTAGACGCCCAGGGTGCTCGATCCGGAGACCACCGTGGTGCGGCAGCGGCGCCCGCCCTCGCCCGCGGCCTCTATGAACCGCCGCAGGTCCCGGCCCCGGCCCGCGAAGAAGACGAAGTCGGGCGGACTCCCGTCGCAGACCCTGTCCGCCGCGAGGGTGAGGGCGTTGCCGGACGGCGAGACCGCGTCCTCGTCCGAGCGGTACGGCACGACCTGGTCGTCCACCTTCAGCCCCTCGCGCCGCGCCGCCGACCTGAAGTCCCTGTACAGCGAGGTGTTGTACGCGTCCTCCTCGTTGCCGTCCCTGACGACCTGGACGCGCCGGCCCGGGTGCTTCCTCTGCTGTTCCGCGATGTGGCGGGCTGCCGCGGCCGCCTGGTCGCTGTTGGGGAAGGAGACCCGGTAGAAGCCCGCTTCGGAGGAGCGCAGCCCGTCCGCGGCGACCGTCGCCCCCACCATCGGCAGTCCGTACTCCCGCAGCCTGCGCACCGCGGACTTCGTCCTGTCGTTGCTCTGGCCGAGGCCCGCGACCGCGACGAGCCGCTCCCTCTCCTTCATGCTCCGCAACTGGTCCACGACCGGCTTCCAGTGCCGGTCGCCGCTGCCTGTGCTGGCGAGCAGCAGACGCACCTTCGGCAGCGTCCCGCGTTCGCCGTTCAGCGCACGCTGCGCCAGATAGGCGCCGGTCAGCGCCTGACGCGTCGTCTCCGCACCGCGGTCCGCCGAACCGCCGGACATGGCCTCCACGTACGCGACGGACACCGAGGGCAGCCCCGAGCGGGCGACCCGCTCGTTCTCCGCGCGGATCTTCCCGCTCAGCCCTTTCGCCGCCTCGAAGGCGAAGGCGCCGTCCGTCACGCCGACGCACTCGCCCCCGTCCACCGCGCGCACGCCCTCCCCGCAGTGCTCCGCCCGATCGACGCTCCACACTGCCGCCGGCGCCGCCACGGCGAGAACCAGCGCCGCCCCCAGCGCCCGCAGGCCCCAGCGGCGCGGCGGTCTCGGCGGTACGAACACTCGCTCGCTCACAGCCAGGGCTCCTGTCGGTACTGCCGTGCCTTCCTCAGCAGCGCGGTCGTCCACTGAGCGTTGTCGGCGTGCACGGCCAGCGTGTGGAACCGGGCCTTGATCTCGCCGTACAGCTCGGCCTCCGGGTCGCCCAGCGGGTCCCGGTACGGGTCGCCGACCCTGTCGGTGCGGGGGTCGTCCGGCGGTTCCGGGGCGAGCCAGACCGCTGCCAGCAGCCGCGTGACGGTCCGCAGGCGCTGGTCCACCACGCCTTCGTTGAGATGGTCGACGAGCCGCTCGTACCGCTCCCACAGCGTCCGCCCCCGCAGCCCGCCGGACTCCGCGAGGGGCGCGCGGCGCAGCCGGCACAGTTCGGCGCACCACTCCTCGGGAGCGAGGCGGTCGTATGCCCGGTCCAGGTAGCCCGCCGCCGAGGCCAGGTCGCCCACGGCCAGGGCGTGGTAGGCCGCCGTCCCCTCGTCGCCGGTGGTCTCGGCACGCTCCCGGAGGGCGCCGTGCACGGCGGTCCAGCCGCGCCCCTCGGTCCCGGCGCCCGCGGACGCCTCGGGAGGTGCGGAGCCGGGAGAGCCGGTCGGGTCGCCGGGTTCGCGTACGGAGGCGAGACGGCGCAGCAGGAGGAAGCGCAGCAGCGGATGCGCTGTCTCCGTGCAGCCGTCGGCCTCCTCCCCGCCCCCGTCGAGGTGCATCGTGCGCAGGACGTCGGTGCAGAAGTCGTGGAACTCGTCCTGGGCGGCCGCGTCCGCCTCGTCCCAGAGCGGTCCCGACTGCGCCTGTGCGAGGTCCACCGCCGCGGCCCCGCGTGCCAGCGCGCTCGCCAGCTCGCCGCTCACACCGATCGGCAGGAGCCGCTCCAGCAGCACGTCCACGAGCGGCGCCCCCGGTTCGAGGCTCCGCCGCACGCGCTCCTCCCAGCCCGTCTCCGGGCCGGACTCCAGCAGGGCCTCCAGCAGTTGCGCCGTACCGGCCGGGTGGCCGCGGGTCAGCTCGTACACCAGCCAGCCCAGCCACTGCACGCCGTTGTCCGCGGCGGGGACCACGTCGCGGGCGGCTCGCAGCACCTCGTCGGCCTGCACCTCCACCTCGTGGCGTGCCAGGTCGCGGAGCCGGCCCACCACGAGTCCCTTCACCACCTGCTCGGGACGGAACCGCTCCTCGTCCGCCGCCCAGCTCCCCGGCAGTACGCCCGGCTGCCGGGGACCCCCGAAGGCGAAGCTCTCCAGCGCCTCCGGATAGCTGCCGGCCGTCGCCAGGACGAGCAGGGGATCGTGGGCGCCGGCCTTCCGCCGGGCGTCCAGCAGGGCCTTCAGGAAGTCGTTGCCGAGCGGGCTGTCCACGTTGTCGAGCAGGATCAGGCAGTGCGTCGTACGCCGCAGGTCTCCCTCGCGTGAGCCGTAGGCCCTGCGCAGGTCGTCGAGGAACGCGTCGAAGAGGACCGCCTCGGCGCGCTGCCGCTCCGCCAGCTCCCGGTCCCCGTAGCGCTGGTTGAGGTCGATGAGGAATCCGTCGACGGAGCCGCTGCTGTCGGCGGTCCGGCGCCGGACGCGTGCCAGACGCCACCGCATGCGCATCCGCACCCAGTGCCGCTGCCACTGCGGGAGCAGCGGCAGGGCCGCCGTCACGGCGGTGGGTGCGCCGAGCACCGTCGCGGCGTACTGCGCAAGCTGGTTGAACACCTCGGAGCGGCTGCTGGGCGGGCCGATGAGGGCGCCCTCCATCTGCCGTACGGCCGCGTCCCGGTCGGCGGCGTCCATCCGCGCCGCGACGGCGATCGCCAGCAGACCGAACGACGGGAAGCGCAGCCGCGCGAAGTCCCGCTTCGGCGCGTTGAGCTGGAAGACCAGTGCGGCCAGCACGTCGATCGGCTTGCGGCCCTGCTGGCCGAGCGCCGCCAGGTCCAGCCGCGCCACGGGCGCCCGGCGCGCCCAGTCCGCCAGGTGCCGCAGCACCGTCGTCTTGCCGCTGCCGCGCGGGCCGAGCAGCAGCGTCGCCGGCAACTCGGCGCGGGAGCGCGGTAATCGGACCAGCAGGTCCTCCACGTAACGCTCCACGGCTCTGTCGCGGTCCGACTCCCCCGCCCAGTCCTTCATCTCGCTCCCCCGGCCCTGTGGCACGATCCGGCGCAGTCGCCGGCCGCTGGATTCAAGGATGCTCCAACTCGCCCTGAAAGGAAGGGGATCGGCGCTTGCCGGACCGCCGGCGTGCATCCCGGGGGCGTGCGTGGCGGGACGGCCTGAGCCGGGCCGTCAGGATCCCCGGGCCGAGTGGTGTGCGCCGTTCGGGGGTATGGCGGGAGGGAGCGGTGGCAGGAAGAACCTTCTTCCAGGCACATGAGGGGACTTGGCGGACGCTCCGCCTCCCACGCGTGTCATGCCCCGGACATCCGCGCATCGCTGCGATGCGCCGAGGAGAGAGGCGCCGAACGCCATGAACAGACCCGCCTTCCGCGGCTTCTTCCGTACGGGCATCGCGCTGCTGGGCGCGGCGGCGGCGTCCGCCGCGATGACCACCGCTGCGAGTGCGGCCGTGCCGGCGGAGGGTGCGCACGACGCCGCGGCCGGGATACGGGCGGACGCCGAACGCGGCTGCGCCGTCGTCTACTTCGACCTGGGCGAGACCCTCGTGCACACCGCCGAGGACGACAGCACCGGCTACATGCCGGGCGCGGCCGCCTACCTGCGCGAGTTGCGGGAACGGGACATCGAGGTCGGGCTGATCACGAACGTGCCCCCCTCCTGGGGCGAGACGGACGCCGAACGTGCCGCCGCCCTCAAGAAGGAGGTCGACTCGGCCTGGAAGGGCTCCGCACCCTTCGCCTGGGAGGACTTCGGAGACCGGATCCTCACCCCCCGCACCGAGGCGGAGCGCAAGCCGGCGCCCGCGCTGTGGGAGCGCGCCAAGGAGAACGCGAACGGCTGCCGCCTCGTCTACGAGGCCGAGACCGCCGAGGAGACCGAAGTCGCCGCCTCGCTCGGCTACTTCGCCTACCAGACCGGGCTGCCCTCCCGCCCCGCCTACCTGCCGGCCCGCGTGATCGAACTCCTCGCGCACCGCTCCTGACGCCGCCCGGCCTCGAACACGCGAAGTGCGCAGGACCGCCGCCGCGCGCCCGTCCCGGTGAGGGGCGGGCGCGCGGCCGTCCTACACGCCGACGTTGCGGTGCGCGTCCGCTGCCACCGGGGCCGCCGGAGCAGCGGGGTCCGCCGCAGAGGAACCGTCCGCCGCAGGAGCCGGAGCCGCCTCCGCACCCGGGACGGTGCGTCCGTCCGGCTCCCGGGCGGCGACCGCCCGCGGCCTGCCGTCGGGTACGCGCCGCAACACGTCGCTGCGCAGGACCAGTTGGAAGACGCCGAGCAGCACCGCGGTGGCCAGGGCGCTGTGCCAGAGCAGGGCGTCCAGGCGTCCGGCGGAGAGGTACGCGCCCACGGCGACGGCCGCCAGTGCGCACACCCCGCGGTCCACGATCGACTCGACGGACAGCACCGTGGCCCGCGGAGCGTGGGCGGGAACGGCGTCGTTGACCAGCTTGCGCTGCACCGGGTAGGCGAAACCGGCAGCGGCCGCGAACAGGCAGAGCAGGACGACCACCGTCCAGGGCCCGCCGAGTGTGATGCCCGCCAGCGTGACCGCGAGAGCGACGCTGAGGACGGACACCCAGGCCACCGGAGTCAGACGCCGCCCGAGCCACTGGGGGCGCGCCGAACCCACGGCCTCCGCCACCGTCATGGCGGCGAGCACCCCGCCGTGCGACGCCTCGCCGATGCCGTGGTCGAGCAGGATCGGCTGGAAGAGATTGACCTGGCAGATCCGGGAGAGCGTGAAGACCGCGACCCCCTGCACCATCACCAGCGCCAGCCAGGGCGACGAGGCGATGCACCGCAGTGCGGCCCCGGCGTCGCGCAGCGAGGCGCTTCGGCCGCGACCGCGCCCGGCTGCCCCGGACGCCTTCCCGGCCGGCGGCCTCCCCTTCCGGCCGGTCGGAGACGTGCCGCCGCCCGCCGAGGCGCCCGCGAGCCGGGGCAGGGCGACGGCGCAGGCCAGGGAGCCCGCCGCACTCACGGCGCTCAGGACGTACGGAGCGGGATGGGCGAGAGCCATCAGCGGCCCGACCAGCGGCCAGCAGAGGACCTTCGCGGCGAGTCCGAGCGCCCGCGCCGTGCCCTCCGCCTTCAGGTAGTGCTCGTCGCACCGTTCGGCGCGCAGCCCGTCGTACAGGTAGGCGCTGGCCGCTCCCGAGGTGAGAGAGCGGCCGGCGGCGATGGCGAGGAAGTGGACGAGGAACCCGGTGTAGGAGGCGCTGAACACCGGCGCGAGATTCGCCGCCGTCATCACGACGGCGCCCGCCCGCAGGCAGTTGCGGGTGCCGATGCGGTCGGCGATCAGCCCCGTCGGGATCTCGAAGAGGCAGAAGGCGACGTAGTAGACGCTCTGGATGCCGAAGATCTGCCCGTCGGACAGCCCGGCGTCCTTCTGGTACGCGTAGAAGACCGGCATCCACCACAGCAGGTTGAACAGCAGCTGGAAGCCGTAGTTGAGCCGGACGATGCGGCGGGCGGTGGGCGTCAGCGGGGTGGCCGCGGGCCGCGCGGCGGAGCGCGGGCGCGGGAGACGGGCGCTCACAGCGCGTACGGGCGGATCTGGACCAGCCGGAAGTCGCCCTGGTCGGTCAGCAGCCACTCGATGTCCAGCGGGTCGTCCACGTCGGGTGCGCTGAAGTGGGACTGCAGCAGCCGCCCCGTCAGGGACAGGTCGGCGAGCCGGGCCCGCGTGGCGGCGGGCAGTCCCTCGCTCCACGTGCCGAGGGCGACGGTGCGTCCGCCCCCCTCGACGGTGTTGTACAGGTACTGCTGCGGCAGGACCGCACCCTCGACGACCTGTTCGGGCGAACCGGGCGAGCAGTTGAGGTAGACGTTGCGGAAGTCCTCACGCCGGGTCGGATCGCAGGTCACCATCACACCGCCGAGCGCTGCCGGCACGTACGCCTGCACGATCACACCCATGTACGTGTCGTCCAGGCTGATCCCCACCTGGTGGCGGAGGCGCACGCTGCGCGGCGAGAGCAGCGACGCCCACACCTGCCGTACCGCGTCGGGCAGTTCACCGGCGTCGCGGACCGTGGTGACGGAGTCGTAGAGCCCGGCGGCGGAGAACCCGGGGAGGTCCTCGGCGTTGGAGGAGGAGCGCACCACGAGGCGGTCGCCGGCCGCGAGCGGTGCGGGGAAGGCGCGGGTGATCTCCCCGGCGACGGATTCGGGCATCGGCGTGTTCCGGACGAGGTGCTGGATCTGCAGGCAGAGCGAGTCGACGACGTCGTCCGCGCCGAGTTCGAGCGCCATCTTCAACTTGCCGATGCCCTGCTGGAGAGCCGGGGACGAGGTGAGGAAGCGGTGCTGCAGGGAGAACGGCAGGGCCACGCCGTCGGGAGCCTCGACCGTGTCCGCCACGAACTTCGTGGCGGCCGCCCGGAGTTCCGGCGCGGAGGGCGAACGCAGGCCGAGCCGGGCCGCGAGATGCCCGTACAGGTCCTCCCGCGGCGGGCGCGGGCGCCCGTAGAACGCGGTGAGGTCGGCGGAGCGGCTGTCGAGGACGTGGTGCAGCTCCCCGAGGTTGGCGGCCTTCGTGCCGTAGCGGTCCCGGTCCGCACTGCGCAGCCGGTGCAGGGAGAGCACGGGCGAGTCCTCCAGCAGCGGCGGCTCCAGCCGGATGCGCTGCTGGTGCCAGGCCGGGGCCCGCAGTTCGGGAGCCTGCTCCAGCCGCTCCAGGGTGACCTCGTCCTCGCGTACCCGGTAGCGGACCCAGGCGCCGTCCAGTCCGTCCTCCTCGACGAGCCGGTCCAGGTCGCGGACGATCGCGTTGGGTATGCCCCAGCCCGTCGCGAGCACGTTGGTGTGGGAGAGCGGCGTGATGGGCGCGGTGTTGACGAATCCCGCCACGCGCTGCACGTCGTCCGGCAGGCAGGGCATGGCGACGATGTCCGACCAGCCGAGGCCCGCGGCCGCCGCCCCGTACTCCTCCACCGTCCGGAAGCAGCGCAGCCGCCCCGTGGCCTCCCCGGTGTTGAGCGGCGTCCTGGTGCGGTTGCCGAAGAGCTCGTGGCTGAGGACGCGCGGGAGCCGCTGCTCGCTCACCCCGGCCAGCTCCTCCTCCTGGCCGTGGTTCGCGGGCTTGAGCAGGAGCGGCAGCCTGCCGTCGACGCGTTCGCGCACGAAGTCGTAGAAGAACTGAAGCAGTTCCCCGTGCATGGTGTCGGCCTCGGTGGTCTCCAGCACCAGGAACGTACGCTCGCGGCCGTCGTCCCCCGGCTCGGTGTGCAGGGACAGCACTCCGAGCAGGAAGCGGCGTTCGGGGTCCATGTAGACCGAGGCGTTGAACTCGTCGAGGGACGCGTCGAGTTCGGCGAGGTCCATGCCGAGGACGCGCGTCGCCGTGTAGTCGACGTGGAAGGGGTGCACGGCCGTGTCGAGCAGGTGCCAGGTGTTCTCGGCGCGGTCGACGACGACCTTGAGGTAGGGGTGTCCGGCCAGGACGCCGGAGAGCGTGCGGAACAGCGGCAGCGACAGGTTCTCTCCGACGACCGTGCGGTCGGTCAGGGGTTCCGGGGCTCCGGTGGAGAGCGTGGCGGTGCTCATGCGGGGACCTCCTCGGGAGCGGCGGGCACGGATTGCCGCACGGTGGGCGCGGTGAGCGCCGGCTTCCGCACGGCGGGCGCGGGCTTGCGCACCGCGGGCGCGGCGAGCGCGGCCTTCGCGGCGGGCGGCAGCACGGACGTGGCAGGCGCACCGTTCGGCAGCGCGGACGTGGCAGGCGCGGCGGGCGGCAGCACCGAGGGCAGGGCGTCCACCAGAGTCGTGAAGTCGCGGATCACCGTGCCCGCGTCGGCGGCGGACAGCAGGCACAGCGCCGCCATCGTGTTCGCTCCGCCGGCGGGGTCGTAGACCGGCACGTCCGCGCCGTCCGGGAGCGAACTCTCCGGTACCACCGAGAGGTCGCTGCCCTCGCTCAGTGCGACGGCCTCCTTCACCGCCGGGAAGTCCCATACCCTGCGGTCGCGCCAGGCGGCGCCGTCGCCGTCCACCGCGAGGACGACGAGGGACCCCGCGGCGCCCTGTGCCCGCTCCGGCCCGAGCACCCGCTCGGGCCAGGCGACCGTACGGCCCAGGAGGTGGTCCACGAGCATCCCGACCAGGTCGAGCCGGAAGACCTCCTCGATCTGCGGGACGGTCATCGCACCGCCGAACCGTGCGGCCGTCTCGATCAGCCACATGCGCCCGCCCGCACCGAGCTTGATCTCCGTGTGGGTGCCGCAGTCGCGCAGCCCGAGAGCGTCGACGGCCTCACGCGCGAGTTCCACCACCCGGTCCTGGAGCCCGGCGGGGAGCAACGCGGGCGTGATGCTGGCGCGTTCGGTGAACGGCTCCACCGTGGGCATCCGCCCGCTGACGCAGACCGGGTGGAAGACGCCGTCCGCCACCACGCCCTCGACGCTGACGTAGTCGCCCCAGCCGGGCTCGTCGAACCACTCCCCGGCGTCGCCGGTCACGATCTGCTCGACCACGAAGTGCGCGTCCGCCTCGGCGACATGGAGTTCGGCGAAGCCCAATCGGGCGGACTCGGCCATCACTTCGCGCGAGCGCCGCCACGCCGCCTCGGCCTCGCCGGGAGAGCCGATGATCTGGTGGGCGGTCGAGCCCGCGCTCCAGGCTGCCTTCAGCAGCATGGGGACGGGCAGGGCGTCCGCGGCCTCGTGGAGGTCCGTCCGCGTCGCGACGGGACGGAACTCCGGCTGGGGCAGGCCGCGTCGGCGCCAGACTTCCCGCATCATCCGCTTGTCGCGGGCGAGCGCGGCGGCACTACCCGCTCCCGCGAGACCCAGCGCGTCGCATGCCTCGGCGACGGCCACGACCGCGTACTCGGAGAAGGTGAGCACGGCGTCCGCGCCGACGGCCTCGGCCCGCCGGACGATCAGCGGGACCAGGTCGCGCCGCTCCTCCTCCGCGGGGACCGTGACGGAGGCACACAGACGCCCGGCCTGGGAGGCGACGGCGGGCGGCAGCTCGCTGAGCGCCAGCAGATGCACCTCCGCTCTCGCAGCCGTACGGGACAGAACGTGACCTAGCGGCGGACCGCCCTTGGCGTGCACCAACAGCACCGTGCTCACTGAAGTTCGACTCCCTTCGCTTCGTTCTGTCCGGGTCGCGGGCGATCGCCCGGTCCGGCTGCCTGTCACCGCCCTCCGCGCGCCCGGGTCCCGAGGGGACGGCACGGCGGCGCAACCCGCGTAGAACACGGGGCGTAACTGGCGGCACACACAAGGGAATCAGACCCCGCCTCCCGGAATCGCCACGGCCGCCGGGCACCTCTCAGGCAAATGCCAAAGTTGCAGACCTCGTCGAACATCGGTGAAGGTTCCGTGATCACATATGGCGCGCCTCGCTCGTGATCAGGTCACACTTCGCAGCCTGCCGGGAACCGGGCATGAGCGGCACGCACGCGGGATAGGCATCGCGTGAACCTCCCTCCGCCCGGCGGGAAACGGAACCGAAAGGCCGTCGTGGATGACTCCGGTCTCAGAGCACTCCTGGAGCACCTCCCTGTGTCCTGGTGGGAGGCCGACGAGCAGTGGCACCTCCTGGAGAGGGGCGGCGGCGCATTCGGCGACCTCGCCACCGCGCAGCGCTTCCTCGACCGCCTTCGCCAGCAGATGTCGTCGCCGGGGCACTCCGCCGAAGACGGGCACTGCCTCGTCCAGTTCGACGGCCGGACCTTCGAGGTGCGGCTCCCCCCGAACGGCAGCCGCGACCCCGGACGTACCTGCGGACTCGCCGTGGAGGCACCGGCGCAGCCCGCGAACGGACGCCGCTACGCCGCCTTCGCGGACGTCGCCGACTTCGCCCCCGCCGCGGCCTTCATCCGCGACAGCGACGGACGCTACCTGTGGGCCAACCACGCCTACGCCCACCTCTACGGCACGACGCCGGAACGGATCGCCGGCAGCCGCATCGAAGACCACGACTCCCCCTCCGACGCCGCGCAGTTCCGCGCCCTCGACCAGGAGATCCTCAGCCGGGGCAAGCCGGTCCGCCACACCCTGACCTACCACCGGTCCGACGGCAGCACCGGGCAGGCGGCCGGGCACCGCTTCCCCGTCCAGGAGAACGACCAGACCTGCGTGGCCGGGATCTACGTCGACATCACCGAACACACCCGCGCCATGAACCAGCGCCGCGAAGCCGAGGAAAGCCTGAGGGCGCTGCGCGACCACAGCGGCCTGCCGTGCGCGCTGCTCTCCGCCGGCGGACGCATCGAACAGGCCGGTACGGCCGCCGCCGAACTCTTCCGGACACGCCTGTCCGACCTCGTCGGCCGCCGCGCGGACACCCTGCTCGCGGCCACACCCGAGGTGCGCCAACTCCGACACACATGGGAGGGGTTGATATCCCGCCGCATCAGACGGGCGGAGACCTCCGCCGTGCTCCTCGACACCCAGGGGAACCAGCGCCGCGCGCGGCTCCATCTGGCCGCCGTGACCGCTTCGGCCGGGCGTGCCCCCCACGTGTGGGCCGTCGTCACCCACCAGAGCCTCGCCCACGAGGGGCACCCGCCACTCACCGCCGCGCAGATCCGCATACTGTCCCTGCTCGCCGAAGGAAGCACCAACGGCGAGATCGCCACCTCGCTGAAGCTCTCCCGGCAGGCCGTCGACTACCACCTCAGCCGGCTCCGCGACCTCCTTCACGCCCCGACCAGACCCGCCCTCGTCGCCCGCGCCTACGTCCTCGGCATCCTCGTCCCCCACGCCTGGCCGCCGCGTCCAGCCGCCGCGGGCCGGCCCGTCGGCTCCGCCTGAGCCGGTGCGGGCCCGCCGACTGCCCCCGGCTCCCGGGGACATCCGGGGAGCCGCGTGAGGGGCCGGGCCACCCCGGACCGCCTCCATGACCTGCGGCGTCCCGCCCTCCTGCGGCATCCCGGACACCGGGTGCCTCAACTGCGCGTCGCCTTCCCGTCGTTGCCGGCCTCAGGAGGCGAACGGACATCCCCGGACCGCGCGGCGGCGACCGCCCCCAGCAGAGACCAGCCGTCGACCTCCGCCACCCGGCCCTCCTGCGGCAGCCACCCGCGTGCCGCCGCCGCGTCGAGCAGGGCCCGGACCGCTCCGGGTTCATGCAGGTTGAGGAAGCCGTCCCGATCGCACCCCACGTCCCCGGAGCCCAGGGGAAACCCGCCCGGGACGTGCCGTCCGGGTCCCCCGGCGAAGACGATGCGCAACGGACCGCCGGTGCCGGCGGGCTGCGGGTAGAGCGTGAGGGTCTGGCGGCAGTCCACTCGCCGGCCGTCGTCCAGTACGCGGTGGCTGTGGCGGAGCGTCCACAGGTATGCCCGTCCGCCGACGGTCAGCCGGCGGGGTCTCTTCGGGTCGCGGGGCACGGAACCGGCCTCACATCGACCGCTGCCGCGGCCATCCGCGGCCTGCGGTGCCCCTCCGCACAGGTCTCCCGAGGAACCGCACGGCGGCCAGGAGCAGGTGCGGCTGCCTCCGCGGTACGGGCAACCGGTCGATGAATGCGATCAGTTCTCGAGCTTCCCTGGCGTCAGAAGCTCTGTACCGCTCCACAGTGTCCACGGTCCCGCCCCTTCGTCTGCACCGATCCTCGCAGGGACGGGGTCACCGAAGAAGCAGCGAACCCTGTGCCGCCCCGCATCTCACACACCGCTTGTAGGTTCTCAATCCCGGCTTCCTTCACCGACGCTGTGAGCTGGGCATTCCTCCGCTGTCTCACGCCGTGTCCGGCGGACTCAGTCTCACGAGCCGTGTCGTTTCCTCAGCGAGCGAGGTTGGACCGCTCCATGGACAGCGCGGGAGACTCCCTCGCATGGTGCGTGTGCGTGTTCTCACGACTGATGACTGGCCGTTGTGGCGGGACGTTCGTCTCGCTGCGCTGGCGGAGGCCCCGCGCTCCTTCAAGTCCCGGATCGAGGACTGGCACTGGGGTGGGGAGGAGCGGTGGCGTGCGCGGTTGGCCATGCTCGGGGCTCACAACATCGTCGCGTTTCTGCGCGGGCAGGCGGTGGGAATGGCCAGTGGACTGCCCGTGGACAGCGACGCCTGCGAGCTGAGATCGGTATGGGTCAGCCCCGAGGCCCGGGGCAGCGGCGTCGGAGACCTCCTGGTTGCGGTGGTCGAGGCGTGGGCCCGACGTTCGGGCGCCACCACGTTGAGACTGGCGGTGATTCCGGGCAACGAGCCTGCGATGACGCTGTATCAACGCCACGGTTTCGACTTCTCCGGAGAGCTCGGGGACCTCTTGTCCGACGACGGGGTCAGAGAACGGATGATGGTGAAGATCCTTCGCTGACAGGCGGAGTTCGCTCGGTGGCTGGAGGCGTCGTGGCCCGGACAGCGGCGGCGACTTCCGCGCCGAACGGTGTGGGCCGCATGCTGCCTCCCCGCTCAGCACATTCGATCAAGGACGGGCCCAGATCCTTTTCAAGCCGGTTGATCTGGGCCACCAGTGATTCTGGATCGAGGCCGAGGCCCCGGGCGGCATCGGTCCTGAGAACCGCAGCCGCTCCGCTACGTCTGCGCCATGTCCACGAAGCGCGAGTAGTGGCCCTGGAAGGCGACGGTGATCGTGGCCGTCGGGCCGTTCCTGTGCTTGGCCACGATCAGGTCGGCCTCGCCCGCGCGGGGGGACTCCTTCTCGTACGCGTCCTCACGGTGCAGCAGCACGACCATGTCGGCGTCCTGCTCGATGCTGTTGTGCGCGAAGATGCCGTCCGCGATGAAGTTGTGCGTGCCCTTCACCGTGGCGTCGTAGACCGGCTGTTCACCGAGCGGCTCGATCTCCGCCACCCGGTCCCAGGACACGTCGTCGGTGGCGGCACCGTGCAGGGCTTCGGAGTTCAGGTCCGCGGCACACCGGGCCACGCCTTCCCTGGACGCGCCCGCGACGGGCTGCGGGGTGTGGCGCGGAACGGCGATCCGGGACCCGACAGCCAGATCCCCCAGGGGGGTCCATCCGTCGAAGGTGAGGAACGGGTGGTTGCTGGTGGCCTTGACCTCACGGCCCGACGCGAGACGCAGGCGGTAGACCGGTTTCGTGCCGGAGGAGAAGACGTTCGTGACGGGCGCCGGGACCAGGCGACGGCTGTCGTCCAGCGACCACACGAGCACGCCCTCGTACCCGTTTTTCATCAGCTCGGCGAATGTGACGGGCGCTCCTGTGTCCGCGCGGAGCAGAGTCGTGTCCGCGGTCATGCAGCCCGATTCGCGCAGGTCGGACACCATCGGCTTCTTGTCCGTACGCTGCTCGGGCCCTCGGTTGAGCTGGGAGAGCGCGATGACCGGGAGCTCCAGCTCCTTCGCGAGCAGCTTGAGGTTCCGGGACATCTCGGAGACCTCCTGCTGGCGGCTCTCCGGGCGCCGCGAGCTGCCCGTCTGCATCAGCTGGAGGTAGTCGATCACGACGAGCTTCAGATCGTTCCGCTGCTTCAGGCGGCGGCACTTGGCCCGGATCTCCATCATCGACAGGTTGGGCGAATCGTCGATGTAGAGCGGCGCCTCCGTCACGCCCGGCATCTGCCGGGCGAGCCGCGTCCAGTCCTCGTCCGTCATCGACCCCGACCGCATGTGGTGGAGCGCCACCCGGGCCTCGGCCGACAGCAGCCGCATCGCGATCTCGTTGCGCCCCATCTCCAGCGAGAAGATCACGCTGGGCATGTTGTGCCGGATCGAGCAGGCCCGCGCGAAGTCGAGGGCGAGGGTGGAGTTGTGGGTGGGGATCATGGACCGGGTCGCGAGGTAGAGGTGCGCGGGGTTGTCGACCTGCACGCACCGGACCGGGACGGAACCGGTCTCCTCCACGTCCGTGATGTACCGCTGCGTCAGCTCCGGCGTGGCCGGGCGGCGCCTCCGACGGTGCGCCTGCTGCTTGCTGCTCGACCGGAAGACCTCGTCGTCGGTGGTGAGGGTGACGGTGTAGCGGGTCGACGGCTCCACCGGCGCGCCCTCGATCCGCGTCTCCCGCGTTCCGCACCGGTAGCCGAGGCTCAGGGCGAGTTCGCGGAACCCGTCGGCGAGCGCCCGGTTCTCCACCGCGAACTCGACGGACCCGGCCGGGTTCACGGTCCCCACGGTGTCGAGGAGACCGGCGACCAGTGCCCGCCGCTGGGCGGCGGACGCCCGCAGGTACTCGCTCGGGATGTGCTCGCTCCCCAGCGCTCCCGCCTCGCTGACGGGGGCGGGCGGGCTGGCGTGCCTCTCGGCGTCCTCGGAGCAGGGGAGTTCGTCCGAGGGGGCGAGATGGTAGGCCGCCGCCGCGTCGCCGGTTCCGCCTGCGAGCCGGACGCCCAGCGTGTAGGGCGGTACGGGCAGGTCACGTTCCGTCAGTTCGAGCGGTGCGGCGTTGCGTACGGAGTGGTTCACGCTCTCGTCGGAGGTGGTGCGGACTGTCGCCGCGATCTCCTTCGTCGTCCTCGCCGCGGCCTGCTGTACCGATCCGTGGGAGGCGCGGGTCTCGGTGAGCCACAGGTGGTCGGCGTCCGCGACGACGGTCGTGCCGTCGTCGAACGTCATCCGGTAGCACGGCCGGTCATGCATGACGTCGGTGGCGGCGATCACACGGGTGGGCTTCCCGTCCGCGCCGAGGAGCAGCTCCCCGACCTGCACTTCCCCCATGGTCGTCCACCCGTCGGGGGTGGGAAGCGGCGTGTCGAGCGCGAGTGCCTTTCCCATGGCGGGACGGGCCGCGATGACGATCATCTGGCCCGGGTGCAGGCCGTTCGTCAGGGAGTCCAGATCCGTGAAGCCCGTCGGCACCCCCGTCATCTGGCCGCTGCGGGAGCCGATCGCCTCGATCTCGTCGAGCGCGCCCTCCATGATGTCGCCCAGCGGGAGGTAGTCCTCGGAGGTACGGGCCTCCGTGACCTGGTAGATCTCCGACTGCGCGGAGTTGACGATGTCGTCGACGTCGCCGTCGGCCGCGTATCCCATCTGCGTGATGCGGGTGCCGGCTTCGACGAGGCGGCGCAGGATCGCGCGCTCGTGCACGATCTCCGCGTAGTACTCGGCGTTGGCCGCCGTCGGCACCGTCTGCACCAGCGAGTGGACGTACCCGGGCCCGCCGACGCGGCCGATCTCGCCGCGGCGCGTGAGTTCGGCGGTGACGGTGATGGGGTCGGCCGGCTCGCCCTTCGCGTACAGGTCGAGGATGGCCTGGTAGACGAGTTCGTGTGCGGGACGGTAGAAGTCGTGGCCCTTGAGCACCTCGACGACGTCGGCGATGGCGTCCTTGGAGAGCAACATGCCGCCGAGGACGGACTGTTCGGCTTCGAGGTCCTGCGGAGGCACGCGCTCGAAGGACGCGGAGACCGGCGCGGCGGCGTCGGCGCCGCGGTCGTGCTGTTCCGCGTGGCCGGCCTCGCGGCCTCCGCCCGAGCCGCCGCTGCGCTGCCGCGCGACGGGGAACCGCTCGCCGGGGCGGGCCTGTTGGCCGCTCAGGGCCTGGGAGTCGGCCGCCCAGACGTCCTCGACGTGCTCGGGTTGCTGGGTCACCCGGGCACCTCCTCCCCGTCCGGCGTTCGTGCATGACCGGACCTCGCCGCAGTGCCTCTCCTTCTTACGGCACAGCTCTGACAATGGCCGCCCGGCTCCGCTTACGGCGCGTCGAGGCCATGGGTGTCGATGAGGGCTGCTGGGGCGGGCGCTGCACTACGTTATGGCCGCCCGGGACGTCAGCCAATCTGGTTATCCACAGGGGGGTGTGGATGATGTGGCGCTTCCTGTGGAGAAGGCCGCCAAAGCTGTGTACGGCTCGGGGGACAGTCTTGTGGAGAAGTGCAGCCGCTCCGGCTCACTCCTGCCTTGACCTGCTGTGATGGCGTCCACCGCCTGTGTGCGCGAAAAAATCCGCCCTCCGGCGCGAGATCGTTACACGGGGCGGCGTACAGGTGCCCGCCCCTTACTCCCACCGCACAGAAGTAATAGACGGCCGCCACTTGCAACCATTACCTGTGGATGCTTGGATCGAACCCATGCCCGACAGCTCCGCCTCCCGTTCCACGTCCGGCCCGCCCTCCGGCCCCGGGCCCGGCCCGAACCACCCCGAGGTGCGGCAGGGCACCGCCGCCGGCCGGCGCGCGGCCATGCGCCGTCACGACCGCGAGATCGTCTCGCTCGCGCTCCCCGCGTTCGGCGCGCTCGTCGCGGAGCCCCTCTTCGTCATGGTGGACAGCGCCATCGTCGGGCACCTGGGCACGCCCCAACTCGCCGGGCTCGGAGTCGCCGCGGCGCTGCTCCAGACCGGCGTGAACGTGTTCGTCTTCCTCGCCTACGCGACCACCGCCGCTGTCGCACGCCGCGTCGGCGCGGACGACCTTCCCGCCGCGATCCGCCAGGGGATGGACGGCATCTGGCTGGCGCTGCTGCTGGGCGCGGCGGTCGTCGTGGCGGTCCTGCCGGGCGCGCCCGCGCTGGTCGACCTGTTCGGGGCCTCGTCCACAGCGGCGCCGCACGCAGTGACCTACCTGCGCGTCAGCTCGCTCGGCATTCCCGCCATGCTCGTCGTGCTCGCGGCCACCGGAGTGCTGCGCGGACTGCAGGACACCAGGACGCCGCTGTACGTGGCGGTCGGGGGCTTCTCCGCGAACGCCGTCCTCAACTTCCTCTTCGTCTACGGGTTCGGGCTGGGCATCGCCGGATCGGCGTGGGGGACCGTGCTGGCGCAGTGGGCGATGGCCGCGGTGTACCTGTTCGTCGTGGTGCGGGGCGCGCGCCGGCACGGGGCGTCGCTGCGGCCGGACGCGGCGGGCATCCGGCAGTGCGCACAGGCGGGGGCACCGCTGCTGATCCGCACCCTGTCGCTGCGGGCCGTGCTGATGATCGCCACAGCAGTGGCGGCACGGCTCGGTGACGCGGACATCGCGGCCCATCAGATCGCGTTGACGCTCTGGTCGTTGCTCGCCTTCGCGCTGGACGCGATCGCCATCGCGGGGCAGGCCATCATCGGCCGCTACCTGGGGGCGGGGGACGAGGAGGGCGCGCGGGCGGCGTGCAGGCGGATGGTGCAGTGGGGCGTCGTCGCGGGGGTCGTGCTGGGGCTGCTCGTGGCGGCGTCACGTCCTGTGTTCATGCCGCTATTCACCTCGGACGGCACGGTGATCGACGCGCTGACGCCCGCGCTGCTCGTGGTGGCGGTGACCCAGCCGGTGGCCGGAGTGGTCTTCGTACTGGACGGGGTCCTGATGGGCGCGGGAGACGGGCCGTACCTGGCCGGGGCGATGCTGGTGACGCTCGCCGCCTTCGCTCCCGTGGCGTTGCTGCTGCCCCGCTGGGGCGGCGGTCTGACCGAACTGTGGTGGACGGTCGCCGGGTTGATGATGAGCGTCAGGCTCGTGACGCTGTGGCTGCGGGCCAGGTCGGGACGGTGGGTGGTGACGGGCGCCGTGCGGACCTGACAGAGCGGCGTCCGGACCTGAAGGGACGGGGCGCGCGGGCGGAGGACCGGCCGAGGCGTCGGCCTGCGCCGGGGAAGCGCCGCCGTGGAAGCGCCGCCGGTCCCGCTTCACGGCAGGCAGAAGGGCCGCACCCCGCGGAACGGGATGCGGCCCTGTGCTGTGCTGCTGATCAGGCCGCGACGACCTCGACGTCGACCTTCGCCAGCACCTCGGCGTGCAGGCGCACCGAGATCTGGTGGGCGCCGAGCGTCTTGATGGGCGAGCCCACCTCGATGCGGCGCTTGTCGATCTCGGGACCGCCCGCTTCCTTCACGGCGGCGGCGATGTCGGCCGGGGTGACGGAGCCGAACAGACGGCCCTGGTCGCCGGCGCGCACCTTCAGGCGCACGTTGACGCCCTCGAGCCGTGCCTTGACCTCGTTGGCCTGCTCGATCGTCGCGATCTCGTGGATCTTGCGAGCGCGGCGGATCTGCTCGACGTCCTTCTCACGGCCCTTGGTCCAGCGGATGGCGACACCGCGCGGGACCAGGTAGTTGCGGGCGTACCCGTCGCGGACCTCCACGACGTCGCCCGCGGCACCGAGACCGGAGACCTCGTTGGTAAGGATGATCTTCATCTGTCGGTCACCCTTCCCTTATCGAGCGGTCGAGGTGTAGGGCAGCAGCGCCATCTCACGGCTGTTCTTCACGGCCGTCGCGACGTCACGCTGGTGCTGGGTGCAGTTGCCGGTGACCCGGCGGGCACGGATCTTGCCGCGGTCGGAAATGAACTTCCGCAGCAGGTTCGTGTCCTTGTAGTCCACGTAGGAGATCTTCTCCTTGCAGAACACGCAAACCTTCTTCTTCGGCTTGCGAGCAGGCGGCTTCGCCATGTCTCTCTCCGTTGAGTTTCAAGAAGTGTGTGACTGTCGGGCCCGCCTCCGGCCGTACGCTCGCGCGTGACGGTCAGAAGGGGGGCTCGTCCGAGTAGCCGCCGCCGGAGCCGCCGCCCCAGCTTCCGCCGGAGCCGCCCTGACCGCCGCCGGCCGGAGCACCGGTCGCCCACGGATCGCCCGCGGGTGCCCCTCCGCCCTGCTGGCCGCCCTGGCCTCCGCCCCAGCCGCCGCCACCCTGGCCGCCGCCACCGCCGAAACCGCCGCCCTGAGCACCCCGGCCGCTGGTCTTGGTGACCTTGGCCGTGGCGTTGCGGAGGCTGGCGCCGACCTCGTCGACGTCCAGTTCGTAGACCGTGCGCTTGATGCCCTCGCGGTCCTCGTACGAGCGCTGCTTGAGGCGGCCCTGCACGATGACGCGCGTCCCCTTGGTGAGGGACTCGGCGACGTTCTCCGCCGCCTGCCGCCAGACCGAGCACGTCAGGAACAGGCTCTCGCCGTCCTTCCACTCGTTGGTCTGCCGGTCGAAGGTGCGGGGAGTGGACGCGACACGGAACTTCGCGACCGCCGCACCCGAGGGGGTGAAGCGCAGCTCGGGGTCGTCGACCAGATTGCCGACGACCGTGATGACGGTCTCGCCTGCCATGGTGAACCTCTCGGCGGGTACTGCTGGCTGCTTGGGGCTTCGGTGGCTTCAGTGGCTCGTTGGCGTACTGCTGCTACTCGGTTGTCCGGCCCGTTCGCCTCGGTGAGCTGGTGCTCAGTGGGCGGCGGGGCGGAGGACCTTGGTCCGCAGAACCGACTCGTTCAGATTCATCTGACGGTCGAGCTCCTTGACGGTTGCAGGCTCGGCCTGCAGGTCGATGACCGAGTAGATGCCCTCAGGCTTCTTGTTGATCTCGTAGGAGAGCCGGCGACGGCCCCAGGTGTCGACCTTCTCGACCTTGCCCTGGCCCTCGCGGACGACGGACAGGAAGTTCTCGATCAGCGGCGAGATCGCGCGCTCCTCGAGATCGGGGTCGAGGATCACCATCACCTCGTAGTGACGCATGTGGAACCCACCTCCTCTGGACTCGCGGCCACGGTCGTTCCGTGGCAGGAGGGTCGTGATGCGTTCTGCACGGACACCCGCAGGCGTGTGTGCAGACCGTTCAGCCTACCCGGCTTCGGCCTTCCGGTTGAAATCCGGGGGCAAGTCGCCGCAATCTGGACGCAACGGTGTGAGCGGCGTCACCCGGACTCCGCCCGAGGCCGCCCTCTGCAGGAGGTGCCGCATGGCGCAGGCAGTACGGCATAACCCGATCTCGATGCTCCGCGCCGACCGCAGGGCCCATCCCCTCGAGAACACCTTCGCGGCGGCGACGCTGCTGCTCGGTGTCGTCGCGTTCCTGACAGCGATGTGGTCGGGCCTGCACGTGCTCAGCTCGTGGACGGGGCTGGTAGGCGTCCTGACCGGTGCGTTCGGGCAGTTCATCTCGGCGTCGACGGGTGAGCGGTTCGCGTTGATCATCGGGATGGTCGGGGCCGCCTTCGGCTTCTACCTCGGCATGGCACACGGAGGGCTGCTGCCGTAGGGCCACTCGGCAGGGGCCCGTGCACCGCGGGCCGAGAGCGGCGCCCGCCGTGGGCCCCGAGGGAGGCGGCTGTCGGCCGCTGTCAGCCGAACGTGTGACAGCGACCGGGCACGGTGCCGCCTCGCCCCGTCACGGTGCGCGGGCGTCCACACGGGGGCCGGGCGCCCGCTCCGGCCCCGTACCAGCGAGGAGAGGAGCTGCCCCATGGCACAGAACCAGGTTCCCGACATCGATCCGAGTGCCGCCCCCAGCGGCCCGGGCTGCGTGGAGTGCTCCGCGGGCGACGGTCCGGGCTGGTGGTTCCACCTGCGGCGCTGTGCCGCGTGCGGCCACGTCGGATGCTGCGACTCGTCCCCCGGGCAGCACGCCACCAGGCACGCGCTCGACGCGGGGCACCCGTACCTGACCAGCTTCGAGCCGGGGGAGGACTGGTACTGGAACGCGGAGACGGAGCAGGTCCTCGAAGGTCCTGCCCTGGCTCCGCCCACCTCGCACCCGGTCTCCCAGCCGACCCCCGGCCCGGCGGGCAAGGTGCCCTCCGACTGGCAGCGGCAGCTGCACTGACCGTGGCGGGCCGCTCAGGGGGCCGGCCCGGACCGTGCGGCCCGGACCGGCCCCCTGAGACCTCGGATCCATGAGACTTCGGCCCCCGCAGACTTCGCGTCCGTGAGCCGGGTCCGGGCCGTGCCCGTCGGACGGGTACGGCCCGGACCCGACCGTCCTGCCTCAGCCGTACCGGCTGAGCAGCTGCCGGTCCGTCACGCCGTGCGGGCTCGCGAAGTAGTCGACGTCCCAGTCGGCGCGTACGGCCGCCGCCCGGTACGCGCTGCCGTAGAAGTCCAGCACCGCGGAACGGGGATCGGCCTCGGCGCGTGCGTCGTCGTACATGAGCAGCGCGAGGTGCCCGCCGTTCTGGGCTGCCCAGCGTGCCTGACGCGGGCTGAGCCGCTCCTGCTCCAGGCCCGGGGGTTCGGGGGCGGCATAGGCGTAGAACGCGGGTTCGGGGAGCTTGTCGTCTCCGAACCAGAAGCCGAAGCTCGTCACCTCCTCCGAGTACGCCTCCCGCGTCACGGGGTCGGTCTGCGGCGACTGCTCGACGTGGCGCCCCGAGAAGCGGGTGTGCGCGATGTCGAACGTGTGCCAGAAGTGGTGCACCGCGCTGCTCTTGCCGGAGAAGCCGGCGGCGAACTCCTCCAGCACGAGCGCAACCTGGCTGAGGACCTGCCAGTAGCGGTTCGCGTGCTCGGGGTCGTACGTGGCGTGCTCGGTGTCGCGTGAGAAGGGGCGGGAGGAGTCCGGCAGGTCGAAGGGCTCGGGGTGGGGGATCTCCGCGTGGACGCCGAGGTCCGCGAGCGTCGCCAGGGTGTGCTCCCGGAAGGAGGCGACGGACTGTCCGAGGAGCGGGAAGGACACGGCGGTTCCGTCGAGCGCCGCCACGACGAGCTGGTGGTCGACGAAGTCGAAGTCGATGGTGAAGACGGGGTTGCCGTCGGACTGCCCCATCGGGCGGGTGGTGATGCCGCGTCCCGTCAGGTGGAACGGCACGTGCCACCAGTGGTTTCGCCGGGGGCTGGAGGTGAGCCGGATCTTGCCGATCAGCTGCTCGAAGCGGTGCAGGGTCTCCTTGGTGTCCCGCCATTCGGCGAGCGGCAGGGGCGGGAAGAGCTCCATGGCGTCCGTCCCCCTTCCTCTCCTGTACTGCGGTGGAGTTCGCTGGAGTGCGGCGTGTGCTCCCCGCCGGCGCCGGCCGGCGACCCGGAGTGCGCACCGGCGGGAGATGTGCAGCGGCGCGTCGCGGTGGCGCTCTGCGCCGCCTTGCAGCGCCGACGCGCTGTGGGACGGGCGCTCCGCGGGACGGTCCGGAGGAGCCCGGAGGCTCGTGAGGCCGCCCGGGGAGCAGCCGTGCTGCGCTTTCCATGATGACGACGCCCGCGGGGTTCGGCATGTGCGGGCGGTGCCGTCCTGCCACGGCGCGACGGCTGCGGCGCGCTCCCGGGCGCCCCCGCCCGTCCCGCCGCAGGATGGAGCCATGGACGCTGCCCGCGCAGGTGAGGTTCCCATGGCCGGCGCCACGGGGCGCTGGGTGCTGTTCGCCACCGTGCTCGGCTCCAGCATGGTGCTGCTCGACGGCACCGTGGTGAACGTGGCGCTGCCCCGGATCGGGGAGGACCTGGACGCCAGTCTCGCCGGGCTCCAGTGGGCGGTGAACGCCTATCTCCTCACGCTCGCGGGACTGATCCTGCTGGGCGGTTCCCTCGGCGACAGGTACGGGCGCCGCCGGGTCTTCGTGGTGGGGGTGCTGTGGTTCGCGGTCTCCTCCGCGCTGTGCGGCTTCGCGGTGAACGCGGAGATGCTCATCGGGGCGCGTGCGCTGCAGGGGGTCGGGGGTGCGCTGCTGTCGCCGGGCTCGCTCGCGATCATCCAGGCCGTCTTCCGGCCCGCCGACCGCGCTCCCGCCGTGGGGACGTGGGCGGGACTGGGCGGCGTCGCCGGAGCCGTGGGCCCGCTGCTCGGCGGGTGGCTGGTCGGCGGACCGGGCTGGCGCTGGGTCTTCCTCATCAACGTGCCGCCGGCGGTGCTGACGGTGCTGATCGCCGCACGCCACGTCCCGGAGACACGGGACGAGACGGCGAGCGGGCGGTTCGACGTCCCGGGCGCGGTGCTCGCCGCGCTGAGCCTGGGCTCGCTGACCTACGCCCTCACGGCCGCCTCGACCCGGCCCGCGACCTCGGTCGCCACGGGTGCCGCCGCCGTCGTCCTCGGCGCCGCGTTCATCAGGACGGAACGCCGTTCGCCCCGTCCGATGATGCCGCTGTCGCTCTTCTCGTCGCGGCTGTTCTCGACGACGAACACCGTCACGGTCCTCATCTACGGGGCCCTGGCGGCGGTCCAGTTCTTCCTCGTGCTGCAACTGCAGACCACCGCCGGTTTCTCGCCCCTGCTGGCAGGTCTCGCGCTGCTGCCCCTCACGCTGCTGATGCTGGCCTTCTCCAGCCGGGCCGCCCGGCTGGGCAGCCGGATCGGGCCGCACATCCCGCTGACCGCGGGCCCCGTGATCGCCGCCGCGGGCGTGCTGCTGATGCTGCGCATCGGGCCGGACGCCTCGTACTTCGCCGACGTGCTGCCCGCGGGCATCGCCCTCGGCGCCGGCATGACGCTGCTGGTCGCGCCGCTGACGGCGACCGTGCTGGACTCCGTCCCCGTCGCCCGGGCGGGCACGGCGAGCGGCGTCAACAACGCGGCCGCCCGTACCGGCGGGCTCGTCTCCGTCGCGGCGATCCCCGCGATCGTGGGCCTCTCCGGCGACGAGTACCGGTCGCCCGCCGACGTCGACGCCGCCTTCCAGGGCGCGATGATCAGCTGCGCGGGGCTCCTGCTGGTCGCGGCTGTGGTGGCGCTGATGGCGGTACGGGCCGCGGCGCCGGCGCCCGACTCGGTGGACGCGGTCTGCGCCACGTGCTCGGTGACCGCGCCGCCGCCCACGGCGGAACGGCGCCCCCACGGGACCGGCTGACGCCGCCACGGCCGACGCCGGGGCCGCTCGCGGCACCGCCTCACACAGGCCGCCCGTCGCCGGCCGCACCGTCCCCGCGGCGTCCGTTTCCGGCCCAGGCCGCCCCGCACCGCGAGGCCCCGTACGGTGCCGGGACACCGCGCGCCCGCTCCGCTTCCCCAACCTCCGGGGAGCCGCGCGCAGTTCCGGCGCGTGCCCGCCCGCACCACCGGACGCCGGGGCGCAGGCAGTGGTCCCTCGCGGACGCACAGTAGGCTTCGCCGCGAGTTACTTACCTGCGCCGGAGGAGCGTCCCGCATGAGCCTGACCCTGAGGACCATCAGCCGTGAGCAGCATCTCGCGTACATCCGGGACCAGCCTTCGGCGAGCCACTGCCAGGTGCCTGCCTGGGCGGACGTGAAGGGCGAGTGGCGGTCGGAGAACCTGGGATGGTTCGACCGCGACGGCGAACTGGTGGGCGCGGGGCTGGTGCTCTACCGGCAGCTGCCGAAGGTCAAGCGGTACCTCGCCTACCTGCCCGAAGGGCCGGTCATCGACTGGTACTCGCCGCACCTGGAGGAGTGGCTCCGCCCGATGCTGGCGCATCTGAAGCAGCAGGGCGCCTTCTCGGTGAAGATGGGCCCGCCCGTGGTCATCCGGCGGTGGGACGCCCCGGCGATCAAGAAGGGCATCCAGGACCCGGACGTGAAGCGGCTGCGCGACGTCCAGGCCACGCACATCGAGCCGCGGGCCTTCGAGGTCTCGGACCGGCTGCGCCGTATGGGCTGGCAGCAGGGCGAGGACGGCGGCGCCGGGTTCGGCGACGTCCAGCCCCGCTACGTCTTCCAGGTGCCGCTCGAGGGGCGTTCGCTGGAGGAGGTCCACAAGGGCTTCAACCAGCTGTGGCGGCGCAACATCAAGAAGGCCGACAAGGCCGGTGTGCAGGTCGTCCAGGGCGGGCTGCAGGACATGGACGACTGGCAGCGGCTGTACGAGATCACCGCTGAGCGGGACAAGTTCCGGCCGCGCCCGAAGGCGTACTTCGAGCGGATGTGGAAGGTCCTCAACGCCGAGGACCCCAACCGCATGCGGCTGTACTTCGCCGAGCACGAGGGCGAGCGGATCGCGGCGGCCACGATGCTCATCGTCGGCGGCCACGTCTGGTACTCGTACGGCGCCTCCGCCAACCACAAGCGGGAGGTACGGCCGTCCAACGCGATGCAGTGGCGCATGCTGCAGGACGCGTACGCGCTCGGGGCGAGCGTCTACGACCTGCGCGGCATCAGCGACTCACTGGACGAGAACGACCATCTCTTCGGGCTCATCCAGTTCAAGGTGGGCACCGGGGGAGAGGCGGCGGAGTATCTCGGCGAGTGGGACTTCCCGCTCAACAAGCTGCTGCACAAGGCGCTCGACATCTACATGTCGCGGCGCTGACGGGCCCGGCCCACCGCCCGCAGGACTCAACAGACCGAGACGACCCGGAAGAAAGGTTCTCCACCGGCCATGGCGCTCACCCTCTACGTCGACACCGATCGCTGGCGGGCGCATCAGTTGTCCGTCATCCGGCAGTACCCGGGCATCGTGCCCGTCTGCAAGGGAAACGGCTACGGCTTCGGTCACGAGCGGCTGGCCGACGAGGCCACCCGGTTCGGCAGCGACATCCTCGCTGTCGGCACGACCTACGAGGCCGCTCGTATGAAGGACTTCTTCGGCGGGGACCTGCTGGTGCTCACCCCGTTCCGCAAGGACGAGGAGCCTGTGCCGCTGCCGGACCGCGCGATCAGATCGGTCTCCTCCGTGGAGGGCGTCGGGCTGATGCGCGGTGCGCGGGTCGTCATCGAGGTGATGAGCAGCATGAAGCGGCACGGCGTCACCGAGGCGGACCTGCCGAAGCTGCACGCCGCGATCGACGAGGTGCGGCTGGAGGGTTTCGCGATCCATCTGCCGCTGGACCGTACGGACGGGTCCGACGCCGTCGACGAGGTCATCAACTGGATGGACCGCCTGCGGGCGGCGCGGCTGCCGCTGGACACCATGTTCGTCAGCCACCTGGGGCCGGACGAGTTCTCGCGACTTCAGCAGCAGTTCCCGCGTACGAACTTCCGCGCCCGTATCGGGACCCGGCTGTGGCTCGGGGACCCCACGGCCACGGAGTACCGGGGTTCGATCCTGGACGTGTCGAGGGTGACGAAGGCCGACCGGTTCGGCTACCGGCAGCAGCGGGCCCCCGGCGACGGGTGGCTCGTGGTCGTGGCGGGCGGCACGTCGCACGGTGTGGGGCTGGAGTCGCCCAAGGCCATGGCAGGCATGACGTCGCGGGCGAAGGGCGTGGCCCGCGCGGGGCTCGCCACGGTGAACCGGAATTTGTCGCCGTACCTGTGGGGCGGCAAGCAGCGCTGGTTCGCGGAGCCGCCGCACATGCAGGTGTCGATCCTCTTCGTGCCCGCCGACGCGCCGGAGCCCAAGGTGGGCGAGGAACTCACCGCGCAGCTGCGGCACACGACGACGATGGTGGACCGCACGGTCGACCGCTGAGGCGGGCGGGCCCGCGGTCCGCGGCACCACGGCGGACGGCGGACGGCGCGCGGAAGTCACGGGGCCCGCGCCGCGGTGGCTCAGGCCACCGCGGCGGACCCCGCGGCCGGGGCGGTGCTCACGGAGCCCCTGTGTGGCTCCGCGGCTCCCGGTGCCGCGGCCGGCGCGTGTGCGGGATGTGCGGGACGCTCAGCGCTCGACCTTCCCGTCGATGAACGCCTGCACCTGCTCGCGTGCCTCGTCGTCGTAGTACTGCACCGGCGGCGACTTCATGAAGTAGGACGACGCGGAGAGGATCGGCCCGCCGATCCCCCTGTCCTTGGCGATCTTCGCGGCGCGCAGCGCGTCGATGATGACGCCCGCGGAGTTGGGCGAGTCCCAGACCTCCAGCTTGTACTCCAGGTTCAGCGGCACGTCGCCGAACGCGCGTCCCTCCAGCCGCACGTAGGCCCACTTGCGGTCGTCGAGCCAGGCCACGTAGTCGGACGGGCCGATGTGCACGTTGTCGGCGCCCATGTCGCGGTCGCGGATCTGCGAGGTGACGGCCTGCGTCTTGGAGATCTTCTTCGACTCGAGCCGGTCCCGCTCCAGCATGTTCTTGAAGTCCATGTTGCCGCCGACGTTGAGCTGCATCGTGCGGTCGAGGATGACGCCGCGGTCCTCGAACAGCTTCGCCATGACGCGGTGCGTGATGGTCGCGCCCACCTGCGACTTGATGTCGTCGCCGACGATGGGGACGCCCGCCTCGGTGAACTTGTCCGCCCACTCCTTGGTGCCCGCGATGAAGACGGGCAGCGCGTTGACGAACGCGACGCCCGCGTCGACGGCGCACTGCGCGTAGAACTCCACGGCCTCCTGGGAGCCCACGGGCAGGTAGCACACCAGGACGTCGGCCTCGGCGTCCTTCAGGGCGCGTACGACGTCGACGGGCGCCGCGTCGGACTCCTCGATGGTCTCGCGGTAGTACCTGCCGAGCCCGTCGAGGGTGTGACCGCGCTGCACGGACACCCCGGAGGGCGGCACGTCGCAGATCTTCACGGTGTTGTTCTCACTCGCGCCGATGGCGTCGGCCAGGTCGAGGCCGACCTTCTTGCCGTCCACGTCGAAAGCGGCGACGAACTCCACGTCACGCACGTGGTAGTCGCCGAACTGGACGTGCATCAGGCCCGGCACCTTGCTGCCCGGGTCGGCGTCCTTGTAGTACTCGACGCCCTGCACCAGTGAGGCAGCGCAGTTGCCCACGCCGGCGATGGCTACACGAACCGAACCCATTCCGGTTGCTCCCTGTTTGTGATGGATGGACCCCGTAGGTACGGGATCTCAAGCGGTGTCCTCGGACGGATCCGGCGCCGGGACGTCGTCCCGGATCCGGGGCCGGCCGCCCGCGTCTCCTGAAGTGCGCGGCGGGGGCCCGGACTTGGCCTGCCGCCCGGGTGAGGTCCGCTCTTCCCGGCCGCGCCCGCTCCGCTCGCTCTCGATGAGCTCGTTGAGCCAGCGGACTTCACGCTCCACGGATTCGAGCCCGTGGCGCTGCAGTTCGAGGGTGTACTCGTCGAGCCGTTCGCGCGTGCGGGCGAGGGAGGCGCGCATCTTCGCCAGCCGCTCCTCCAGGCGGCTGCGCCGCCCCTCCAGCACGCGCATCCGCACCTCGCGCGAGGTCTGCCCGAAAAAGGCGAAACGGACACCGAAGTGCTCGTCTTCCCACGCGTCCGGTCCGGTCTGTGAAAGAAGTTCCTCGAAGTGTTCTTTCCCTTCGGCCGTCAGCCGGTAGACGATTTTCGCCCGGCGCACGGGCAGTGAGGCAGAGCGGGCGTCGCCCTCGTGCGACTCCTGCGGATGCCTGTGCTCCTCCGTCAACCACCCCCGCTGCACGAGGGTCTTGAGGCAGGGGTAGAGCGACCCGTAGCTGAAGGCGCGGAAGACGCCGAGCGAGGTGTTGAGCCGCTTCCGCAGCTCATAGCCGTGCATCGGCGCTTCGCGGAGGAGACCCAGCACGGCGAACTCGAGGATGCCGGCACGCCTGCTCATGCTCCACCGCCCCCTCCGGCACCGTCCGGCCGATCACTGCCCCCCGGCGCGAGTTGTGTCACGCCGATGTATCGGCTCGATACATCTGAACGATAGGCCGGGGGCGGTCGGTCAACAAGGGGACGGCGGGTGAAGGGACTCACATCTCAAATACGTCGCAGGGAACTTGTGCCGATTGAGATGAATACAGCCAAAGTCATGTTTTGGAGCTGCGTAGTCTGTGCGCGTGCAGACCACCACCGGGAACCAGAAGACGCCCGCGCGCGTCATCGTCCTGGGTGCAGTGCGACCGGTCGGCGGGCAGCCGGCGGGACGTGCTCGGGGGGACCAGACGTCAACTGCCACCTTCAGGCGAGAGCGCCTGCCCGAGGAGTAGCTGTTCCATGAGCGAGCACCGTCGAAAGCCGCCACAGGGGCGCGGCCGGCGCGCAGCGCAGCCGTCGCCGTCATCAGGCAACGGCAGGCGTTACACGCAGCCGCCGCCAGGCGCTTCCAGCTCGTACGGCCCCCGCGCCGACGCCCGACGAGCGGCGCCGCGCGGGGGGAGCGGCGGCAGGCGCCGGGCTGCCGGCCCCGCGGCGGGAGCCGGCGCGGCCGGCGCGGGCGCGGGAATGGGCATCTCCGGCATCGGCGGGGGCGGACGCGGGCGCGGCGGCGGAATGCCGCCCGGCCGGGGCGGCGGGGGCCGCGGGCGGTACCAGCCGCCGCCCAGGAAACGGTTCATCGACTACCCGCGCTGGAACCGCTCGGGCATGAGCCGCTGGGTGCCGTCCTGGAAGCTGGTGCTGGGCACCTTCGCCGGCTTCATCGGGGCGATCATCGGCCTCTCCGGCATCGCGCTCGCGATGGTGCAGGTGCCGGACCCCAACAAGGCCACGGAGCAGCAGAAGAACGTCTACTACTGGGCCGACGGCTCGCAGATGGTGGTCGCGGGCGGCGGTGAGCAGAACCGCCAGATCGTGCCGCTCGCGCAGATCCCCGAGTCCATGCAGGACGCGGTGATCGCGGCGGAGAACGAGACCTTCTACGACGACGCCGGTGTCGACCCCGTCGGCATCGTGCGCGCGGTGGGCCGCATGGCGCTGGGGGGTGACACCCAGTCCGGTTCGACGATCACCCAGCAGTACGTGAAGAACACCTACCTCGACCAGTCGCAGACCATCACGCGAAAGCTCAAGGAGCTGTTCATCTCGATCAAGGTCGGTGCCCAGGAGGAGAAGCCGGACATCCTCGCGGGTTATCTCAACACCGGCTACTACGGGCGCGGCGCTTACGGCATCCAGGCCGCCGCCCAGGCGTACTACCGCGTGGACTCCAAGAAGCTCAACCCGAGCCAGGCCGCGTTCCTCTCCGCGACGCTCAACGGCCCGAACCTCTACGACCCGGCGGGCGGCGTGGGTTCGGCGGCGACGCCGGAGAAGAACCGCCAGCGCGCGGAGGCCCGGTGGAAGTGGACGCTGGACCGCGAGGTGCAGACGGGCCGGATGAGCAAGGCCGAACGGGCCAAGTACCAGAAGTTCCCGACGCCGAAGCCGCCGAAGAAGTCGACCGAACTCAAGGGCCAGAAGGGCTACATGGTCGACGTAGCCAACAACTACATCACCGCGAACAGCGAGACGATCGACGACCGGCGCCTCAAGCAGGGCGGGCTGCGCATCTACACCACCTTCGACAAGAAGAAGATGGCGCAGATGACGAGGGCCGTCGAGCAGGTGCGGAAGGCGAACATCGACCCCGAGCAGCGCGACGTCGACAAGTACGTCCAGTTCGGCGGTGCTTCGGTGAAGCCGAAGGACGGCGCCATCGTCGCGATGTACGGCGGCGAGGACGCCACCACCCACTTCACCAACAACGCCGACTACACCGGTGTCCAGGTCGGTTCGACCTTCAAGCCGTTCGTGCTCGCGGCCGCGATGCGCGACGGAAAGCGCGACCCCGAGGGGCCCGAGGTGCAGGGCGCGGACGCGCGTACGCCGGTCTCCCCGAAGAGCGTCTACAACGGCGACAACAAGGTGAAGCTGCGCGAGTACGACGGCGACATCTGGCGCGACAAGGAAGGCAAGGAGTGGCGCCAGCGCAACGACGGCAACGAGAGCCGCGGCCAGATCGACCTGCGTGAGGCGATGCAGTACTCGGTCAACACCCCGTACATCCAGCTCGGCATGGACGTCGGTGTCGACAAGGTCGCGGACGCGGCGCTCAAGGCCGGCCTCAACGAGGACAGCTTCGCCCGCCGGACGCCCACGTTCTCGCTCGGCACCTCGGCTCCCAGCGCCATCCGCATGGCCAACGCCTACGCGACGTTCGCGAGCAGCGGCATGGCGTCCGAGCCGTACTCGGTGAAGAAGGTGGAAGAGGACGGCACGAACGTCTACGAGCACCAGCCGAGCGTGAAGAGCGCCTTCGAGGCCAAGGTGGCGGACAACGTCACCGACGTGCTGAAGACGGTGGTCCAGGACGGCACCGGCTCGGCGGCGAAGGCCCTGGGCCGGCCGGCCGCGGGCAAGACGGGAACGACGGACGACAACAAGTCGGCCTGGTTCTCGGGCTACACGCCGCAGCTGTCGACGGCCGTCGGCATGTGGCGCGTCAACGACAAGGCCAAGGTGCAGAAGTTCCTGAAGATGTACGGCGTGGGCAACCAGGACTCGATCCACGGTGCGTCCTTCCCCGCCGAGATCTGGACCAAGTACATGACCGGCGCGCTCCAGGGGCAGCCCGTCCAGAACTTCCCGGAGCCGGCTCCGATCGGCGGCAGGGTCTTCGGGCCGGGCGCCAGCCCGTCCCAGACGGAGCCGCCGAGCGAGTCGCCGTCCCAGGACCCGTCGCAGAACCCGTCCGACCAGCCCTCCCAGTCCCCGTCGCTGCCGTCTCCGTCCGAGACGTGCAACAACCCGTTCGGTTGTGACGACCAGGGTCAGGACGGCGGGAACGACCAGGGTCAGGACGGCGGCAACGACCAGGGTCAGGACAACGGCGGGAACACCGGCGGCGACGACGGTGGTAACGACGGCGGGAACGACAACGGCGGAGGCCTCTTCGGAGGGCCGGAAGGCCGCACGAGGGAGTAGGGCCGCCGCCGGGCTCCCGACTCCGGGCCCCGGCGGTCGTCCCGGCCTCCAGTCGCTGTGAGGCGCACCAGCAGCCCCGTCACGGGTGACCGTGACGGGGCTGCTGCCGTAGGGGCCCGTACGGCAGGATGTGCGCATGCGTGCCTACCTCACGGACCGGAAGTCCGCTCCCGTGCATCCGACCGAGCAGGACGAGGTCGCCGCGGCGGGCAGCGAGCTGATCGGCGGCCCGGTGGGGCGGCGGGCGGCGCCGGGAGCGGGCGGCTGGTGGACGCCGGTGAAGGTGGTGGTGCTGCTCGGGCTGGGCATGTTCGCCCTGGGCATGGTGCAGAAGCTGCCCTGCTACAACGGCGCCTGGTTCTCGGGCCAGACCAGTCAATACGTACACGCGTGCTATTCCGACATCCCCCACCTCTTCGTCGGACGCGGCTTCTCCGAGGGCCTCACCCCGTACTTCGACCGCATCCCCGACAGCGTCTCCGGCGGCATGTCCTACCTCGAATACCCCGTGCTGACAGGGGCGTTCATGCAGGTCGCCGCCTGGTTCACACCGGGCGGCGACGACGTGCAGCACCGCGAGCAGCTCTACTGGATGATCAACGCCGGGATGCTGATGGCGTGTGCCGCCGTACTCGTCGTCTGCGCGGTCCGCACCCACCGCCTCCGCCCCTGGGACGGCCTGCTCGTCGCGCTCGCTCCCGCTCTCGCCCTGACCGCCACCGTCAACTGGGACCTGCTGGCCGTGGCACTCACCGCCGTGGCCACGCTGATGTGGGCGCGCAGCCGTCCGCTGGCGGCGGGCGTCCTGATCGGCCTCGCGACCGCGGCGAAGCTCTACCCGGCGCTGCTTCTGGGGCCTCTGCTCCTGCTGTGCTGGCGGGCCGGGCGCTGGCGGGAGTACGGCTCGGCGCTCGGCGGCGCGGCGCTGGCATGGGGCTGCGTGAACGCGCCGGTGATGCTGCTGGCGCCCGAGGGCTGGTCGAAGTTCTACAGCTTCAGCCAGGAGCGGCCCGTCGACTTCGGCTCGATCTGGCTGATCATCTCCCAGCGCACCGGCAACCCCCTCGACGATGCGAACATCTATGCGATGGCCTTGATGGCCCTGGGCTGCGCGGGGATCGCCGTACTGGCGCTGTGGGCACCCCGCAGGCCCCGGCTGGCGCAGCTGTCGTTCCTCGTGGTCGCACTCTTCGTCCTCACCAACAAGGTCTACTCCCCCCAGTACGTGCTGTGGCTGATCCCTCTCGCGGCCCTGGCCCGCCCCCGGTGGCGTGACTTCCTCATCTGGCAGGCCTGCGAGTCCGTCTACTTCCTGGGCATCTGGCTGTACCTCGCCTACACGGGCAGCGGCGACAAGCACCAGGGACTCCCGACCGAGGGCTACCAGCTCGTGATCCTCGTCCACATCCTCGGGACGCTCTACCTGTGCGCGCTGGTCGTCCGTGACGCGCTGCTCCCGGAACGGGACGTCGTGCGCAGGGACGGCTCGGACGACCCGGCGGGCGGCGTGCTGGACCGGGCTCCCGACGTCTTCGTACGGGGCAGGCGCGTGACCGAGGAACAGCAGCCGGTCCCGCCGGAGACCTCTCACGTCCTGTGGGGGACGCCTCCGCACGGGACGCGGATGAGGTGACGCCCCCGTCGCCCCGGCGTCCCCGCCGCCAGTCACGGCGCGAGGGGCGGGAGAACGGCGCCATGTTTCACGTGAAACGGCGGTCGGCCGCGAGGAGCGCCGCAAGAGTGCCCGGGACGCGACCGGAGAGCTGAGGCAACGCCCTCCCGTCCACCCTCGGATGCGGGCCCCGACTCCCGGTCGTAGTCGACTCCTTGACTCCGGACGCGTCGCCGCAGCCGGTGTGTGAAGCTGGGGGCCATGAGCGTCGTCGGTGATCTCCGCACTCTGCTGCACTTCCCCGACTTCCGCCGACTGCTCGCCGTGCGACTGCTCTCCCAACTCGCCGACGGCGTCTACCAGGTCGCGCTGGCCGCCTACGTCGTCTTCTCCCCCGAGAAGCAGACCTCACCGGCCGCCATCGCGTCGGCGATGGCGGTGCTGCTGCTCCCGTACTCGCTGCTGGGTCCCTTCGCGGGGGTGCTCCTGGACCGGTGGCGTAGGAGGCAAGTCCTGCTCTACGGGAACCTGCTGCGCGCCGTCCTCGCCACGGGCACGGCGGCGCTCGTCCTCAACGCCGTCCCCGAGTGGCTCTTCTACCTCTCCGCGCTCTCCGTCACGGCGGTCAACCGCTTCATCCTCGCCGGGCTGTCCGCCGCGCTGCCCCGCGTCGTCGACGACGAGCGCCTCGTGATGGCCAACTCCCTCTCCCCGACCGCCGGAACACTCGCGGCCACGGCAGGCGGCGGGATCGCCTTCGCCGTCCGCCTCGCGGCCCCCGACGGTGGCCGCGGCGCCGACGCCGTCGTCGTGGCCGTCGGTGCCCTCGTCTACCTGCTGGCGGGTATCGCCGCGCTGCGCCTGGGCAGGGACCGCCTTGGCCCGGACACCGGCTACGTGCAGCTGCGGCTGCGGGCCGCCCTGGCGACGACCGCACACGGCCTCGTCGCCGGGCTGCGGCACCTGAGGGAGCGTCCGGGCGCCGCCTACGCCCTCACCGCGATGACCCTGATGCGTTTCGGCTACGGAGCCCTGACGGTCATGGTGCTGATGCTGTGCCGCCACGCCTTCGGAGACGACGCGGACGTGGGCGACGCCGTCGAGGCCGTGGACGTGGGAGCGGGACTCAAGCTCCTGGGCATCGCGGTGGCCGCGTCCGGGCTCGGCTTCTTCGCGGCAGCCCTCATCACCCCGTGGGGGGTCGCGCGGTCGGGGCGGTTCGGGTGGCTCGGGCTGTGCGCGGCCGCGGCGGCCGTCCTGGAACCCGCCCTCGGGCTGACCTTCGCGCCGGTCCCGATCCTCTGCGCGGCCTTCGTCCTCGGCCTCGTCACCCAGTGCTCGAAGATCACCGCCGACACCGCCGTCCAGTCGTCCGTGGACGACGCCTTCCGAGGGCGGGTCTTCTCGCTCTACGACATGCTGTTCAACGTCGCCTTCGTCGGCGCCGCCGGCGTCGCCGCCCTGATACTCCCCCTGGACGGACGCTCCGTCCCCCTGGTCCTCACGGTGGCAGTGCTCTACGTCGCGGTCGCGGCGCTCATGTTTCACGTGAAACGTGCGCGGGCGTCGCTGGAGTCCGCACCGAGTGCGGCACCGCCGGCGTCACCGCCCTCGTCGTCCGGCCCCGCCTGATCCGCGGCCGCCCGCCGGGTGACCGAGCCGGGTCAGCCCTGGGAGGCGGCCCACTCCTTCAGCGCCGCGACAGCTTCGTCGCGCTCCATCGGCCCGTGCTCCAGGCGCAGCTCCAGCAGGTGCTTGTACGCCCGGCCCACCATCGGACCCGGGCCGACGCCGAGCACCTCCATGATGTCGTTGCCGTTCAGGTCCGGCCGGATCGCGTCCAGCCGCTCCCTCTCCTGCAACTGCGCGATCCGCTCCTCCAGCCCGTCGTAGGCACGCGCCAGCGCGTCGGCCTTCCGGCGGTTCCGCGTGGTGCAGTCCGAGCGCGTCAGCTTGTGGAGCCTCGGCAGCAGCGGCCCGGCGTCCCGCACGTAGCGGCGCACCGCCGCGTCCGTCCACTCGCCCGTGCCGTAGCCGTGGAAGCGCAGATGCAGCTCCACGAGACGGGATACGTCCTTCACGAACTCGTTCGAGTACTTCAGCGCGGTCAGCCGCTTCTTCGCCATCTTGGCGCCCACGACTTCGTGGTGGTGGAACGAGACCCGCCCGTCCTTCTCGAAGCGCCGCGTGCGGGGCTTACCGATGTCGTGGAGGAGCGCGGCGAGACGCAGCACCAGGTCGGGCCCGCCGTCCTCCAGATCGATCGCCTGCTCCAGGACGGTCAGCGAGTGCTCGTAGACGTCCTTGTGCCGGTGGTGCTCGTCACGCTCCAGACGCATCGCGGGAATCTCGGGAAGCACCCGATCCGCGAGCCCCGTCTCCACGAGCAGCCGCAGGCCCTTCACCGGCCGGTCCGAGAGCAGCAGCTTGTTCAGCTCGTCACGCACGCGCTCCGCCGAGACGATGCCGATGCGGTCGGCCATGGCCTTCATCGCGCCGAGGACCTCGTCGGCGACGGTGAAGTCCAGCTGCGCCGCGAAGCGGGCCGCGCGCATCATGCGCAGCGGATCGTCGGAGAAGGACGTCTCGGGAGCCGCCGGAGTGCGGAGCACCCTCAGCGCCAGATCCTCCAGCCCGCCGTGCGGATCGATGAACTCCTTCTCCGGGAGGGCGACCGCCATGGCGTTCACCGTGAAGTCCCGCCGGACCAGGTCGTCTTCGACGGAGTCGCCGTAGGAGACCTCCGGCTTCCTCGACGTGCGGTCGTACGCCTCGGAGCGGTAGGTGGTGACCTCGATCTGGAAGGTGCGCTTCTCTCCCCCGTCACGGCTCTTCTTCTGGCATCCGACCGTGCCGAAGGCGATCCCGACCTCCCACACCGCGTCCGCCCACGGACGCACGATGCGCAGCACGTCCTCGGGACGGGCGTCTGTCGTGAAGTCCAGGTCGTTGCCGAGTCTGCCCAGCAGCGCGTCCCGCACCGAACCGCCGACCAGCGCCAGGCGGAACCCCGCGTCCCTGAATCGGCTTGCGAGGTCGTCCGCGACGGGGGACACCCGCAGCAGCTCGCTCACCGCTCGGCGCTGCGCCGAGCTGAGCTGCTCCTTGGCGGGCTGCGCGGGCGTTCCGGGCTGGGGGTCTTCGTTGGCGTTCGGCACGACAGCACAGGGTACGTTGCCGCCCGTACGGCCCGCCCCGCACCTGGTCCGAAAGCCGGGCGATCATGTGACACACACCGCGGCACGTGCACCCTCCGGGCATCGTTACCATCAGGGGTTCAGGAACCGGTACGCGATGGCGGCACCGTTCACCTGTGAGCGAGACCCACCCCACGACGACACGACGGGACGGACGAGCGCGTGGCCGAGGCGGCTGACAACAGGAGCACCCCGACCGCTGCCGTCCGCCGGTGGCTGCGAGGTGGCGTCGCCGTGCTGCTGACGACCGGGCCGCTCGTCGGGGGCCTGCTGGCACCGCCCGCCCATGCCGCGCCGGCACAGGGCTCCGCCGCGGCGGCGTCCGCCGGCTCCGCCGCTCCCGGCGCCGCCCCGGCCGCCACCGGGGACCGCAAGGGAACCGGCTCGCGCACCGCCGCCATCACCATCAGGACGCTCTCTCCCGCCACGCCGGAGAAGGGCGACACCCTCAACGTCACCGGCACTGTCACGAACAACGGACGCTCGTCCATCAGCGACGGGCAGATCGGCCTCCGCGTCGGCCCCGCCGCCGAAAGCCGCGGCGCGCTCGCCCAGAACGCGAAACGCGAGGACTACCTGCCGGGCGCCGACGGCGACGAGGTCAAGGCCAAGGAGGCCAAGGCGAAGGTCGGCAGCATGCGCCCCGGCATCCGCCGCACCTTCAAGCTGAAGCTCCCGGTGAGCGCCCTGAAGCTGGACTCGTCGGGCGTGTACCAGCTCGGCGTGACGCTCACGGGTCAGACCCGCGAGCGCCCGTACGACCAGATCCTCGGCATCGAGCGCACCTTCCTGCCGTGGCAGACGTCCGACGCGGAGAACAAGACCGGGCTGACCTACCTCTGGCCGCTGATCTCGCGGCCCCATATGACGGTCCGCATGGAGTCCGACGAGGAGCAGACCCCCGTCTTCCGCGACGACGACCTCGCGAAGGAGCTCGCACCCGGCGGCAGGCTCCAGCAGATGGTGAAGCTGGGCGCGGACCTGCCGATCACCTGGATCGTCGACCCCGATCTGCTCTCCACGGTCAACGCGATGACCGAGCCCTACCGGGTGCAGAAGAAGGGCGGCGGCACGAGGCCCGGCAAGGGCCAGGCCTACGCGAAGCAGTGGCTGATGGACCTTCAGGGCGCCGTGAAGGGCGAGGAGGTCGCCACGCTCCCCTTCGGCGACCCGGACCTGGCGTCCCTCGCACACCGCGGACGCGACGTCCCCGGCGCGCTGTCCGTCCTGCGCTCCGCCAACGAGCGCGCCGTCAACACCGTCGAGTCCGTCCTGCACACCAAGCCCAGCACGGACTACGCGTGGCCCGCCGAGGGCGCCGTCGACCCCTCGATCGTCGACGTCGCCACGTCCGCGGGCGCCCACAACGTCATCGCCCGCAGCGACAGCCTCCGCGACACCCCGCTGTCCTACACCCCGACCTCGGCCCGCCCCATCGGCGGCGGCAACACCGCGCTGGTCGCCGACGCCGGGCTCTCCGAGGCGTTCGAGGGCGACATGACGCGGCCGGGCGCCACGTCGAGGGCCGTGCAGCGGTTCCTGGCGGAGACGCACACGCTGACCGCGCAGGTGCCGAACAAGCAGCGCGACATCCTCGTCGCCCCGCAGCGGATGCCGAGCACCGACCAGGCCAGGGCGATGGCGCTGGCGCTGAGCTCGCTGCAGAAGGACGGCCGCTGGGCGCAGGGCAACGACCTGTCCGAGGCTGCCGCGGCCAAGCCCGACCCCCGCGCGAACCGGAAGGTGCCCGGCAGCCGCAGCTACCCGTCCTCCCTGCGGCGCCAGGAGCTGCCCACCGAGGCGTACCGGCAGCTGCAGGAGACCGACCGCGGCGTCAACGACTTCATGCAGATCCTCACGCAGGACGACCGCGTGGAGACGCCGTTCCGCACTTCGACGGAGCGGGCGGAGTCGACGTCCTGGCGCGGTGAGCCGGAAGCCGCCAAGGACTACCGGGACAGCACGAGCGACTACCTGGTCGGGCTGACCAAGAAGGTGCAGCTCATCCAGAAGAGCCCCATCACCCTCTCCGGGCGCAGCGCGACGATCCCCGTCACGGTGCAGAACAACCTCGTCCAGGGCGTCGACGGACTGGAGCTGCGTCTCAAGTCGCGGCGCCGTATCGGCCTCGACGTCGGCGAGGCCCAGCCGGTCAAGGTGGACGGCGGGCACAGCCAGTCGGTGAAGTTCTCCACGACGTCGAAGGCCAACGGCCGTGCCTTCGTCGAGGCGCAGCTCTACACCAAGGACGGGAAGCCCTACGGGAAGCCCATGGTCTTCCAGGTGAACGTCACCTCCATCACCTCGACCGTCCTGCTGGTCATCGCGGGAGGCGTACTGCTGGTGGTGCTCGCGGGCGTCCGGATGTACATCACGCGGAAGCGGAACGGCGGCACGGCCCCGGGCGCGGACGGCACGGACGCCTCCCCGGGCGCCGGCGGCACCGAAGGCCCCGGAGACGGCGATACGGACGGCGACGAGGACGGCGGCAGCGGAGACGGCTCCGAGGCCGACGCCGGCCCCGGGGAGGAGACCGGGGCGGACGGCACGGCCGGGGAGCCGGAGCGAGACCAGGAGGAGAGCCCCGGGAAGCCCGGCACCCCGGGCGGTCCCGGCGAGGACGACACCGGTCAGGGAAGCGGCAGCGCCTCCGACGCGGGTGAGAAGGTGGACCGTTGAGTCAGCTGGCGAGCAGGGGCAGGGATCAGTAGCGATGAACGCGCCGCACGACGGTCACGGGGGCCGGGGCACTCCGGACGACGAGTCCCAGCCGCCCGAAGACCCCTACGTACGGGACGCCTACACCCGCGACCCGTACGAGGACCGCGACCCGGCCGCCAAGGACCCCGTGGACGCAGCTCTCCACGACCGGGCCGCCAACCCGCCTCCTCCGCCCGGCACGCTCCCCGACCCGCAAGCCCTCTACGAGCAGCCCGAGCCCCGTCCGGACGCCCCGGACCCGCGCCGCTGGGCGCCCACGCCCGCGCCGGAACCCGAGGGCCCCTCACGCCGGCTCCCCCGCGGCGACGACCCCGCCACCGTCGAGTACACGGGGATCGACGGCCTGCTCGGCGGCCCCTCCGGGACACCGGCCGCAAACGCACGGGAGCAGGCGTCAGCCGAAGGCCCCCGCGAGACCGAGGACGCGGACCGTACGAACCCGCCGGGCGCGGACCGGCCCGGCGCGGACCAGCCCGACGCGGAGCGGCCCGCCCCTGACGACGCCTTCGCCCACCTCTTCCGCGACCAGGGACGCACCGCCCCCGGCCGTACGCCCGCCCCGCCCCAGCCCCGCTCGGAGAGCGCACCGGCGCCCGCCCCGGGCCCCGGCTCCAGCTCCGCGCCCCAGCCTGCCGAACCCGCCACCCACACCACGGCTCCCGGCACCGCCCCGGCCGCCGCACAGAACACCGCCGCCCCCGCCGCGGCCGCACCGCCGCCGTCCGGCTCCGGCCACGGCTCTGCACGGCAGCCGCTCCCGGCGGAGGAGCCCGCCGGCCCCGGCCCGGGCCCCGGGTTCGAGGCCGCTCACGCCGCGCCGTCCGAGGCCACCCCGCCCCCACCCGAACCGGACGAGGAACCCGCCCCGGAGTCCGGCGGAGGCGGCAAGGGCGGGGGACTGCTGCGCTCCAGCGCCATCATGGCCGCCGGCACGATGGTCTCCCGGCTGACCGGCTTCATCCGTTCGGCCCTGATCGTCGCCGCTCTCGGCGCCGCCGTCCTCGGCGACACCTACCAGCTGGCCATCACGCTGCCGACGATGCTCTACGTACTGACCGTCGGCGGCGGCCTGAACTCCGTCTTCGTCCCGCAGCTCGTCCGCGCGATGAAGGAGGACGGCGACGGCGGCGAGGCGTACGCGAACCGCCTGCTGACGCTGGTGTCGGTCATCCTCGGAGTCCTGACGGCGGCCGCTGTCTTCGCCGCCCCGGCGCTGGTGTGGGTCATGTCGCCGAAGTTCGCGTCGAACGCCGAGGCGAACGAGGTCACCGTCACGTTCGTGCGCTACTGCCTGCCCTCGATCTTCTTCATGGGCATCCACGTGGTGATGGGTCAGATCCTCAACGCCCGCGGCCGGTTCGGCGCCATGATGTGGACGCCCGTCCTGAACAACATCGTCATCATGGCGACGGTCGGCTCGTTCCTCTGGATCTACGGGACCGCCGACGAGTCCGGCCTCGGCGTCGGCAGCATCCCGCCCGAGGCCGTCCGGCTGCTGGGCATCGGAACGCTGCTGGGCCTCGTCGTCCAGGCCCTCGCCATGGTCCCCTACCTGCGCGCATCGGGCTTCCGCGTCCGCCCCCGCTTCGACTGGCGGGGCCACGGCCTCGGCAAGGCCGCACGGCTCGCCAAGTGGACGATCTTCTTCGTGCTCGCCAACCAGGCCGGCATCCTCGTCGTCACGCAGCTCTCCACCTGGGCGCAGTCGACCGCCGCGGCGGAGGGCCACGCCGGCGCCGGCTGGACCGCCTACTCCCAGGCGCAGCTCATCTGGAACATGCCGCAGGCCATCATCACCGTCTCCGTCATGGCGGCCCTCCTGCCCCGCCTCTCCCGCGCCGCCAACGACGGAGACACCGGCGCCGTCCGCGACGACATCTCGCAGGGACTGCGCAACTCGGCCGTCGCGATCGTCCCCATCGCCTTCGGCTTCGTCGCACTGGGCGTGCCGATGTGCACCCTGATCTACGGCTCCTCGGGCGCCGACGCGGCCCGCTCCATCGGCTTCGCACTGATGGCCTTCGGCGTGGGCCTGATCCCCTTCTCGGTCCAGTACGTCGTCCTGCGCGCCTTCTACGCCTACGAGGACACCCGCACCCCGTTCTTCAACACCGTCGTCGTGGCCCTCGCGAACGCGGCCGCCTCCGCGGCCTGCTTCGTGCTCCTCCCGGCCCGCTGGGCAGTCGTCGGCATGGCCGCCTCCTACGGCCTCGCCTACGCAGTCGGCGTGGGCATCGCCTGGCGCCGTCTGCGCCTCCGGCTGGGCGGCGACCTGGACACCGCTCGCGTGCTCCGCACGTACATCAGGCTCGCGGGCGCCGCGCTGCCGGCCACCGTCGCCGCGGGTGCCGCCGCCTACGGCGTCACCCAGGCCCTGGGCAGCGGAACTCTCGGCTCGCTGGCCTCTCTGGCGGCCGGAGGGATCGTATTGGCCGCGGTCTTCGTCCTAGCGGCGAAGCGGATGCGGATCGAGGAGATGACCGCCATGGTCGGTATGGTGCGTGCCCGACTCGGGCGCTGACGTACAACCATCGGCGGTCACCGCGTGTCGTGCATAGCGGCGGCCTGTGGGCACAATTGTCGAGCCATTGCACACAGTGGCTGCAATGAACTGGGGAGGCAGGAACGACGGTGGCGGAACGGAGCACAGCTGCCGTCGGCGTGGCTGACAGCAGCGGTGAGAAGGAAGCGCTCACCGCCAAGGCGGACGAAGCCAGCGCCGACAGCGCTACGGACGGACACAGCGGCAGCAGCCGGCCCTCCGAGGAGACCAGAACGGACGCCGAAGCCACCGGCGGCGACGAAGACCCCGGCACCCCCACCGAAGCGAGCACCGACGACGTGAGCGACGCCCCGAGCGACGTCCCGGGCGCCGACGCCCCGACGGCGACGCTCCCCACCGACCCTGCCGCGACCGGCACGGCGGACACCCCCGCGGACCCCACGCTCACAGGGGGCGAAACCGCTCCCGGCTCCCCCTCCGGCGATGCGTCCGCGTCCCCCGCGGCACCCGATCTGCACAGCGGCCACAAGATCGCCCGGCGGTACCGTCTGGAGGAGTGCGTCACCCGTCTGGACGGATACAGCAGCTGGCGTGCGGTCGACGAGAAACTGCGCCGCGCCGTCGGCGTCCACGTCCTCCCCACGGGCCACCCCCGCGCCCGTTCGGTCCTCTCCGCCGCCCGCTCCTCCGCACTGCTCGGCGACCCCCGCTTCGTGCAGGTCCTCGACGCGGTGGAGGACAACGACCTCGTCTACGTCGTCCGCGAGTGGCTTCCCGACGCCACTCCGCTCAGCGAGATCCTCGCCTCCGGCCCGCTGGAGCCGCACGACGCCTACCAGCTCGTCACCCAGCTCTCCCAGGCGATGGCCGCCGCCCACCGCGAGGGCCTCGCCCATCTCCGGCTGACGCCGGGCACGGTGCTGCGCACCGGCTCCGGCCAGTACCGCGTTCGCGGTCTGGCCGTCAGCGCCGCCCTGCGCGGCATCCGCAGCGACAGCCCGCAGCGCACCGACACCGAGGGCATCGGCGCCGTCCTCTACGCGGCGCTCACCCAGCGCTGGCCGTACGAGGAAGACGCGTACGGCCTCACCGGCGTCGGCTCGCTGACCAAGGACAGCCTGCCCGCGCCGGAGCAGATCCGTGCCGGCGTCCACCGGGGCCTCTCCCAGCTCGCCATGCGCGCACTCGTCAACGACGGCGCCACCGCGTCCAGCGAGGCCCGGCCCTGCGCCACCCCCGAAGAGCTCGCCAAGGCCGTCTCCGCGCTCCCCCGGATCCGCCCGCCGGAGCCCTCGTTCAGCGCGCCGCGGCAGTTCCAGCGCACCGCCTACCAGCAGGGCGCGCACGGAACGGCCGGCCCCGCACGCGGCACCGCACCGGTCCGCGGGCCGGGCGGTGAACCTCCGGCACCGCCCGCACTGCCCGGACGTACCGGCAAAGCACTGAAGTGGGGCGTCACCGCCCTCCTCGTCGCCGCTCTCGGCCTCGGCAGCTGGCAACTCGCCGACACCCTGCTCAAGGGCGACAGCTCCGCGAGCGACGAAGGCGGTCAGGTCAGCGGACCGGACGAGCAGGGCGCTGTGGGCAAGCCCGTGAAGATCGTCGACGCCAAGGACTTCGACCCGCCGCCCGGTGGCAACGGCAGCGAGAACCCGGCGGACGTCCCCGACGCCTACGACGGCTCCCACAGCACCTACTGGCTCACGCAGGAGTACATCGGGCGCCCCGACTTCGGGAACCTCAAGCCCGGCGCCGGACTCATCCTGGACCTCGGCAAGCAGCAGCAGGTGAGCTCGGTGAAGGTCGACTTCATCGGCGCCACAGCGGCCTCTCTCTACGCCGCGCCCAAGAGCGCCACGGGCATGCCGAGTTCCCTGGGCGGTTTCAGCAAGGTCAACGAGGGGACCGGAGAGCACCTGACCCTCAAGGCGAAGAAACCGATCCGGACTCAGTACGTACTGGTGTGGCTCACGAAGCTCCCACTCTCGGACGACGGCAACTACCGTGGCCGGATCACGGAGATCCAGGTCCAGAGCTGATACCTCGACACTGACGCGCGGCCCAGCCGGCGGGCGAGGATGACGGGAGGCGTCCGACGGTGAGCGACGAACGCGGCGGGAAGGCGATACGCCGCCGCCCCAAGCGAGGAAGAGGCGGGCTCAGGGCGGCCGACACGACCGCCGGCCCCCCCGTTCCCGCACAGGCCGGAGACCCGGACGCCCCCGACGACCGCGAACTCCTCGCGCGCCACGTCGACGGCGACCCGGAGGCGTTCGGCGAGATCGTGCGCCGCCACCGCGACCGACTGTGGGCCGTCGCCGTGCGCACCCTCGGAGACCGCGAGGAAGCGGCGGACGCCGTCCAGGACGCGCTCATCTCCGCCTACCGCGCCGCCCACACCTTCCGAGGCCAGTCCGCCGTCACCACGTGGCTCCACCGCATCACCGTCAACGCCTGCCTGGACCGCGCCCGCAAGGCCACCTCCCGGCGCACCTCGCTCACCGACGACACCGAGCGCCTCGACCTCCTTCTGGAGCCGCACGAATCGGCGGAGGTACCGGCCGAACGCCAGGATCTCCAGCGTCAGCTCGTCACCGCCCTCGCCCAGCTCCCGGCCGAGCAGCGCGCCGCGCTCGTCCTCGTCGACATGCAGGGCTACCCGGTCGCCGAAGCGGCCGACGTCCTCGGCGTCGCCGTCGGCACGGTCAAGAGCCGGTGCGCGCGGGGGAGAGCCCGGCTGCTGCCGCTGGTCAGCCATCTGCGGCCGAACGGTGAGGAGAGGGATACGTCACCGCACGAGAGGGGAAGGAACCGGAGCCAGGGACGATCCGTCCCACCACCGGAAGGCGTCACAGGACAACCCGGAGCCGTGAAGGGAGGAGGAGAGCAGGCATGACATCCACCCCTTTCACGTCCGACGTGCACGGCACCGACGACCACCCGGAAGTCGCAGAGATCTCCGCACTCACCGAGGATCTGCTCAGCCCCGAGCGTACGGCTGCGGTGCATGCGCACCTCTCCGCCTGCGAGGTGTGCGCGGACGTACGGGCGTCCCTGGAGGAGATCAGGAACTCGCTCGGCACACTGCCGGGCCCCGCCCGCATGCCGGAGGACGTCGCCGGGCGCATCGACGCCGCTCTGGCCGCGGAAGCACTGCTCGACGCGTCCCCCTCTGGCAGCGGTCATGTTTCACGTGAAACCGATGCCCCCGCGGGCAGCTCCTCGTCCCGTGCCGGATCCTCTGTTTCACGTGAAACGGCGCTCACTCGCAAGGGGCCGAACACCCATCCCGCGGGCCACCCCGGAGGCACCAGCCGCCCCGGGCGCCATCGCCCCACTCGCCGCTCGCGCCGCTGGCGCTCGGCAGTCTTGGCCGGTGCCGGCGCGGTCGTCGCACTGAGCATCGGCGGAGTGGTGTGGCAGTCGCTCGGCCCGTCTGCGCCACCCACGGCCTCCGACGCGTCGGAGGAGGGCCGGCAGGGGGCCGCCGACGGCGGCCTCGAGAAGCAGGTGCACACCCTGCTGGCACAGCAGCACTCCGCCGAGAAGTCCCGGGGCTCGAAGACTCCGGACCTCAAGAGCAAGCAGAGCCCCGGGGACTCTCCGCTCGCGGGTCCGGCCACGTCCGTCCCGTCCTGCATCAAGGAAGGGCTGAACCGGACGGAGGCACCGCTGGCCGTCGACGCGTCAGCCGAGCACGACGGCGCCAAGGGGTACCTCGTGGTGCTGCCGCACCGAGGCGACTCGGAGCGCGTCGACGCCTACCTCGTCGACGCCGCCTGCGTGACCGGCGAGAAGGCGGGTCCGGCCGACGTCCTCACCAAGCGCACCTACCAGCGCCGCTGAGACGCGCCGCCCTCCACGCCCCCACCGCGCACCCGCAGGGAATGTCTGCCCCCTAGGATCCGTTGGGTGGGGTGAGAACCACACAGGTCCGGAAAGCAGTCGGCAGACAAGGAAGACTCCCGTGAGCGACGTCCGCAACGTGATCATCATCGGCTCTGGGCCCGCCGGCTATACCGCCGCGCTCTACACGGCACGCGCGTCACTGAAGCCGCTGGTCTTCGAGGGCTCCGTGACCGCGGGCGGTGCGCTGATGAACACCACCGAGGTGGAGAACTACCCCGGCTTCTCCGACGGCATCATGGGCCCGGAGCTCATGGACCAGATGCGCGGCCAGGCGGAGCGCTTCGGCGCGGAGCTGATCCCGGACGACGTGACGTCCGTCGACTTCTCGGGCGAGATCAAGAAGGTGACCGACTCCGCGGGCACTGTGCACGAGGCGCGCGCCGTCATCGTCTCCACCGGGTCCGCCTACCGGACGCTCGGGCTCCCCCGGGAGGAAGAGCTCTCCGGCCGCGGCGTCTCCTACTGCGCCACGTGTGACGGCTTCTTCTTCCGCAACCAGGACATCGCAGTCGTCGGCGGCGGGGACACCGCCATGGAGGAGGCGACCTTCCTCTCCCGGTTCGCAGACTCCGTCACGGTGGTCCACCGCAGGGACACGCTCCGCGCCTCGAAGGCCATGCAGGAGCGCGCCTTCGCCGACCCGAAGATCTCCTTCGCCTGGAACAGCGAGGTCGAGTCCATCCACGAGAAGGACGGAAAGCTCTCGGGGCTGACGCTCCGGGACACCGAAACGGGCGCCACGTCCGATCTCCCGGTGACCGGTCTCTTCGTCGCCATCGGACACGACCCGCGCGTGGAACTGTTCAAGGACGTCCTGACGATGGACGAGGAGGGGTACCTCAAGGTCGACGCCCCCTCGACGCGGACCAACGTGCCCGGTGTCTTCGCCGCCGGCGACGTGGTGGACCACACCTACCGTCAGGCGGTCACCGCCGCCGGCACCGGCTGCGCCGCCGCTCTCGACGCCGAGCGCTACCTCGCCGCCCAGCTCGACGGCACGCAGGTCTCCGAGCCCGAGATGACGGAGGAGTCGGAGCGGGCAGCGGAGGAAGCCGCCAAGGAGGCGGCCAAGAAGACCGCCGTCGCCTGACGCTTCCGCCGCCCCAGCTCACGCTCACACGCTCACACCTGATAGATCACGAGAAACAAGGAGTGCCAACAATGGCCGGTGCAACCGTGACCGCCACCGACGCCGACTTCGACGAGGTCGTGCTCAAGAGCGACAAGCCGGTGCTCGTCGACTTCTGGGCTGCCTGGTGCGGTCCGTGCCGTCAGATCGCTCCCTCCCTGGAGGCGATCGCTGAGGAGAACAGCGACAAGCTCACCGTCGTGAAGCTCAACATCGACGAGAACCCGGCTGTCGCCGCCAAGTACGGGATCATGTCGATCCCGACCATGAACGTCTACCAGGGCGGCGAGGTCGTCAAGACGATCGTGGGCGCCAAGCCGCGCGCAGCCATCGAGAAGGACCTCGCCGAGTTCATCGGCTGATCCTTGACGTGACCCAGCGGGCCAGTCGATCTTCAGCCCCGCAACCGAAACGGCCCGGCGTTCGCGCCGGGCCGTTTCACGTGAAACACCGATGCGCCGGTGGACCGTCGCTCCCATCGGCATCCACCGAGCGGCACAAAACCCTCGCGGAGGCTTCGCTCAGAAGGCTTCAGCCGTCGGGGCATCACAGCGGCCGCAGCACCGGATCCTTCTGAACGGCTCCCAGCAACTGGTCGAGGGCCCTCTCCATGTCCTCCCGCCAGGAGACAGTCGAGCGCAGCTCCAGCCGCATCCTGGGATAGGAGTGGTGCGGCCGTACGGTCTTGAAGCCGACGGCGAGGAGATGATCCGCAGGGATCACACAGGCGGGTTCGGTCCAGCGCGCGTCTCCGAAGGCTTCGATCGCCTTGAAGCCCCGCCGCAGCAGATCCTTGGCGACCGTCTGCACGATGACCCGTCCGAGCCCCTGCCCCCGATGGGACGGAGAGAGCCACGCCGTCATCAACTGGACCGCGTCCGGCGCCACGGGACTCGTGGGAAAGGCGAGCGAGCCGGGCACGTATGCGGGAGGCGCGTACAGCACGTATCCCACTGGTTTCTCGTCGACGTAGACGACGCGGCCGCAGGAACCCCACTCCAGAAGGACAGCGGAGATCCACGCTTCCTTCTCCACCCCGGGCCTGCCCGCTCGCGCCGCCGCCTCCCCGCTCACAGGGTCGAGCTCCCAGAAGACACAGGCGCGGCAACGCCGTGGCAGATCCGGGAGGTTGTCCAGTGTCAGCGGAACGAGCTGTCGCCCCATGGATCCATCGTATCCATGGGGCGACGCTTCTTCGGGGTGAGCGGGAGCCGATTCAATCCGGACGAGGGAACTCGCGAGAGCCCGCCCCGTGGCTACGGCGGTGTGTCAGCTCTCGTCGGACTCGGTCTTCCCCTCTGCTTCGGCGGCCTCGGCGGAGAGCTGCTTGCCGAGTACGCGTCCCTCTCCGGGCGCGAGCTGCCCGAGGATCCGCTCCAGATCGTCGACGGAGGCGAACTCCACGACGATCTTGCCCTTCTTCTGACCGAGGTCCACCTTCACCCGGGTCTCGAAGCGGTCGGAGAGACGGCCCGCCAGCTCGTCCAGCGCGGGGGAGACCCTCTTGCCGGCCCGGGGCTTCGACTTGGGCGCGCTCTTCGGCGACGACCCCATCATGGTGACGATCTCTTCGACCGCCCGCACCGACAGGCCCTCCGCGACGATGCGGTGCGCGAGCCGGTCCTGCTCGTCGCCGTCCTCCACGGAGAGCAAGGCACGTGCGTGCCCCGCGGAGAGCACACCTGCCGCCACGCGCCGCTGCACGGAAGGCGAAAGCCTCAGCAGCCGCAGCGTGTTGGAGACCTGGGGGCGCGAGCGCCCGATGCGGTCGGCCAGTTGGTCGTGCGTGCAGCTGAAGTCCTTCAGCAGTTGGTCGTACGCCGCCGCTTCCTCCAGCGGGTTCAGCTGAGCCCGGTGCAGGTTCTCCAGCAGCGCGTCCAGAAGCAGCTTCTCGTCGTCCGTGGCGCGGACGATCGCCGGAATGCGCTCCAGACCGGCCTCCCGGCAGGCCCTCCAGCGCCGCTCGCCCATGATGAGCTCGTAGCGCGAAGGCCCCAACTGCCGTACGACGACGGGCTGGAGCAGACCCACTTCCTGGATGGAGGTGACCAGTTCCGCCAGCGCGTCCTCGTCGAAGACCTCACGCGGCTGACGCGGGTTCGGGGTGATCGCTTCCAGCGGCACTTCGGCGAAGTGGGCACCGACAGGCTCGTCCTCGAGGCTCGCCGTACTGTCCTTGCCCGACTCCCCTTCGGGCCGGCCGGCCGTTTCACGTGAAACGTCGTCCCGAGCTTCGCTGTCCGGCAGCGAGGTGACCTTCGCGGCGGCCACCCCACGCTCCGGTGTCATCACCGGCACCGCGCTGGGTGAGGTCGCACCGTTCGCGCCGACCGCCGGTCCGCCCGATTCATCGGCGCCGGGCGCCGGTGCTGCCGGGATCAGTGCGCCAAGACCCCGGCCCAGTCCCCTACGTCGATCACTCACTGCGTGCCCTCCGACATGGTGCTGTTCTGCTGCTGCAGTTGCTGAGCCGACTGCTCGTGGCGGCGCTGGACGTTCGGATCACGCAGCGCGATCTCCCGAGCCGCCTCCAGGTAGGACAGCGAACCGCTGGAACCAGGATCGTAGGTCAGCACCGTCTGCCCATAGCTGGGAGCCTCCGAGATCCGGACCGAGCGGGGGATGTTGGTGCGCAGCACCTCAGCACTGAAGTGACTGCGAACCTCGTCCGCCACCTGTGACGCGAGCCGGGTACGGCCGTCGTACATCGTGAGGATGATCGTCGAGACGTGGAGCTTGGTGTTGAGGTGCCCCTTGACGAGATCGACGTTCCGCAGCAGTTGCCCCAGCCCCTCCAGCGCGTAGTACTCGCACTGAATGGGAATGAGGACCTCGGCTCCGGCCACGAGTGCGTTGACCGTCAGCAGACCCAGCGACGGCGGGCAGTCGATGAGGACGTAATCCAGTGGCTGCTCATAGGCGCTCAGCGCCCGCTGCAGCCGGCTCTCACGCGCCACCAGTGACACCAACTCGATCTCCGCACCGGCGAGATCGATGGTGGCGGGCGCGCAGAAGAGCCCTTCGACGTCCGGGACCGGAACGACGACGTCGGCCAGCGGCATGCTCTCCACCAGGACGTCATAGATCGACGGCACCTCGGAGTGGTGGTCGACACCCAGGGCGGTGGAGGCGTTGCCCTGTGGATCCAGGTCGATGACGAGAACCCGCGCACCGTGAAGGGCCAGGGAGGCGGCCAGATTCACGGTGGTGGTCGTCTTCCCGACTCCACCCTTCTGGTTGGCGACGACCATCACCCGCGTCTGCTCAGGCCTGGGAAGGCCCTCACCAGCGCGGTTCATCGCCTCTACCGCCTGCTGGGCAGCGCGGCCGATCGGCGTGTCGTCCATCGGAGGCGGCGTTTCACGTGAAACGTCGACCGATTCTGAACGGGGGCCGGGGACCGGATCGGCCATCGGTCCCGCGGTATTGGCGTCGGACCGCAAGGGTTCACTCTCCTCGACATCAGGCTCGTGCTGAACAGAGCCTGCCATGCTTTCGGCGTTATGAACCAGCGAGGCCCGCTCAGTTGTGGACGAATCCACCTTGGACCGGGTTTTGTGAGTAGGTTTCTGGTCGCGTTGAGCGGCCTGTGCGCGTCCGCGACTGATGATTCCGTGCAAGAGAGAGCGGCGTTTCACGTGAAACACGATGCACAGACGGCACCCGCACACCAGGACGACACACCGCGATGACTGACTGAAAGGGCTTTTATGGAGTAGACGGACATAACTATCGGGGCTTTGCGGCCCCTCGTCCGCCCCCTCAGCTGCTCAGCTGCCTCACCGACCGCCGTCTCGTGAGGCTGGGCCCGCACGGCGCGGCCGGAAACGCGCTGTGCGGGAAGGCATCAGCGCCTGCGGCGACCGTTCCGTGCGGCCCGCCCCGAACGCGCCCTCTGGGCCTTGGCCCTACGGGCTGCGAAGCGCACACCACCGGGGCTCTCTCCGACCTCGGCACGCACCACCGTCGACAGAGGGTCGACCACCCCCTCGCCGACCTGCACCACGGACGTCTCCACGACACCGAGCTTGTGCAGGGCGTCCCGGGCGCCGCGCAGCTCCTCCTCGGCCGTGTCCCCCTTGATGGCCAGCATCTCGCCGTACGGCCGCAGCAGGGGAACGCCCCAGCCCGCCAGACGGTCCAGCGGGGCAACGGCCCGAGCCGTCACCACGTGCACGGGCTGCAGAGACCCGAGCATCTCCTCGGCCCGCCCCCGAGCCACGGAGACATGGTCGAGTCCGAGCAGCTCCACGACCTCCTCCAGGAACGTCGTCCTGCGCAGCAAGGGCTCCAGCAAGGTGATGTCGAGGTCCGGACGTACCAGCGCGAGGGGGATGCCCGGCAGGCCGGCGCCCGAGCCGACGTCACACACCGTCACGCCTTCGGGGACGATCTCCGAGAGCACCGCGCAGTTCAGCAGGTGCCTCTCCCACAGCCTCGGAACCTCACGCGGCCCGATCAGCCCCCGCCGTACGCCCGAGTCCGCGAGGAGTTCGGCGTAGCGCTGCACCTCCGGCAGGCGGTCGCCGAAGAGCCTGTGGGCCGCCTCGGGCGGCGGCGCGAGTTCCGCGAGCTCCCCGGCCTTCGCGGGGCCTCCGTCCGGCGGCCCCGCCTGGCCGGCTGACCGGTCGGTCACGGCAGCACGACCACGCAGCGCTGTGGCTCCTCGCCCTCGGACTCGCTGCGCAACCCCGCCGCCTTGACGGCGTCGTGCACGACCTTGCGCTCGAACGGCGTCATCGGACGCATCTTGACCGGCTCGCCCGTGCCCTTGGCCTCCTGCGCCGCCTTGGCACCGAGCTCCGCGAGCTCCTCACGCTTGCGCGCACGGAAGCCCGCGATGTCCAGCATCAGCCTGCTGCGGTCGCCCGTCTCCCGGTGCACCGCCAGACGCGTCAGCTCCTGCAGCGCCTCCAGGACCTCGCCTTCCCGTCCGACGAGCTTCTGCAGGTCCCGGCTGGGGCCCTCGCTGATGATCGACACCGCGGCACGGTCCGCCTCGACGTCCATGTCGATGTCACCGTCGAGATCGGCGATGTCGAGGAGCCCCTCGAGGTAGTCGGCCGCGATCTCACCTTCCTGCTCCAGGTGGGACAACGAGTCCGTCTCCTCCACGGCAGTCGCTTCCGTGGTGTCTGTCGTCTCCGTCACGGCTTGGGCTCCTTCTCGCTACTTCTTGGAGGGGTGCTTGGGGCGCTGCGGGCCGCCCTTGCGCTGCTGCCCCGACTTCTTCTGTCCGGACTTCTGGCCGCCCGACTTCTGACCCGTCCGCTGCTGCGACTTCGGCTGCTGGGTCTTCGACTGCGGCTTCGCCTTCGACGGCTCCTCGTCGGACGACTCCGTCGTCGCGTCCTCAGCACCGCCCGCGGCCCCCGGCTTCGCCTGCTGCCGCTGGGACTTCGACTGACGCTTCGGCTGCTGCCGGCGGGCACGCGCCGCCTCGACGGCCTCCCGCGCCTCGACCTCCTTCGGGTCCTCCTTCAGCTTCCCGGCGGCGCGGAGCTTCTCCTGGCGCTGCTTGTAGGCGATGGAGCCCGGAGTCGGGTTGCGCTTGATCACGAACATCTGCTGGCCCATGGTCCACACGTTGGTGGTCAGCCAGTAGACCAGCACACCCACGGGGAAGTTGATGCCGAAGACGGCGAACATGATCGGGAAGATGTACATCAGCATCTTCTGCTGCTGCATGAACGGCGTCTTGACGGTCAGGTCGACGTTCTTCGTCATGAGCTGGCGCTGCGTGTAGAACTGCGACGCCGACATCAGAAGGATCATGATCACCGTGACGACGCGCACGTCCGTGAGCGAGGCGCTCAGCTCGGCGACCTTGTCCGCGCTGTCCAGGAACTTCGCGGCGATCGGGGCGCCGAAGACGGAGGCGTTCCGCGCGCTGTCGACCTGCTCGGCGGTCAGTACGCCGACCGGCCTGTTGTTGGCGATGTGGTTCAGCACCTGGAAGAGCGCGATGAAGAACGGCGACTGCGCCAGGATCGGCAGGCAGCTGGAGAGCGGGTTGGTGCCCGTCTCCTTGTACAGCTTCATCATCTCTTCGGACTGACGCTGCTTGTCGCTCTTGTAGCGCTCCTGGATCGCCTTCATCTTGGGCTGGAGCGCCTGCATGTTCCGTGTCGACTTGATCTGCTTCACGAAGAGCGGGATCAGTGCGATCCGGATCACGACCACCAGGAAGAAGATGGATAGACCCCAGGCCCATCCGCTGTCCTCGTTGAAGAAGAGGCTGAACAGCGAGTGGAACTGGACAATGATCCAGGAGACAGCGGTATAGAGAGGACTCAGGATCGTGTCCAGGAAGTTCATCAGGCTCCTTGGGCGTTGGACGGGGTCCGGTGATGCTGCCGGCGGTCACGCAACCGCTGGTGCCAGACCGGGTGCTTCCGGGCGGGTACGTGGTCGACACCACCGGGCGACCACGGATTGCAGCGCAGGATGCGCCAGGCCGTCAGTGCCGTCCCCTTCACAGCCCCGTGCCGCCCGATGGCGGTGTAGCCGTAGTGCGAGCACGACGGGTAGTAGCGGCACACCGGCCCGAGCAACGGGCTGATGGTCCACTGGTACAGCTTGATCAGCCACAGCAGCGGGTACTTCATGACGAAGGCCCTCCAAGCAGCCGCCCCAAGGCGGCCTCCAGGTCGCGCACCAGCTCCTCGTGGACGGCCTCGCCCGCGCCCGGCAGCGCCCGTACGACAACCAGGCTACCTGCGGGCAACCGGGTCAGACGCTCCCGCATCAGATGCCGCAGGCGCCGCTTGACGCGGTTGCGCACCACGGCGTTGCCGACCGCCTTGCTGACGACGAAACCCGCACGCGCGGGGGGAGCTTCTCCCCCCGCTCCGTGCGGGTCCGTTGAGCTGCTGTTGCTGCGCAGATGTACGACCAGGAGCGGGCGGCCCGCCCGGCGTCCTCTGCGTACCGCGGCCGCGAAGTCCTCGCGCCGCCTCAGCCGGTTCTCGGTAGGCAGCACGGCATGGACCTGTGGGTCAGGCGCTCAGGCCGACAGGCGGCTGCGGCCCTTGCTGCGGCGGTTCGCAACAATCGCACGGCCGGCACGGGTACGCATGCGCAGCCGGAAGCCGTGGGTCTTCGCGCGACGACGGTTGTTCGGCTGGAAGGTGCGCTTGCTCACTCGGGGGCTCCAGGAATGCTTCGTGTCCCGCGGGCGGCCGCGAGAACATGGACGTGTGTCGCGTATGGCATCGACAAGCTGTCACCGTGCGCCCACGAGTAGCTCGCAACGCTCGAGTGTGCTCCGCTTCATGATCCGCAAAGAATCTCTTGGATCTTGCCCATCGGAGGCAGGCGGCAGCAGCCGTCGACAACTCGACCTCGTTACGGTACGCGCGGCTACGCCATTCGGTCAAACCGCCGGTGAGCCCGCCGATCGGCTTGCCCGCGGGGCGGAGCCCCGTCGTGCACAGCCTGTGGACAACGACTTGAACGGGGCACGTCGGCCTGACTACCGTGACTGAACCTCCCATCCCTCCCGACCGACCCAGAACTGCACATTCGCGGGATCCGGCCGGCGTCACCGAACCACCACATCCAGCGAGTGAGAGAAGCGTGCCCCGTGGCTGACCTGCCTGCCGATCTTGCCGCAGTGTGGCCGCGTGTACTGGAGCAACTCCTCTCGGAGGGTCAGGGAGTCGAGGCCAAGGACCAGCGCTGGCTCCGCGACTGCCAGCCTCTCGTCCTCGTCTCGGGCACCGCGCTCCTCGGCGTGCCGAACGAATACGCGAAGGGCGTCCTCGAAGGCCGCCTCGCACCGATGATCAGTGATGCTCTCAGCCGCGAGTGCCAGCAGCCCATCCGGCTCGCGATCACGGTCACCGGCCCCAGCCAGGACCCCGCACCCGCCGCACCGGAGCAGGCCCCGGACTCCCCGTCGCAGTCGGAGACGCAGCCGTCCGCCCCTTCCCTGCCGTCGCAGCACGGGCCCGGCCAGCACACTCCCGGCCAGCATCAGCAGCATGCCCAGCGCGGCCAGCAGGACGGGAACGGCAGCGGCTACGACAGCGGCCGGTACGAGCAGCAGCACGGCGGCTACGACGGCGGCAGGTACGACAACTACCCGAACCCCGAGCTGCCCAGCCCGCGCCCCGCGTACCCGGACTACCCGCAGTCGCCCCGGCAGCCCGGCGCCTGGCCGCAGCCCGAGCGCGACCAGTACCCGCCGCCGCACCAGCACCAGCAACCGCGGCACCACCAGCAATCGCAGCAGCCGCACCAGCAGCAGACGTACGAACAGCACTACGACCAGCGCGGCCCCGGCCATGCGCAGCAGTACGAGCGTCCGCAGGCGCCGTACGAGTCGTACGAACAGCATCAACAGCACCAGCAGCGCCACCCCCAGCCGCAGGTGCCGCCGCAGGGCCAGCCTCCGGCCCCCCGCTACGACGGCCCTTCCCAGCTGCCCGCCCCCAGCGGGGCGCCCGGTCCGCTCGCCGCGCAGCCCGCTCCGGCGACGGGGCCGGGGGAGCCCACGGCGCGGCTGAACCCGAAGTACCTCTTCGACACCTTCGTGATCGGTGCCTCGAACCGCTTCGCGCACGCCGCGGCCGTCGCGGTGGCCGAGGCGCCGGCGAAGGCGTACAACCCGCTCTTCATCTACGGGGAGTCCGGGCTGGGCAAGACGCACCTGCTGCACGCGATCGGGCACTACGCGCGCAGCCTCTACCCGGGGACGCGGGTGCGCTACGTCAGCTCGGAGGAGTTCACCAACGAGTTCATCAACTCCATCCGCGACGGCAAGGCGGACGCGTTCCGCAAGCGCTACCGCGACATGGACATCCTGCTGGTCGACGACATCCAGTTCCTCGCCGACAAGGAGTCGACGCAGGAGGAGTTCTTCCACACCTTCAACACCCTGCACAACGCGAACAAGCAGATCGTGCTCTCCAGCGACCGGCCGCCGAAGGCCCTCGTCACCCTGGAGGACAGGCTCCGCAACCGCTTCGAGTGGGGCCTCATCACGGACGTACAGCCTCCGGAACTCGAGACGCGCATCGCGATCCTCCGGAAGAAGGCGGTGCAGGAGCAGCTCAACGCACCGCCGGAGGTCCTGGAGTTCATCGCGTCGAGGATCTCGCGGAACATCCGGGAGCTCGAGGGCGCGCTGATCCGCGTCACGGCCTTCGCGTCGCTCAACCGGCAGCCGGTCGACCTGGGCCTGACGGAGATCGTGCTGAAGGACCTGATCCCCGGCGGTGAGGACGCCACACCGGAGATCACAGCGCCGGCCATCATGGCGGCCACCGCCGACTACTTCGGGCTCACGGTGGACGACCTGTGCGGATCCTCGCGCAGCCGCGTGCTCGTGACGGCACGGCAGATCGCCATGTACCTCTGCCGCGAGCTCACCGATCTGTCACTCCCCAAGATCGGCAGCCAGTTCGGCGGCCGCGACCACACGACCGTCATGCACGCGGACCGCAAGATCCGGGCGCTGATGGCCGAGCGCCGTTCCATCTACAACCAGGTCACCGAGCTGACGAACCGCATCAAGAACGCCTGATCGCCCGGACGGAACCGCCGGCGTCGGCCCCTCAGCCCTCCGGGAGCAACTCCCGGAGGGCTTCTTGCTGTTCGAATCCACAGCCTGTGGTCGTGATGGTCCACAGCTTGAGGGCATCAGAGGGGTCCACACCCTGTGTGCTCACGAAGTTGTCCCGAACGCGTCCACAGACTCCCTCCTCAACGGACCGTCTCCCGAGGTCATCTGCCTGTGTACTTGTGCGCAACCTGGGTCCACAGGATGTGGAGTGGTTCCGTCGCGAGTGACGCGGTCCTGCTTTGTCCACCGCCCGCCCACAGCCGAAGCTGTCTTGTCCCCAGCCGAAAGCGGCTTCTCCACAGCGCTGTCCACTGTTCGGCAACACAACTCGCCTGCTCACTGGTCCGAGTGAAAGGCGTCACACCAGAGCGCCTGTTTGGGGTGTGGGAAACATGGGGAAACCTGCGCCTGTTGCTGTGGGCAAGTCGCCTCTGCCTGTGCATCGGGTGTGCAGAACTTTCCCGCGTCCACAGATACCCCTGAGTACTCCACCGCTGCGCCCACAGGCCCGGTGGACAAAATCTCCGCGCTGAGCTGCGGAAACGGGCTTATCCACGGTTTCCACAAGCCCTACTACTACGACCACCTATATAAAGCGGGGAATCTGTTTCGAAGTTGGGGTTGTGCACAACTCGCTCGGGCCGTCTCCTGCCCGCTCCGCAACGACTTGACCCACACCTGCGCCGACTGTCATCGGTGTGCGTCAGACTGGTGCCCGGCGACGAGCCGACGACAGGCAGCAGGGGCGAGCAGCCAGGTACAGCAGGAGGCGGCTGAAGGTGAAGATCCGGGTAGAGCGCGACGTTCTGGCGGAGGCGGTGGCCTGGGCGGCGAAGAGCCTCCCCGCCCGTCCGCCCCAGCCTGTCCTTGCCGGCCTGCTGTTGAAGGCGGAGGACAGCTCGCTGAGCCTCTCCGGCTTCGACTACGAGGTGTCGGCACGTGTGTCGGTCGAGGGCGAGGTCGAGGAGGAGGGCACGGTCCTCGTCTCCGGCCGGCTGCTGGCGGACATCTGCCGTTCGCTCCCCAACCGCCCGGTGGAGATCTCCACAGACGGTGTACGGGCGACGGTGGTCTGCGGCTCCTCGCGGTTCACACTCCACACACTGCCTGTGGAGGAGTACCCGGCCCTGCCCGAGATGCCCACCGCCACCGGCACGGTGCCGGGCGAGGTCTTCGCGGCCGCCGTCTCCCAGGTGGCCATCGCCGCCGGACGCGACGACACGCTTCCCGTGCTCACCGGCGTCCGCATCGAGATCGAGGGCGACACGGTCACGCTGGCCTCCACGGACCGGTACCGCTTCGCCGTGCGGGAGTTCCTGTGGAAGCCGGAGACGCCCGACGTCTCGTCCGTCGCGCTGGTCCCGGCGAAGACGCTGCTGGAGACGGCCAAGTCGCTGAGCAGCGGTGACAGTGTGTCGTTGGCCCTCTCGGGTTCCGGCTCGGGCGAGGGGCTGATCGGTTTCGAGGGCGCCGGCAGGCGTACGACGACGCGGCTGCTGGAGGGCGATCTGCCCAAGTACCGCACGCTGTTCCCCACGGAGTTCAACTCGGTGGCCGTGATCGAGACGGCTCCGTTCGTCGAGGCGGTCAAGCGCGTCGCCCTGGTCGCGGAGCGGAACACCCCGGTCAGGCTGAGCTTCGAGCAGGGTGTGCTGACGCTGGAGGCCGGTTCCAGCGACGATGCACAGGCTGTGGAACGTGTGGACGCCGACCTGGAGGGCGACGACGTCTCGATCGCCTTCAACCCGGGGTTCCTCCTCGAGGGTCTGAGCGCCATCGACTCCCCTGTCGCGCAGCTGTCCTTCACGACCTCGACCAAGCCGGCGTTGCTGAGCGGGAAGCCGGCGAAGGACGTCGAGGCGGACGACGCGTACAAGTACCTGATCATGCCGGTGCGCCTTTCGGGCTGAACCGTCCCGGCTGCCCGCCCCGTTCACAGCCGTACGAGCCGTACCGTGCCGTGCCGCCGGGCCTTCCCGGAGCGCCTGGAAGGCCCGTGACCGGCCACTTCTGAGCGGCCGGAGCCCACAGGTGTGCACGAACCCGTGGGCGTAGGGTCGGGCCAGGTACGAATCGTGAAAGAAGGGGCACTGATGGAGCTCGGTCTCATCGGTCTCGGCAAGATGGGCGGGAACATGCGCGAGCGCATCCGCCGTGGAGGCCACACCGTCATCGGCTACGACCGCGACCCGGGGCTTGCCGACGTGCACAGCCTCGAGGAGCTGGTGACGCGGCTGGAGGCGCCCCGTGTGGTGTGGGTGATGGTCCCGGCGGGGGCGGCCACCCAGTCGACCATCGACCAGCTGTCCTCGCTCCTCTCGCCCGGCGACGTCGTCGTGGACGGCGGCAACTCGCGCTGGACGGAGGACGAGCGGCATGCCGGAGAGCTGAGCGCCAAGGGCGTGGGTTTCGTCGACTGCGGTGTCTCGGGCGGTGTCTGGGGCCTGGAGAACGGCTACGCCCTGATGTACGGCGGCTCCAGCGAGGACGTCGCGAAGGTGCAGCCGGTCTTCGACGTGCTGAAGCCGGAGGGCGAGTTCGGCGCAGTCCACGCCGGCAGGGTCGGTGCGGGCCACTTCGCGAAGATGGTCCACAACGGCATCGAGTACGCGATGATGCAGGCCTTCGCGGAGGGCTGGGAGCTGCTCGAAGCTGTGGACGCGGTGACGGACGTCCGCGAGGTCTTCCGCTCCTGGCAGGAGGGAACCGTCATCCGCTCGTGGCTGCTGGATCTGGCCGTCAAGGCGCTGGATTCGGACGAGCACCTCGAGGAACTGCGGGGCTACGCGGCCGATTCGGGTGAGGGCAGGTGGACCGTGGACGCGGCGATCGACCACGCGGTGCCCCTCCCCGCGATCACCGCGTCGCTCTTCGCCCGTTTCTCCTCCCGCCAGAAGGACTCGCCGCAGATGAAGATGGTCGCCGCGTTGCGCAACCAGTTCGGCGGCCATGCGGTGACGGCGTCCGGCGACCATGTGGACGGGGACACTCCGGGGGCGGACGTCCTTCCGCCGGTGGGTGGCTGACGGGTCGCGATGCACGTCACGCATCTGTCGCTGGCCGACTTCCGCTCGTACGTCCGGGCCGAGGTGTCTCTCGGGCCCGGTGTGACGACGTTCGTGGGGCCGAACGGCCAGGGCAAGACGAACCTCGTCGAGGCCGTCGGATATCTGGCCACGCTGGGCAGCCACCGGGTGTCGTCGGACGCGCCTCTGGTGCGGATGGGGGCTCCGCGTGCGGTCGTACGGGCTGCGGTGCGGCAGGGCGAGCGGCAGCAGCTCGTGGAGCTGGAGCTGAACCCGGGGAAGGCGAACAGGGCCCGGGTCAACAGGTCGTCGCAGGTCAAGCCGCGGGACGTGCTGGGCATCCTGCGCACCGTGCTCTTCGCGCCGGAGGATCTGGCGCTCGTGAAGGGCGATCCGGGCGAGCGGCGCCGGTTCCTGGACGAGTTGCTGACGGCGCGGTCGCCGCGGTTGGCGGGTGTGCGCTCGGACTACGACCGGGTGCTGAAGCAGCGGAACTCGCTGCTGAAGTCGGCGGCGATGGCCCGCCGGCACGGCGGGAAGCCGGGTGGGGACCTTTCGACGCTGGACGTGTGGGACGAGCATCTGTCGCGGGTGGGGGCGGAGTTGCTGGCCCACCGGCTGCAGCTGATATCCGCGCTGAGGCCGCTGGCCGACAAGGCCTACGAGTGCCTGGCGCCGGGGGGCGGCCCTGTGGGCCTGGAGTACAAGGGTTCGCCGGGTGATGCCGGTGAGGCGGCCGCGTCCCGTGAGGAGCTGTACGGGCAGCTGAAGTCGGCGCTCCAGGAGGGGCGCAGGGCGGAGATCGAGCGGGGCGTGACGCTGGCGGGGCCGCATCGGGACGATCTGGTGCTGAAGTTGGGCGAGCTTCCCGCGAAGGGGTACGCGAGCCACGGGGAGTCGTGGTCGTTCGCGCTCGCGCTGCGGCTGGCGTCGTACGACCTGCTGAAGAGCGAGGGGAACGAGCCGGTGCTGGTGCTGGACGACGTCTTCGCCGAGCTCGACGTGAAGCGGCGGGCGCGGCTCGCGGAGCTGGTGGCGCCGGGTGAGCAGGTTCTGGTGACGGCGGCCGTCGGGGAGGACGTTCCGGCGGTGCTGGAGGGGGCGCGTTTCTCGGTCTCGGAGGGGGAGGTCGTGCCGCAGTGAGTGGTGACGTCCCGCCGCCGGTGTCGGGGGAGCCGTCCGGGCCGGAGGAGGTGCCGCCCGGCCGGTCGCCGGAGGGTGCGGCGGAGGCCGGGCCGGACCGTCCGCAGCCCCAGGAGGCGACGGGTGTGGACCTGGCGAGGGTGGCGCTGCGGGCGGCCAAGGAGGCGGCGAGGGCGCGGGGGGCGGCCGCCCAGCAGAAGCGGGACGTGCGGCGTGGCCGGGTGCCGCGGTCGGGTGCGGGCCGTGACGGCCGGGATCCGGTGCCGCTGGGGGCGGCGGTGAACGGTCTGATCACGGAGCGGGGCTGGGAGGCTCCGGCGGCCGTGGGCGGCGTGATGGGCCGGTGGCCGCAGCTGGTGGGTCCGGAGGTGGCGCAGCACTGCGAGCCCCAGCGGTACGACGAGGAGGAGCGGACGCTCACGGTCCGGTGTGATTCGACGGCGTGGGCGACGCAGCTGCGTCTGCTGGCTCCGCGTCTGGTGGCCCGTCTGAACGAGGATCTGGGGCAGGGGACGGTCCTGTTGCTGAAGGTGCGCGGGCCGGAGACGGGGGCTCCGCGGGGCGGGCGGCTGCGGGCTCCCGGGAGCAAGGGACCGGGTGACACCTACGGGTGATTCGTGACGCCGCTCACGGTGATTGAGCGTTGACAGGTCGAAGCGCTGAGCGCCCCCGTGAGCGTTCTGGCCCCCCGGTCCGCATATGGGGAGTCGGTGGACGCCAGTTCAGGTCGGCACATGCGGACTCAGGCACCCGCAAACCCCCATCCACACTCCGGCCACCGGTACACTGGTCGAAGAAACCGTCCCCGTTGGGGAACAAGTCGAACGACGCAGCCGCTCCACCCTGCCCCGGAGTCGGCCTGTGCTGTGCCAGAAAGGGCGCTTCGTGGCCGATTCCGGCGATCTCAACGAGTACGAGAACAACTCCACCGATGCGGGTACCGACGGCCCCCCTGTGGATGGCGCCGGTGTCGAGGTGCAACCGGTCGGTCCCCCTGTCTCGCCGGTGACGGCGGAGGCTGAGCCGTCGTACGACGCGAGCGCCATCACCGTCCTCGAGGGGCTGGAGGCGGTCCGGAAGCGCCCCGGCATGTACATCGGGTCGACCGGTGAGCGCGGTCTGCACCACATGGTGCAGGAGGTCGTGGACAACTCCGTCGACGAGGCGCTGGCGGGCCACGCGGACACGATCCATGTGACGCTGCTGGCCGACGGGGGTGTCCGGGTCGTGGACAACGGCCGCGGCATTCCGGTGGGCATCGTTCCGTCGGAGGGCAAGCCGGCCGTCGAGGTCGTCCTCACGGTGCTGCACGCGGGCGGCAAGTTCGGCGGCGGCGGTTACGCCGTCTCCGGTGGTCTGCACGGTGTGGGTGTGTCCGTCGTCAACGCGCTGTCGCAGCGGGTCTCTGTGGAGATCCGCACGGACGGCTACCGCTGGACGCAGGACTACAAGCTGGGTGTGCCGACGGCCCCGCTGAAGCGCAATGAGGCGACGGACGAGACCGGTACGACGGTGACGTTCTGGGCCGACGGGGAGATCTTCGAGAGCACGGACTACTCGTTCGAGACGCTCTCGCGCCGCTTCCAGGAGATGGCGTTCCTCAACAAGGGCCTGACGATCGAGCTCACGGACGAGCGTCCCGAGCATGTGGACGAGGACGGCAACCAGCTCTCCGTCCGGTACCACTACGAGGGCGGGATCATCGACTTCGTGCGCTATCTCAACTCCCGCAAGGGCGAGTTGGTGCACCCGACGGTGATCGGCGTGGAGGCCGAGGACAAGGACCGGCTGCTCTCCGTCGAGCTGGCGATGCAGTGGAACAACCAGTACAGCGAGGGTGTGTACTCCTTCGCGAACACCATCCACACGCACGAGGGCGGTACGCACGAGGAGGGCTTCCGTGCGGCCCTCACCGGTCTGATCAACCGGTACGCGCGGGACAAGCGCCTGCTGCGGGAGAAGGACGACAACCTCACCGGTGAGGACATCCGCGAGGGTCTGACGGCGATCATCTCGGTGAAGCTGGGTGAGCCGCAGTTCGAGGGGCAGACGAAAACGAAGCTGGGCAACACGGAGGCCAAGACCTTCGTGCAGAGGGTCACGCACGAGCACCTGTCGGACTGGCTGGACCGCAACCCCAACGAGGCCGCGGACATCATCCGCAAGGGCATCCAGGCGGCGACGGCCCGCGTCGCCGCCCGTAAGGCGCGGGATCTCACGCGCCGCAAGGGGCTGCTGGAGACGGCGTCGCTGCCGGGCAAGCTGAGCGACTGCCAGTCGAACGACCCCGCCAAGTGCGAGATCTTCATCGTGGAGGGCGACTCGGCCGGCGGCTCCGCCAAGTCGGGCCGCAATCCGGAGTTCCAGGCGATCCTCCCGATCCGGGGCAAGATCCTCAACGTGGAGAAGGCGCGGATCGACAAGGTCCTGCAGAACGCGGAGGTGCAGGCCCTGATCTCGGCGTTCGGGACGGGCATCCACGAGGACTTCGACATCGCGAAGCTCCGCTACCAGAAGATCATCCTCATGGCCGACGCCGACGTCGACGGCCAGCACATCAACACCCTGCTGCTGACGCTGCTGTTCCGCTTCATGCGCCCGCTGGTCGAGGCGGGTCACGTGTTCCTGTCGCAGCCGCCGCTGTACAAGATCAAGTGGGGTCGCGACGAGCACCAGTACGCCTACTCGGACCGCGAGCGCGACAGCCTGATCCAGCTCGGCCGCGAGCAGGGCAAACGCATCAAGGACGACTCGATCCAGCGCTTCAAGGGCCTGGGCGAGATGAACGCGGAGGAGCTCCGCATCACGACGATGGACTCCGATCACCGGGTGCTGCGCCAGGTGACGCTGGACGACGCGGCCGCCGCGGACGACCTGTTCTCGATCCTCATGGGCGAGGACGTGGAGGCGCGCCGTTCGTTCATCCAGCGGAACGCCAAGGACGTCCGTTTCCTCGACATCTGAGCAGGTCGGCCGTACCGCCGTGGAGTTCGGCGCGCCGCACACACAGAAGGACTTGAGCTGAGCAATGGCCGACGAGATTTCTTCCACCCCGCAGGGCCCCGAGGGCGACGGCATCGAGCCCGTCGTCGCCGGCGATCCCGCCCCGGTGCAGATCGAGGGCGCGGCGTCCCGCGTCGACCCGGTGAGCCTCGAGACCGAGATGCAGCGGTCGTATCTCGACTACGCGATGAGCGTCATCGTCTCGCGTGCGCTGCCCGACGTCCGTGACGGCCTGAAGCCGGTGCACCGGCGTGTGCTGTACGCGATGTACGACGGCGGCTACCGGCCCGAGAAGGGCTTCTACAAGTGCGCCCGCGTCGTCGGCGACGTGATGGGCACGTACCACCCGCACGGTGACTCCTCGATCTACGACGCGCTGGTGCGTCTCGCGCAGCACTGGTCGATGCGGATGCCGCTGGTCGACTCGAACGGCAACTTCGGTTCGCCGGGCAACGACCCCGCGGCGGCCATGCGGTACACCGAGTGCAAGATGACGCAGCTGTCGATGGAGATGCTGCGGGACATCGACGAGGGCACCGTCGATTTCCAGGACAACTACGACGGCCGCAACCAGGAGCCGACGGTGCTGCCGTCGCGTTTCCCGAACCTGCTGATCAACGGCAGTGCGGGTATCGCGGTCGGCATGGCCACCAACATTCCGCCGCACAACCTGCGGGAGGTGGCGGCGGGTGCGCAGTGGTATCTGGAGCACCCCGACGCGTCCAACGAGGAGCTGCTCGATGCGCTGATGGAGCGCATCAAGGGCCCGGACTTCCCGACCGGTGCGCTGGTCGTGGGCCGCAAGGGCATCGAGGAGGCCTACCGCACCGGGCGCGGTTCGATCACGATGCGCGCGGTCGTCGAGGTCGAGGAGATCCAGGGGCGGCAGTGCCTGGTCGTCACCGAACTGCCGTACCAGACCAATCCGGACAACCTGGCGCTGAAGATCGCCGAGCTGGTGAAGGACGGCCGGGTCGGCGGCATCGCCGACGTGCGCGACGAGACCTCTTCCCGTACGGGGCAGCGGCTGGTCATCGTCCTGAAGCGGGACGCGGTGGCGAAGGTCGTCCTGAACAACCTGTACAAGCACACGGATCTGCAGACGAACTTCGGCGCGAACATGCTGGCGCTGGTCGAGGGTGTGCCGCGCACGCTGTCGCTGGACGCGTTCATCCGGCACTGGGTGAAGCACCAGATCGACGTCATCGTGCGCCGTACGCAGTTCCGGCTCCGCAAGGCGGAGGAGCGGGCGCACATCCTGCGCGGTCTGCTGAAGGCGCTGGACGCGATCGACGAGGTCATCGCGCTGATCCGCCGCAGCCAGACCGTCGAGGACGCGCGCGGCGGTCTGATGGGGCTGCTGGAGATCGACGAGATCCAGGCGAACGCGATCCTGGAGATGCAGCTGCGCCGGCTGGCGGCGCTGGAGCGGCAGAAGATCACCGCGGAGCACGACGACCTGCAGGCGAAGATCGACGAGTACAAGGCGATCCTGGCCTCCCCCGGGCGTCAGCGGCAGATCATCGGCGACGAACTCGCGGCGCTGGTGGAGAAGTTCGGCGACGACCGCCGCACGAAGCTGATCCCCTTCGAGGGCGACATGTCCATCGAGGACCTGATCGCGGAGGAGGACATCGTCGTCACGATCACGCGTGGCGGCTATGTGAAGCGGACGAAGACGGTCGACTACCGGGCGCAGAAGCGCGGCGGGAAGGGCGTACGCGGCACGAAGCTCAAAGAGGACGACATCGTCGACCACTTCTTCGTCTCCACGACGCACCACTGGCTGCTGTTCTTCACCAACAAGGGCCGCGTGTACCGGGCGAAGGCGTACGAACTGCCCGACGCGGGGCGGGACGCGCGCGGTCAGCACGTCGCGAACCTGCTGGCTTTCCAGCCCGACGAGCGGATCGCGGAGATGATCGCCATCCGCGACTACGAGGCGGTGCCGTATCTGGTGCTGGCCACCAAGTCGGGCCTGGTGAAGAAGACTCCGCTGAAGGACTACGACTCGCCGCGCTCCGGCGGTGTCATCGCGATCAACCTCCGGCAGATGGAGGACGGGCGTGACGACGAGCTGATCGGCGCCGAACTGGTCTCTCCCGAGGACGACTTGCTGCTGGTCAGCCGGAAGGCGCAGTCGATCAGGTTCACGGCGACGGACGAGTCGCTGCGGCCGATGGGGCGTGCGACTTCCGGTGTGAAGGGGATGAGTTTCCGTGAAGGTGACGAACTCCTCTCGATGAACGTCGTCCGCGCGGGTACGTTCGTCTTCACCGCCACCGACGGCGGGTACGCCAAGCGCACGAACGTCGACGACTACCGGGTGCAGGGCCGCGGCGGTCTGGGCATCAAGGCAGCCAAGATCGTCGAGGACCGGGGCTCGCTGGTCGGCGCGCTGGTCGTGGAGGAGAGCGACGAGATCCTCGCCATCACGCTCAGCGGCGGCGTTATCCGCACACGCGTGAGTGGGGTCAGGGAGACGGGCCGTGACACCATGGGCGTCCAACTGATCAACCTGGGCAAGCGGGACGCGGTTGTCGGTGTTGCGCGCAACGCCGAGGCCGGCCGTGAGGCCGAGGAAGTGGAAGCGGCTGCGGAACCTGGCGAGGTGCCGGAAGAGGAGCCACGGGCCACGTCGGATGAGCCGGACCAGCCGGATGATGCGGACGACGAGGAGTAAGGCGTGAGTGGTGCCCAGCCACAGCCGCGTACGCAGCAAGGAGCCGAGGGGCAGCAGGAGGCTGGGCCTGTACAGCCTCAGGCACAGCCGCAACCGCAGCCTCAGGCCCAGCCGCTGCCGCAGCCGGAGCCGCATCGCCCTCCGCAGGCGTACCCGGCCCCGCCTGTGACTCCGCCGACGGCGGGGGCCGCCGGGCCCGTGAGCGGTCAGGGCGCGGGCCAGGTGGGGCCGGGCCAGGTGGGGCCGTCCGTCTCGCCCCGCCTCTCCGAGCCTCCTGAGCCGCTGCACCTGGCGGGCATGCCGGGACCGGGCGGTGCCGGGCAGGACACGGGAACGGCGGCTCCGGGCGCCGGTGCGCCGGGCGAGTATCCGGCGGCCGCGCCGGGCGGGGGCCACGGTCACGGCCCTGCCTCTGCCGCGGGGCCGGGCGGGGACGCGGTGCGTCGGCCGCGTACGGGCGCCCGGACGGTGCCACGTACCCGAAAGGCACGGCTGCGGGTCGCCAAGACCGACCCCTGGTCGGTGATGAAGGTGAGCTTCCTGCTCTCGATCGCGCTGGGCGTGTGCACGATCGTGGCGGTGAGCGTGCTGTGGATGGTCATGAACGCCATGGGTGTCTTCTCCGCGATCGGCGGGACGCTCAGTCAGGCAACGGAGTCGGGCGAGGGCGGGTTCGACCTAGAGTCGTTCCTGTCGCTGCCGAGGGTGCTGCTGTTCACGTCGGTGATCGCGGCGATAGACGTGGTGCTGGCGACGGCTCTGGCGACGCTGGGCGCCTTCATCTACAACATCTCCGCCGGGTTCGTCGGGGGCGTCGAGATCACCCTTGCCGAGGACGAATAGGGCGACGAATAGGGCCCTGGTGAGTCCCCCGGAACCGATTTGGGGGCACGGATGGAAGTGCGCTAATCTTTCGGTGCAGCGCGGGGCTATAGCTCAGATGGTTAGAGCGCATCCCTGATAAGGATGAGGCCGGAGGTTCAAGTCCTCCTAGCCCCACCAGCACGAAGACCCCCAGCCGGTACCGGCTGGGGGTCTTCGGCGTCCATGGGGTTGCACCGGTGTCGAGGGCCGGGGCCCCGGGGCGCGTGACGGTGGGCGTGGGCCCGCTGGTGGCCTCGTGGCCGGTGACGACCGGTCTTGGTCACGGCGACGAGTTTTCACAGTCCCGGCGGTCTACTCGTCACCGATCACACAGGAGGAGCCAGGTGAGCCAGCTGCTGAGGGTCCAGAACTTCGTCGTCTCGAGCGACGGATTCGGTGCCGGTGAGAATCAGAGCCTGGAGAGGCCGTTCGGTCACGCCGATCCCGGGGAGCTGTTCGCCTGGGCCGGTGCCACGGCGAGCTGGCCCAACCGCACCGACCCCGGGGGCAGTCGCGGTCTCGACGACTACTTCACCAGGGACTTCACCCACAACATCGGGGCCGAGATCATGGGCCGCAACAAGTTCGGCCCGCAGCGCGGGCCCTGGCAGGACCACGAGTGGAAGGGCTGGTGGGGGGACGAACCTCCGTTCCACACACCGGTGTTCGTCTTGACGCATCACAGGCGTCCGTCGTTCACGCTGTCCGACACCACGTTCCACTTCGTCGACGGCTCCCCTGCCGAGGTCCTCACGCAGGCCAGGGAGGCCGCACGGGGGAAGGACGTCCGGCTCGGAGGCGGGGCCACCACCGTCCGGGAGTTCCTCGACGCCGGCCTCGTCGACACCCTGCACGTGGCGGTCTCGCCGGTGAAGCTCGGCTCTGGTGTGAAGCTCTGGGACTCTCCTGACGAGCTGCGCGACCGCTTCCACCTCGATGTCGTGCCCAGCCCGAGCGGCGTGACGCACCACCTGTTCTGGCGGAAATAGCACCAGCCTCCCGGGCCCGGCTCAGGGACGTGGTCCCGGGCCGGGCCCTTGTCCGCCCGTCACGCCGTCCGCGTCCGAGGGTTGGGAGCGCTCAGCGGCAGGTCAACTCGTTGCCCTGCTCGTCCACCACTGTCTCCCCGGGTTCGGTGCACGCGTTCCCCTCCGCCGGCGGATCGTCGACCCCCGATATGGCCCTGCCCATGAAAATCAGTCCGACGATGACCAGGACCATCACCAGGCAGCCCAGCCCGTTCTTGGCCTGTTCCGACATGCGGATCTCCCCCTCCGACGTGCTGACGCACTGTCGCCACGTGCCGCGAACCGACGGTCCGCGCGTCCTCGTGGCGGCAGAGTAACGGACCGTCATAAGACTGTTTCCGCCGAGCGGCTCTACCGCTCGTCCGGTGTAGAACGAGGCGTCGAGACGGCAGCAGTCGGTACCTGGCGGCGGTCGGCTCGCGGTGGGTGCCAGGCGCTGACCGCCCTCCCGTCGCGACGTGATGCGGCCCCGCGGGATACCGTCCGATTTATTGAGTTGGCCCTGTTATGCCGACTCGCATAACTCATGATTCCCGTATGGACTTGGGTGCACCCGCGATGATCGCCGCTTACGTGACATCCGGTTCCGTGCTGGTCGCCGGCCTGGTCACGATCGTCGCTCAGCTGTGGATCGCGCGTACGCACACCGCCTGGGAAGCCGCTCTGGAGATGGTCAAGCACGACGTGGCGAGGTTCGAGAAGGCGCAGGACCACCTGATAACCGCTGTGGACGCGGCGAACCGGTACATGTTCTACATCCCCGACATCGACGTCACCGACCATCACCAGCGGGAGCCCTACATCCTGCCCATCCTCGACTCGATCGGCAGGGCGCGGGAGGAGGTGGCCGCTCTGCCCGCGTTCGCGGGGGCGGAGACGGTGGAGTGCGCGCTCACGGCCATCGAGTCGCTGCTCGTCCCGCCGGAGAACGGGCGGGCGGTGCGGGCGAGTTGGGACCATCAGTGCGTGCGGGAGGGCGTACGGGCGCTCAACCGGGCGCGGAGCAGCCGTATACACGCGCTCGCGCACCGCGGCCGGGTCACGGAGCTGCGGAAAGAGAAGCCGCCGGGCCCGCGGCACGCGGCCGGGATCAGGGTGGGGAAGGTCCCGGAGCAGAGCGTCGGGCCGGGCGGCGACAGCTGAGCGCGCCGCTCCCCCGACGCTGCCCCGGCTGCCGCCCGTCGCTGCTGCGTCACCGTTGCCCAGTTGCCCAGTTGCCCAGTCGCCCAGTTGCCCAGTCGCCCAGTCGCCGTCACCCGTCGATGATCTGCCGGGCTCCCTGCCGCGACAGTTCGGCGCATACGCGGCTTCCCAGCGCCGCGGCCCCCTCGGTGGGGCCGGCGCGGAGGCGGGCCTGTACGAAGCGGGTGCCGTCGCTGGAGAAGACCATGCCGTGCAAGGTCAGCCGCCCGTCGGGTGCGGTGGTGCAGTGGCCCGCGATCGGGGAGTTGCAGTGCCCCCGCAGGCCGCTGAGCATCGAACGTTCGGCGTCCGCCTCGGCGTGCGCGGCGGGCTCGCCGAGCCGGTGCAGCAGTGCCGTGACGGCATCGTCCTCCTCCCGGCACACCAGTGCGAGGACACCCGCTCCGACGGCGGGCAGCATCTCCGCCAGGGGGAACTCGTAGCGGATGCGTGCCGTGAGGCCCAGCCGGCTGAGTCCGGCCCGGGCCAGCACCATCGCGTCCACCGGGCCGTCCCCGTCTTCTGCGGCGGTCTGCGGGCGGCGTGCCGAGTCGAGCTTCGACAGGCGGGTGCCGACTGTTCCGCGTACGGGTACTACCCGCAAGTCCGGTCGCAGGGCGAGCAGTTGTGCCTTGCGGCGTACGGCGGAGGTGGCGACCGTGGCGCCCTCGGGGAGCTCCGCCGGGGAGGCGACCGGTGAGCCCTCCGGGACGACGAGCACGTCGTGGACGTCGTCCCGGGGCAGCACCGCGGCGATGGTCAGGCCTCGCGGGAGGGGGCGGTCGCCGGGGACGTCCTTGAGGCAGTGGACCGCGATGTCGGCCTCGCCGCGCTGGAGTTGCTCGTCGATCGCCTTGACGAACAGTCCCTTGCCGCCGATCCGTGTCAGGTCGCCGGGCCAGGTGTCACCGGCCGTCGTCGTCGGGACGGTCTGTGTGCGCAGCCCGGGATCGAGCCGCCGGAGCAGCCCCGTGACGTGCTCTGCCTGCGCGAGCGCCATGGCGGAGCTGCGGGTGCCGATGAGCAGGGGCGAGTCGCGGGGCCGGCGGTGGTTCACGGGTGCGTCGTACTCCGGTGTGCGGTTCTCGCGGGAGCGGGCGGAGCGTGCCCTCCGCGAGCGGAACGGACAGGTGCTGTCGAGCACACTATGTGGTCAAGTGGCCACATTCCGCTCCTCTTTCGGGGTGCGGGTCCGAGATGCGGAACCGGCGGATCCGTCGCAGGCTTTCCGTATGACTGCGTCGATAGTCGTGCATCCGCCGTCCCCGACGGGCGGACGCCGTATCACCGCCGACCGGCCCGACGGGGACGACCTCGGCCACGCCCACGGCATCGCCGATCTGGTGGAGATCCTGCGCCGCGCGGGTCTCGACCCGGACCAGGTGCGCCTGGACGACCCCGTACGCATCCAGTGGCGGGGCGGGAAGGCCGACGTGTGGGAGTAGCCGCCTGCCTGCTGCCGTCCGGTGTTCCGGGGTTCGCCGTGCGGGGTTGTGCGGGCGGGGTTGCGCGGGCGGGGGCGTGCCGGGCGGCCTGCGGGAAAGGCGGTCGCGGCTGAGAAAGATCGTTGCGCGTGGGGGCGGACCGCCGCCCGGGTGCGGGCGGTTGGGTATCATCGGGCGCCAAGATGGTCCCAACGTCTGAGAGAAGGACGAGGTAGCGCGGTGAAGAAGCTACTCCTGGTCGTACTGGCCGCCATCGGCGGGCTCCTCGTGTACCGCCAGATCCAGGCGGACCGCGCCGAGCAGGACCTGTGGACGGAGGCGACCGACTCCGTGCCGTCGGGTGCGAGCGTGTGAAAAAACCAAAAAGCCTGCGCTGAGGCCCTGACCGTTCCGGACGGCCAGGGCCTTTTCGCGTCCGCACCGCGGCCTCCTCCCTGGTGTGCGGTGGCCCGCCGCCGTGTTGCGGGTCCGTGACACACAACCACTTGCCGTGTGCGAGAGCAAAGAAATATGGTCTCGGAAAAGACGTGGCGGCACTGCGTGTGCAGTGGGGCGGGTGTCCATGGGCTCTGTGGGTTCGGTCAGTGGCAAGCGTTGCAGAAGGCAACGGAGCGATGATCGTGGTGCTGGACCCGTCCGGCTCGATGGCTGAGCGGGAGGGCTGCGGCTCTACGGTTCGACGAAGCGGAAGAGGGCTGCCGCCGTGCCCCGGCCCCGCTCCCGCGTCGACCAACTCGACGGTCCGCGAACGCGGTTGACCGCACCCGGATCGTCGGGCAGCCGCACGTCGAGCACCGGGCACTTCGGTCAGGACGAGGGAGCTGTGCCGCTGGTCTCCGGCATCGGCCGCATCCCGGGAGGCACGGACGCCGGCGGTACGTGCGACGAGGGCGCCGGCCGCTACCTGGGACGGGCGGACGGACAGCGCGGCACGGGGCGGGGCAGGATGGAGCAGTCTCACCGCCGGGGTGATCGCGGCGTGTGCGGGCGACGAGGGGGCGGTGGCGATGGCGGCGAGTGCCGGTGAGGGTGGCGTGGGTGAAGTGGGGCGGCGAGCGGTGATGCGGGACGTGGGGATACGTGACGCGGTGGCACGGGGCGCGCGGAGACGGACGCCGGTGCGGGCGGCGGGGATCGCGGCAGCGCTGTGCGTGGTGGCGGCGCTCCCCGGTCAGGCGTGGGCCGGGCCCGCGGACGGGCCGGGCGACCTGCCGCGGTACAAGGCGGCGGTGGCACGGGGCGCGCGGAGACGGACGCCGGTGCGGGCGGCGGGGATCGCGGCAGCGCTGTGCGTGGTGGCGGCGCTCCCCGGTCAGGCGTGGGCCGGGCCCGCGGACGGGCCGGGCGACCTGCCGCGGTACAAGGCGGCAGAGGACGCGAAGAAGATCAAAGGCGCTCTGAGCAGCGGCGACGGCCCCGAGATCCGTCCCGGCGTCTACAGCGACACGATCGGGAAGGGGGAGAAGAAGTACTACAGCGTCAGTCTCGACGCGAAGTCCGCCGCCTTCCTCTCCGCCGTGGCCGCTCCCGAGCCCGGCGCGCGGGTGCAGACGGTCGGAGAGGGCCTGGAACTGTCGCTCCAGGCCGTCGACGGCAGTCCCTGCGACGGTTCGGCCCAGTCGGACTTCTCCGGGGACGGCTCCGCCTACGCCGTCGCCGATTACGCCGCCCGCGTCGTCGGTGCGGACGACGAGTGCCAGAAGGCCGGCCCGTACCTTTTCTCCGTCGAACGCGTGGGCGGGGATACGTCGAACCCGGCGCGGTGGCCGCTGGAGATCCGCTACATGTCGGAGCCGCCTGTCAAGGGCACCCTGCCGTCGGCGCCCACCGGAAACGGGGCGGGCGACGATCCGCCGGCGGCGCTGTCCGGCAGCGCGAAGAGGCGCGCGCACGGAGGCACCGGCTTCAACGACGCGGGAGCCGTCTCCGAAGGGGTGTGGAAGGACCGCATCAGGCCCGGCGAGACGCGCTTCTACCGGGTGCCTGTCGACTGGGGCCAACGGCTCAACGCCGCGGTGGAGTTGAGCAGCGTCAAGTCCACCGAGGACTTCCCGCCGACGGTCTACAACGGTCTCGGGCTCACCACGTACAACCCGGCGCGCGGACGCTTCGACGACGAGAGCTTCGTCTCGTACACCCCGGACAAGTCGGCCCAGGCGGTCGCTTACACACCAGTGGTGGACTTCGGCAACCGGTTCGCGGACGAGGGCTCCGACGCCGCGCTCGCGGGATGGCACTACCTCGCGGTCACGGTCTCACCCAAGGCCGGCCAGGTCATCAAGGGGACCGCGCCGCTCACCCTCCGCATCGACCTGAAGGGGAAGGCCAAGGCCGGCCCCGGGTACGAGGGGGACGCGGCGGCGGCCGGATTCGGCGTCAGCGACCAGGACAGGGAGCAGGCCGAGAAGGGCCAGAACGCCGCGGAGGGACAGCGCAGCGGCACCCTCATGACGGTCGCGTACGCGGGCATCGGGACGGGGACGGCGCTGATCCTCGCGCTCGTCCTCTGGACGCTCGTCGCGCGGCGTGCGGCGGCCGGTGCTGCGGGGGCTCCTGCCGGGGGGACGCCGCCGGGCCCGCCACTCGGCGGCGGGGCGTACACGGCCCCCGGCCAGGGGCGTCCGGGCACTACGCCGGCGTGGCCGGAGCCGCAGCAGCCGTACGGGGAGCATCGGACGCAGCAGTTCCACGACCCGCGCCGGCAGCAACAGCCGTAGCAGGGGCGCCCACGGCCCCCCTCGGACGCCCCGCCGGTCAGGCCGGGGACGCGGGCGTCCGCGGGGGACCGGCCCCCGGTACTCGGGGCTCCGCTGCCGGTCAGGGCGCGGTCAGGCCGCGGTCAGGGCCCAGACACCCACGGCCAGGCAGAGCAGAGCGACGATCAGCACCGGGACCGCAACCTTCGGGGGCGGTCCCGGTCTGCGTGCGGCAGCGGGACCGCCGGGTGGAGCGGCGGCCGTTCCCGTGGCGGAGTCCCGGCCCGCCGGCGGCGTCCCGGACACCCCGGGAGCGTGCGCCCCCTGCTGAAGCGACTGGTACGGCTGGTACGGCTGGGGCGCCCCCTGCCCGGGCCCGGTCTCCGCGTGCGGCGCCGCCGGCTGCGCGGACACGGGTACCGGCGTGGGCGTCGGCGGCGTGCGGGGCTGCTCGGGGACGCCGCCGAACCCGCCCTGGGGAGGCGGCAGATGGAAGCTGCCGGTCTCCGAGGGGGACGGCAGCGCCTCGGACGCCGGAGCGCCTGCCGCCACGCCACCGGCCACAGCGCCACCGGCTCCCGCGCCACCGGCTCCCGCTCCCCCTGACCCCGGCGCGGTCGTCGCCGTGCCGGCGGACGCTCCGTCCCGGAGGGGCCCGGCGGGTCCGAAGCCAGGGGGAAGCGGCCCGATCTGGTCGAAGACCTCGACGATCTCCTGCTCCGCCGTCGCATCCGGCGGGAGCAGCTCCACGGCGGCGGCCAGCGCCTTGCGGGCACCCGTGGCCGTGCGGAAGCGGTGCTCCGGTGCCGGCTGGAGGAGCTGCCCCAGCACCTGCCAGAGCGGTTCGGGCACCCGCTCGGGGGCGGGCGGCACTCCGTGCTCGTACCGGGCCAGCATCTCCATCGAGTCGGCTTTCCGCCCCGTCAGCAGGTAGACCCCGACCAGGCCCACGGCGTACAGGTCCGCGGTGAAGTCCGGGTCCGCGCCCATCATCTGCTCCGGGGCGAAGTATCCGGGCGTGCCGACGATGAAGTCGGTCTCGGTGAGGCGTGGTTCGCCCTTGCGCATGGCGATGCCGAAGTCGGACAGCCGCAGATGCGGCCGGCCCTTCCCGGTGGGCTCCAGCAGGATGTTGGCGGGCTTGATGTCGCGGTGCACGACGTCCTCGGCGTGCACCGCGTTGAGCCCCGCGAGGAGCTGATCGAGGAGCGTGCAGACGAAGGTCGGTGGCAACGGGCCGTAGTCGCCGATGAGATGGGCCAGCGAGCCGCCGCTGACGAGGTCCATGGTGAAGAGGACCTTGTCGTCGTCGGCGGCCCAGCTCGCCGGGGCGAGGACGTGCGGATGGTCGATGCGCAGGGCCTGTTCGCGCACGAAGCGCAGCAGCGAGTGGGCGTCGCTCTGCTGGAGGACCTTCGCGGCGACGTAGCGCTTGCGGCGGCGGTCCCAGGCGCGCCACACCGCGCCTGCTCCGCCCCGTCCGATCGGGTCGGCCAGCTCGTAGCGGCCGGCGAAGACCTCACCCATGAACCTGTGCCCCTGCCCCTTGTTCCTCGACGGCGCGGTCGCCCGCTGCCGGCCACCCGAAGCGCCCGGCACGCCCGGTCTTCCGGTGCGTGCTGTACCCCTGCCCGGCCCCCTGCCGGTCCCGTACCGCGCCCCGCGGTCGTGCGGGCCGCGCCGGGCCCCGTGTCAGTCCTGGTGGGACTCGTAGTGTTTGACCGCGTCGGCGGTGCGGCCCGCGCCGTACACCCGGAGGAACTCTGCCAGTTCCGGATGTGTCGAGGCGAGTGCGGACGAGGCGTCCAGGATGTCGGCGGCGTCGGCCACGGACCTGAGCAGCGACTGGATCTCCCGCACCACGCGCTTCACGGGCGTCTGGGACGCGCTGCCCGAAGACGCCGTCTGCGCCGTGCTGTTGAGGACGCTGCCTCCCGCCGTGCGGCGTACCTCCTCCATCCGCTGCGTGGCGTCCGCGGCGCTGACCTCACCGCGCGCGACCTCTGCGGCCAGCTCCTGGAGGGCCTGCACCCGCTGTACGACGGCGGGGTTGCCGATCTTCGCCCGCTGCCCGCTCATGAGCTGGGACAGCATGGGCGCCGACAGGCCCAGTACGGAGGCGAGACGCGCCTGGTTGAGGCCGAGGTCGTCGATGAGCCGGCGGAAGAGCGTTCCCAGCGGCTCCCCGTACCACTGGGTCTGCAGCTCACGCGCTTTCGCGGTGGATTCCTGCTGTGCTGCGTCCATCTCGTCTCCCCTGGACTCCCCTGGCGCTTCGCTGGCGCGAACTTGCGTGCATCCTACGGACGGCGGCCGACGGGGGGCGATACCCGGTCGGAATTCGCTCTGCGGACCCGGTACTCTTGTGCGGAGCGGGGCCTTAGCTCAGTTGGTAGAGCGCTGTCTTTGCATGGCAGATGTCAGGGGTTCGACTCCCCTAGGCTCCACACCGCGAGGGCCTCCGAAGTGCGTGTACGCCGCCTCGGAGGCCCTGTTCGCGTTCCGGCGGCGCCCGGGGCGGGCCCGGTGCGGCGCTTGCCCGGTCCTGTACGGGACTTGACGGGCGCCCGGCCCGGGCCGCTCCCCGCGCACCGAGCGCCGAGCGCCCCGAGCGCCCCGAGCCCCCCGAGCCCCCGCGCACCGAGCACCCCGCGCATCGCGGGCTCAAGCTCCCGGAGCGTGCCCGGATCCCTCCCCGCCCGACGCGGCGACGGTCCAGGGCGCAGCCTCCTACGGGCGGCCGCGGTCGACGGGCATCCCGCGGGTGCGCCCGTGCCCATCGCTGTTCGGGCCGACGCTCGTCGGACGTCCCGTGCACTCCGGCGGCGCGGAGGCTGCCTCCCCGGCGGCGGCGCATGTGCACCGCCTCACACGGAGGCGGGTGGCCATGGTCCGCTGCGGTGCCCCACCCCTCTTCACCAGCGCGAACTTTTCGCACCCGGAGCGAAGCGGAACGCCGGCCGGGCTCAGCCCGCCCGCGTCGAACGCCCCTCGAGCCCCCGCGCCCGCAGGAAGCGGTCGGCTCCGGCGGACAGCTCGACCAGCGGTTCCGGATAGTCGAGCCGCGCCCTTTCGCGGTCGGGCAGCTTCCACGGCTGGTGCACCGACGGCCCCCGCACGTCCGCGAGTTCGGGCAGCCAGCGGCGTACGTACGTGCCGTCCGGGTCGAAGCGCCGTGCCTGCGTGAGGGGGTTGAGCACCCGGTTGGGCCGGGTGTCGTTCCCCGTTCCCGCCACCCACTGCCAGTTGAGCTGGTTGTTCGCCACGTCGCCGTCGACGAGCAGGTCGAGGAAGTGGCGGGCGCCGACGCGCCAGTCGACGTACAGCGTCTTGGTGAGGAAGCTCGCCGTCAGCAGCCGCGCCCTGTTGTGCATCCATCCTTCGTGGCGGAGCTGCCGCATCGCCGCGTCGACCAGGGGGTAGCCGGTGCGGCCGTCCCGCCACGCGGCGATCTCGGCGTCGTCGTGGCGCCACCGGTCGCCTCGGGGCCGGTAGTCCTCGGAGGAGGCGCGGGGCCGGGCCGCGAGGACCTGGTGGTGGAAGTCCCGCCAGGCGAGCTGGCGCACGAACGCCTCCGCGCCCTCCCCGCCGGTCCGGCGCGCCCTGTGGACGAGTTCGACTGCGGACAGCGTCCCGAAGTGCAGATGGGGCGAGAGACGGGACGTGGCGTCGGCGGCGAGGTCGTCGTGCCGGTCCGCGTAGGCCTTCATGGGCCGGCCGCGCCAGGCGGCGAACCGTGCCCGGCCCTCGCGCTCGCCGCCCGCGGCGACGCCCGGTGAGACGCCGGCGGTGTCCTCGCGCGAGGGCACCGGCAGCGAGGAGGCGCGCTCGGGGACCCGCACGGTGCGGGGCGCCTGGATCACCCCGCGCGGTCCCGCGCTCGTCCAGCGCCTGAAGTACGGCGTGAACACGGCGAAGTGGTCGCCGCCCGCAGGCGTCACCTCGCCGGGCGGCAGGGCGGTGACGACCGCGTCGTGCACGCACAGCTGCCGCCCGTCCGCGTCCAGGGCGTTCCGCAGCCGCCCCTCCCGGCGCTGCGCGTAGAGGCTGACGTCGCCCGCTATGTGCACCTGCCGCGCGCCGCACTCCGATGCCGCCGCGCACACCTCGCGGACCACGTCGCCTTCGCGGACGATCAGCCGCCCGCCTCTCTCCCGCAGGCCCGCGTCCAGGTCGCGCAGGCAGTCCGCGAGGAAGGCGCGACGGTTGGGGACGTCGTAGCCCGCCGCGTGCACCCCTGTGTCCAGTACGAAGAGCGGCACCACTTCGTGCGCGGAGTCGAGCGCGGCGCGCAGCACGGGGTTGTCGTGCAGGCGCAGGTCAGCGGTGAACAGGGCGACGGACGCGGTGGCTTGGGTCATCGCGGAATCCTCTCGGCGGTCTCCGCGGACAGCTCACCACGCCCCCCCCCCCCGCGTCACCGGCGGCGCAACGCCCCCGGCCACCAGATGGCCGGGCCGATGTCGCGTGCCAGCGCCGGCACGAGCAGCGAGCGGACCACCAGCGTGTCCATGAGCACGCCGAAGGCGACGATGAAGGCGATCTGGACGAGGAAGGCCAGCGGGATCACGACGAGCGCGGCGAAGGTCGCCGCCAGCACCACCCCGGCGGAAGTGATCACTCCGCCGGTGGCGGTCAGTCCTCTGCGGATGCCCGCGCGGGTGCCGTGCCTCAGCGCCTCCTCGCGTACGCGGGTGAGCAGGAAGATGTTGTAGTCCACGCCGAGGGCCACCAGGAAGACGAAGCCGTACAGGGGGACCGACGCGTCCGTCCCCTCGAAGCCGAGGAGGTTGTCGAAGACCAGTGTGGCGACGCCCAGCGTGGCGAGGAAGTTGAGCGCGACGGTCGCGACGAGCAGTACGGGGATCACCAGGGCCCTCAGCAGCGCGGCGAGGATCACGAGGATGATCAGCAGCACCACGGGGACGATGAGGGACCGGTCGTGCTCGGCCGTCGTCTGGATGTCCGACTGCTGGGCGGTGTAACCGCCGACCAGTGCGTCTGCCCGCGGTACGTCGTGGACGGCGGAACGCAGCCGTTGCACTGTCCGCTTGGCGTCGTCGCTGTCGGCGCTTCCCTCGAGGGTGGCGTCGATACGGACCTTCCCGTTCACCACGAGCGGTTCACCCTGGCCGGGGCGGCCCGACTCCGACACGGGTGCCGCTGTGACGACGCCGTCCGTACCGGCGGCTGCCTTGGTCACCGCGCGTGCGCTGCCGGCGTCAGCGATGATCACCGCCGGGTTTCCCGAGCCGCCGGGGAAGTGCTCGCTGAGGGTGGCCTGCGCACTGACGGAGGGCACGTCCTTGACGAAGATCTCGCTGAGCGGGACGCCGTCCGACTTCAGCTGCGGTGAGAACGCGGCGAAGACGAGCAGCGCCAGCAGGGTTCCCGCCCAGATACGCCGCGGCGACCGGTCCACGCGGGCGGCGACGCGGCCCCACAGGCCGGTCGAGGACGCCTTCGCCCCGTCCTCGGCGCCGCCGTCCGGGTCGGTCGGGGTCCTGGGCTTGGCGGGCCAGAACGCGGCGCGGCCGACGAGCACAAGCACCGCGGGCAGGAAGGTGAAGGTGCTGATGACGGAGCAGACGATCCCGATGGCGCCGACCGGACCGAGCGCGCGGTTGTTCGTCAGGTCGCTCAGCAGCAGCGCGAGCAGGCCCAGCGCCACGGTGGCGGCGCTGGCGGTGATGGCGCCGAAGGAGCCCCGCAGGGTCGAGCGCATGGCGGCGAACCGCTCGCCCCGGACGGCGAGTTCCTCCCGGAACCGCGACGAGAGCAGCAGCGCGTAGTCGGTTGCCGCACCGATCACCAGGATCGACAGGATGCCCTGCACCTGGCCGTCGACGCGGACGATGTCGTCCTGTGCCAGCACGTACACCACGGCGCACGCCAGCGACAGCGCGAAGACCGCGCTGACGATGATGACGATGGGCAGCAGCACGCTTCTGTAGACGAGCAGCAGGATCAGCAGCACGACCACGAGCGCCACGACGAGGAGGAGGCTGTCGATCCCGGAGAAGGCCTCCGAGAGGTCGGCCTGGCTCGCGGCGGGTCCTCCGAGCTCCGCCCGCGCCCCCTCGACGCGGTCGGTGGCGCTGCTGATGTGCTCGACGACCGAAGGGAGTTCGCCGCCGAGCCCGGAGCGCACCTGCACGACGCCCTGCAGCGCCTGGCCGTCCTTGCTGGGCAGCGCGGGCGAGACCTTGCCGGTGATCCCTTCGTCACCGGACAGCGAGGCGAGAGCGCGGGTCGCGGCGGTGCGCTGCTGCGGGGTGATCTTCCCGCCGTCCTCCGCCGTCCACACGACGACCGCCGGCAGCGACTGCTCCTGCGCGAAGCCCTTCTGCAGATCGCTGACCTTGGTCGACTCGGCGCTCTGCGGCAGGAACGAGGCCTGGTCGTTCGAGGCCACTTCCCCGAGTTTCCCCGCGTACGGGCCGAGGAGGCCGCCGAGCAGGAGCCAGACGACGACCAGTACGACCGGGGTGATCCACCGGGCGGTGCGCTGTGCGGAGGGCATCGCGTCTTCCTTGTCGGGGTGCGCTGCGGGTCTTCAGATGTGTGTTCCGGACGAGCCTAGCCAGCGCTCTCAGGGGTGCTACCGGCGGTACGCCGCCGAGCCGCAGAGGTGCGGGAACAGCGCCAACTGCCGGGCCGCGCGGGCCCGTCCGTCCACGTCGCCGCCCTCGGAGCGGTGCGCGTCAGCCTCCGTCCGCCCCGCGCGTACGCCCCCGTCCGGCGCGGGGCCTGCCGAGGAGCCCGGCCACGGACAGCGCGCCCCATCCCAGTGAGACGGCGACGGCGCCGAATCTCCTGGCTCTTCCGGGCAGGGTGGCGCCGAGGAGCAGAGCGTCGCCGAGGTCCGCCGAGATCCGCACCAGCGTCGCCGTCGTGAGCGCGGCGCCCTCGGGGGCGGCCGCCATGGCGGCTCCCGAGGCCATGTCGCGCCAGGCGAGGGGGCGCAGGGAGATCCGCGTGTGCCCGGCCGTGCGGCCCGCGCCGTCGACGAGTCCGGACGGGACGGCCAGCAGATCGGGACGGGCCGTCACCGCGAGCCCGTACAGCGCCGTGACGGTGCCGATGGTCCTCAACAGCCCTGTACGCACGCGTCGTTCACCTGCCTCTCAGGTTCTGCGGGCGACGTGCGCCCGGTTCTGCGGCCCGGCCGCCGGCCGTGCCGTCAGCCTCCCGGGACGGGGCCGCGACGCGTGTGGGCCGGCAGACACGTGTCTGCCGGCCCACACGCAGATCGCGGTCGCGCCCGGTGTGGCGCGCGACACGTTCCTAGCTGCTGCGCCGCCTCGCCTTGGCCTTCGCTTCGGCCTCCTTGGCCTCCTCCGCCTTGGCCTCGGCTTCGGACTTGGGCTTCCGCCCGTCGCCGGACCGGCGGCTGGAGCCGTCGCCGTCGACCGACGACAGCGACGCGCGGTCGCCGACCTCGGTGGCCTCCGGCGGCTCGACGAGCCAGTCGGGGTTGGCCTGCTTGTCCCACCAGCGCCAGGCGGCGTAGACACCGCCGGCCAGCAGTCCGAGCAGCCCGAGCCGCTTGGCGAGCCGGCCCCTGCGGGCACGGCGGTCGCGGCGGCGCACCAGCTTCTCGATCTCCTTGGCGCTCACCTGCCCGCGCAGAGCCGCGACTGCGGCCGAGCTGCGGGAAGCGGCCTCCTCCCGGACCGGGCCCGATGCCGTACGGGCCTCCGCGACGGCGTTCTCGATGCGCGGCGCGGCGTACTTGGTCGCCTTGCGGGCCGCCTTGCGCGTGCGCTTGGCGGCCTTCGTGGCGGCCTTGTCCAGTTCGGGCGGCAGGCTCTTGCGAGCCTGGGCGATACGGGGCACGACGTGCTGGTCGTACCCGTCGCGCGCCGAGGTACGGGCCTGCCGCGCGGCGTGCGAGACCTTCGGCCCCAGCCGCGCGCCCGCCTCGTGCGCATAGTGCACTGCGGTGTCCTTGGCGGTCCCTGCGTAGGGGGCCACGACCTCCGCTGCGTGCCGCACGCTTTCCTTGGTGCTCCCGGTCGCGGCGCGCACGCTGTCGATGCGGGTCACGGGTTCCTCCTCCTCGGTGGCGTGTCACGGGCTCGTGGGTTCCTCCCATAGACACAGTGTCGTTTTCCACCCGTTTCGAAGATCATGCCTGGCTGCTCCGACTCAAGCCCGTTGCAGGCAGCATCCGGGTCATCGGTGCGTACTCCGTGCGGAGCGCGTCCGTGGGAGGATCGGACGGGTCAGTACGGACAGATGGAAGGTAGATCGTGGCCGAGCAGCTCTACGCCACCCTGAAGACCAATCACGGCGACATCGAGGTACAGCTTTTCCCGAACCACGCGCCGAAGACGGTCAAGAACTTCGTCGAGCTCGCAGAGGGCTCGCGTGAGTGGACTCACCCGGAGACCGGCAGCAAGACCACCGAGAAGCTCTACGACGGTACGGTCTTCCACCGGGTCATCAGCGGCTTCATGATCCAGGGCGGTGACCCGCTGGGCAACGGCACGGGCGGCCCCGGGTACGAGTTCGGGGACGAGATCCACCCCGACCTCGCCTTCAGCAAGCCGTACCTGCTGGCCATGGCGAACGCCGGGCCGGGCACCAACGGTTCGCAGTTCTTCATCACGGTCGGCGCCACCGCCTGGCTGACCGGGAAGCACACCATCTTCGGCGAGGTCACCGAGCCGGCGAGCCAGAAGGTCGTGGACGCCATCGCGGGTATCCAGACCAACCCCCGCACCGACCGGCCCGTCCAGGACGTCGTCCTGGAATCGGTCGTGATCGAGCGTCGCTGACGCAGGTGACGGAGGAGTGCCGGGAACCGTTCCGCCCCGTCCGACCGTAGGAGAGGACGGGGCGGAACGCTTCCGCACCCGCAGCAAGGCGGAGGGATGAGCTCATGGAGGGCCAGCGCCAGTCGGAACCCCAGGTGACGTACTGCTATCGCCACCCGGACAGGGAGACGGGCATCAGCTGCGTCCGCTGCGAGCGCCCGATATGCCCTGATTGCATGATCACGGCCTCCGTCGGCTTCCAGTGCCCCGACTGCGTCAAGGGCGGTTCGGGCACCGGGCACGCGCCGTCGGCGAGCCGGCCGCGCACGATAGCGGGCGGTGTCATCGCGGGGGGCGACCGCCGCCTCGTCACCAAGGTTCTTCTGGGCGTCAACGCCGCCCTCTTCGTCGGCGTACTGATCGTCGGAGAGCGGCTGGTCAGGGATCTGATGCTGTTCGGGCAGGCCATCGCCGTGCCGTACGGCCCGGTGGAGGGCGTCGCCGAGGGGCAGTGGTACCGCCTGCTGACCTCGATCTTCCTCCACCAGGAGATCTGGCACATCGCGATGAACATGCTGGGCCTGTGGTTCCTGGGCCCGCCGCTGGAGGCCGCCCTCGGACGGCTGCGCTTCACGGCGCTCTATCTGCTCTCGGGGCTGGGCGGCAGTGCCCTGACCTATTTCAGCAGTGCCCTGCCCTTCTTCGACTCCTCGCCCGGGCAGGCCTCGCTCGGCGCGTCCGGCGCGATCTTCGGCCTCTTCGGTGCGACGGCGATCCTCATGCGCCGCATGAAGTACGACATGCGGCCGATCCTCATCCTCCTGGGGATCAACCTGGTCTTCACCTTCACCTGGGAAGGGATCTCCTGGCAGGCGCACATAGGGGGCCTGGTCGTGGGGGTGCTGATCGCCTACGCGATGGTGCACGCGCCCCGCGAGAAGCGGACGCTCGTGCAGTACGCCGCCTGCGCGGGAGTGCTGGCGCTGATCATCGCGGCCTGCGTCGTACGCACGCTGCAGCTCACTGCCTGAACGTGCGGCCCCCCTGTGCTCGGCGGTGCGGGGCCGGGGCCGAGCAGGCGGCTTCGCCGCACTGACCGGCGGTTTTCCGCACTGTTGTCCACAGAGCGCCTGCGATCTTGTGCATGGCGCGGGGAACGGCTGTCCAGACTCGCGCACGGGTACGTTTTCGCTGCCCAGAAGGGGTGTGCGAGGTGTCACCCCGCGAGGCAGTGGGATGACGGGCGTCAACCCCCGCAGAGTTATCCACAGATCTTGTGAAGTTTTCCAGCCCTGTGGATCAGTCTGTGGATAACTCGGCTCCGGGCATGCGTGACCTGCGTGGGAGTGCGCGAGCGGAGAGGCTGTCGCCCTACTTCCACTGAGTGGAGACGACGAAGCCCCCGGCGATGAAGCCGAAGCCGACGACGATGTTCCAGCTTCCGAGCGACTCGACCGGCAGCTTGCTCTCGGTCACGTAGAACAGCACGATCCAGGCGAGGCCGATGAGGAAGAGCGCCAGCATGAGCGGTGCCACCCATCGGCCGCCCGTGGCGCCGAGGTTGATCTCGGTCGCCTTCTTCTCCGGGGGCGGAGTGAAGTCTTCCTTTTTGCGGATCCGTGACTTCGGCACGAGAGTCTCTCCTGTCGACGCGCTTCGTGACCGCGGTAGAGGGGCCCCCTCTTCATGGGGCCGAGGGGGTGTGACGCTGTGGTGGTCCGTTAGCGTAGTGCTTCCCCGCGGTCTGAGGAGACGAGGGTACGGTGACCAGATTGCGCATCCGCCCGGCACGGCTGGCCACGCTGGGGGTTTTCGCCCTCGCCGGTCTCATTTTCTGGATCAGTTTCAACACCGCACATGGTACCGACCTGCGCACGGACTCCTCGATGCTGCGCCTCTCCGACCTGATCCAGGAGCGCAGCCGCAAGAACGCCGAACTCGACTCCTCCGCGGCGGCGGTGCGCAGCCAGGTCGACCGCCTCGCCCGGCGCGACAGCCCGGACAGCACCGAGACCAGGAAGCTGACGGGCCTCGAGAAGGACGCCGGCACCCGCAAGGTCTCCGGAGGCGGCCTGACCGTCACCCTCGACGACGCCCCTCCCAACGCCACCGCCCAGGTACCCGGCGTCCCCGAGCCCCAGCCCAACGACCTCGTCATCCACCAGCAGGACCTGCAGGCCGTGGTCAACGCGCTGTGGAAGGGCGGCGCGGAAGGCATCAAGATCATGGACCAGCGGCTCATCTCGACGAGCGCCGTCCGCTGCGTCGGCAACACCCTGATCCTGCAGGGCCGCGTCTACTCCCCTCCGTACAAGGTGACCGCCGTCGGTGACCAGGAGAAGCTCAACAAGGCGCTGGACGAGTCCCCGGCGATCCAGAACTACCTCCAGTACGTCGACGCCTACGATCTCGGCTGGAAGGTCGACGAGCGCAAGTCCGTGAACCTGCCCGGCTACTCGGGGACGGTCGACCTGCGCTACGCGAAGCCCATCGGGTGACGTCGGGGCGAGGCGGGCGGTACTTCCCCGACTGAGGCACGGCACCCTGCCGGGGCCCCGTAGTCTGGGGGACGCGCCCGGACGGTCAGGACGGCACGGCCCTTGACGCAGCGAGGCAGGGAAGAAAGGACGGCACGCAGGGATGTACGGCTGGATCTGGCGGCACCTGCCAGGCAATACATGGGTGCGGGCGCTGTGCTCGCTCGTGCTCGTGCTCGCGGTCGTTTTTCTGCTCTTCCAGTACGTCTTCCCCTGGGCGGAGCCGCTACTGCCCTTCAACGACGTGACCGTCGACGGCGGTGGGAGCTGATGGGCGCCCGCATCCTCGTCGTCGACAACTACGACAGCTTCGTCTTCAACCTCGTGCAGTACCTGTACCAGTTGGGCGCCGAGTGCGAGGTCGTGCGCAACGACGAGACCGAACTCCGCCACGCCGACGAGGGCTTCGACGGCGTGCTGCTCTCCCCGGGGCCGGGCACGCCCGAACAGGCGGGCGTCTGCGTGGAGATGGTGCGCCACTGCGCGGACAGCGGCGTACCGGTCTTCGGCGTCTGCCTGGGCATGCAGTCGATGGCCGTCGCCTACGGCGGTGTGGTCGGACGGGCGCCCGAACTGCTGCACGGCAAGACCTCGCAGGTCGAGCACGAGGGCGAGGGCGTCTTCGCCGGGCTCCCCTCGCCGTTCACCGCCACGCGCTATCACTCGCTGGGCGTCGAACAGGCCGCCGTGCCCGACGGGTTGCGGGTGACCGCCCGTACCGCGAACGGGCTCGTGATGGGGCTGCGGCACAGCGAACTCCCTGTGGAGGGCGTCCAGTTCCACCCGGAGTCCGTGCTGACGGAATGGGGCCACCGGATGCTCGCGAACTGGCTTGCCGAGTGCGGTGACACGGAAGCCGTCGAACGCTCGCGGGAGCTGGCCGGGGTGAGGCCCGCCGCTGCCGCGGGCCCGGGTGCGGGGGGCAGGTGACGGGGGTGCCCCCGGATCGTGAGAGCCCCTACGGGGAGCCGTACGGCGATGGGCACGGCGAGGGGTACCCCTACGGCCGTTCGCCGTACGGGCAGAGCGGCGGTGCCCACGACGACCCCTACGCGCAGGCCGAGACGTTCCAGGCCGCGGTCGACGCGCTCTCCGACCCGCTGAGCGACCCGCTCCCCGGCCAGAGCGCCCAGGCCGGCGGCGGAAGCCGGGGCGAGGGGTACACCGCGCCCGGCTCCCCGGCGCAGGGGCACCAGGGGCAGCAGTACCCGTCGCAGCAGTACCCGTCCCAGCAGTACCCGTCGCAGGGCGGTCGCGGCCCGGGCCGCTCGCAGGGGTACGGGCAGGACCAGCCCTACGCGCAGGGGCCGCAGGACGACGTCTCCCCGTGGTTCCGGCCGCACCGCGAACCGGGAGAGCCGGCACAGGGGCGCACGGGCCAGAGCCGTACGGGCCAGGGGCCCGTGCCGTCTCCGGTGTCGGATGGTCAAGCGCCGTACAGGAGCGCGCTGTACGAGGACGGCGAGACCGGACGGCAGCAGTGGCGCGGCCCCCGCGGCGAACCGGGCGCAGGGCGCGCCGGTTACCCGGGGCCGGGCGCACCGGGCGCCGGGCCCACGGCGGGAGAGGCACAGCGCTACGCGGGCCGGCCCGGCCAGGACGTCCCTCCCGGGCAGCCCCGGGTGCGGCGCCTCGGAGCCCAGTCCGCCCACGCCCCGGGACAGACGCCCGCTTCCGCACCGCCCGCGGGCCCCGGTACGGGACCCGGTGCCGGCGCGCGGCGCCCGTCCGCGCCGCGGCCGGGACAGGGGGCCGCTCCAGGGCGGCGTCCGGGGCTCTCGGAGACCGCGGCTCTGCCCGCCGTCGGCGAGGCGGGGACCGCCCCGTCCGCGGCGTCCCCGGATCTCATGCGGCCGTCCGCGGCGAGGCCGCTCGCGGAGAGCGAGGCCGAGCAGACCCACACCTTCGGGCTGCGCAGGTCCGACCTCGAGGCTCTGGGCCGTGCGGCTCGCCGTCGTTCCGCTCAGGGCCGCGGCGGCAGGGGAAGCGGGTTCCGTGAATCCGACGTCCGTCCGCTCGCGGGAACCAGGCTGGAGGCGAGGCGTGCCGCCCGTGCCCGCCGGGAGGGCCCCGCGATCATCGCCAGCCGCTTCCTCGGCGAGGTCTTCATATCTGCCGGTGTGCTGATGCTGCTCTTCGTGGCCTACCAGCTCTGGTGGACGAACGTGCTCGCCGGCCAGGAGGCCGGCGGCGCCGCGCAGGACCTGGCGGCACAGTGGGACGGCGGCGAGAAGGCCGGGAACTCGATCGACCCCGAGCGCAGGGCCGACGACTTCGCGCCCGGCGAGGGGTTCGCGATCCTCTACATCCCGAAGCTGGACGTGCGGGTGCCGATCGCGCAGGGCGTGTCCAAACCGGCCGTCCTCGACAAGGGCCTCGTCGGGCACTACGACAAGGAGCCCGTCAAGTCGGCGATGCCGTGGGACAAGACGGGCAACTTCGCTCTGGCGGGGCACCGCAACACCCATGGGGAGCCGTTCCGTTACATCAACCGCCTGGTCGCGGGCGACAAGATGGTCGTGGAGACCGGAACGAAGTTCTACACGTACCAACTGGCCAACCGGCTCCCGTCCACGTCCCCTTCGAACACCGGCGTGATCAAACCCATCCCTGAAAAGTCGGGATTCACCAAGAAGGGGCGCTACATCACACTGACCACCTGCACCCCTGAATTCACCTCGAAGTACCGCCTGATCGTATGGGGCAAAATGGTCGAGGAGCGTCCGAGGAGCAAGGGGAAGCCGGACGCGCTTGTCGGGTAGGGGAACAGCGGAAACGGGCGGTAGGGGTGTCAGAGAGGGACCACGGCGGGGCCGGGCAGCGGGGGGCGTCGGCCACGGAGCCGCCACCGGATCCACAACCCCCGGCCCGTAGCAGGACGGGCACGAGGCGCAGGCGGATCTCCGCGGTGATCGGTGTGTTCGGCGAACTCCTCATCACGGCGGGCCTCGTGCTCGCGCTGTTCGTCGGGTACTCGCTGTGGTGGACGAACGTGCTGGCCGACCGCGACTCCAAGCGCGCGGGCGACAAGGTCAGGCAGAGCTGGCTGAAGGACCGGAGCCCGGGGAGCCTCGACACGAAGGACGGCATCGGCTTCCTGCATGTGCCGTCGATGTCGAAGAGCGACGTGCTGGTGATGAAGGGCACGGACGCCGAGGAGCTGAACAAGGGCGCCGCGGGCTACTACACGAAGCCCGTGAAGTCGGCGATGCCGCAGGACCAGTCGGGCAACTTCTCGCTCGCCGCCCACCGGGACGGGCACGGCGCCAAGTTCCACAAGATCGACAAGATCGGCAAGGGCGACGCCATCGTCTTCGAGACGAAGAACACGTGGTTCGTCTACAAGGTCTTCTCGATCCTGCCGCGCACGTCGAAGTACAACGTCGACGTCCTGGACCCGGTCCCCAAGGAGTCGGGGAAGAAGGAAGAGGGCCGCTACATCACCCTGACGACGTGCACCCCGGTCTTCACCTCGACGTACCGGTACGTGGTGTGGGGCGAGCTGGAGCGCACGGAGGACGTCGACCCGGAGCGGACCCCGCCGAAGGAACTGCGCTGAGCGGTTCGGCATGCGATCGTCGGTCGCGCTGTCCGGCTGACCTCTCCGCGAATCGGCGCCTGACCGCGCCGCCGCCCGCTCCCACTTCGGCTTCCGGTAGCAGCGCGAAGCGTCAATCCGCCCGCGCCGCACGTCAGTTGAGGCGGCGTGCGGGGCGGCGGAAGGCACGGCGGTTCCGGTAACGGAACTGCCCGCCGCTCCGGCCGACTGTGAGCCGGCGGGAGCAGCGGGCAGATCGCACAAGCACGAGCGAGACGCTCGCGGCCGGGCCTCAGCCGGCGGGACCGCCGAAGAAGCCTCCGTCGTCGCCCCCGTCGTCAGGGGCGCCCGGCCGCGCGACGATGACCACGGTGTCACCCTTCTTGCCCTGGGTGTTGGCCGCGGGGGCGGTGGTGATCACTGTCGCGTTGTTCTCGTCCGGCGCGTTGCGGACCTCGACCTTGAAGCCCGCCTCCTCGAGCGTCTTCCGGGCGTCCTTCACCAGCTGGTTCGTGACGTCCGGGACGGTGGCCGGCTCGTCGTCCGGAGCCTTGGAGACGGTGAGGGTGACCTGCCCGCCCTCGGCGAGCTGGCCGTTGGCCCCCGGCTTCTGCTTCAGGACCGTGTTGGCGGGCTTGGACGCGTCGTCCACCTCGGTCTTGGCGACGGTGAAGCCGAGTTGCTCCAGCTGCGCCTTCGCCTCGTCGAAGCTCTTGCCCACGACCGGCGGGACGGTGGTCGTCTGCTCCTGCGCGACGGTCAGGGTGACCGTCGATTCCTTCGGCGCCTTGCCGCCGCCGTTGGGGTTCTGCGTGAGGACGGTGCCCGGCTCCTGGTCGGACTCCTGGTTCTTCCGGTCGACCTTGAACCCGGCGGCCTCGAGCTTCTGCTTCGCCTCCTCGTACTGCGTGCCCTCGACGTTCGGCACGGCGACCGGCGGCAGCCCCTTCGACATGAAGACGGTGACCGTGTCACCGCGGTCGATCTTCGTGTCCTTGGGAGGGTCGCTGTCGCAGACGAGGTTCTTCTTCTGCTCTTCGCAGTACTTGGGCTCGCCCTTCACGACCTTGAAGCCGCCGTTGCTGCCGGAGCTCTTGGCCTGCTCGAAGGTCTGGCCGGCGAGTTGCGGCACCTCGACCCGGTCGGAGGGGCCGCCGAAGAGGGTCTTCCCGACGAAGATCGCCCCGACGAGGATGAAGACCGCGGCGAGGACGAGGAGGATCGTCGAGACGGGGCTCTTCTGCTGGCGGCGGCGCCCCCGGCCGTCGTCGTAGTAGCCGTCGTCGCCGACGGGCGCCATCATCGACGTCTGCGCGTCCTGTGCGCGCAGCGCCGTGGTGGGCTGGTCGTCCGGGTAGCCGCCGTAGCCGACCGCGCCCATGGCGGCGGTCGCGGCGACGGGCTGGCCGTCGAGGCACGCCTCGATGTCGGCCCGCATCTCGTCCGCGCTCTGGTACCGGTAGTCGGGGTCCTTGACCAGCGCCTTCATGACGATCGCGTCCATGTCGGGCGAGATCTCGGGGTCGAAGACGGTGGTGGGCTGGGGTTCCTCCCGCACGTGCTGGTAGGCGACCGCGACGGGGGAGTCGCCCACGAACGGCGGGCGGTTCGTGAGGAGTTCGTAGATCAGGCAGCCCGTGGAGTACAGGTCGGAGCGCGAATCGACCTGCTCGCCCTTGGCCTGCTCCGGGGAGAGGTACTGGGCGGTGCCGATGACGGCGGCCGTCTGCGTCATCGTCATACCGGAGTCGCCCATGGCCCGTGCGATGCCGAAGTCCATGACCTTGACCTGGCCGTTGCGGGTCAGCATGACGTTCGCCGGCTTGATGTCGCGGTGGACGATGCCGCTGCGGTGCGAGTACTCGAGGGCCTGGAGGATGCCGATGCACATCTCCATGGCGCGTTCCGGCAGCAGCTTCCGGCCGGAGTGCAGAAGTTCGCGGAGGGTGGACCCGTCCACGTACTCCATCACGATGTACGGGATCGAGACCCCGTCGACGTAGTCCTCGCCCGTGTCGTACACCGCGACGATCGCCGGGTGGTTGAGCGAAGCGGCCGACTGGGCCTCGCGGCGGAACCGGGCCTGGAACGAGGGGTCACGAGCGAGGTCGACGCGGAGCGTCTTGACCGCGACAGTCCGGCCCAGCCGCGTGTCATGGGCGAGATAGACCTCGGCCATGCCTCCGCGGCCGAGCACTGAGCCCAGCTCGTACCGGCCGCCGAGGCGACGCGGCTCTTCCATAGTCTCCAGCCCTCTCCGTTCGTCCGGCCCGTATCTGGTGTACGGCACGGCGGTGTGCTGCTCGGGACACGGTACCCGCCCGGTCGGGCGAGTCGGTCCAGAGCGGGGTGACGGCCGTCACCCCGTGCGGTGCCCCGGGTGGCGCCTCCCCTGGCACGGCCAGGAGGAGCGGGTTTCGTGCGGGCACTGTGTGCGTCATCACTTGCCTTCGAGTACGGCGTTCATCACGCTCTTCGCGATCGGAGCGGCCAGGGCGCCGCCCGCGATGTCGTCGCGGAGGGTGTCGGAACTCTCGATGACGACGGCGACCGCGACGGGCGAGGAGCCGTCCTTGTCCTTCGCGTAGGAGATGAACCACGCGTAGGGGTTCTTGCTGTTGTTCTCGCCGTGCTGGGCGGTACCCGTCTTGCCGCCGACGACCACGCCGGGGATCTGGGCCCGCGAGCCCGTCCCCTTCTCGACCACGGTCTCCATGCCCTGCTGGAGCTTCTGCGCGGTCTCGGACGAGACCGGGCGGCTCAGCTCGTCGGGCTTCTGCTGCTGGACGACGTTGAGGTTCGGGGCGCGGAGCTGGTCGACCATGTACGGCTTCATGAGCGAACCGTTGTTGGCGACCGCCGACGCCACCATCGCCATCTGCAGCGGCGTGGTCCTGTTGCTGGCCTGGCCGATGCCGGCCATGGCGTTCTGCGGCTTGTTGTCCTTGGGGTAGACGCTCTCGGCCGCGCGTACCGGCGTGTCCAGCTCCTTGTTGTTGAAGCCGAACTTGTCCGCCATCTCGATCATCTTCTCGTTGCCGAGGGTGTTGCTCATCTTCGCGAAGACGGTGTTGCACGAGTAGCGCAGCGCGTCACGCACCGAAGCGTCCTCGCAGGGGATGTTGCCGTCGTTGCCGAGGTCGGTGCTGGAGTCGGGCAGCCGGTACGGGTCCGGGGTGTCGGTCTTGCCGTCCAGGTCGTACTTGCCGCTCTCCAGGCCGGCCGCGGCGGTGACGACCTTGAACGTGGAACCGGGCGGATACGTCTGCCGCAGGGCCCTGTTGAGCATCGGCTCGTCTTCGTTCTTCTGCTTCTGCAGCTTCGACCAGGCGCTCGTGTCCTTGTCACCGTTGCCGGCGAAGCTGGACGGGTCGTAGGACGGCTTGCTGGCGAGAGCGAGGATGGCGCCCGTCTTGGGGTTGATGGCGGCGACGGCACCCTTGCTGTTGCCGAGTCCGTCGTACGCGGCCTTCTGCGCCTTGGCGTTCAGCGTCGTGACGACGTTGCCGCCCTTCTGCTGCTTGCCGGTGAGCATGTCGATGGTGCGGTTGAAGAACAGCCGGTCGTCGTCGCCGGTGAGTATGCCGTCGTTGAGGGCTTCCAGCTGCGTCGCACCGAAGGCCTGCGAGGCGTAGCCCGTCACGGGCGCCCACATCGGGCCGTTCCTGTACGTGCGCTTGTACCGGAAGTCGCCGCTCTTGGTGTCGCTCGACCCGGTGATCGACTTGCCGTCGACGATGATGTTGCCGCGCGGCTGCGCGTAACGGGCGATGGCGACGCGGCGGTTCTTCGGGTCGGTCTTCAGCTCGTCCGCCTGGACGAGCTGGATCCAGTTGTCGCGGACCAGCAGGGCCAGCACGAGCAGGCCACAGAAGATCGCGATCCTGCGCAGTGGCTTGTTCACAGTGCTTCACCTCTTGCGGGTCGTTGGGGGAGGGCGCAAGCGGCGGCAGCGAAGCCGCAACCGCCTTCGCCCGCCTCTGCGTTGACGTTCGCGGCGGCCGTCGCGTTCCCGGCCGTGCCGCCGAGGACGCTCGTCGTTCCGTACGCGGGCACGGTCATGTCCGGACCACCTGGGTCATCTCGGCGTCGGGCGAGGGCGCGGGCGCCGGCGCCGGCCGCCTGGCCGTGTCGCTGATCTTGAGAAGGATGGCGACGAGCGCCCAGTTGGCGATGACGGACGAGCCGCCCTGCGCCAGGAAGGGCATCGTCATACCCGTCAGCGGGATGAGGCCCATGACGCCGCCGGCGACGACGAAGACCTGGATGCCGAAGGCCGCGGAGAGGCCGACGGCCAGCAGCTTGCCGAAGGGGTCGCGGGCCGCCAGCGAGGTGCGGATGCCGCGCTCCACGAGGAGGCCGTACAGCAGCAGGAAGGCCATCACACCGGCCAGTCCGAGCTCCTCGCCGACGGTCGCGAAGATGTAGTCGCTCTTGGCGGCGAACCCGATCAGCCGGGAGAAGCCCTGGCCGAGACCCGATCCGAGGGTGCCGCCCGAACCGAAGGCCCACAGCGCCTGCGCCGGCTGCTCCGAGCCGTTCTCGAACGCCTGCATCGGGTCGAGCCAGTCGTCGACGCGGCTCTGCACGTGGGGTTCGAAGCTGGCGACGGCGACGGCGCCGACGATGGTCAGCCCGAGCCCGAAGACGATCCAGCTCGTGCGTTCCGTCGCGACGTACAGCATCACCACGAAGAGGCCGAAGAAGAGCAGCGAGGTGCCCAGGTCGGTCTCGAAGACCAGGATCAGGACGGACAGGCCCCAGATCACGAGGATCGGGCCCAGGTCGCGGCCGCGCGGCAGGTACAGGCCCATGAAGCGGCGGCTGGCCAGCGCCAGGGCGTCCCGCTTGACCATGAGGTAGCCGGCGAAGAAGACGGCGATGATGATCTTCGCGAACTCGCCGGGCTGAAGGGATCCGACGCCGGGGATCGTGATCCAGATGCGGGCGCCGAAGCGGGCCGGGAAGAACACCGGCAGGATCAGCAGGATCAGCGCCGTCACCATCGAGATGTAGGTGTAGCGCTGGAGGACGCGGTGGTCCTTCAGGAAGACCAGCACACCCACGAAGAGCCCGACGCCCAGCGTCGACCACATCAACTGCGTCGGGGCGGCGGCACCGCCGGGCAGCGGTTCCAGATCCAGCCGGTAGATGAGCACGAGACCCATGCCGTTGAGCAGCGTCGCGATCGGCAGCATCAGCGGGTCGGCGTACGGCGTCCAGCGGCGTACGACGATGTGCGCGACGCCGGCGAGGAGACCCAGCCCCAGCCCGTAGCCGAGCATGCCCGCGGGGAGTGAACCGTCCTTCGCCAGACCGACGTTGGCGTAGGCGAACACGGGGATGAGCACGGCGAAGACCAGCAGCGCCAGCTCGGTGTTGCGGCGGCTGGGCAGGCCTCCGGGCGAGACGGTCGTGTTGCTGCCGGTGTTGGTCGTGATGTTGCTGCTCATTGCTGCCGGAGCCCCCCTACGGCGCGGTGCACTGCTTGGCGAGCTGCTGCTGCTTCTCCGTGAGCTTCGGGCTCGGTGACGGAGTGTCGTCGCTGCTGCGCGAGTTGTCCTGGCTGGTGCTCTGACCGGCCTGGCGCGCGGCGGCACGGGAGGTGCCGTCGGCGGCGCCCGCGGCCTCTCCGGTCTTGCCGTCGCCCGGCTTCTGCTCGTCCTTCTTGCCGCCCTCGTCCTTGCCGCCCTCGTCCTTCGGGGGCTCGACGCGCTGCTCGGCGACGATGCGGCAGACCTCCGCCTGCTCCTCCAGCTCGTCGGCCTTGTCGCGGGCCTCGGAGGCGCTGCCGGCGACGATCGTCTCGCGCACCTGGTTGCGCTGGTAGCCGGGGAGGTACTTGAGTTCGACTCCGGGGCGGTCCTGGTAGACCTCGTTGAGGCTGATGCCGGCGAGTTCCTGGCTGATGCCGCGGTAGAGCGCGATGTGGTCGTCGTTGGCGCCCACGTAGTACTGGGTCTGTGTCCAGCGGTAGCCGCCGTAGAGGCCGCCGCCGACGATGATGAGGATCAGCGCGATCCACATGGAGCGCTTGAGCCACCGGCCGCGCCCGCGGTGCTTGACGAAGTCCTCGTCGGTGTAGGCGCCGAAGCTGCCGTGCGGCGGGCCCGCGACGGTGCCGCCGCTGCCGGGAGGCCCGAAGCCCTCACCGGGCGCGCCCTGCTGCGGTACGGACTGGGCGCCTCGCCCGAGCTCCGCGGCACGGGCCGCGGGCGTGCGCATGGCGCCCACGTCGCCGCCCAGCGGGGTCTGCGACTCGGCGACGGCGCCGACCACGACAGGGGTGTCGTTGAGCTGCCTGCCGAGGGCGTCGTTCTCGTCGACGTCGACGACGTCCGCGACGATGCACGTGATGTTGTCCGGGCCGCCACCGCGCAGCGCGAGCTGGATCAGCTCCTGGACGGTCTCCTGAGGGCCCTGGTAGCTGGCCAGGGCCTCCTCGATCGTCTGCGGGCTGACGACGGTGGGGAGCCCGTCGGAGCAGATGAGGTACCGGTCCCCCGCGCGCACCTCCCTGATCGACAGGTCGGGCTCGACGTGGTCCCCGCTGCCCAGCGCGCGCATCAGCAGCGAGCGCTGGGGGTGGGTCGTGGCCTCCTCCTCGGTGATCCGCCCCTCGTCGACCAGCTTCTGCACCCAGGTGTGGTCCTGGGTGATCTGCGTGAGCTGGCCGTCGCGGAGCAGATAGGCGCGGGAGTCGCCGACGTGTACGAGGCCGAGCCGCTGCCCGGTCCACAGCAGCGCCGTGAGCGTGGTGCCCATGCCCTCGAGCTGCGGGTCCTCCTCGACCATGACGCGCAGCTGCTCGTTGGCACGCTGCACGGCGACGCCGAGCGAGGTGAGGATGTCCGATCCGGGGATGTCCTCGTCGAGCTGCACGATGGTGGAGATCACCTCGGAGCTGGCGACCTCGCCGGCGGCCTGCCCGCCCATGCCGTCGGCCACGGCGAGCAGCCGCGGACCGGCGTAGCCCGAGTCCTCGTTGTGCTCTCGGATCATGCCGTCGTGAGATCCGGCGGCGAAGCGCAGTGACAGACTCATGCGCACCTCGCCCGTCGGCTCCGGGTACATCCGCACGGTGCCCACCCTCCGGTCGTCATGATCTGTAACTACTTCCGCAGCTCGATGACCGTCTTGCCGATGCGAATCGGCGCCCCGGGCTGGATCGGCGTCGGAGTGGTGAGCCGGGTCCGTTCGAGATACGTGCCGTTGGTGGACCCGAGATCCTCGACGATCCACTGGCCGTCACGGTCCGGGTAGATCCTGGCATGCCTGCTGGACGCGTAGTCGTCATCCAGCACGATCGTGGAGTCGTGCGCGCGTCCGAGCGTGATGGTCTGACCCTGCAGGGCGACCGTCGTACCGGTCAACGACCCCTCTGTGACGACGAGCTTGGTCGGGACGTTGCGCCCGCGCCCGCCGCCGGACCCGCGCCTGCCGCTCTGCTGCCGGGCCGGCTGGCGCGGCTGAGCACGCTGGTCCTCGGCACGGCGTGCGGCGCGCTGAGTCACGCGGGTGCCGAAGAGGTCGCTACGGATGACCTGTACGGCCACGATGACGAACAGCCACAGTACGGCGAGAAATCCCAACCGCATGACCGTCAGGGTCAGCTCTGACATTGCCCCCGCTTCACCCTTCGGCTTGCCGGTAAATGATCGTGGTGCTGCCCACGACGATGCGCGAGCCGTCGCGGAGCGTAGCGCGCGTGGTGTGCTGTCCGTCCACCACGATGCCGTTCGTCGACCCGAGATCCTGGATCGAGGACGGCTCCCCCGCCCGGATCTCGCAGTGCCTGCGGGAGACCCCGGGGTCGTCGACGCGCACGTCGGCCTCGGTGCTGCGGCCCAGAACGAGGGTCGGGCGGGAGATCTGGTGGCGGTTGCCGTTGATCTCGATCCAGCGCCGGGTCTCGGTGCGCGGCATCGGGCCGCCGCCGCTGCCGCCCGCGCCGGGGGCGTACCCCGGGGGCGGTCCGGGCGGCATGGGCGGCGCGCCCGCGGGCCCCGGGCCCGGGGGGTAACCGCCTTGCCCGCCATAGGCGTTGTTGGGGGCACCGGAGCCGCGCTGCGGCTGCGAGGAGCTGGAGGCGAGAGTGCGGCTGCGCACGCGGTACAGCCCGGTGTCGAGTTCGTCCGCCTTCTCCAGGTGGACCTTGACCGACCCCATGAAGGTGTAGCGCTGCTGCTTCGCGTACTCGCGCACCATCCCGGCGAGTTCGTCACCGAGCTGCCCCGAGTACGGGCTGAGGCGCTCGTAGTCGGGTGCGCTCAGCTCGACGATGAAGTCGTTCGGCACGACAGTGCGCTCGCGGTTCCAGATGGTCGCGTTGTTGTCGCATTCACGTTGGAGGGCGCCCGCGATCTCCACGGGCTGCACCTCGGACTTGAACACCTTCGCGAAGGTGCCGTTGACGAGACCCTCGAGTCGCTGCTCGAAGCGCTTCAGAACTCCCACGTTGCACCTCCTTCCCAGATGCCCTCGGCTCTAGTGCGCCTCCCAGTCTCTCCGGGCTTGCGCATGCTGTGTTCCGGTGGTTCCCGGTACTGCTTACTGATCGTATCCACGCGTGAGGAAAACGGGTGGTTCCCCGCTCGGCCCCGGCGGAGGAGTGTCACCTCTCACACACCCCTCCGGGCGCCGTCACACCCTCGCATGGATCGTAGGGTCCCCGCGGCAAGTGTCCCTCAGCCAGTGCACGGAAGCGACGGGCCTTGTGCGGGTGCATACGGATGTGAAGCCACCGCCACCAGCGTGCTAATCTTTTGGACGTCGGCGGGCGCCCGCAAGGAGCCCGGCGATCGTCTTCCTCGCTCAGGCGGGGAGCCCGATGCGCGGGTGGCGGAATAGGCAGACGCGCTGGATTCAGGTTCCAGTGTCCGAAAGGACGTGGGGGTTCAACTCCCCCCTCGCGCACAGCGGAGAACGGGTCTCCACCAGGACGAAAGTCCCGGTGGGGGCCCGTTTCGCGTTGAGCGGACGGCTCCGGGGCCGGTGTCGGTGCCAGGGCGTCCGGCCTGCCTGAATGCTCGGTTCTGCGCATAGAGGACGTACCGGGGTGAAGTGCCCAGAACGGGCCTCACTTGATGATCTTCAACTGGACCGGCGGGCGTTGATCACGCCGGGGTGGGCGCGAAGCAGCCGGTGGGTGTCCACGGCCAAGTCACCACGGAAACGGGGAAGTTGGGGGCTGGGCGATGACCGGCTCCGGGCCCGTACCCACGACGGATCCAGCGGGCATCACCCCTCGCCGAGAAGGGCGGAGACGGGCGGGGCGGTAGCGATCTTGGTGACGCATGGAGCGGGCGGGGCGAAGCGGGGCCGCGACCGGTCCCCCGTACCGGTCGCGGCCCCGCTGTCCTCCGGAGCCTCGCGCCGCGCGTCAGCAGCAACCTCCCTTGGCGGCGACCGGGGTGAGGGCTTCATCTCGCTCCTCTTCACCGGCGCCGTCACAGCACGCGCTGCCCTGCTGCTTGGCGAGGTTGCCGGCATCGGCCTTCACGACGTAGACCTCCCAGGGCTCCTTGCCGGGGCCGTGGACCCACACCTTGTCCTGGAGCGCGTAGCAGCACTCGGTGTCGTTCTCCTCGAAGGTGGCCAGGCCGGCGTCGCTCAACCGGGTCGCGGCCCCCTTCACAGCGTCGGAGGATTCGACTTCGACTCCGAGGTGATCCATGCGGGTCTCCTCTCCCGCGTCGCCTTCGATGAGGACGAGCTTGAGCGGCGGCTCGGTCAGCGCGAAGTTGGCGTAGCCCTCCCGGACCTTCGCGGGTTCGGCGCCGAAGAGCTTGCTGTAGAAGACGATGGACGCGTCGAGATCAGGGACGCGGAGCGCGAGTTGCAGGCGTGCCATGACGTACCTCCTTGGTGGTGGGCCGATGTTCAGGTCTCGCGTTACCGGGGGCGGGCGCCGGCTCGCTGGAGCTCCGGGGCCGCCGGGGGTCCGCAGCAGCCGCCGCTGTCCTCGGACGGGCCGGCCGCGGGTGCTGCGGTCTCGTCGAGGAGCCCGGCTCCGCCGCGGACCCCGGTCTCCGGCAGCGTCAACTCCACGCGCTCAGCTGTCTCGTGGTCTCCGGCGAGGGCGGCGGCGATGGAGCGGACCTGCTCGTAGCCGGTCATGGCGAGGAAGGTCGGAGCCCGGCCGTAGCTCTTCATCCCGGCCAGATAGAGGTCCTTCTCGGGGTGGGTCAGCTCGTTCGCGCCGTGCGGGTGGACGGTGCCGCAGGAGTGGACGTCGGGATCGATCAACGAGGCCAGCGCCACCGGTGCTTGGAGCCGCTCATCGAGGCCGAGGCGCAGTTCGCCGAGGAACGACAGGTCGGGCCGCAGACCGGTCAGGACGATGACCTCGTCGACCGGTTGCAGGCGGCGGCCGTCCTCGCCCACGAGAACCAGGCGGCCGTCCTTCTGTTCCACCGCAGCGGTACGGAATCCGGTGACTGCTGCGGCGTATCCGTCCTCGACGGCGGCCTTGGCTCGCAGGCCCAGGGCGCCGCGCGCGGGCAGCTCATCGGCTTCGCCGCCGCCGAAGGTGTTCTCGCCGATGCCCCGACGCAGGATCCAAGAAGTGCGGGTGCCCGGCTGCTCCTTCGCCAGGTCGGCGAGCCCGGCGAGGGCGGTGAACGCTGAGGGGCCCGAGCCGATCACGGCGGTGCGCTTACCCGCGTAGCGGGCCCGTGCCGCGGGGTCGGCAAGATCCGGAACGCGGTAGGCGATCCGGCCAGCGGCGGTGCGCTCCCCGGGAGCGGGAAGGCCGTCGCTCCCGAGAGGTCCCGGGATGGACCAGGCACCGGAAGCGTCGATGACAGCGCGTGCGGTCAGACGCTCCTGACTCCCGTCCGCCGTGACTACGTGAACGGTGAAGGGCTGCTCCTCACGCCCGGCGTCGACGACGCGGTCCCGTCCCCTGCGGGAGCCGACCGGGCCGGCTCCGATCACCACAGTAGGCAGTGCGGCAGTGGGGTCGTCCACGGTGGTTCACCTGCTTGGTTCGACTTCTGTCTATGGCCTGCACGGCCAGCTTCACACTTGTTTCGACAGGCGTCAACTTAGATAGGCGTCAAAATGGCATGCCCGGGAAGCGCGACAACTGTTCGACATGTGTCAAAATAGATGCATGTCGAAACCCGCCGCGTTGCCGCTGATACAGACAGAAGTGGAGCCCTGCTGCCCACCGCTGAACGAGCGGCCCCTGACCGTGGAGGAGGCGGAGCGGGCCGCTGCGATGTTCAAGGCGCTCGGTGACCCGGTCCGGCTGCGGCTCTTCTCCCAGATCGCCGCACACGCCGACGGAGAGGCGTGCGTGTGCGACATCTCCGATGTCGGTGTCTCCCAGCCCACCGTCAGCCACCACCTGAAGAAGCTGCGCGAGGCCGGACTCCTGACGTCCGAGAGGCGTGGCACCTGGGTGTACTACCGCGTCGCCCCGAGCGTGATGGCTTCCCTCGCGCAGAGCTTCTCCGTATCCGGCTGACCTGCTGTGCACGGCGCCACCGTCGGTGGCGCCGTCCGCCGGGGCTGTCGGGGCGGTCCCGAACACGGATCAGGAGTGATCGCCATGGACCACGACGACGAACAGCACCACGGAACCTGGCGCGACGTGGTGCTGATCGAACGCCGCAGCCCTCTGGTCGGTTGAGCATCGGGACGACCGGTCCGCTCCGGGGAGTCTCCACGCCGGGCGGCCGTACCGCTCACCGGGCCACGGCCTCCTGTGCGGCAGACCCGAACCTCCTGCGCAAGGCCAGGGAGACGTGGACAAGGGCGACCAGGACGGGAACCTCGATCAGCGGGCCCACGACGCCGGCGAGGGCCTGGCCGGAGGTGACTCCGAAGGTGGCCACAGCGACCGCGATGGCCAGCTCGAAGTTGTTGCCTGCCGCGGTGAACGCCAATGCGGCAGTGCGGTCGTAGGGGATGCCGATGGCCATGCCGAGGGCGAAGGACCCGAACCACATGAGCGCGAAGTAGGCCAGCAGGGGCAGTGCGATGCGGACGACGTCCACGGGCTGTGAGGTGATCGTCTTCCCTTGCAGGGCGAAGAGGATCACGACGGTGAAGAGCAGGCCGTAGAGCGCGAACGGCCCGATCTTCGGCAGGAACCGGTTCTCGTACGCCTCCCTGCCCGTCTTCCGCTCGCCGAGGCGGCGGGTGAGGAACCCGGCCAGCAGCGGGACGCCGAGGAAGACGACGACGTTCCAGGCGATCTTCCACAGGGAGATGCCGAGCTGCTCGCCGCTTCCCAGTCCGAGCCAGCCGGGCAGCAGGTCGAGGTAGAGCCAGCCGAGCAGGCCGAAGGCGAGTACCTGGAACACGGAGTTGAGGGCGACGAGGACGGCGGCGGCTTCGCGGTCTCCGCATGCCAGGTCGTTCCAGATGACGACCATCGCGATGCAGCGGGCGAGGCCGACGATGATCAGGCCGGTGCGGTACTCGGGCAGGTCGGGCAGGAAGATCCAGGCGAGGGCGAACATCACGGCCGGGCCCAGAACCCAGTTGACGGTCAGCGAGGAGACCATGAGCTTCCGGTCGCCGGTGACCGCGTCCAGCTTGTCGTAGCGCACCTTGGCCAGCACCGGATACATCATGATCAGCAAGCCGGCGGCGATCGGCAGGGAGATGCCTCCGATCTCGACCTCGCTCAGTGCGTCGTCCAGACCCGGGACGGTCCGTCCGAGTCCGAGTCCGAGGGACATGGCGAGCAGGATCCACACCGCGAGGAAGCGGTCCAGGGTGGAGAGCCTGCCGACGACCCCGGTCTCGGGCGGTGTGTCTGCTGCGGGGGCAGTGCCGGTCCGGGTATCCGTCACAGGCACGGCCTCTTGCGATCCGTCTCGGTCGTCGTGCGTGCGGTCTCGGCCAGCTCGCTGAACGAGCCGGCCAGCGAGCCGAGGACGTCCGGCCGCAATCTGTAGTACGTGTAACGGCCGCATGGCTCCGTCTCCACCAGTCCGGCGTCCCGCATGACCCGCAGATGGTTGGACAGGTTCGTCTGCCGTGCTCCGGTCTCCTCCACCAAGTGCGTGGTGCACAGCGTCTCGCGGGCGAGAAGGGTCACGATCCGCAGCCGGAGCGGGTCCCCCAGCACGCGGAGCAGGTCGAGGTCCGGAGGCGTCAGTTCAGCCTCCGCTGATGTCAGCATGAACTGATAGTGTCACATCATCGAATGCTGATACCAGTCACGGCTGATGCTTCGGGGTCGTTCGCCCAGGGGAGAGGACCGTCATGTCCGAGAAGCCTTCCGTGCTCTTCGTCTGCGTGCACAACGCCGGCCGTTCGCAAATGGCCGCTGCCTGGCTGACGCACCTCGCCGGTGAGCGCGTCGAGGTGCGCTCCGCCGGATCCGCTCCGGCGGAGGCGGTCAACCCCGCAGTCGTCGAAGCGATGCGGGAGGCCGGCATCGACATCGCCGCGGAGACGCCGAAGGTGCTCACAGTGGATGCTGTGCGGGCCTCGGACGTGTGCATCACCATGGGGTGCGGCGATGTCTGCCCGGTCTTCCCGGGCAAGCGCTACCTCGACTGGAAGCTGGAGGATCCGGCCGGTCAGGGAGTCGAGGCCGTCCGGCCCATCCGGGACGAGATCAAGCGCCGCATCGAGGAGCTCATCTCCGAGATCGCCCCGGACGACGGGCCCGGTGTCCGCTGACGCAAGGCTGCCGACCCGGCAGGGGTGGGTCTCAGTCGATGTCCCGGGCGGCGCCCGGCCGTCCCATGACGGCGTCGGCCGCACTCGGGAAGCACGCAACGCAGGCGACGTTGATCGAGTACAGGATCGACGTCCCCCGGCGCTCGCGGAAGACGAAGCGCACGTCGGCCAGCAGTTTGAGGTGGTGGGAGACGGTCGACTGCCCGACGCCGACCTGTTCCACGATCTCCCCGACGCTCATCGCCTCCGGGGCGAGCGCGAGGAGGTTGAGGATCTGCACACGCGTCGGATCGGAGAGGGCCTTGAACCAGGTCGCGTAGGACTCGGCCGTGCTCCGGTCGATCAGCTGGGCGTTCATGGTTCCGCTCATTGCTTATCGATGCTAGCCGATCGAATCGACGACCAGAAGACGGGATTCCGGGCCTGTCCGCAGGTGTTCGGGAGTGGCCGGTTCTGGCCGATGCCTCTCGGGGAACACCCTGGTATTGCTCTTGTTGACGGAGCTGTGCGCGGGAGGCTCCGTGTGCGGGCCCGGTCCGGACCGCCGATGAGCGACGAGCGGTGGTGCCGACGGCTTCCATCGTTTATCTTCGATATTCGATGAACTGAGGTCCTGGCGTCGTACCCAGGGGGTGCCGGAGCCCGGCCTCCCGCTCGACTGCCACCGTGTCGTCCAGCCCACAGAGGTCACCAGTGAGTGAAGTGCAGGCGCTCGTCGTGTTCATCCTGCGGGAGGTCCTGCACTACCTTCCGTGGTTCCTGGTCGCGGTCATCCTCGGCATATCGGTGCAGCGGCTCTCCATCGACGTCGTCGCCCGGCGCAGCTTCTCCCGGCGGGGGATCGCGGGGGTCGCCGTCGTGACAGCCATCGGCGCCTTCAGCCCCTTCTGCTCCTTCACCGTCATCCCGCTGATCCGCCGGTTCCTCATGGCGGGCGTACCCCTGTCGGCGGTGATGTCCTTCTGGATCGCCTCCCCCTCGATGGATCCCGAGATCTACGCGCTCTCCGCCGCCCAGCTCGGATTCCCGGTGGCGACGGCGCGGCTGGTGGGAGCGCTGGTTCTCAGCTTCGGGGCCGGCCTGGTCGTTCTCGCGCTGGAGCGGCGAGGGCGTTTCCGGGATCCGCTGCTGGCGGCTTCGAAGCCGCGGACTGCCACGGCGACGTGCGGCCAGAGCGATGCCGCAGGCGGTACGGCGTCCTGCTCGGCCGCGCAGGCCCCTGCGGCGGTGACCGCGGGAGGCGCCGGTACGACGGCGGTGTCCTCGAAGGAAGCCGCCGAGGACACCGCCTCCGGGGGCGGCTGTTCCGCTTCCGCGAAGGCGGAGGCGGACCCGCTGGCGGACGACGACGGAACACCGTGGCGCGTGCTGGTCCGGCGGGACGTGAAGAACCTCAAGCCCGTGGAGATCCTCAAGGAGATCTGGGGCGACTCGATCCACCTGGGGCGATGGCTGCTGCTGGCCATCGTCCTGGAGGCGCTGATCATCCGTTACGTGCCGGACGACGTCGTCTCCTCCCTCCTGGGCACGGAGGGCGTGGTCTCCGTGCTGCTCGCAGGGGCCGTGAGCGTCCCGCTCTACCTCAACGGTGTCGGAGCCATCCCCGTCGTCGAGGGTCTGCTGAACCAGGGGATGGTGGCCGCCGCGGGGGTGACGTTCCTCCTGGGCGGTGCGGTGACCACGATTCCGGCGATGGTGGCCGTGAAGAGCGTCGTGAAGCTGCCGGTCTTCGCCTTCTACCTCGGGGTGGGCTTCCTAGGGAGCATCGGGCTCGGCCTGGTGGCCCTCCCCTTCATGTGAGACCGGCGGGCCTCTCCCCCCGGGCCCGTCGGTCTCACGCCTCCTCGCCGAGGGGGCGCGACCGCAGTTCGATGAGCCGGCGCGGATCGGCCAGATCCGCCGCGACCTGCTCGGAGTCGTCCCCGACGGCGATCACGTGGCCGAAGCGGGACATGTAGCCGCGGGGCGGGAGGGCCAGCCTGGTCCCGGTCGCTGCCGTGGCCACGGCCTTGTGCACGGTCGGCCCCAGCAGGTCCGTGCGTACGACGGCCTCGACCACCTCGCAGTCGGCTTCCGGGTACAGGAAGCGGATGGCCGCGGTACGTCCCGTCTTCGGGCTCGTGTCCGGGACGAGGCCGGCCGCGGTGCTCGCGGCAGCGACCGAGGGGTCCGTGCCGCTCGCGAGCATCCCCAGACAGGGGATGAAGTCGCCGCCGAGACGAGCGTTGATCTCGACGAGCCGCGGCCCGTCGGGGGTGAGCTTGAACTCCGCGTGGGTGGCGCCGTGTTCGAAGCCGAGGGCTCGGTGGATGCGGCCGAGCTGCTCGACGAGCTCCGCGTCCGCCAGCAGGGGATCCGCGGGGTCGACCGTGTGTCCCGTCTCCTCGAAGTAGGGCTCCATGCCGACCTGTTTGCGTGCGAGGACCATGGGGGTCACGGCCCCGGAGCCGACGACGGAGTCGACGCTGATCTCCGGGCCCGTGAGGAATTCCTCGACCAGGACGTCGGCGGCGTAGCGGGGTACGCCCGGCCACTGCGCGGAGGCTGCCGAGTGGAAGGCTTCCTCCACCGGCGCAGGGCCGTCCACGCGTATGACGCCGATGCTGCCGCCCAGGCCGCGGGCCTTCACCACCACGGGATATCCGATGCGGTCGGCTGCCTTTCGGGCCTCTTGTGCTGTCGAGACGGGGATGGAGGCCGGCTGGGGCACGCCCGCGCCCGTCAGCAGGGCCCGGGTCGTCGCCTTGTCCCGGCAGGCGAGTACCGATTCCGGTGACGCACCCGGCAGACCGAGCCTCTGGGCGAGCAGGGCGCTGGAGTGCACGAGCGATTCGTCGTAGGTGAAGACGCCGGCCACCGTGTGCCGGGCGGTCACGGGCGCGGCAGCAGCGTGGAGGGCGTCCGGGTCGCGGGTGTCGACCCGGGTGGTGCCCTGGACGTAGGGGAGCTGCCAGGTGGGCTCCGGGGCGTCGAGCAGCCAGAGCCTGAAGTGGCGGGCGACGGCGGCCACCATGTATTCGCGGTACCGGCGGTCGCCGCTGCCGACGAGCAGGAGCAGGGGTGCGGACTCGTCGGCGGTTTCCGGCTGGGCGGGCTGGTCCGGGGTGGCCATGTCGTGCGTCGTCCTCTCGGGGATGCGGTGAGGCCGCGTGCGGGGTGGGCAGTCGGGCCGCGTGCGGGATGGGCAGTCGGGTGCGGGCGCGGACTACTGTGCGGAGGATGCCTGTTGCCCGGGCGCTGCGCCGAGCAGTTCGGCGGCGGCCCGGGGCAGTTCGGTGGAGCACCGGGCGTCGACCGCGTAGAGGATGTTGGCGCCCGCGCGGTGGCGGGTCACGATCCTCACGTGGTGGAGCGTCCGCAGGTGGTGGGAGACGGTGGGCTGGCTCATCCTCAGGTGGTCCACGACGGCGCCCGCCGGGACGGGGCGGGGCTGCCGGGTCAGGAAGTCGACGATGAGGATGCGGGTGGGGTCGGACAGGGCCCGGAACCAGCCGGCGTACTCGGCGAGGGTCTCCTGTGCGAGTGGACGGTCGGACATGGGTAGCGGGCCTAACGGGCGATCAGGAAGACGACGGCTGCGACTGCCGCCGCGAAGGGCGGGGTGACGATCCAGGCGACGAGGAAGTCGCGGAGGGTCTTGCCGCTCAGACGGCTGACGTCGGCGCCGGCGGATCCGGCGATGGCACCGGTCGAGGTGTGCGTGGTGGACATGGGAAGTCCGTAGCCGGCGCCGAGGCCCACCAGCGTGGCCGTGGTGAGGTTGGCCAGGAACCCCTCCTTGTGGTTCATGCGGATGACGCCCTCCCCCAGCCGTTCGGCCACGCGCATGCCGGCGGTCAGGGACCCCACCGCCATCGCGACGGCGACCAGCAACGCCACCTGCCACGTCGTCATGCCGGCCGGTACGAGGGCGAAGGCGCCGATGGCGACGATCTTCGGGGTGTCGTTGAGGCCGCGGGCGAAGCCGGTGGCGCCGCTGGTCGTCCAGTGGAGCGCGGTCAGTCTCCGGTCCGGGGCCCCGGCGGTGGCGGGAGGGGAGGAGACAGCGGAGGCCTCGGGTGTGAGAAGCGCCGCGGTGCCGGGAGCGGCGCCACCCGGGCCCGGGGAAGGCTCCACGTCACTGCTGTCCGCCGAGGAGGCGTTCCGCGCACCGGAGTTGTCGCCGTTCCGGAAGAGCAGGGCGAGCAGCAAGGAGATCCCGTAGGCGACGCCGACGCTGACGAGCAGGGGGATCACCAGTTTCATGGGGATCGCGCTCCAGGCGATGCTGCTGGAGGCGAACAGCGTTCCCGCGCCGAGCAGCGCACCGATCAACGCGTGCGTCGTGGAGACCGGCAGGCGGAGCACCGTGGCCAGGGCGACCCAGCTGACGGTGCCCGCCAGGACGGCGACGGCGAACGCCTCGGTGGGCTCGGCCGTGACGATGCCCTTGGAGAAGAGCTTCGTCATCTTCTCGGCGAGCGCCAGCGAGCAGACGCATCCGGCGAACGTGGTCACGGTCCCCCAGAGGATGGCCGTGCGGTACTTCGTCACCCCCGCTCCCGCGAGAGTGGCGACGCCCTTGGGGACGTCGTTGCCGCCGTTGGCCGCGGCCAGTGCGGCGACGAGAACGAGGACGAGCACGGTGGTGAAGGACATGGGGGTGTCTCCATCGCAGGTGAAGGACGGACGACTGAACACCGGGGCCGCGGACGGGCCTTGGCCCCGGGGCGTGTTCCACGGGTCAGCAGCAGGAGCTGCCTCCTGCCTCCGGCAGGGCGGGTTCCGTCCGGGCGTCGGCCGGTTTGCGGGCCCGGATGATCGCGGCGTGCAGGCCGTCCGCGGCCTCCTGGGTGAACTCGACTTCGGCGTCCTTCAGCCCGACGGCGCTCAGCAACTCCACGTACTCCGAGACGGAGAGAGCACCGGCGATGCATTCGCTGTGGCTGCCGCGTTCGGCGCGCTCCTCGGGGCTGAGGCGGTCTTCGGCGACGACGTCGCTGATGCCGAGGCGTCCGCCGGGTGCCAGCACCCTGGCCATCTCGGCGAAGACGGCGGGCTTGTCGACCGACAGGTTGATCACGCAGTTGGAGATGATCACGTCGACTGTTCCGGCCGGCAGCGGAACGGCCTCGATGCTGCCCTTGAGGAGCACCACGTTGTCGGCCTCTGCGTCCGCGACGTTCGCGGCGGCCAGGGCGAGCATCTCTTCCAGGAAGTCCAGGCCGAAGACCCGCCCGTCGGGGCCGACGCGGCGGGAGCTGAGAATGGTGTCGAGACCGGCTCCGGACCCCAGATCGAGCACGGTCTCGCCTTCGCGCAGTTCGGCGACGGCGGTGGGGTTGCCGCAGCCGAGGCTGGCCAGGAGAGCCGCGTCCGTCGCCGCCCCTGGCCGAACGTCCTGGTAGGCGGCGGGCCCGAAGGTCTCCGGGTCGGGTGAGCAGCAGGAACCGTCCGTCCCGGCCTCGTCGGCCTTGGAGCGGTAGTAGGCGCGCACTTCGTCCTGGAGCTTCGCGGCGGTGCCGGATGTGTCGGTCATGGACGGGTCCTTCGGTCAGGCGCCGGCGGGGGCGAGGCGGTGCACGGGACGGGGATAGCCGGGTTTGAACGACACCGGTGAGGTGGCTGAGGAGCGGGCTCCGGTGGCCTCGTCGGCCGCTGCCACGGCGTCGGTGACGGCGCGGTCGAGGTCGTCCGGTTCGCACGCGACGCGGGCGTTGACGACCGCGCGGGCGTCGGCCACGGCGGTTGCGAGGACGCTGTCCACGGTGGGCGTCGCACCCGCTTCGGTGAGACTCAGCTTGGCGAACTCGCCGGTGCCGTCGTCCACGGTGAGCTTCGCGTGTCCGATCACCGCACCGTGCTCCGCTGCCCAGCCGGAGAGACGGGCGAGGACCGTACGGGCCCAGTCCGTCGCGTCGAACTCCTCGCCGTCGGCGGACAGTTCGACTTCCTGGTTCATCCAGGCCAGCTGGGCCTCGGCCGCGGCGTACCGGTCGTAGTCGACCTCCAGGTCCACCGCCTGGTTTCCCGCGGGTGCCTCCCAGGCAGCCAGGAGTGTGTCCACGCCCTCGCCTGTGGTCGCCGAGTAGCCCACGACGGCGGCGTCGCCGTACTGCTTCCGCAGTCCGGGCAGCAGCTCGTCGGCCTGGTCGCCGGTGATCGTGTCGAGCTTGTTCACGGCGATCACGTCAGCCTCGGTGAGCTGCTGCCGGAAGAGGTAGGACAGGTCCGACTCCGGCTCACCGCGCTGCGCCGCCCGCTCGAAGGCCCGGTGGCGCAGCGGGTCGACGACGGTCGTCAGGGGTGCGACGACCATGTTGTCGCCGTAGTAGCGGCGCAGCGGCCGTACCACGGTGGCCTGCAGGTCGGTGCAGCTGCCGACGGCCTCGGCGATGACCGTGTCGACGCCGTCGGAGCCGGTCAGGGCGACCACCGCCTCGACGAGATCCTCGAACTTGCAGCAGAAGCACCCGCCGGTGACCTCCGCGACGCTGTCCAGCTTGCTGCGTACGAGCTGGGTGTCCACGAGCTCCACACCCTGGTCGTTGGTGATGACGGCGACCCTGTGGCCCTTCTCCTGCAGGGCCAGGGCGGTCGTGGTCATGGTCGTGGTTTTGCCCGCGCCCAGGAACCCGGTCAGCGGAATGAAGGTGATCATGTGATTCCCCGTCTCGTGGGTCGGAGGTCGGATCAACCGGCGGAGCAGCAGCCGCCGGACGATTCGCTCAGCAGCGGCGGCGCGGCGGGACGGGACGGCACCGCGTCCCCGAACGCGCTGTGCCTGCTCGATCCGAACGCGTCGAGCCAAGCGGCCGCCCGGGGACGCAGGTTCGGATCGGAGAGCAGCAGCGACGTGGTCATGGCGCGGGGCGTGCAGCCGCGCAGAACCTTCGCCCGGTGAGCGCCGGCACCGAACTCGACGGTCCGCAGCCCTTCGGCGTAGGCGTCGCGCACGGGGGCGTCGAGGACGAGGGCGAAGTAGACGCCGCTGCGTTCGCCGATGGCCGCGTAGTCGAAGCCCGCCCACTTGGGGAAGAGCCGGTGGTGCTTGCGTACGGTGACGCAGCTGGCGACCAGCTCACCGCTCTTGCGTCCGAGGTAGGCCCGTACGTCCGCTCCCTCGTCGATGAGTGCGGAGAGGATGCCGGCGATGTGGCCGGGCTCCTCGCCGGCGCCGTTCTTCTCACGGTTGAGGCAGGTGAGCTCCGCGATGCGCTCGACGTAGGGGCGTATGCCGGTGCCGTCGGCGCGCTCGATGGTGATGCCGGCGGCCGCGGCCTTGCGGACGTCCGCCTTGATGCGCTGACGCTTCTTCAGGGGGAGGGCGGCGAGGTGGCCTTCCCAGTCCGGGGCGTCGAGGCTCAGGAAGTCCTCGTACCCCCAGAAGCAGTGGTGTCCGCCTGCCGAGTCGAGGGCGGTCACCAGGTCCCGGCCGACGCGCCGGTCGGGGATCCAGGGCGCGAGGACGCAGCGGACGCCGGCGTCGAACGCGGCGGGAACCAGCTTCTCCACGAGGGTCCCCACAAGGGTGGGCGTCCAGAAGTTGTACGCGGGCTCGGTGCGGTAGCCGAGCGGGGAACCCAGCAGCAGGGTGGGGAAGAACGGCTCGGTGCCCAGTTCGTCGATCTCGGCGCTGCGTGCGGAGTCCGTCTCCGCTCCGCAGCAGACCTCCTCACCCGTGGGAGCCTGCCGGCCCAGGTAGGTGCGGGGTTCGTGGTCGACCACCGGGGGTGAGGCGAGGACGTATCCGGGCAGGACGGCCAGCTCCCCGCGGGCGCGGGTGGCGACGGTGTGCCACGGCTGGGCTTCCGGGAGGGCCTTCTCGGTGGCCGCCAGCCAGGTGGGGCCCAGATACGGCCAGGCATCGGTGAGGTCGGTGAGCTCCTCGGACCAGCCCATCCGCGGAAGCGCCTGGCCGGTGGAGACGACGACGCGAGGTGATCCGCCCATCTCGGGCTCCTTCGGGTGGGAGGGACCGGTCAGCACTTCACGCAGCAACGGACCCTGCCCGCGTCCTCCGCGTCGGATCTTCGTTGCTGCCACAGCTCCTCGACCCGCCTGTCGGGGTGCGTCCACTCCGTCCAGAAGCCGCGGTCGACGGTCGCGACGTCCTCCATCCACGGTGAGGACAGCAGCGGCGAGCCTTTGAACAGCAGCAGCCGGGTCTGGAGGGCGGTGGGGTCGGTGACGTGGGCGAGGTCTGCCTCCACCAGCCAGTCCTCGAAGCCGAGCAGTTCTTCGTACTCGACCCAGGGGGTGAAGGGGATGAACGTCGGATACAGCTCGAAGCCGATGCGTCTGGCCTCGACGACCGCCTGGCGCATGTGGTCGACGTCGATGTGCTTGTCGAAGATGCGCAGGACGCGGTCGGAGGGGAACTCCAGGGCGCAGGTGACGCGGCGCAGTCCGAGGGAGACCAGCTTCTCCAGCTCACGTGGATAGCTCAGGACGTGGTCGACCCGTGTGGTGAACTCGAACGTGATCGGGCCGACGGCGTCCGCGAGCCGTTCCACGATTCCGGCGCCGATCGTGCGGGAGTTGAAGAACTCCGCGTCGATGAAGCAGAAGTGGCGTACACCCTCGTCCGCGAGCTGGAGGGCGTCGGCCAGGACGCTGTCGGCTTCGTAGACGGCGACACCGCCGTCGTAGGCGCCGTAGACGGAACAGTAGGTGCACTTGTGGTGGCAGCCGCGGGACGCCTCGATGTTCCCCATCAGCCCGAACGGCGAGTGGTGGGCGGGGTAGTGGACGAGGGAGGGGAAGAGATCACGGGCGGGCGCGGCCACGGAGATCCGGCGGCGGGGCGGCCTGGGGCGCATCCCCCGGGACGTCATCAGGGCAGGGACCGCGTGCAGGTCGCGCGTGCCGCGCGCCAGGTCGGACAGTTCCTCGCCGATGAGCTCGGGTTCCTCCATGACGACGGCGTCCGCCGCCTTGAGGAACTCGCGGTGGTTCATCTGCGCGTACTGGCCGAACGCCACGACGGTGGTGGCGAACCGCTCCTTGAGCTCACGTGCCAGGCTCAGGCCGCGCTCCAGCCCCTCGAACTGCTGGACCGACACCAGGGCCAGGTCGAACGGGCCTTCAGGGAAGGCATCGGGCTGGAAGTGCGCGTCCCAGCCGACGGTCTCCACGTCGTGAGCCTGCAGGGAAGCTGCCGCGTACGCACAGGTCAGAGGCTGCATCTCCGCTTCGAAAGCGGAGGCGACGAGCACACGTGGCTGAGTCACACTTCCCCCCGGGAGTGAGTCAATCCAAGAAAGCGAACCGTGCTAAACGCGCTGTGCCCTGTCGGTGAGCGAAGGCTCGGGACGGCCGGAACATTGCCGCCTCTAGCGATACATGTCAATAGACCGATACGGAGCCGACCGCGACGACCCTGTTGACGACAGGTTCGGTGCGCCGCCGCCAGGGCCCGCACGGCGTCCCGGGGCGGTGCCTGAATCTCGTCATGTGCCGACTTCAGAAGTCGAATTGAGCTCGCTTGCCCTCCGCCTGGGTGGAAGTGTGATCCCCGGGGGCCGGATTCCTCGCAGTCGGTGGTTCGCGTGTGGCCCGTGAGGCTCCATCGGCATTCTTCGATCGTGATCCCGTGCCGAGGGCTTCCCACACGACGGAGGCGTCCCTACACTCCTGACGGACTCTCCAAGCCAGACCCAGTTCGAACCACGGCTCCACTCGGCGTCCGCACCGCGTGTCCGCGACGCCGGTACGGACAGATCCGGACCCGAGAGGACTGGCATGTCGCCGAAGACGCTCCCCCTGGTGGGATCACCCCAGCCACAGCAGACGCTCGGTGCTCCGGCGCGGCGACTGCGGGTCGCACTCGTCAACATGCCGTGGGCGCGCTCCGACACGCCGTCCATCCAGTGCGGGCTTCTCGCGTCCGTCGTGCGGGAGGCCGGTCACGACTGCGCTGTGCACTACCTCAACGTCGAACTGGCGGCCGTCGTGGGTCCGGAGACCTATACGGGCATCGCCGAGGCGGGGGGTGAGCGTCTGCACCAGTTCGGCGAGTGGCTCTTCTCCTACGCCGCTGTCGGGGACGTCCGGCCCGAGGAGGACTATCACGCCGAGTTCCACGAGGTGGAGAACATCTGGCGGGACGTCACCGGAGGTGGCCGCGCCGAGATCAGCGCTCTGCGCCGTGAAGTCCTGCCCCAGTGGCTGGCCCGCTGCGCGGAGGAGGTCGACTGGGGGTCCTACGACGTCGTCGGCTTCTCCTCGACCTTCCTGCAGAACACCGCTTCACTCGCCATGGGCCGCATCCTGAAGGAACGCCATCCCGAGCTGCACGTCGTCTACGGCGGGGCCAATTTCGACGGGGAGATGGGCGAGGAGTACCTCAGGGCCCTCCCCTGGATCGACCACGTCGTGACGGGAGAAGGGGACATCGCCTTCCCGGCGCTTCTGCACCGCATCGCCGCCGGCGACCGCGCAGGTCTTCCCGGAGTGCGATCCAGAGGTGCGACCGTCCCGACCGGGGAGTCCCCGCGCACGCAGGACCTCGACACCCTCCCCGTTCCGGACTACTCCGACTACTTCGCGAGCCTGCGACGGCACGGCGAAACGGCAATCCTGGGCGACGCGCAGGTCAAGCTGCTCGTCGAGTTCTCCCGCGGCTGCTGGTGGGGGCAGAAGCACCACTGCACCTTCTGCGGCCTCAACGCACTCGGCATGGGCTTCCGCCCCAAGTCGGGGGCCCGGGCCATGGAGGAACTCGAAAGCCTGCTGAGCAAGCATCCCGTCACCCACGTCGAAGCCGTGGACAACATCCTCGACATGAAGCACCTGTCGACGCTGTGCACGGACCTCGCGTCGCGGCACTGGGACGTCGAGATCTTCTACGAGGTCAAGGCGAACCTGACACGGGCCCATCTCGCCGTCCTCAAGCGTGCGGGAATCCACCGCATCCAGCCCGGCATCGAGAGCCTGAGCACCCACGTCCTCGACCTGATGCGGAAGGGCTCCACCAAGCTGATCAACGTCCGTCTGCTCAAGTGGGCGCGCTATCACGGCATCACAGTCGACTGGAACATCCTCAGCGGCTTCCCCGGGGAGACCGACGCCGACTACGAGGAGCAGGCCCGGACGGTGCCGCTGCTGCACCATCTTCAGCCCCCGGCCTGCGGCGGGGTGATCTGGCTGGAACGCTTCAGCCCGTACTTCACGGACCCGTCCCTCGGCCTGTCGAACGTGCGCCCCCGCACCTGCTACGGCTACATCTATCCGGACACCCTCGACCACTCCAAGATCGCCTACTACTTCGACTACGACACGGATGCCGTGGCCTCCCAGGGAGCCCGCGAGTCGCTCTACTCCGCAGTGGGCGAATGGCGCGCGACGTGGCGGGAGCAGGAGTCGCCGACTCTCGTCTACCGCCGCCTCCCCGGTCGGCTCGAAGTCGTCGACAGGCGCACCGGCCAGGAGCAGCGCACCGTGGTCGAGGGCTGGAGGGCCGAAGCGTACGAGGCATGTGGCGACACAGCGCACAGCGCCAAGCGTCTCCACCAGGACCTTCTCGACGCTGGCGCCGACGTGGCACTGGACGGGGTGACGTCGTTCCTCGACGAGTGCTGTGACACCGGTCTGATGGTCAGCGAAGACGGGAAGTACCTCGCGCTCGCGCTACCGGAGAATCCCCACCTGTAGAGGAGCAATGCACCGCGTTCAGCTCGTACGGACTCTCGCCGTGCTATTCGAATAGCAGCGGGCAGGCATGCTCCGTGACCGCCACCTCGCAGCCGATCCTCCTCAATTGCTCGTTCTTGTCGACGGTTATCGGGAGGGGTGGCTGCCTTACGGCGAGGTAGCCCTGAGCAGGAGCGTTCCGACCACGCCTCCGCTCCCGCGCCGGTACGTCCCCGAGGGCTGTCACGAGCGGTCAGGGGTGGTCTCGTCGGGGGCGGTGGGGGCGGGCTGCGGAGTGCTGTCCCCGGTGCGCAACTGCGTTCCCACATCGAGCTCCGCCCGTTCGACGGCGAGCAGTCGCAGCGCTTCCGCATCGCTGATCGTCCGGCGCGGAGTCACCAGGCTGACCAGTACGCCCACGAGCAGGGCCACGGCCAGTGACGGGATCACCGGGTTGCCCCAGTACTCGGTGAGGGAGTCGCTGAGGTTGACGGCGGTCGCCGCGGCCGCGCCTCCGACGATCGCGCCCAGGCCGCCCTGCCATGTGGCGCGGTTCCAGAACTTGCCGAGGAGCGCGGCGATCAGCAGACCGGTGAGCACTGTCGCGATCATCGTCGTGATGTATTCGATGATCGTCTCCGCCAGCAGGGCGCCTCCGAGTGCGAACAGCAGCACCGCGACCAGGGCTATCCGTGAGTAGACGACCATGTTGTCCGCCTTCGGCATCTTCCCCGTCACCAGCTTGATGACGTCGCGCAGGAAGATCGTCACGCCGGTGAGCGCTTCGGAGTCCCCCGACGACATGGTCGCCGAGAGGCCGGAGACGAGCAGCAGCGCGCCGACCCACACGGGGAAGACCTCGGTGGCGAGGGCGGGGAACGCCAGGTCGGGATTGTCCATGCCCGGGCGCAGGGTCTGGGCGGAGAGCCCCACGATGGGCGGGGTGATGGCGAAGGCCGCGAACAGCACTCCGACCAGTGCGAAGCTGCGGCGCGCTGTCCGCGTGCTGTTCGCCGAGTAGATCCGCTGCCTGTGGGAGGGCGTGGCGAGTACGCCTACCGCGATCACCAGGGCCATCGAGATCGCCGGTACGGTGCCGAGCGTCTCGACGCCGAGGAAGGACGTCGCCTCGGCAGGCGCCTTCTCGTTGACGGCATCGAAGCCACCGGCCTTGACGAGCGCCAGGACGGCTATCACGGAGAATCCGAGGAACAGGATCGTGCCCTGCACCATGTCGGTGACCACGACGGCCCAGTAGCCGCCGATCACCGTGTACAGGCCGAAACCGACCGCGACGACGATCTTGGCGAGAGTCATGTCCATATCGGTGAGGAACGACAAGTACAGCGCCCCGCCGAGAATATGGGCCCCGAGCCAGCCGACCGTGGCGAGGAACAGGACCACTGCGACCGCGCCTTTGATTATCCGGTTCGCCCCGTAGTAGTAGCTCATCTCCTCCGGGAACGTCATGAAGCCGTGCTCGCGGACGTCGGCGAACAGCCAGAGCAGCAAGAAGATCCCTACCGCGCCGCCCAGCCCGTACAGCGCTCCCGCCCAGCCGTTGGTGTACGACAGGCTGACCGCACCGAGGCTGGACCCGGTGCCGACGAGCGTGGCGAGCGCGCTGCCCGTGACGAAGGGTATGGTCAGCCGCCGTCCGGCAAGGAGGAAGTCCTCACCGGTGCGGTTGCGGCGGGCGACCCAGATGCCCAGGGCGAGCATGAGCACCAGCGAGCCGAGGAAGACGAACAGGTAGATGGAGCTGGATTCGGCGATCTTGTTCATGGGTGAACCTTCTGTTCCTCAGGCGGTACTTCTCTCGATCGGCAGCAGAGCACCCGCCGTGCTTTCGGTAGCGGCCCCGTCGAGCGTCGCGAACTCGCCGTCGACCAGTACGGCGCGGACGTGTTCCGGGAAGCGGCGCGGAGCTGCGAATGTCGCGTGATCCTCGATGCGTTCGGGACTGGCGACGACCAGGTCGGCGGCGGCACCCGCTCGGATGACGCCTCTTGCGGGAATCCGGAAGCGCTCCGCGGGCAGAGCGGTCATTCGCCGGGTCGCTTCCTCAAGAGTGAGCAACCCGCGCTCGCGGACGTATTCGGTGAGCACCCGGGCGAAGGTGCCGTACATCCGTGGATGCGTGTACGGCGACTGGACGGGCAGGCCGTCCGATCCGATGAGGGACCACGGCCAGGACAGTGCGGCCGTCACATCGGCTTCGTCCATCTGGAACATGACGACGGTGAGTTCGCCGCGCTCCTCGGTCATGAGCCGGCACAGGCACTCCGCGGAGTCCTCGCCGCGTTCGTCCGCCACATCGGACAACCGGGCACCCTCGTAGTGTTCGTTGACGGGCTGCCGGAAGCCGGCCAGCAGGATGCCGTCCGCGCCGAGTGCCCGGAAGTTGTTCTCCTGACGGCGCCACGGCCGGTGCATGCTCGCCACGATCTCGGCGCGTTCCGACGGGGCGTCCAGCGAGGCGAGCAGTCCCGGAACACCGTCTGCGAGTGCCCAGTTGGGGAACAGCGCCGCGGCGGTCGTACTGCCTGCCGTGTACGGATAGACGTCGGCGGTGATGTCGATACCTTCCGACCGCGCGGCGTCGAGCAGGGTCAGGATCTCCGGCATGCGCCCCTTGTTGCGCGGCGAGACCACCTTGAGGTGACTCAGCTGCACCCTTACCCCGCTGCCCCGTGCGATGTCGAGCAACTCCCGCAGGGAGCCGGCGATGTCGTCCCCTTCGCTGCGGATGTGTGCCGCGAGGATCCGTCCGCGGGCGGCGACGACTCGCGCCAGCGCCAGCAGTTCGGAACGGTCGGCCGCGTCGCCGGGTGCGTACATCAAACCGAGTGACAGGCCGGCCGCACCCCGTTCCAGGGCTTCGTCCAGATCACGTGTGGCGCGGGCGAGTTCGCGGTCGTCCAGCGGTCTGCGGGCGTAGCCGGAGATCGAGGCGCGCAGCGCTCCGTGCGGTACGAGAGCCACGGCGTTCGTGCGCAGCCCGGTCGCGCTCAGGTGGTCCAGATACTCCGGGAAGCTCCGCCAGGGAGGCGACTCGGGGAAGCGGCCGAGAACCGGCCCGGAATAGGACGCCTGCATCAGCGGATCGGTGGCCACCGGCGCGCAACCGTGCCCGCAGTTGCCGACCACGTCCACGGTCACGCCCTGCATGACCTTCGGTTCGACCCCGTCCGGCCGCAGCAGCGCCAAGTCGTCATGTGCGTGCACGTCGATGAAGCCGGGAAAGACGACCGATCCCGACACGTCCATGACGGAGGCGTCGATGTCGCGCGAGATGCCGGCGACGGCGCTGATCCGGCCGTTCTCCACCAGCACGTCGGCGCGGCGGCGTTCGGCACCTGTTCCGTCGACGACCTCGCCGCCGTGCAGCAGCACCCGGTTCCGGTTCACCCCGCCATTCCTTCCGCCAGTTCGGTGCGCGTCCGGAGCCGGCGCACCGCCTCGTCGGTACCGGTGATCACGGGGCCCGGGTCGACGTCGGTGGACAACGTCTTGATGCCGTGACCGGTGAGCATGCAGACGACGCTCTCGTCCCCGCGGACCGTGCCGCGCTCGCGCGCGGTCCGGACCGCTGCCAGGCCGGCTGCGGCGCCGGATTCGATGAGCAGCCCTTCCCGGTGAGCGAGTTGGTTCGCGGCTTCGTCGGCGTCGGCGTCGGCGACCGTCGCCATGGCTCCGCCCGTTTCGCGCACCAGCCGCAGTGTGTAGGTGCCGTCGGACGGATAGCCGCGCAGCGGGTCGGATATCGCCGAGATCCGGGTCCGCACGCGCTGCCAAGGGGCGACTTCGGCCGCACCGCGGGCGAAAGCCTCCGCGACCGGCGCACAGCCCTCGGCCTGAACCCCGAGGATCCGCGGTACCCCCGCGACGTCCCCCGAGCCGTGCAGCTCCCGGTAGGCGGTCGCGATGCCGTGCACGAGCGGGCCCGCGCCCACCGGCACCACGATCCAGTCCGGCGGATCGGCCAGTTGACCTGCCAGTTCGTATCCGGCGCTCTTCAGGCCTGCGACGGCGACCGGGTTGACGAAGGTCGTGGTGAGGTTGATCCACCCGAAGCGGCCGGCCAGTTCCCGTGCCGCGCGGAAGGTGTTGCTGTAGTCCCCGCGGACCCGCAGCACCGCCGCGCCGTGCGCGCGGGCGACAGCGGCCTTTCCCGGGGGCACCGCCTCCGGCATCAGCACCACTGCCGGCAGGCCCGCCCTGGCCGCGTACGCGGCTGTCGAACCCGCCGCGTTGCCACTCGAGGCACACACGACGGCGCTGGCTCGCTGCCGCACGGCCTGCGCCATTCCCACAGCGGTCGCCCTGTCCTTGAAGGAACCCGACGGATTGAGATGGTCGAGCTTGAACAGCAGACGCTCGACACCGCACCAGTCCGCGGTACCGGCTGCCGGGACGACGGGGCTGCCGCCCTCCCCCATGCTCAGCCACGCGGTCTCCGGTGTGATCGGCAACCGGCCCGCGTAGCGCCACATGCCCGGCAGGTTCGTGGTGTCCGGCAAGGGCGGCCCGGTGGGAGGGAGCACCACCGAGCCGCCGCAGTGCACGCAGTAGTCCGGGAACGCCGTGTCCTGCTTGCGGGCGCACATGGTGCATTCACCGAGAGCTGCGAACGATCCGGGCTGTGCCACGTCATTCCTCCACGCCGTCTCACGCACTCGCTGAGGGGCGGTACCGAACCAACGATCACTTGCATATTTTGCAAGTCCCTTGCGTATAATGACGCGAAGCTAGTTCGGGTGTCTCGTGCCGTCAAGGGATCGGTCCGTGCCGCCCAGCCGGAGCGAGGAGTACGGGTGTATGAGTGAGAGCCTCCGGCGCGGGCTGAGAGTCCTCGCCGCACTGTCCGAGGAACCGGCTACGGCGAGCCGGGTCGCGCAGTCGCACGGCGTCAGCCTCTCCACAGCCGTGCGGCTGCTCCAGCTCCTGGCCGACGAGGGTTTCGCCCGGCGCGACGAGACGGGCAGGTACCACGTCGGGAGCCAGCTGTTGCAGGTCGCCTACCGCGTGGTGGCGGGGATGGACGTCCGCGAGGTGGCCGCCCCCGTCCTGCGCGGGCTCAACGCGCAGACCGGCCAGACCGTGCACCTCGGGTATTTCGAGAACCCCACGGTCATCTATGTGGACAAATACGCGGGGCGTTCGCCCGTCCAGATGTACTCGCAGATCGGAACGCCCGCGCCGCTGCACTGCACGGCCATGGGCAAGGCAGTCGCCGCCTACCTTCCGGAGGCGGAACGGGCCGCGCTCGCGGCGGGCCTCGACTACCCGGTGAACACCGACCGCACCATCACCAAGGCCGAGGACTACCTGCGCGAGCTGGACGCCGTCCGGCAGCAGGGGTACGCGCTCAACCTGGGTGAGCACGAAGCCGTCGTCTCCGCCGTCGCGGCACCGGTCAAGCAGCCGGACGGGCGCGTGCACTACGCGATCGACCTCGCCGTGCCGAACGTGGTGGTCGGCGAGGACGAACTGCGCGCCTTCGTGCCGCGGGTGCTCGCGGCCGCCGCGGACATCGAGCGCGCCCTCGGCTACTGAGCCCGGCCGCTCGGGGCCCGGCTTGGCTCGAACCGGAGAGGCCGGGGGCGTTCGGGAGGTCGTTTCCCGCTGTTCTCGCCGTGCTTGCTCACCGCTGACCGCGGATCTGCCGCCCGATTCGAGAGGGACGTATTGCTCCCGCTTTACGTTAGTGACTAACATGAGTTAGTCACTAACGCGTAGAAGTCCTGCAGGAGCCCCAGATGATCTTCTCCACCGTGGTCGTAGTGGGTGCCGGGCCCACTGGCCTCGCCCTCGCCTGTGGCCTGCGGGCCGCCGGGGTGCCGGTACGGGTCGTGGACAAGGCGAAGGCGCCGGCCGACACCTCACGGGCGCTGGGTCTGCAGCCGCGTGGAGCGGAAGTGCTGGACCGTCTCGGAGCACTCTCAGATCTCCCGGACGAGTCGGTCCACATCCGGCAGGTGCTGACCCACGTCGACGGTGAGCCGATGGCGCGGTTGGACGTCGGGCGGCGCACCAAGCTCGTCACCAGGCCAGGAATGATCATTTCGCAGGCCCAGGTGGAAGCGGGTCTCCGGCGCAGACTCGCTGACCTCGGGGTGGAAGTCGAATGGGGGCGGGAAGTCCTCTCCCTGGACCAGGACGGCGGAGGGGTGTCCGTTCAGACCGGCGGCGGGAGCATCCGGGCCGGCTGGGTGGTCGGATGCGACGGTGCGCACAGCCGGGTACGCAAGGCTGCCGGAATCGAGTTCCCCGGCGTGGCGGTCATCGAGCGCTTCCTGCTCGCGGACGTGCGCGTCGCTCTGCCCCTCCCCGCGGGGACGGTGTCCGTCTGGCTGCGCGGAGACCGGATGCTCGGGGCCTTTCCCCTGCCCGGCGAGGACGTGTGGCGGCTCATGGCGCCCGCGCCGAACGGGACAGGGGGCGACCTGGACGCTGAGAGGATCCTGTCCCTGCTCGTCGAGCTGGTTCGGGACCACGCCGGTCTGACGTCTGTGCAGGTCCAGGAGGCGCTGTGGACCTCGACGTTCCGTATCCATCGCCGGCTGGCGTCCGCCTACCGCCGGCGCCGGGTCCTCCTGGCCGGGGACGCCGCACACGTCCACAGCCCGTTCGGCGGGCAAGGGATGAACACCGGCCTGGGTGACGCGGAGAACCTGGCGTGGAAGCTGGCCCTGGTCGCTGCGGGGAGAGCGGGCGAAGGGCTTCTCGGCACCTATGAGAGCGAGCGGCGCCCGATCGCGGAGGAAGTCCTGGAGTCCACCAGCGCGATGACGCGCATGGTGCTCGGCGGGACGCCGGCGGCGCGGCTCGTACGCGATCACGTCTTCGTCCCGTTGATGAACAGGCCGTACGTACAGCGCCTGATCTGGGAGAAGTCCTCCCAGCTGAAGATCGGTTACCGCAAGGGGCCCCTGGCCGGACGGTCGCCACGCTCCCTGGTGGCCCCCGGGCCGCGCCCCGGTGACCGCGTCCCGGACCTGGAGTGCCGCCGGGAGGACGGGAGCGTGACTCGTCTGCACGGCGAACTCGGCGCCCGCTGGGTGCTTCTGACGCCCCGCCCCGGCGGGGACTGCGCGATGATGGCCCGCCGCAGACTCGGCGGTACGGGCGGGGTTACCGTGATGAGGCCCGGCCGCGGTGAGGGGCGTGAGGTCCTGCTGGTCAGACCGGACGCGCACCTCGCCTGGCGCGGTACTTCGGCGGCATCGCTGGACCGGTGGCTCAGGGGGGCTCTCGGCCCGGGCGATGGCTGATCCAACCGCCGTTCCCGGCCCGCCGGGCCCGTACCTATCGGAGGAACCTCCAGATGGCACCGTCCCCGGCACAGCCGAGAGGTCTGCGAGAACGCAAGAAGGCCCAGACCCGCCGCAGCATTCAGGAGCACGCCCTGAAGCTGTTCCTCAGCCAGGGGTACGAGAACACCACCGTCGAGCAGATCGCGGCCGCCGCCGGCGTCTCGCACATGACGTTCTTCCGCCACTTCCCCACCAAGGAATCGGTCGTCGAGACCGACGACTACGACCCGTTGATCGTCCGGCTCATCGAGGAGCGCCCCCCGGAAGAGGACCCGCTCACCGCTCTGCAGCGGGCCCTCGCCCGAGGTCTCGCCGCCGTCTACGGCACCGACAAGGACGCACTCCTCGTCCGCACCCGGCTCGTTGTGAGAACGCCGGCTCTGCGCGCCCGCACATGGGAGAACCAGTACGCCACGGAGCAACTGTTCGCCCAAGCCCTCGCGGCCCGCGCGGACGGTGAAGTCACGCTGCACATCCGGGTACTCGCTGCTGCTTCCTTGGCCGCACTGACCACTGCCCTCACGCACTGGGTGGACGGCGACGGCGACGAACATCTGCCCACGCTGGTGGACGAGGCGTTCCAGGTCCTGCGCGGTACGTCCTCGGCGTCCTGAACCGGCCCGCCGGAAGACGGCTGCGCTCACCCGGATCCGCGGCAGCGGTCGCTCACTCGGCGGACGACGGAAAGCGGCGAGCAGCACGAAGCTCCTGGTGGGCAGGGGCTTGGCCGGCGCCCGGCCACCAGGAGCTTCTGGGCTTCTTCATTCCGGTCGGCAGAAACGGCTCACTGGTACTTGGGCAGAGTCCAGTTGCTCACGGTGAGAGGGCCGCCGCAGATGAACGGGGACCTTCCCTGGGCGCCGGGTACCTTGAGAGTGAAAATGCTGTTCTTGCTCGCGATGACGGAAAAGGACGCCGCGCCCTTGTCCGAATCCCCCTGGCATTTGGACGAGTCGTACGTGAAGTAGGCGGACGCCGTGTAATTCGGCTTGAGCGTGGTGACATTCCCGCCCGACGTCTGGTCACGCTGACCGTCGTTGAGTGGCTCCCCCGTCTCCCCGTCGATCGCGTCGACAGTGGGAATCGGCGCGATACTGCACGGAGCCGAACCCTCGTTCTTCACGAACAGCATGTAGCGCAGACCGGCCGACTGCTCCTCGCCGATCTTCATCGACGAATTGTCCTCCGAACAGGCCGCGACCGGTCCGCCCCCGGAGCCCTTGCCACTGCCGCCGTCGGCCCCGGAACCCAACGTGGCCTTCTCCTTCGCCGGGCCTCCGCCCGCGCTCGATCCGTCGCCGCTCCCGTCCTGCTGGCTGCCCTCACCATCGGGTTCCTTGGACGAGCCGGCGGCGGACGAGCCGCTCTCGGACTTGGACGTGCCGGATCCGGCTCCGTCGCACGCGGTCACTGCAAAGAGCGCCAAGGGCACAAGGGCGGCAGCGATGACATTGTTCTTGAGGCGCACGGAAATTCCCCCTCCGATACTGCATGAATTACTTTCCGCGAATGTGCGCCCGTACGTGATGACCGGCGCGCAGCGGCCGTTGGTCGTCCGGCCCTCGCGGTACTCATGACAGCACGAGGTGGCGGGATCTCTTGGTTCCCCGTCGGTAATGTGATGGAGGCAACAAGACGGCTGTTTCAGATCGGCCACCGGAGGATTCACGTGGTCGAAAACCGGTCAAGTGGGCTTTCCCGGAGAGAATTCTTTACCGCATGAGGCAATTCGAGATCCCGGACTTTTCCCGTCCGGGCAGATGTTTCACGGCCGCCGGGATGCCGCGGGACGCCCTTCGCGGACGCGCCTGCCCGGATCCCGGGGTCCCGAGCGGCGACTCATCGCGCTCCGTCCCAGGTGACCGGAAGGCGCTTCACCCCGTAGATGTCGGCGGTCTCGGGGCGCAGGCGGACCTCGTCGGCGGGGACGGCGAGCCGCAGCGTGGGGAAGCGGTCGAAGAGCGCGCGGAAGGCGACCCTCATCTCGACCCGCGCCAGTTGCTGGCCGAGGCACTGGTGGATGCCGTGGCCGAAGGCCAGATGCCCGCCCTGCTGCCTCCGCAGGTCGAGCACGTGGGGATCGGTGAAGCGCTCCGGATCGCGGTTGGCCGTGTTGTACGAAAGGATCACCCGCGAACCGGCCTTGATCGTCCGGCCCTCCAGCTCGACGTCCTCCAGAGCCGTCCTCATGAACGTCTTGGCGACGCTGAGGTACCGCAGCAGCTCCTCCACGGCCCGGTCCGTCAGGGCGGGATCGCCGCGGAACGAGGCCAGTTGCTCCTCGTCGCGCAGCAGCGCGAAGGTGCCGAGGGCGAGCATGTTGGCGGTGGTGTCGAGTCCGGCGGCCAGCAGGATCAGGGCGATCCCCCGCAGCTCCTCGTCGGTGAGGTCGCTGTCGGTGAGGTCGCTGAGCACGTCGTCGGTGGGGTCCGAGCGTTTGGCCGCCACGAGTTCCGCGAGGTAGTCCTGCGTCGCGGTGTAGGCAGCCATCAGGTCCTCGTCGCTCGTCTCGCCGTTCATGAACGAGTCGATCTGCTCCTGGAAGGACCCCCGGTCCCCGTACGGCACGCCCAGCAACTCGCAGATGACGATGGCGGGGACGGGCCTGGCGAACGCGGTCACCAGCTCCGCCGGCGGTCCGGCCTCCTCCATGGCGTCCAGGCAGTCGGCGGTGATCTGCTCGACGCGTTCCGTGAGCATCCGCATCCGCCGGACCGTGAACTTCCCCATCAGCGGCTTCCGGTAGCGGCGGTGCCGGGGGTCGTCCATGAGGAGGAACTCGCCTGGTGGCGCCGGCGGAATCTCCATGTCCCCGAAGTCGATGGTCGGGTGGAGCATGAGCTCCTTGCGCGAGCTGAACCGAGGGTCGGCCAGTACGGATCTGACGAGCTCGTATCCGGTGATCAGCCAGCCGGGCCTGCCGCCGGGAAAGGTGTAGCGGCTGATGGGGCCGTGCCGGCGGGCGTCGAGCAGCTCCGCGGGCGGGTCGAAGGGGCAGCCGGGCTTCCGTGCCTCCGGCATCGCCCTGACGGTGTGGACGGATTCACCCATTGCCATTCCCCGTTCCGCTCCCCGTTGTGCGCGTCTGCGCGTTCAGCACATATCGAAAGCTACGTTGCATTCGGATTTCCGTCAATTGAGTGCAACTCGTAAGTGCAGGTGAGAGGCGGTAATTTGATGCAATGGCGCTGCGTCCGAATGCAATGATGCGTTGCAATGAATGTCGGCGAAGGCAATACTGGCCCGATGCCAGGAGGACGGTTGACCCAGCAGGACCGCCGGCGCATCGCGGCCGGACTCGCCGACGGGCTCTCCTACGCCGAGATCGCCAGGCGGCTCGGCCGTCCGACGTCGACGATCAGCCGTGAGGTCGGACGCCACGGCGGCCCGGGCCGCTACCGGCCGCAGCAGGCGCACCAGGAGACGGCCCACCGCGCACGACGCGGCTCACCGGCGCCCCGGCGTGCGGCCGGCGAACCGGGCCGCACGAGCGGGACGGAAGAGGAGATCATCGAGCTTGCGGTCAGGTCGGGGATGCCGAGGACGACGGCGCGCGTCCACGTCGACCTGCTGCTGTCCGAGGACGGCAGGCGCACCGCGGCCGAGCTCGCACGCAGGCTGAACGTCAGCCCTGCCTCGGTCTCCGTGGCCGTGAACTTCCTGGTCCAGCAGGGCTTCGCGCGGCGCGAGCGCGATCCGCAGCGCCGTCGCGACATCTACGTCGTCGACGACGACGCCTGGTACCACTCGATCGTGGTCAGCGCACGTCTGACGCTCGACTCCGCGCGGGCCGCGATCGCGGCGGCGGAGGAGTTCGGGACCGACCATCCCGTGGGGCAGCGACTGCAGAGGGCCGGGACGTTCCTGGAACGGGTCATCCTCGACATGGTGGATTCGGCCGACCGCTGGCGCTCGCTCCTGGCGTGAGCTCGTGAGCTCCCCTCGCGGCCTCGCTTCCCTGCGTCCGCGCGGCCTCGCGTCCGTGCGGCCTCGCTTCCGTGCGGACGCCGAACCCGTCCAACTGGCCCGTCCAACTGGCCCTCTGAGCAGGTGAAGCGCTCGCGGGCGAATCCGGGGCGGCGTGTGAATGGACGCCGCCTGACGCCCCCCTCGCCGACCCTGTGGACGGGTGGCCTGGCCCTGCCCGCCGGTGACGGGACGTGTCACCAGCGGACGTGCAGCGAGCGCAGGCCGCGCAGCAGGCCGGGGCGCCAGTCCGGCTTTCCGGCGTCCTCCGCCAGCGTCAGGCCGGGCAGGCGCTCCAGCAGCGTGCGCAGCGCGATCGAGGCTTCGAGGCGGGCCAACGGGGCGCCGAGACAGTGGTGGATGCCGTGGCCGAAGGAGAGGTGCGCACGGGTGGCCGCCGGGTCGCGGGTGATGTCGAAGCGCTCGGGGTGCGGGAAGCGCGCCGGATCCCGGTTGGCGGCCGCGAGGTAGAGCAGCACCGTCTCGCCCGGGGGGATGCGGACACCGGCCAGCGTCACGGGCTCCGCCGTGTACCGGAACGTCGCGGCCTGGGCGGGTGGTTCGTAGCGCAGCGCCTCCTCGACGGCGCCCTCCAGCAGGGTCCGGTCCGCTCGGAGGGCGGCGAGCTGGCCGGGATGGGTGAGGAGCAGCCGGACGGCGCTGGAGATCAGGTTGGCGGTGGTCTCGTACCCGGCGACGAGCAACAGGAAGGCCATACCGAGGAGTTCGTCGGCTGTGAGTGCGCCGCCGTCCTCGTCGGCCGTGCGGACGAGCGCGTGCAGCAGGTCGCCCGCGTCGGGGGAGGGCGTTCGGCGCTTGCGTCCGATGAGATCGAGGAGGTAGGCGCCCATCGACCGGGACGCCGCCGTGGCCGCCTCCGGCGAGGAGGGGGCGACGATCTCCGTCGACCACGCGCCGAAGGCGGTGCGGTCCGCGGCGGGTACGCCCAGGAGTTCGCAGATCACCGTGATGGGCAGGGGGAAGGCGAAGTCCTCGACGAGGTCGGCGCGGCCTTCCCGGGCGACGGCGTCGGCGAGTTCACCGGCGATGCGCTCGACGCGGGGACGCAGGGCCTGGACGCGGTGGGCCGTGAACTCGCGGGCGACGAGCCTCCGCAGCCGGGTGTGGGCCGGCGGGTCCGCCTGGAGCATGTTGGGGCCCACGGCGTAGGTGCCGTCGTCGTCCCAGTTCGCGGAGTGCCGGATGTCGTTGCGCAGCCGGTCGTCGGCGAGAGCCGCACGCACCTCGCGGTGTCCGAGGACCATCCAGCAGGGGCCCACGCCGGTCAGCCGGACGTGCTGGACGGGCCCTTCTCCGAGCAGCCGCGCGTAGAGGGGGTAGGGGGCGGTCAGCAGTGTCCGCGCCTCGCCCGTCAGGTCGACGGGGGGCGGTGCGGAGGCGGAGCGGGGAGGGTTCGGGTGTCCGGTGTCGGCGGTCTCGGCGCTCATCGGCAGCTCCAGAGAGAGTCAAGTGAGGAGTGCTCCCCACTTATGCGACGGTAGCAGGGAAGTGGGGAGTGCTCCACGGTCGGGTACGGTGCGCTGCGTGAGACGAGACGCGCAGCGGAACCGCGAGGCGGTCCTCGCGGCGGCCCGCGAGGTCTACGCGGAGCAGGGCGTCGAGGCGCCGCTCGACGTGATCGCCCGGCGGGCCGGAGTCGGCAACGCCACGCTCTACCGGCGCTTTCCGGACCGTGCGTCCCTCATCGAAGCCGTCTTCCACGACATGCTCACGGCCACCGTCGGGGCCGGTGAGGAAGCGCGCAGGGCGGAGGACCCCTGGAACGGGCTGGTCTCCTACGTCGAGCACCTCTTCGCGGGCCTCGCCGCCGACCGCGGCGCGACCGATCTGCTGACCACCGGCGTGGAGGGCGTGCCGACGCTGGACGCCCTCCACGCGCACAACGCCGAGACCTTCCGCGGGCTGCTGGCGCGATGCGTGACCGAGGGGACGGCGCGCGACGATCTCTCGGTCGAGGACCTGCTGTTCGCTCTGGCGGTGGTGGGACGTGCGGTCCCCGCAGCGGAGGCGGCCTCACCCGGCTCGTGGCGGCGGCTGCTGGCCCTGTTCGTCGACGGGCTGCGCAGGGAGGGGGCGTCGCCGTTGCCGGCGGAACCCCTCACCGGAGATCAACTGGCGGGTGCGCTGCGCGAGTTGCACGGCGGGCAGCGCGGCAGGCAGACGGGGTCCGGAGCAGGGGGCGCGGGGAGGGGCTGACCGGGGCCGGCGTCCGTCCTGTGCGCATGGCCTGCCCGTACGGACTGCCGTACCGCCTGCGCGGAACGCCGCCCCGCCCGTACGCCCGCGAGCCCGCCGGCAGGCGCCGGTGGGCTCGGTGGCCGGGTGGCTCGTGGGTCAAGGGACCCCGGGGGCCCGGGGTCCGAGGGCCCGGGGCCCGGTGACCCGTGCGGCCCGGTGCTCAGGCGGCCGCGGCGAGCCGGGCGGCGAGGTTCTTGGCGTGCGTCTCCGCCGCCTCGTGCGCCCGGGCACGTGAGACCTCCGCCTGGTCGACGAGGGACTCCATGCCTGGGGTGACGGGGGCCAGCGTGAGTTCGGGGACCACGAACTCCACGTCCAGGCCCATGACCTCGCCCAGGACCTTGCCCAGGTAGTTCTGCACGAACTCGAAGCTCTCGCGCGGGGTGCCGGGACCGTAGCCTCCGCCGCGGCTGGCCACCACCACGGTGGGGGTGCCCGCTCCGGAGGGCTTGTCCGTGCCCGCGGTGCGCCCCTGCAGGATCACGTGGTCGACCCACGCCTTCAGCGTCGAGGGGATCGTGTAGTTGTACATCGGCGCCCCGATCAGCACGGCGTCCGCCTCCTCGAGCTCCCGGGCCAGCCGGTCGCGGAGCGCGTAGGCGGCGGCCTGCTCGGGGGTGCGGTCGTCCGGTGCGGCGAAGCCGGCCGCCGCGGCCGTCTGGTCGAGGTGCGGCAGCGGGTCGGCCGCCAGGTCCCGGTGGACGACGGTGCCCTCCGGGTGCTGCTCCTCCCACGCGGTGCGGAACGACGCGGCGACGGCGCGCGAGACGGAACCCTCCTGCGGGAAGAGCGAGGAGTCGATGTGAAGCAGGGTCGGCATGAGGGAAGCTCCTTAGGATGCGTAAGCAGGTGCTCTTTAGTGCTGCAACTATTGATAACACAGGAGCTTACTTTTTTTCATCCCCTTGTCCCGGCGCAGTACCCTTGAGCCATGGCAGAGCCCGGGAACCAGACGCAGGGGGAAGCGGCGCCCGCTGTCGAGCAGTGCATGGCGCCCGAGAGCGGGATCACGCGGGTCTTCCAGATGCTGGGCAAGCGCTGGACCGGACTGGTCCTGGCCGCGCTCATGAACGGGCCGGGCCACTTCGCGCAGCTCCGCCGCGCGGTACCGGGCATCAGCGAGCGGATGCTCTCCGACCGGCTGAGCGAGCTGGGCGCGCTCGGCCTGGTCGTACGGACCGTGGAGGAGGGCCCGCCGCTGCGGGTCAGCTACCGGCTCACCGACGCGGGCCTGGCGCTCAAGCCCGCGATGACCGAGCTCACGCGCTGGGCGGACGCGCACCTGCCCGACGAAGCGGCCGGCTGCCCGCAGGAGTTCCGCGCGTGATCCGCGCAGGCGCGCTGGGAAGGCCGGACGCCCTTCCGTAGGGTGGGCCCGATGAAAGCGAACCCGGAAGCGCAAGCCGAAGAGCCGGAGCAGCCCGGGCAGCCGGACGACACAGGGCAGCCGGACGGCGTGCCCGGCCCTGCCGGATCACCGGAGCAGCCGCCCGCCCCGGAGGGGGACGGGCAGGCCCCGGAGCCGAGCACGGAGCGGCTGGAGCGGGCGGTACGGGCCGCCGAGACCGCGCTGATCGAATACGAGATCGCGGTGGAGACGTTCCGCATCGAGATCGAGAACTTCTCCCGCCTGCACCACCAGCGCCTCGGCCCCATGTACGCGCGCCTGGACGAGCTGGACGCGAGCATCGCCGAGGTCGTCGCGGCGATCAGCGGCGACCCGGACGACCTGCGCAAGGCGCGGGAGCTGCGGGCGGCGGTGCTGCCGATGCCCCGGGTCGAGGAGCTGTTCCACGGCTGGATCGACTCCGAGGGGCTTTCGCCCGAGGCTTCCGCCATGCTCACCGAGCGGAACGTACGGCCGCCGAGCCGGGTGCGTCCCAGCGAGGAGGCGCGCAAGGCGTACCGGGAGCTGGTCCGCAAGGCCCATCCCGACCTGGCGCAGGAGGAGGCGGAGCGCAAACGGCGCGAGGAGTTCCTGGTACGCGTCAACAATGCCTACGGGGACGGCGACACGGACGCACTGCGCGAACTGCTGGAGGAGTGGGAGGCAGGGCCGCGCGAGGAGGAACCCGAAGCGCGGCTGCCGCAGAGCGAGTTGCTGTACGCCCGGCTGGAATGGCTGGCGGAGCGCAAGGAGGCGCTGACCGCCATGGTGGCCGAGATGGAGCAGAGCGCGATCGGCGCGATGCTGAAGATGGCCCCGGACGACCCCGACAAGCTGCTGGAGGAGATCGCCGAGCAGCTGCTGGAGCAAGTGGCCGAGCGGGAGGCGGAGTTGGGGCGCCTGACCGAGGTGATGAAAGCCGGCGGAGCGGTGCAGCCGGAAGGCGAGCCGTCCGCAGCGGCGGGCTCGGCCCCGGCGGACGTGCCTGCGGGGGACGTGTCCGCGCCGGCCCCGGCGGGCGGACCCGAAGCCGCGGAGAGTGCGGACGGCGCCGCCGCCCCCGGTGCGGACAGCGGCCGCGGCGGCGCGGGTGACGCCGGCACGGCCACGGAAGAGAACTGAGAGAGAGCCGAGCAATGCAGAACGGTCAGTTGCCGCAGGTCGACATCGCGTCGGTGCCCGCGGACGCCCTGTTGCTGGACGTCCGCGAGGACGACGAGTGGGCCGCGGGCCGCGCCGAGGGCGCACTGCACATCCCCATGAGCGAATTCGTCGGCAGGGTCGGTGAGTTGACCGAGCGCGCAGGCGAGGGCGAGCGGGTCTACGTGGTCTGCCGCGTGGGCGGGCGCTCGGCCCAGGTCACGCAGTATCTGCGCCAGCAGGGCGTCGACGCGGTGAACGTGGACGGCGGCATGCTCGCCTGGGAGGCGGCGGGACGCCCCCTCACCGGCGACACGGACCCGGCGCACGTCGCCTGACGGTCTCTCCTGACGGCCCGCGCCGACAGGTGCCGCGGACAGGCAAGGCGCCGCACGCAGGCAGAGCGCCGCACGCAGGACGGGAGCAGCGCGGTCCGGCGTCCCCGCTCCTGGCCCCGCGCCTTGGCACCGGCCCGGGCCTTGAAACCTGTCCCGGCCTCAGCCGTCGAAGTCCACCTCCACCGCTGCCGTGAGGGGACGCGACTGGCAGGCGAGCACGTACCCCGCCTCCAGCTCGTCCTCCTCCAAGGCGTAGTTGCGCTCCATGTGGACGTCGCCCGAGACCAGACGCACCCGGCAGGTGCCGCACACGCCGCCCTTGCACGCGAACGGTGCGTCGGCGCGGTGGCGCAGCACCGTCTCCAGCACGGACTCGCCCTCGGCCATCGGCCAGGATCCCGAACGTCCGTCGAGAGTGGCCGTGACCGCGGCGGCGCGGGCAGCGGCTGCGCCGTCCGCCCCGGCACCCGGCGAACCTGCCGCCCGCGGACCGGTGCCCGGCACCCGGGCCCCCTCGCCGGCACCTGTCGGGGCGTCGGTGACGTGGAAGATCTCCTGGTGGATGCGGCCCCGCGGTACGCCCAGCTCGCGCATCGCCCGCGACGCCCCCTCGACCAGGCCGAGCGGGCCGCACAGATACCAGCCCGCGATCTCCTCGACGGGGAGCAGCGCGGGCAGAAGCTGCTTCAGCCGCTCCGTGTCGAGACGGCCGGACGGCAGGCCGCTCTGCTGCTCCTCCCGGGAGAGCACGGTGACGAGTTGGAAGCGGTGCGGGAAGCGGTCCTTGAGGTCGGCCACCTCCTCCAGGAACATCGTCGACGCCGTCGACCTGTCGCTGCGGATCAGGCAGAAGCGCGCCTCGGGCTCGCGCGCGAGGAGCGTGGCGGCGATGGAGAGCACGGGAGTGATGCCGCTGCCGCCCACCACGGCGGCGAAGTGGCCGGGCCGGGGTTCGAGGACGAACCTGCCGGCGGGCGGCAGGACGTCCACCATGTCGCCCGGGGCCAGCTCCTTCACCGCGTAGGTGGAGAAGTCGCCGCCCTCGATGCCGCGTATGCCGACGCGCAGCGTCTCCGGCGCGTCCGAGGCGGGGGCGCACAGTGAGTACGTCCGCCGGACCTCCGCGCCCGTGTACGCCGCAGAGCCCGCATCGTCTCCCGCCGAACCGCCGGTGCCTTCGCCGCGGTGCCGGCGCAGGGCGATGTGCTGGCCGGGCGCGTAGCCGTACAGGGAGCGCAGCTCGGGCGGCACGGCGATGGTCAGTGCGACCGAGTCGTCCGTGAGCCGGTCGACGGATGCGACCCGGAGTGCGTGGAAGGTGCTCACGGCGCCGCTCACACCTCCTTGAAGTGGTCGAACGGCTCCCGGCACGCCTCGCAGCGGCGCAGCGCCTTGCAGGCTGTGGAGGAGAACCGGCTGATCAGGCTCGTCTCGGTCGAACCGCAGTTGGGGCAGCGGATGGCCAGCGTGAGCGGGACGGGCCCGGAGCCGCCGGAGGAACCGCCGCGAGGCGGTGCGATGCCGGCCTCGGAGAGCTTGCGGCGCCCCTCGGCCGTGATGTCGTCCGTGCTCCACGGGGGAGCGAGGACGGTGCGCACGGAGACCTCCGCGACGCCGTGCTCCCGCAGAGCCTGCTCGATGTCCGCGGCCATGGTCTCGATCGCGGGGCAGCCGGTGTACGTCGGAGTGATCTCGACCTCGACGGGGCCGCCGGGAGTGCGCTCCCGAACGGCCCGCAGCACACCCAGCTCGGCGAGTGTCACCACGGGGAGTTCGGGGTCGGGGACGGAGCCCGCCACCGCGGACAGCTCCTCCGGACGCCGCCCGGCGGCGGACGCGGAGGTCCCGGCGCCTGCCGTGCCGCGCGCCGTGCCGGTCACCACGACGCCCCCGGGTGGCTGCGGTGGAGGTGCTGCATCTCCGCGAGCATCCGCCCGAACGGCTCGGTGTGCAGGCCCTGACGGCCCGCGCCCGCCGCCCACGCCCCGCTCTGCGGGCTGTCCGGAACCGTGAGGGTGGCGGACGTCAGTACGCGCGTGACCCGCTCCGTCCAGCCCGCTCTCAGCGCCGCCCAGTCGACCGCGCCCACGGGCGCCGGCCCCGGCAGCGGCTCGAACAGCTCGCCCGTGTACCTCCACAGGCCGTCCACGGCCCGCTGCGCACGGGCGTGGCTCTCCTCCGTGCCGTCACCGAGCCGGAGCGTCCAGTGCTCGGCGTGGTCGCGGTGGTACTCGGCTTCCTTGACGGCCTTCGCGGCGAGCGGATCGCCGAGCTCCGCGAGCTGGCCGAAGAGCAGCTCCTGGTAGGCGGAGAAGTACAGCTGGCGGACCATCGTGCAGGCGAAGTCGCCGTTGGGCTGCTCCACGAGCTGGCAGTTGCGGAAGGACCGTTCCTCGCGCAGGAAGGCGAGTTCGTCCTCGTCGCCGAGTTCGGAGTAGAGCACCCGCGCCTGACCGAGAAGGTCGAGGGCGATGTTGGCCAGCGCCAGCTCCTCCTCCAGCACCGGCGCGTGACCCGCCCACTCCCCCAGCCGGTGCGAGAGGACGAGCGCGTCGTCGGCCAGCGGAAGGAGCGGGCTGCCGAGCGCCGCCGCCTCCGTGCGCGTGGCTGCCCCGTCGTCGGCAGGGGCGTCCTGGGAACGCGTCACAGGTTCCGCACCCCTTCCGGTACTTCGTAGAACGTGGGGTGGCGGTACGGCTTGTCCGCGGCGGGCGCGAAGAAGGGGTCCTTCTCGTCGGGGGAGGACGCGGTGATCGCCTCGGACGGCACCACCCACACGGAGACGCCCTCCGAGCGGCGCGTGTAGAGATCGCGTGCGTTGCGCAGCGCCAGTTCGGCGTCGGGCGCGTGCAGGCTGCCCGCGTGAGTGTGCGACAGGCCGCGCCTGCTCCTCACGAACACCTCCCACAGAGGCCAGTCGCTGCTGCTCATCGTGGGCTCACCGCCGTCTCCCCGTCGTGCTGTCCCTGGCTCTGTGTCTGCGGCTGTGTCTGCGGCTGGGCCTGTGCCGGGGCCGCTGGCCGGCCTGTGCCGCGCTTCGCCGCGTACGCCGCGGCCGCATCCCGCACCCAGGCGCCGTCCTCGTGCGCCTGCCTGCGGCGGCCGATCCGCTCCTCGTTGCACGGCCCGTTGCCCTGCAGCACCTGGCGGAACTCCTCCCAGTCGATCGGGCCGAAGTCCCAGTGGCCCCGCTCCTCGTTCCAGCGCAGATCGGGGTCGGGGAGGGTCAGGCCGAGCGCTTCGGCCTGCGGCACGCAGATGTCGACGAAGCGCTGGCGCAGCTCGTCGTTCGAATGACGCTTGATCTTCCAGGCCATGGAGCGGCCGCTGTGCGCGGACTCGTCGTCCGGCGGGCCGAACATCATCAGCGACGGCCACCACCACCGGTCCACGGCGTCCTGCGCCATGGCGTGCTGGGCCTCGGTGCCGCGGCTCAGCGCGAGCAGCAACTCGAAACCCTGCCGCTGATGGAAGGACTCCTCCTTGCAGACGCGGATCATCGCCCGGGCGTACGGCCCGTAGGAGCAGCGGCACAGCGGCACCTGGTTCGTGATCGCGGCGCCGTCGACGAGCCAGCCGATGGCGCCCACGTCCGCCCAGGTCAGAGTCGGGTAGTTGAAGATCGAGCTGTACTTCTGGCGGCCCGAGTGCAGCTTGTCCAGCAGCTCCTCGCGGCTGGTGCCGAGAGTCTCCGCGGCGCTGTAGAGATACAGGCCGTGGCCCGCTTCGTCCTGCACCTTGGCCATCAGGATCGCCTTGCGGCGCAGCGACGGGGCGCGGGTGATCCAGTTCGCCTCCGGCTGCATCCCGATGATCTCGGAGTGCGCGTGCTGGGCCATCTGCCGGACCAGCGTCTTCCGGTATTCGTCCGGCATCCAGTCCCGCGGTTCGATCCGCTCGTCCGCGGCGATCGCGCCCTCGAAATCCGCAAGCGGGTCCGCGGGACCCTCGGAGCTCTGTGCGCCTTCGCCGAGCAGCACCGATGTCATCTCGACCCCCTTGCCGACGGCCGAAGCCGCGCCGCCTACCGACCGATCGTTCGGTTCAATGGTGAGGTGCGGCCCCATAGGGTGTCAAGGCTCGAATAATCTCTGAGGCCGTACCTCGGGACATGGACGTGGGGAGCAGGGGAGGGCATGGAGCCAGCAGAGCAGCAGGCACCGCCGCCGGAGAGCGGCGGGCGGCCTGGGGAGGCGCGCGGCGGAGGTCACGCGGCCATGTCGCTGCCCGCGCGCATGATCATGGCTGTCTCCGTGGCGGCGGTGGCCGTCGCCGTGGCCGTCCACCTGGTGATGGTCTTCCTGCACGTCGCGCCCTCGAACACCATGACCAAGAAGCACGGTCAGGGTGTCGACGACTACATCTACCCGGAATTCGAACAGAACTGGAAGCTGTTCGCGCCCAACCCGCTGCAGCAGAACATAGCCGTGCACGCCCGCGCGAAGGTCGCCAAGCCCGACGGCGGCACGGAGACGACCGGCTGGGTCAACCTCTCCGCCATGGACGGCGAGGACATCGACCACAACGTCGCCCCCAGCCACATCCAGCAGAACGAGCTGCGCAGGGCGTGGGAGTTCTACAACGGTTCGCACGACGACAAGGGCAAGCCCGTCGGACTGCGGGGCGATCTGTCCGAGACCTACATCAAGCGAATAGTGATGCTCCGCTTCGGTACCGAGCTCAACGGCGGCACGGTGGAGCGCATCCAGGTCCGCTCCGCGACCACGCCGGTGGCGCCGCCGCCCTGGAGCGACGAGAAGGCGGACACGAAGACCGACTACCGGGTCCAGCCCTGGTGGCAGGTCGGCAGCGCGGACATTCCGGGGGGCTGGGAGAAGTGAGCGAGCAGTACGGACCCCACGGCGAGCGCACCGGCGGGCCTTCCTGGGCCGGCGGCCGTGCAGAGGCCCCGCCCGCGGACGGCGGGCAGCACACCCCCTACGCGGACGGCCCTCCCCACGCGGGCAGCGAGCAGCAGCCCACGCGCACCGACCCGTACGAGAGCCGGAACCACCCTCCGGCCGGGGACGCCCCCCACCCCCCTGAACCTGGGGCCCTGCCCGGCGAAGCCGCGGACGGTGCGAACCCGCCCGACAGCGCGTTCGCACGGGGCGTCGCCCGCATCACCGGGAGCGCCCTCGCTCCCTACCAGACGGCGATCGTCCGGATCGGCTTCGCCGCCACCTGGCTCTTCTTCCTCCTGCGCGAACTGCCGCACCGCCACGAGCTGTACGGACCGGACGGCCCGTGGGGCTGGAACCTGGCGGACAGGCTCGTCGAGTCGAACCATGCCTTCACCGTCCTGCTCTGGACGGACAGCACCGCCTGGTTCGAGTTCGTGTACGTCCTGGCGATCCTCTCCAGCGTCACGCTGCTGATCGGCTGGCGCTCCCGCACGTCGTCCGTGCTGTTCATGATCGGCGTGCTGTCGCTGCAGAACCGCAGCGTGTTCATGGGCGACGGCGGCGACAACGTCATCCATCTGATGGCGATGTACCTCGTGCTCACCCGGTGCGGCCAGGTGTGGTCCCTCGACGCGCGCCGCCTGCGCCGCCGCGGCGGCGGAGACGGCCGGGCCGTGCAGTCGGACGCGGTCGGCGTCGTGCTGTGGGCCGTCTTCGGCGCGGTGATGGTCGGGGCGACGGCCCTCGGCGGGCTGAGCATCGGCTGGGGCCTGTTCTTCTGGGCGCTGTGGGCGTCGCAGGCCGTGTGGCGCCTGGCCGGCCGGTACGCGCCGCACAGCGAGGTCCGCACCGTGTGCGACATGCTCGCCAACCTCGTGCACAACGCGGCGCTGCTGGTCATCGTCGTCGAGGTCTGCCTGATCTACTCGACGGCCGGCTGGTACAAGATCCAGGGGTCCCGCTGGCAGGACGGCACGGCCGTCTACTACCCGATGAACCTGGACTACTTCTCGCCCTGGCCCGAGCTGAACTCCGTCCTGGCGGGCAGCGGCCTCCTGATGCTGCTCATCACCTACGGCACGGTCGCCGTCCAGGTGGCCTTCCCGTTCGCGCTCTTCAACCGGCGTGTGAAGAACGTGCTGCTCGCCGCCATGATCACCGAGCATCTCAGCATCGCCGTGCTGCTGGGGCTGCCGTTCTTCTCGATGGCGATGGTCGCGGCGGACGCGGTGTTCCTGCCGACCGCCGCGCTGCTGTGGATGGGCGCGCGCGCCTCGGGGGGCCGGAAGCGGCTCCTGTCCCGGCTGGGCAGGCCCGGCACCGGCGCGGACGGAAACGCCGGCGCTGACGACGACGGCCGGTCCGCCGTGCCGCGCCAGCGGTCCGGCGAGAACGTGTCCGTACGCTGACCCGCATGACAGGACGACCGGCCGCGTGAACGACGTGCACGACGGGCAGGGGGCCGCCGAGCCCCCTGCCGGGACGGAGGCGCTGCTGCGGCAGTGGCGCGCGACGTCGGCCGACAGCGTGCTGCTCGACGGCTTCCACGCCCTGAAGCACGCGCTGCGGTTCGAGGCGCGGGTTCCGCTCGCCCTGGCCGCGGACCGTCGCGCGGTGCTCGCGCTGGCGGAGGAACTCGCCCCCGACCTGACCGGCCCGCTGTCGCAGATGCTGCGCGAGGTGCCCGCTGAGACGCTGAGCGGGCTCGTGCCGCGCCCGCATCCGACCGGCGTCGCCGCGCTGGCCGTCCGGGGCAGTGGACGCTCCGGGGGATCGCTGACCCGTACGCCCGCCGGCGGTGCGCCCCATGACGTCCGCACGGCACCGGTCGTGGTGCTCGACAACCCCCGCCACCTGGGAAACGTCGGTGCGGTGATCCGGCTCGCCGCCGGGGCCGGGGCGGCGGGAGTGCTCACCACCGGCAGTGTCGATCCCTGGCACCCGAACGTGGTGCGGGCCAGTGCCGGACTGCACTTCGCGACGGTGGTCGAGCAGTGCGAGCCGGAAGCTCTGCCGTCCGGTCCGCTCTTCGCACTGGACCCGGAGGGCGAGGACATCCGCACGATCGCGCTGCCCGACGACGCGCTCGTCGCCTTCGGCTCCGAACGGCACGGCCTGTCCGCCGCACTCCGGGACCGCGCCGACCACCTGCTCGCCCTGCCCATGCAGCCGCAGGTCTCCAGCTACAACCTGGCCACCAGCGTGGCCATGACGCTCTACCACTGGATGGCGGGGCGCCCGCCGGCCGGGGACTGAACCCGCAGACCCGCACACCACGCCCTTCACGCCCCTACGGGCCCGCTCGTGCGTTCGCCGTACACAGCCCGTACAAACCTGTACAGCCCGTACCGAGCAGGCCCGTGCCCGCCGTAACGCCCAGACGGGGACGGCGCTCCCAGGCAGCTGGACGCTCCGTCGGAGCTGCTCAGAGGTAGGGCCCGCCCGAGCGGGGCGACCGGCCGGACTCCTGGTCCCCGAGGATGCCCTCCTCCGGGAGGCTGCCGGGGGGCAGCGCCCTGCGCATCTGCTCCAACTGCGCGCGGGCGGCCATCTGCTGTGCGAACAGGGCGGTCTGGATGCCGTGGAAGAGACCTTCGAGCCAGCCGACCAGCTGTGCCTGCGCGATGCGGAGTTCGGCCTCGGTCGGCACGGAGCCGTCGGTGAACGGCAGCGAGAGCCGCTCCAGCTCCTCGATCAGCTCGGGGGCGAGGCCGTCCTCGAGCTCCTTGATCGAGCTGGTGTGGATCTCCTTCAGCCGTACGCGGCTCGCCTCGTCGAGCGGAGCGGACTTCACCTCTTCGAGCAGCTGCTTGATCATGCTGCCGATCCGCATGACCTTCGCGGGCTGCTCGACCATCTCCGTGACGGGAACCTCAGCCTGCTCGTCGTCCTCCCCGCCACCGCCCTTGGGGTCGGCGCTGCCGAGAGCCATGCCGTCCGGGCCGACGACCAGGACCTGCTGGTTCTCCCGCTGACGTTCGTTGCTCGGCTGTGTCATGCCCCCATTCTGCATGTCCGGTGCCGGCGGGCGGGACCGAGGTCCGAACACGGGGGCGGCCGTCATCCGCGGCGCAGTCTCAGCGCGAGCAGGCCCAGTCCGAGGCCGATGGAAGTCAGCCCGGCGCCCAGCGGGAGGACGGGGGAGACCCTGTGCGCGGCCGGTGACCCCGCCTCCTGCTCCGTGCCGCCCGGTGCGTCCCCTTCCGGGCCGCGACCCGGCACGTCGGCGTCACCGTCACCGTCGCCGAATACGCCGCCCTCGACGCTGGTGTCCCAGTCGTGCCCGTTCCGCTTGCGGTGCCCGGGCCCGTGGTCGCCGTCCTCGTGGCCGCCGCCCTTCGAAGCCGCTTCCCGGCCGGAGTCCGCCCGGCGTTCCGCGCGGCCGTGCGACCTGTCCGGCCCGGGCTCGCCGTCCGGACGGCCCGCCTCCGGGGGGCGGTCGCGGGCGTCGTGGCGGCCGCCCGCGGTCCCCCCGCTGTGGTGGGGGCGCGGGGACGAGGAGTGCGGGTCCGTGCCGGGCGTTCGCACGGAGCCGGATGAGCCGGACGAGCCGGAGGACGCGGAGGAGCCCGATGACGCGGACGAGCCGGAGGGCGGGTCCGGCCGGCGGGAGCCCTCCTGGGAGTCCCCGGCCGGCGGGCTGCCCTGTTCGGCCCGGCCGTGCTGACGTCCGCCCTGGGGGGACGGGGCCGAAGTGCCGTCGTCGTCCGGCGACTTCTCCGCCTCCCGGATCCCGGAGACGGCGGTGACGGACCGCTGCGCGGACCGGGTGGTGAGGACGGGCGCTCCCGCCACGGACCCCGCCTCGCTCACCAGCCCCCGGATTCCGGCGAGGCGGTCCTCGTCACGCACGGCGCCGGTGCCCGCCCGCACGGAACCGGCGGCGTCCGCGACGACCCGGCCGACGTCCGCGGAGCGCGCCGGTCCGCCGGGCTGCGGCTGCCTGTGCGGTGCGGACGCCGCGCTGGTGAGGGGCGTGACCAGCAGTACGACTGCACAGGGCAGCAGGGCGGTCGCGCGGAGTTTGTGGCGTCCGTGCCTCACGGCAGAGACCCTCCCGGGACGGTGGTCCAATAATGCAATCAGCGTTACATAGTTGGACAAAACCGGCATCCGGGAGGGTCGGTGCGGGGTCTGCTACGACTCCGGTTGCGAGGTCAGCAGGATCTTGCCGATGTGGCTGCTCTCCTCCAGCGCACGGTGGGCGTCGGCGGCCCGGCTCATCGGCAGCGTGCGGTCGACCACCGGCTTCACGCGCCCGTCGGCCAGCAGCGGCCAGACGTGCTCCTTCACGGCCGCGACGATGGCCGCCTTCTCGGCAGCCGGGCGGGCACGCAGCGAAGTCGCGGTCACCGCCGCCCGCTTGGACAGCAGCGCGCCCAGGTTGAGTTCGCCCTTCACGCCGCCCTGCAAGCCGATGATCGCGAGGCGGCCGTTGAAGGCGAGGGCCTTGACGTTCTTCTCCAGGTACTTGGCCCCGATGATGTCGAGGATGACGTCGGCGCCCTGTCCGTCGGTGGCGGCCCGAAGCTCCTCGACGAAGTCCTGCTCGCGGTAGTTGATCAGGATGTCGGCGCCGAGCTCGGCGCACCGGTCGAGCTTCTCCTTGCTGCCGGCGGTCACCGCGACCCGTGCGCCGACCGCCTTCGCCAGCTGGATCGCCATGGTTCCGATGCCGCTGCCGCCGCCGTGGACGAGAAGGGTCTCGCCGGGACGGAGGTGAGCGACCATAAAGACGTTCGACCAGATCGTGCTGGTCACCTCGGGCAGCGACGCGGCCGTCGTCAGGTCGATGCCGTCCGGGACGGGCAGGAGCTGGCCGGTGGGGACGGCGACCTGCTCGGCGTAGCCACCGCCGCCGAGCAGCGCGCAGACCTCGTCGCCGACCGCCCACGTGCTGACCCCCGGGCCGAGCGCCGTGATGCGCCCGGAGCACTCGAGTCCGGGATACGGGGAGGCGCCGGGCGGGGGGTCGTAGAAGCCCTGCCGCTGCAGCAGGTCGGCGCGGTTCACGGCGCTCGCCGCGACCTCGACGAGCACCTCGCCCTCGGCCGGTTCGGGGGCGGGGACCTCGGCCCATACGAGGGCGTCGGGTCCGCCGGGTTCGGGGATGGTGACGGCGTGCATCGTGGAATTGGACGTACCCATGGGGCCGACGCTACTCCCAGGCCGCCGCCGAACGGCACCGCCCCGCTGGGCACTTCCGGCGCCCGTCCGTCCGCCCGGACCGCAACTGCCGCCCCGTGCCCGGCGCGAGAGCCGTACCGGCCGTCCGTCCGGAACCGCCCTGTGCGCATGCGCCGCGCAGCCGGCGGGCCGGGTACGGAGCGGGCCCGGCGGCGGACGGCCGGGTGCGTCGAGGGCTCGTCACCTGCCTCCGCCGCGCTCCTTCCGCCAGAACCCGACGCCGCCCGCGCCGCCCGGCCCCCCGGGGCCTCCCGTTCCGCCCGTCCCGCTGTGCGTCGGATCGGAGCCGGAGGTGGGGCCGCCGGGATGCGGCGTGGAGGACCGGTGGATCACCACGATCCGGTCGGTGGACTGCAGCGGATCGGCTTCGGGGTTGTCGTAGCCGAGGAGCCTGTGGCCCCGGACGACCGTCACCACGAGGTCCTTGCACTCCCTCGGAGCGCGGCCCACCTCGGCCTTGGTGACGGGGCGTTCGTTGAGGCTGAGCCCGGAGCCCTGCTGGATGAGGTCCTCCATGACGGAGCTGGCGTGCGGGCTCAGCACGGAGAGGCCGAGGAGGCGTCCCGCAGCGCTCGCGCTGGTGATGACCGAGTCGGCGCCGGACTGGCGCAGCAGCGGCACGTTCTCCTCCTCCCGCACCGCGGCGACGATCTTGAGGCGCGGGTTGAGCTGACGCGCGGTCAGCGTCACGAGCACGGCGGTGTCGTCGCGCTGCGTCGCGATGACGATCTGCTTGGCGCGCCGCACCTCGGCGCGGGCGAGGACGTCGCTGCGGGTGGCGTCGCCCGCGACGCTCACGTAGCCCTCGTCGTTCGCGGCCTTCGCCACGTGGTGGTTGGGGTCGATCACCACTATCCGGTCCCGGCCGACACCGGTGGAGAGCAGCGTCTGAGCCGCAGAACGGCCCTTCGTGCCGAAGCCGACGACGACGGTGTGGTCGCGCAACTGGGACCTCCAGCGGGACAGGCGCCACTGCTCGCGGGTGCGGTCCGTGAGCGCCTCGAGCGTGGTGCCGATGAGGATGATCAGGAAGAGGACTCGGAGCGGCGTGACGAGCAGGATGTTCGCGATGCGTGCCCCGTCGCTGACGGGGGCGATGTCGCCGTATCCCGTCGTGGAGAGCGTGACGGTCGTGTAGTAGACGCAGTCGAGGAAGCTGACGCTCTCGTCTGCGTTGTCGTGGTAGCCGCCGCGGTCGAAGTAGACGATGAGGACGGTCGACGCCAGCACCAGGAACGCGGCCAGAAGCCGTCTGCCGACCTGGAGTTGGGGGCTGACCTCGGAGCGGGGCAGCAGAACGCGGTACTGGTCTGTCACGTGAGTACGTTACTCACCAGCCGTGCCAGGGGAGCGGCAGCAGCGAAACCCGCGACCCGGCGGTCGCCCCACCGGGCGGTACGACGGCCAGCGCGGTCGCGGTGGCGATGCCGCGCAGCATGGCCGGCCCGTTGTAGAGCAGCGGACGGGCGTGTGACTGCTCCGGTGAGTGGACGACCGGCACGAGCCTGGTGTCGCGCGGATGGCCCTGCACTCCGTCGCTGAGCGGAGCGGACGGCGGCGTCCCGGCGGGGCGGTCCGCGAGCGTGCGGATCAGCGGCGCCGCGAGCGTCATCAGCCCGGAGAGCGCGGCGAGCGGGTTCCCCGGCAGGCCCACGAGGTACGGGCCCGAGCCGTCCGGCTGCCGGCTGCCGCGCCCCGCGGGGAGGCGCGCCAGCAGCATGGGATGTCCGGGCCGGACCTGCACGCCCTCGACGAGGAGGCGCGCGTTCGCACGGGCGAGGGTGGGGCGCAGGTGGTCGACGGGGCCGCGCGCGGTGCCGCCCGTGGTGACGAGGACGTCGGCCGTGGTCGTGGACACCGCCTCGTGGAGCGCTTCGGCGTCGTCGCCGAGCCGCCTGGTGACCAGGACGTCCGCGCCGAGCGCCGTGAGCCACGGCTCGACCATCGGCCCGAGCGCGTCGCGGATGCGCCCGTCACGGGGGACGCCCTTGTGCAGCAACTCGTCGCCCAGCACGAGGACTTCGGCACGAGGACGTCCGGTGACGGTGAGCCGGTCGTACCCGGCGGCGGCCGCCAGGCCCAGTACGGCGGGGGTGACGGAGGTCCCGGCGGGCAGCAGGCGGTCCCCCGAGCGGCACTCCTGGCCGCGTGGACGGACGTCCGCACCGGGCTGCGGCCTGTGCGTGGCGCGCAGCCGGGTCCCGTCGAGCTCGCCGTGCTCGCGGCGCAGCACCGCGCTCGCGCCCGGCGGTACGCGCGCTCCCGTCGCGATGCGGACGGCGCGCCCGTCGGGCAGGGTGCGCGGGCGGCGCCGGTCGCCGGCGAGGAGGCCGTGGCCGTCGGGGCGTTCCCCTTTGGCGAGTTCCCACGGGCCGGGGCCGGAGACGGCCCAGCCGTCCATGGCCGAGGTGTCGAAGGAAGGCAGGTCGGTGAGGGCGTCGAGAGGCGCCGCGAGCGTGTGGTTCAGCGCCTGGCCCAGGGGGAGGGTGCACGACGGCAGGGGGCCGGCGACGCGGGAGGCGTACGTACGGGCGTCGGGCCAGGGGAGGTCGTGCGCGTGGGCGTCGCGCTCGCCCCCGGGTGCTGTGCGGCGGGTCCCGCCGCCGCGTCCGGATTCCCCGGCGGGGCGTCCGCCCGGTCCGCCGTGGCAGCCGCCGGGCGCAGGGGACGAACGACCCGCCGTCGCGGATGTCCCCGCCGGGCCGGGCGTGCCTGCCGCGCGCGCCGAGGCGCCGGCTCGCGCGGTGGCGTCGCGCCGGCGTGCGGAGTCGTTGGCCAGCGCCAGCGCCTCGTCGAGCTCGTCGGAACCGCTCATCGGCCGCCGTCGGCTTCCCCGGCCGGTCCTGCTTCCTCCGCCTCGGCCGCCCAACGCGCGGCGAGCTGCACGGCTTTGCGGGAAGCTTCCGCGACGTCCTGCGCCGAACCGCCCCGCATGGCAGCCGCGTAGCCCACGAGGAAGGTCGTCAGGGGTGCGGCCGGGCGGGCCACGCCGTGGGCGGCGTCGCGGGCCAGGTCCAGGAGCATGGCGGTGTCGACGTCGAGTTCGACGCCGAGTTCGGCCTTCGCGGCGGTCATCCACTCGTCCAGCACGGTGTCACGCTCCCTGATGCGTGCCCTCGCGGCGGCGACGTCGTCCCAGGTGTCGCAGTCGAGGGCGTCGGATGTGTCGGACGACGCGCGTACGCGACGAAGTCTCAGCTCAGGAAGGAGAAGCCGCAAGGGGAGACCGTGGAGACTTCCGTACTCGGTGTGCAGCAGCGCCAGTTCACGGCGGAGCGATTCGGCGCGGTAGGCGGCGAGGAGGGGCTGGTCGCGGCCGTCGTCGACGAGGGCCCCTTCGCAGCCCGCGAGCTCGTCCCCCGCGTCCTCCGCCCGCGCCGCGTCCGCGGCCCGCGCCGCACTCTGCGCACGTTCCGCGCCGCCGCCTCCCGGCCAGGGCCCGGGCTCGGCGTCGACCCCGGCCAGCAGCGTCCGGACGGTCTCCTCGCGCAGGAACGGCAGGTCCGCGGAGAGGACGAGGACCAGCGGCTCGGTGGTGTGCCGCAGTCCCGCGTCGAGCGCCGCGAGGGGGCCGCCGCCCGGCGGCTCCTCGCGCACCCACGTCACCGGCCGCGGCGTCGGCCTGCGCGGGCCGACGACGACCGTGGCCGTCGCGTCCGCGCACGCCGACAGGACGCGGTCGAGCAGCGGCCTGCCGCCTACGGTCACGGCGGGCTTGTCGGCGCCGCCGAGACGCCTGGCGCCGCCGCCGGCGAGGACGACGGCGTCGTGTCTGCGGACGGGGGCGTTCCCGCGGGGGGAACCCCTCCCGTCCTCGGGGCGGGCGCCCTGGGGGCGCGGACTGCCGGTGGGGACGTCGGATGTCACGCCTAGAGCGTACGGAGCAGCACCGCCGGGTGTTCCACGCAGTCCGCCACGTACCGCAGGAACCCGCCCGCCGTGCCTCCGTCGCACACCCGGTGGTCGAAGGTGAGCGACAGCTGCACCACGTGGCGTACGGCCAGCTGCCCGTCCACCACCCACGGCTTCTCCGTGATGCGCCCGACGCCGAGCATCGCGGACTCGGGGTGGTTGATGATCGGCGTCGAGCCGTCCACACCGAAGACCCCGTAGTTGTTCAGGGTGAAGGTGCCTCCCGTCATCTCCCTGGGCGTGAGGGTGCCCTGACGGGCCGACTCCGTCAGCCGGGACATCTCCGCCGTCAGCCCGTCCGCGTCGAGGGCGTGGGCGTCCCGCACCACGGGGACGACGAGCCCGCGGGGCGTCTGGGCGGCGAAGCCGACGTGCACGTCCGGGTGGCGGAGGACTTCCCGGGCGTCGGTGTCGACCGTGGAGTTCAGCTCGGGGAAGCGGGAGAGCGCGGCCGTGCAGACGCGGGCCAGGAGCGCCAGCAGCGAGACCTTGCCGGTGCCGTGGGCCGCGCCGTGGTCGTTCATGGCGCGGCGTGCGGCGAGCAGCTCCGTCGCGTCCGCGTCGACCCAGCAGGTCGCGTCGGGGATCTCGCGGCGGCTCCGGGAGAGCTTGTCGGCGACCGTGCCGCGGAAACCGGTGAGCGGAATGCGGGTGGGCGCCCGGCCGGTCGTCTGCGCGGCCTGCTGCGGTGCGGCTCCGGCCGCGCCCGCTGCTGTGCCGTCCGCCGTGCCGTATGCCACCGGAGCCGCGTCGGCGCGGGAGCGGGCGGCGCGCTCGACGTCCGCGCGCAGGATCAGGCCCTCCGGGCCGGAACCCGGGATGCCGCGCAGGTCGAGGCCGTGCTCCCGTGCGAGACGCCGCACGAGCGGTGAGATGACGGCGACGGGGCCCTGCCGGGGCGTCGGGTGGGACGGTTCGACGGGCGCGGCCTGTGCGGCCTGTGCAGTCTTCGCGGGCGGCTCGGCCTGCGCGGGCGGCGACGCCGGAAGCGCGGTGCCCACGCCGCCGCGTGCCTTCCCGTCCGCCAGGTGGAAGCCGTCGACGGGACGGGTTCGGCGGCGGCGGCCGGCGGAGCCCGCCGTGCCGTAACCGACCAGCACGTTTCCGGAACCGTCCGAGCCCTCCGAGCCGTCGGCGGCGGACTTGGATCCGGCGGGACCGGCGCTCCCGGCGGCACCGTTCGCCCCCGCCTCCTCGGAAGCCCCGACGGCCACCGAGAGCAGGGGCGCCCCGACGGGAAGCTCCGCGCCCTCGTCGCCGTAGCGGGCGGTGACCACGCCGCCGTACGGGCAGGGCACCTCCACCAGCGCCTTCGCCGTCTCGACCTCGACCACCGGCTGGTCGACGGCCACGACGTCGCCGACGGCGACCATCCACCGCACGACCGTCGCCTCCGTCAGCCCCTCGCCCAGGTCGGGCAGGTTGAACTCGCGTACGGACGCCATCAGCGCACCCCTCCCTCGGGCGCCCCCCCCCCCCGCCATTCGCTCTCCCACTGCAGCCGGGAGACCGCGTCGAGAATCCGGTCCACGTCGGGAAGATGATGCTTCTCCAGCATCGGCGGCGGATAGGGGATGTCGAAGCCCGATACGCGGAGCACGGGCGCCTCCAGGTAGTGGAAGCAGCGTTCGCCGATGCGGGCCGCCAGCTCCCCGCCCGGGCCGGCGAACCCCGCCGACTCGTGGACGACCACGGCGCGGCCCGTGCGGCGCACCGACTCCACCACGGTCTCCTCGTCGAAGGGCACGAGCGACCGCAGGTCGACGACCTCCAGGTCCCAGCCCTCGTCCCGCGCCGCGGCCTCGGCGGCCTCCAGGCAGACGGGGAGCGACGGCCCGTACGTGACGAGCGTCGCCGACGTGCCCGCCCGGCGGACGCACGCCCGCCCGATCTCCGGCACGCTCTCCGGCTGCTCCGGCGACCAGTCGGCCTTGCTCCAGTAGAGCCGCTTGGGCTCCAGGAAGAGCACCGGGTCGTCGCTGGCGATGGAGCGGCGCAGCAGCCCGTAGGCGTCGGCGACCGTCGCCGGCGTGACGACGTGCAGCCCGGGCGTCGCCATGTAGTACGCCTCGGACGAGTCGCTGTGGTGCTCGACGCCGCCGATGCCGCCGCCGTAGGGCACGCGCACCGTGATCGGCATGGGCAGCCGGCCGCGCGTGCGGTTGCGCATGCGGGAGACGTGCGAGACGAGCTGCTCGAAGGCCGGGTAGGCGAACGCGTCGAACTGCATCTCGACGACCGGCCGCAGCCCGTACATCGCCATGCCCACGGCGGTGCCGAGGATCCCGGCCTCCGCGAGCGGGGTGTCCGTGCAGCGGTCCTCGCCGAACTCCTTCGTCAGGCCGTCCGTCACGCGGAAGACACCGCCGAGCGCGCCCACGTCCTCACCGAGCACGTGTACGGACGGGTCCTCCGCGAGGGAGTCCCGCAGCGCGCGGTTGAGGGCCTGCGCCATGGTCGACGGCTTGCGTGCCGCCGGGGGCCGCTGCGCCTCGGCCGCCGGCGCCGCCTCGCCGCCGGTTCCGGCGTTCACCGATGCGCCCGTCGCCGTACCCATCAGGAGTTCCCCCTCGTGCTTCCGGAGCGGTCAGCGGTGCTTGGGGCCGCTGACGCGTCGTGTTCGGCGTCGAGTTCGGCGCGGAGCTGCCGGGCCTGCTGCTCCAGCTGCGGCGTGCGGTGCTCGAAGACGTGGTCGAAAAGCTCCATCGGCTGCAACTCCGGATCCCGGTTCATGCGTTCGCGCATATCCCGTGCCATCGCCTCGGCCGCTTCGGCGGCCTGCCGCGCGCCCTCGTCGTCCAGCAGCTCCCGGGAGCGCAGTTCACGCTCCATCAGCGCCACCGGGTCGTGCTCACGCCAGGCCTCGACCTCGGCGGCCTCGCGGTAGCGGGTGGCGTCGTCGGCGTTGGTGTGCGCGTCCACCCGGTACGTCACCGCCTCGACCAGGGAGGGGCCCTCGCCACGGCGGGCGCGCTCGACCGCCTCGCCGAGCACCTGGTGGACGGCCGCCGCGTCGTTGCCGTCGACCAGCCGCCCCGGCATGCCGTAGCCCACGCCCTTGTGGGCGAGGCTCGGCGCCGCGGTCTGCTTCGCCAGCGGTACGGAGATCGCGAAGCCGTTGTTCTGCACGAGGAACACGACGGGGGCCTGCCAGACCGCGGCGAAGTTCAGCGCCTCGTGGAAGTCCCCCTCGCTGGTGCCGCCGTCGCCGACCATCGCGAGCGCCACGACGTCGTCGCCCTTGAGGCGGGCGGCGTGCGCCAGGCCCACCGCGTGCGGAAGCTGGGTGGCGAGCGGCGTGCTGAGGGGGGCCACGCGGCCGGCGCGCGGGTCGTATCCGTTGTGCCAGTCACCCCTGAGCAGCGACAGCACCTCCACCGGGTCCAGGCCCCGGGCGACGGCGGCCAGGGTGTCCCGGTAGCTCGGGAAGAGCCAGTCCTGCTCGCGCAGCGCCAGGGCCGCGGCGACCTCCGCGGCCTCCTGGCCGGTCGAGGAGGGGTAGACGGCGAGCCGGCCCTGCTTGGTCAGGGCCGTGGCCTGCTGGTTGTAGCGGCGTCCGCGCACCAGCCGGCCGTAGAGCTCCAGCAGCAGGTCGCCGTCGAGCTGCGCCCCGGTGCCGAGCAGCCGGTAGGGCTCCTGGTCGGGCAGGAGCGGGGCGGGGTCACGGCGAGGACGCCAGGCCGGGGGCGGGGCCAGGTGGTAGGACCCGGACTGCTCGAGGACCGTCACGACGAGCACCTCCTCGTGGGGGTGGCTGGTGGGCACGGAACGACAGGGAAGCGGTCGGCTCCCCTACCGATTGTTCGGTCGCCGGGGCGTTTTGGCCACAGGCGGCCCCAGCCTGTGGACAACTTGAGCGTGTGAACGTTCGATGGGAGCAGGACGTCCAGCGAGGGGAGGCCACCGGGCATGCCGGACGGACAGATTGCCAACACGTCCAGCGCCCCCGGCGGCGACGGCGGTCCCGGCCCGGGCGCCGGGCAGGCCGGCGGCCGCGACGGCAGGGAGCAGATCCCTCAGCCACCGCAGCAGCCCCGGCAGCAGTCCTCGGAGCAACGCCCGGAGCAGCCCCCGCAGCAGCCGGAGGGGGAGTCCTTCCGTCCGCTGCCGCAGCCGCTGCCGCAGCCGTCGCTGGAGACGAGACCCCCGGCGCGGCCCCTCGATCCGGTCGACCGGAACATCCTGCGTCTCCTGCGTGCGGACGGGCGGATGTCCGTACGGGCCCTCGCGGACCAGGTGCACGTGTCGCGCGCCAACGCGTACGCCCGCATCAACCGGCTCGTGGACGACGGCGTCATCCGCGGCTTCAGCGCGAGGATCGACGAGGAGCGCGCCGGCCAGGGCGCGTCCGCGTACATCACTCTGAAGATCGTGCAGGACTCCTGGCGCAGCGTCCGCGAGCAGCTGCTGAGGCTGCCGGGCGCCGCGCACATGGCGCTGGTCAGCGGGGACTTCGACGTGCTGCTGCTGGTGCACACCGCCGACAACAGGTCGCTGCGGGACCTGGTGCTGACCCGCATCCAGTCGATCCCCGAGGTGATCAGCACCAGGACGCTGCTGGTCTTCGAGGAGACGGACCTCGAACCGGAGATCTGACGGCCCGGGATCCGCACCGCGAGCCGCCCGCCCCTCCCCTCGCGGGCAACTCTCCAGTAACTTGACGGGTCCGCGGCGCGAAAGGCCCTCCATGGCGACGACCACTCCCCCGTCCGGCAGCACCCGTTCCTGGTGGGGCTGGGGACGTACGGACAGAGCGCTCCCCGACAGCGAGTGCGCCGGACTCGCGGCCCTCCTGCCGGGGCTGTCCTCGACGCCGCTGCCCGTCCCGGACGTCCGCGGCCTCGCACTCGCGCCGCCGCGGGTGCGCCCTCCCGCGGGGCTCGCCCGCCTGGTGACCGACGACCCGGCGGTGCGGGCCGGCCACACCTACGGCAAGGCCTACCGCGACGTCGTCCGCGCGCTCCGCGGCGACCTCGCGGCGGCGCCCGACCTGGTCGCCTTCCCGCGGACCGAGACGGAGCTCGTGGACCTGCTCGACTGGGCGGGCTCGCGGAACGTGGCGGCGATCCCCTACGGCGGTGGCAGCTCGGTGGTCGGCGGCGTCGAGTACCGCGGGGACTCCCACGCCGCGGTGCTCACCCTCGACCTGTCCGCGATGGACCGCGTCCTGGAGGTCGACACCGTCAGCAGGGCGGCGCGCGTCCAGGCGGGCGTCCTCGGTCCCGCCCTGGAGGCCCAGCTCCGGGAGATCACCGGCGGGCCGGGCGCGGACGGCGGGTCCGGGCTGACGCTGCGGCACTTCCCGCAGAGCTTCGAGTTCTCGACGCTGGGCGGCTGGCTCGCCACCCGTGCGGGCGGGCACTACGCGACGCAGTACCAGCACATCGACGACCTGGTCGAGTCGTTGCGCGTGGTGACGCCCGCCGGCGTCTCCGAGTCCCGGCGGCTGCCCGGGTCCGGGGCCGGTCCCTCACCGGACCGCCTCTTCCTCGGCTCCGAGGGCGCCCTCGGGGTGATCACCGAGGCGTGGATGCGGCTGCAGGACCGTCCCGTGCACAAGGCGTCGGCATCCGTGTCGTTCACCGGCTTCGACGCCGCCGCCGAAGCGGTGCGCGCCATCGCGCAGTCCGGGCTCCAGCCCGCCAACTGCCGGCTCCTCGACCCCGGGGAGGCCGCCGTGTCCGGCGTCGCCGACGACGGGACGAGCGTGCTGGTGCTCGGCGTGGAGTCGGCACACAGGCCGGTCGGCGAGCGGCTCGCGGAGCTGACCGGGATCGCAGCCGACCACGGCGGGCTCGTCCGTACGTCCCAGGGCGCCGAGGGCCGCGGCACGGGAGGCCCGGAGGGCGCCGTCGGCGCGTGGCGGTCCGCGTTCCTGCGGATGCCCTACGTACGGGACGGGCTGGCGCGGATGAGCGCGATCACCGAGACGTTCGAGACCGCCTGCACCTGGGACCGGGCGCCGGCGCTCATCGAGGAGGTACGGACCGGCGTCGGCGCCGCCGTCGAGGAGGTCACGGGGCGGCCCGGCATGGTCAACTGCCGCTTCACGCACGTCTATCCGGACGGCCCTGCCCCGTACTTCACGGTGATCGCCACCGGGCGCCGGGGCAGCGAGATCGCCATGTGGGACGAGATCAAGACGGCCGCCATGGAGACGCTCACCCGGCACGGCGCCACCGTCACGCACCACCACGCCGTCGGCAGGGACCACCGCCCGGGCTACGACCGGCAGCGGCCCGAGCCCTTCGCGCTCGCGCTGCGGGCGGCCAAGTCGGTCCTCGACCCGGCCGGAGTCCTCAACCCAGGCGTGCTCGTGGACGCTCCCCGCCCGTAAGAGCGTGACGGGCCCGGGCACGCGGGGTGAAACCCGGCCTTCGGCGGCGGTCGCAGCCGGTTCCGGCAGTCCCGCCGGTTCCGGAAGCCCCATCCTGTCCCGGCAGTCCCGTCCTGTCCCGGCAGTCCCGGAAGTCCCGCCCGTCCGGGAGCGCCGGCGCCGGCTCAGCTCCGCAGGCCGGCGAAGGCCGTGAGCACGACGGCCTCCGCGACCTCGTCGCTGGTGGCCGAGCCGTTCCGGCCCGCCCGGCCGGGGCGGTACCACTCCACGACGGAGTTGATCATCCCGAAAAGCAGCCGCGTCGCCAGCCGCACGTCGACGTCGGAGCGCAGGTCGCCGTCCGCCACCGCCTGCTTCAGCAGCTCCGAGACCCGCTGGTCGAACTCGCGGCGGCGCGCCATGGCCCAGCGCTCGGTGTCGGTGTTGCCGCGGACCCTCAGCAGCAGCGTCACGTACGGAAGCTCGGCCATCAGCACCTCGACGGTGCGGCGCGTGACGTGTTCGAGCCGGTCGACGGCGCGGCCCTCGCGTGCGCGCGGTTCGTCCAGGACGCCGAAGAGCCCGTTCAGCGCGCGGCTTATCGCCCGGCGCAGCAGCTCCTCCTTGCCGCGGACGTGGTGGTAGATCGAGGACTTGGAGATCCCCGCGGCCCGGGAGAGGTGCTCCATGGACGTGCCGTCGTAGCCGCGCTCGATGAACACCTCCACGGCGACCTTCAGGAGCGAATCGGGCGTGTAGGTGTCGCGCTTGGCCGGCATGGCGCCGATGCTATCCAGGTTATCCACAGGCTCTCCGGCCCCCCTTGCCCCGACCGATCGTTCGGTAGCAGTATCTACGTGTCGCCGTAAGTCCGACAGCCCCAGCCATCCAGTCCGACGAGGAGTTGGTCGTTCGTGACCGCACCCGTGACCACACCTGTCACCACGTCCAGTGACGCTGCGCTCTCCGCGGTCGAGCTGACGGAGAGGCACCGTCCCACACTCGACCGCGCGCTGGAGGCGATCCGGACCAGGGAGTACTGGTCGCCGCACCCCGAGCACCCGAAGGCGTACGGCGAGGGCGTCGAGGGAGCCCCGGAGGGCTCGCTGAGCGCCGGGCAGGGGCAGGCCGCCTTCGACGCGCTGCGCGGCGGCCGCTTCGAGATCGAGGGGCAGCCCGGTGCGGGCCCGGAAGGCGGCTGGACGGCGACGGAGGTCTCGCCGTACGGCCTGGAGATGGGCATCGAGTACCCGCGTCCCGATCTGGACGTGCTGCTTCCCGCGATGCGGGAGGCGATGCCTTCCTGGCGTGCGGCGGGGCCGGAGGTGCGGGCCGCGGTATGCCTGGAGATCCTGGCGAGGATCAGCGCCCGTACGCACGAGTTCGCGCACGCGGTGATGCACACCAGCGGCCAGGCGTTCATGATGGCGCTCCAGGCGGGCGGGCCGCACGCCCAGGACCGCGGCATGGAGGCCGTCGCCTACGCCTACGCGGAGCAGGTCCGCACCCCGGGCTCCGCGGACTGGTCGAAGCCGCAGGGCAAGCGCGACCCCCTGAACCTGAGCAAGCACTTCACGCCCGTGGGCCGCGGCGTCTCCCTGCTCATCGGCTGCAACACCTTCCCCACCTGGAACGGCTACCCGGGCTTCTTCGCGTCCCTGGCCACCGGCAACCCCGTCCTCGTCAAGCCGCACCCGCGTGCGGTGCTCCCCCTGGCGCTCACCGTCCGCATCGCGCGTGACGTGCTCAGGGAAGCCGGGTTCGACGCGAACCTGGTGGCACTGGCGGCCGAGCGCGACGACGAGGGCATCGCCAAGGAGCTGGCTCTGCGGCCGGAGGTCCGCATCATCGACTACACCGGCTCCACCGAGTTCGGCGACTGGCTGGAGAACAACGCCCACCAGGCCCGCGTCTTCACCGAGAAGGCCGGGGTCAACACGGTCGTCATCGACTCCACCGACGACTACAAGGGGATGCTCGGCAACCTCGCCTTCTCCCTGTCGCTCTACAGCGGCCAGATGTGCACCACCCCGCAGAACCTGCTCATCCCCCGCGGCGGTATCTCCACGGACGCGGGCGAGAAGAGCTACGACGAGTTCGTGGCCGATCTGGCCGCCGCGGTGGGCAAGTTGCTCGGCGACGACGCCCGGGCGAACGCCCTGCTGGGCGCGATCGTCAACCAGCAGGTCCGTGAGCGGGTCGAGTCGGCCCCGTCGCTGGGCGAAGTGGCCCTCGAATCGCGGACGGTGGAGCACCCGGACTTCCCGGGGGCGACGGTGCGCACGCCCGTCATCGTCAAACTGGAGGCGGGAAAGCCCGGTTCGGAGGACGTCTGCTTCTCGGAGTTCTTCGGCCCGGTCTCCTTCGCGGTCGCCGTCGACTCCACGGCCGACGCCGTCGCGCTGCTGCGGCGGACGGTCCGCGAGAAGGGCGCGATGACGGTCGGGGCGTACACCACGTCGCCGGACGTGGAGCGGATGATCGAGGACGCCTGCCTGGACGAGTGCGCGCAGCTGTCGCTGAACCTCACGGGCGGCGTGTACGTGAACCAGACGGCCGCCTTCTCCGACTTCCACGGCTCCGGCGGCAACCCCGCCGCGAACGCGGCCCTGTGCGACGGCGCGTTCGTCTCCGACCGCTTCCGCACCGTGGAGGTCCGGCGGCAGGCGTAGACACGGCCTGAAGCACGTCGCGGCATGCGAGCAGCGTGCGGCGCTGCAAGGGGCAGGGGCCCGCAGGCCCTGCGACTTGGAGCGCCGCCGCTGTTGCGGGCAACCGCGGCATGCTCCGGCCCTCCAGGCACAAGAAGGCGCCCGTACACCTGAGTTGATGCGTACGGGCGCCTGAGCGCTTCACTGCCGAGCGGCCCCCGGGCTCAGCCGGGGGCCGGGGTGGTCACTCCGCGGGCTTGCCGGTGGAGACCGTCAGCTCGATCTTGTCCTTCTTCGGGTCGAACGAGTCGATGCCGTCGGGGGACTGCTGCAGGACGGTGTTCTTGCCCCACAGGTTCTCGTCCTCGTACTCGATGTCGTCGAGCTTCCAGCCGGCGCTGCTGATGCACTTCTTCACCGACGCGAGGTTCTTGTACGTGAAGTCCGGAAGGATCTTCTTGCCCTCGTCGGAGTAGCTGTCGGTCGCCCGCGTGCACCGCGTCGAGTCGATCGTCTTGGACTTGTCCTCCGGCTTGAAGCCGTCGCCGTGGTCGCTGCCGCCGCTGTCCGTGGCCTCCGACGGCTCCGGGTCCAGTGGCTCCTCGGCGGTCGGCGACGTCGTGATGGTGTCGCCGCCCGTGGGAGTCGGGTCCTCGTCGTCCTCCGGGATCAGCACGGCGAAGCTCACCGCGATGACCGCCACGAGCACCGCGACCAGCGACCCGACGATCACGCCGGCGTTGCTCTTGCGTCCGCCGCCGCCTCCCGGCGCGGTGGGAGAGAGCGTGTACGGCGGCGGGGTGTGCGAGGCCCCGCCCGGCTGGCCGAAGGCAGCGACGGGCTGGGCGTACTGCCCCATCGGCGTCTGCCCGGGCGGCGGAGGCGTGGACGGCCCGAAGCCGCCGTACTGGTGCTGGTAGGGCTGCTGGCCGGGGGGCGGCGGCGTCCCCGAGTCGCTGACCGGCGGGAAGACGGCCTGGCCGACGCCGGCGCCGCTCTGGGCCCTCGGCCCACCGCTCACGATGATCGGCGAGGTGCCCGACGCCGCACCTGAACCGCCGATGCGCGCGCACTCCTCCCGCATCGATTCGGCAGTCGGGAAGCGCTCGTTGGGGTTCTTCTTCAGCGTCCGCGCCACCAGGGCGTCCACCGCCGCCGGCACCGACTGGTTGATCGAGGAGGGGATCGGCGCGTCCTCCTGGACGTGCGCGTAGGCGATGGCCAGCGGGGAGTCGGCGTCGAAGGGCAGCCGGCCCGTCAGCAGCTCGAAGAGCATGATGCCGACCGAGTAGAGGTCCGAGCGCGCGTCCACACCGCGGCCCAGCGCCTGCTCGGGCGAGAGGTACTGCGGAGTGCCGACGACCATGCCGGTCTGCGTCATCGACGTCACGCCCGACTGCATCGCCCGCGCGATGCCGAAGTCCATGACCTTGACCACGCCGCGCTTGGTGATCATCACGTTGCCGGGCTTGATGTCGCGGTGCACCAGGCCCATCTCGTGGCTGACGTCCAGCGCCGCGAGCACGTCGCCGGTGATCTTCAGCGCCTTCTCGGTCGGCATGGCGCCGAACTGCGCGATGTCCTCGTCCAGGACGTTGCGCAGCGGCTTGCCCTCGACGTACTCCATGACGATGTACGGGACGAGCGTGCCGTCCAGTTCGTCCTCGCCGGAGTCGAAGACCGAGACGATGTTGGTGTGTGTGAGTTTCGCGACAGACTGCGCTTCACGGCGGAAGCGTTCGCGGAATGACTGCTCGCGGCCGAGCTCGGTGTGCAGGGTCTTGACCGCGACCTGGCGGTCGAGAACGGAGTCGTGGGCGAGGTAGACCGCCGCCATGCCACCGGCCCCGAGCAGACTCTGCAGCTGGAAACGGCCGTTGCCGACCGCACGGCCCACGTACTGTGCGGCGTTTCCGCCGTCGTCGCTCATCTCTGCTGCTCCCCCTCGGGCGGCGCGCCCCCCGCACAGGTTTTTCAGGGCAGATTTCCAGCCCCGGTCTCCGATGATCCTGGTTCTCGCCCAAGTCTGCCGGAGGGCCCCGTCACGTCAAGCTCAGTGCCCGTTCCGTAACACCGGGCGCGCAACCTGTGCCACAACTGTGGCACCTTGGTCGAATTCACACCGCCCCGAAAGAGGGTCCGGTCACAGCATCTCCGGAGATGCGGGCAGACGCGGCGTCCGGCCCCCGCGGAGGGGCGGCGGAAGGCCGGAATCCAGCCGTGCGGCCGCCGCCTGCGAACTTGCCAGCCGGGCACCGCGACCGCTTGGATGGCTGTTCGCCCCATCCATGTAACTCCCCTGAGCCTGTAGCCTCCAATGCGGAGCGGGGCGTCCCCGGCGCGCGCCCGGTGAGCCGGGTGCACGGCCGGTGCAGGTGACTGCCAGGGGGAGACGCAACCGCGCGACTCACGGCATTCGATCCACGGCGAGGACAGATGGCACAGACGCAGGCCGGCGGGGGTCCCGACCCCGACGCCATGGGCGGCTCGATGGCCGATTCGCCGGAGCTGTGGGGCAACAGCGGCCTTGTCGGCGACGGCCGCTACCGCCTCTCGCACCGCCTCGGACGGGGCGGCATGGCGGAGGTCTACGCCGCGGAGGACCTGCGTCTCGGCCGCACGGTCGCGGTCAAGCTGCTCCGCTCCGACCTCGCCGAGGACCCGGTCTCCAAGGCCCGCTTCACGCGCGAGGCGCAGTCCGTGGCCGGGCTGAACCACCACTCCGTGGTCGCTGTCTACGACTCCGGCGAAGAGACCGTCGGCGGCAACGTCACGCCGTACATCGTGATGGAGCTCGTCGAGGGCCGTACGATCCGCGACCTGCTGCTGAACGCGGAGGCGCCGCCGCCCGACCAGGCGCTGATCATCGTCTCGGGCGTCCTGGAGGCCCTGGCCTACAGCCACCAGCACGGCATCGTGCACCGCGACATCAAGCCCGCCAACGTCATCATCACCAACTCCGGCGCGGTCAAGGTGATGGACTTCGGCATCGCCCGCGCCCTGCACGGTGCGTCCAACACCATGACGCAGACGGGCATGGTGATGGGCACGCCGCAGTACCTCTCGCCCGAGCAGGCCCTGGGCAAGACCGTAGACATCCGCTCCGACCTGTACGCGACGGGCTGCCTGCTCTACGAACTGCTCACCCTCAGGCCCCCCTTCACCGGCGAGACGCCGCTCTCCGTCGTCTACCAGCACGTGCAGGACGAGGCGGCGCTGCCGTCGGAGGTCTCCGACGTCGTCCCGCCCGAGCTGGACGGCCTGGTGATGCGTGCGCTGGCCAAGGACCCCGACGACAGGTTCCAGAGCGCCGAGGAGATGCGCGGCCTCGCGCAGTACGCCCTGCAGATGCTGCAGGAGCAGGGCGGCCACAGCGGCGGCATGTGGAACACCGGCCCGGTCGCGCACGGCGGCGGCACCACGCCCGCCATGGGCGTGCCCGGCGCGGACGCGCGGCAGCACCCCGGCCACGGCGACACCTCGCAGCTCGCACCGCCGATGCTGATGGGCCGCCCCGACCGGGACGACGGCGGCTTCGAGGGCGGACAGCGTGGCGACCGCCGCGGCGGCGGGGGCTTCAAGTACGCGCTCATCGCGTTCCTCGCCGTGATCGCCGTCGCCATGGGCATCTACTACGTGGCCACGATGAACCAGGGCGGCGACAAGAACGACGTCAAGCCGGACAGTTCGACCACGGAGCCCAAGGACAAGGAGACCACCGACGAGCCGACCTCCTCGCCGACGGAGACCGAGGAGGACCCGGGCACCAGCACGGGCGACACCGGTGACGTGACTCCCTCGCAGACGCCGTCCGAGACGGCGCCGAGCGAGACGGAGACCTCCCCCTCGGAGGAGCCGTCCGACACCCCGAGCGAGTCCGACTCCGAAGGCAACGGCGGCAACGGCAACGGCGGCCCGGGCGGTCCCGACGACCCGACGGACGACCCGACCCCGAGCGACGGGGCCGGCGGCAACGACCAGGGCGGCGGCGAGAACGGCGGCACCGGCACCTCCGGTGGCGGCGGCCCCGAGGACTGAGCCACTCACCCGGCGGAGCACTAGGCGTCATGGAGCACCGGCGTCACGGACCTGCGCCCCAGGTCCGGTCCTCCGGGCAACCCCTCACGCGTACGGACGCACCTGCGCAGGCGGTCAGGCGGGTTCGTCCCGCCCGGCGCGCAGCCGGGTGAGGTAGGCCGCGGCCTGTGTCCGGCGCTCCATTCCCAGCTTCGCCAGGAGCTGGGAGACGTAGTTCTTGACGGTCTTCTCGGCGAGATGGAGCTCGGTGCCGATGGCCCGGTTGGTCAGCCCGTCGGCAATCAGGTCCAGGATCCGGCGCTCCTGATCGGTGAGGGCCGCGAGGCGGTCCCGCTCCGCACTGCCGGTGCGGCCCGTGCGCAGCCGCTCCACGACCCGGTGCGCGGCGGCGGGCGGCAGCAGGACCTTCCCGGCGGCGGCGTCCCGTACGGCGTTCTGCAGCTCCTTGCCGCGGATCCCCTTCAGCACGTAGCCGGACGCTCCGGACAGCACCGCGTGGATCAGCGCCTCCTCGTCCGAGAACGAGGTGAGGATCAGGCAGGCGATGTCGTGGTGCCGGGAGCGCAGCTCGCGGCAGACCTCGATGCCGCTGCCGTCGGGCAGCCGGACGTCGAGCACCGCCACGTCGGGCGAGAGGCGGGGGATGAGTTCCAGCGCGTCCGCGGCGTTGTCGGCCTCGCCGATCACCACGATGCCGGGTTCGGCCGAGAGCATCTCGGCCACGCCCCGGCGGATCACCTCATGATCGTCGAGCAGGAAGACGGTTATTTGTGCTATTTCTTCCATTTTTTCAGTCTCACATACTGGTCCGCGCTCTGCCCTTCCCGCACTCTGGAGCCGCGGGATAACGTGCAGGGGACTATGAGGCCCGCGGGGCCGTGACCAGTGATGTCCCTGACTCTCCGGCTTGGTCGGGCTTTCAAATGCGTTTAGTTGGAACTCCGAGCAAAGTTGCAGGTCAGGGCAGCTTCATGCATGTATGGAGGTCTGGGCAGGGCTTCAGCGGGCCTCAACCGAGAGATCAGTCACCGCTCGGTCGCGTCCGTGCCGCACCCACCCCGTGCGCCGTACGGGACCGGGCGAGCCTCCCTCCGCCCGACGGGCGGGGGACCCCCAGGCCGCCGGCGACCCCGGAGGCCGGACAGAAGAGGAGCACACGTGACCGTGGAGAGCACTGCCGCGCGCAGCAAACCGCGCCGCAGCGGCACCGGAGGCAAGCGCGCGACGAAGAAGACGGCGTCCGCTCAGAGCGCCGCCGGCAGCACGACGGGTACCACCGGCGCGTCCGGTAACGGCGCGGCGCCCAGCGGTACTCGCACGCCGGCCGCGAAGGCGGCCAAGAGCACCAAGTCGGCGTCTTCCAAGCCGGGGTCTTCCAAAGCGGCGAAGACAGCCAAGCCGGCCAAGTCGGCGAAGCCGGCCGGGTCGGCCAAGCCGGCCAAGGCCAAGTCCGGTGCCAGGACGGGCGCTTCGGCGCGCAACGCGGCTCCCGGGAAGTCCGGCGCCACCGCCGTGACCGCCGGTCCCGAGCTGGTGCAGCTGCTGACACCGGAGGGTGAGCGGGTCGAGCACCCCGACTACTCCATCGACCTGACTGCCGAGGAACTGCGCGGCCTCTACCGCGACATGGTCCTCACCCGGCGCTTCGACGCCGAGGCGACCTCTCTCCAGCGCCAGGGCGAACTCGGCCTGTGGGCTTCGCTGCTGGGCCAGGAGGCGGCGCAGATCGGTTCCGGCCGCGCACTGCGCGACGACGACTACGTCTTCCCCACGTACCGCGAGCACGGCGTCGCCTGGTGCCGCGGCGTGGACCCGACGAACCTGCTGGGCATGTTCCGCGGTGTGAACAACGGCGGCTGGGACCCCAACAGCAACAACTTCCACCTCTACACGATCGTCATCGGCTCCCAGGCCCTGCACGCCACCGGCTACGCGATGGGCGTCAACCTGGACGGCGCCGACTCGGCCGTCATCGCCTACTTCGGCGACGGCGCCTCCTCGCAGGGCGACGTGGCCGAGGCCTTCACCTTCTCCGCGGTCTACAACGCCCCGGTCGTCTTCTTCTGCCAGAACAACCAGTGGGCCATCTCGGAGCCGACGGAGCGCCAGTCGCGCGTCCCGATCTACCAGCGCGCCAGCGGCTTCGGCTTCCCGGGCGTGCGGGTGGACGGCAACGACGTGCTGGCCTGCCTCGCCGTCACCCGCGCCGCCGTCGAGCGGGCGCGCAGCGGCGAAGGGCCCATGCTGGTCGAGGCATTCACCTACCGGATGGGCGCCCACACCACCTCGGACGACCCGACGCGCTACCGCCGCGACGAGGAGCGCGCGGAGTGGGAGGCCAAGGACCCCATCTCCCGGCTCCGCACGTACCTGGAGAAGGACGGCCTGGCCGATCCCGGCTTCTTCGCCGGGATCGAGGAGGAGAGCGAGGCCATGGGCAAGCACGTGCGGGAGGCCATCCGCAGCATGCCGGACCCGGACACCATGGCGATCTTCGAGAACGTCTACGCGGACGGGCACGCGCTCGTCGACGAGGAGCGCGCCCAGTTCGCGGAGTACCTCGCGTCCTTCGCCGACACCGCCGAGGAGGGCCGCTGACATGGCTGCCACAGTCACTTCTTCCACCGCCGGCCGCTCCGCGTCGAGCTCCGCGGACGTGCGCAAGATGCCCATCGCCAAGGCGCTCAACGAGTCGCTGCGCTTCGCGATGGAGAACGACCCCAAGGTCCTGATCATGGGGGAGGACGTCGGCAAGCTCGGCGGCGTCTTCCGCATCACCGACGGTCTGCAGAAGGACTTCGGGGAGCAGCGGGTCATCGACACCCCGCTCGCCGAGTCCGGCATCGTCGGCACGGCCATCGGCCTCGCGCTGCGCGGCTACCGGCCGGTCGTGGAGATCCAGTTCGACGGGTTCGTCTTCCCCGCGTACGACCAGATCGTCACGCAGCTCGCGAAGATGCACGCCCGTGCCCTGGGCAAGATCAAGCTGCCCGTCGTGATCCGCATCCCGTACGCGGGCGGCATCGGCGCGGTCGAGCACCACAGCGAGTCGCCGGAGGCGCTGTTCGCGCACGTCGCCGGGCTCAAGTGCGTCTCCCCGTCGAACGCGGCCGACGCGTACTGGATGATGCGCCAGGCCATCGAGAGCGACGACCCGGTCGTCTTCTTCGAGCCGAAGCGCCGCTACTGGGACAAGGGCGAGGTGGACGTCACCGCGATCCCCGCCCCGCTGCACGCGGCACACGTCGCGCGTGAGGGCGGCGACGTGACGCTGGCGGCCTACGGGCCCATGGTGAAGACGTGCCTGGAGGCCGCGGCCGCGGCACAGGAGGAGGGCCGTTCCCTCGAGGTCGTCGACATGCGCTCCATGTCGCCCATCGACTTCGACACTCTCCAGAAGTCCGTCGAGAAGACCGGCAGGCTTGTGGTCGTGCACGAGGCGCCTGTCTTCCTGGGGACCGGCTCGGAGGTGGCCGCCAGGATCACGGAGCGGTGCTTCTACCATCTGGAGGCCCCGGTGCTGCGTGTGGGCGGGTTCCACGCGCCGTATCCGCCGGCCCGGCTGGAGGACGAGTACCTTCCGGGGCTGGACCGGGTGCTCGATGCCGTCGACCGCGCCCTGGCGTACTGAGGAGAGTCGTGACGATGACTGAGAGCGCCACCCGCATCCGCGAGTTCAAGATGCCCGATGTGGGCGAGGGGCTGACGGAGGCGGAGATCCTCAAGTGGTACGTCCAGGCCGGTGACACCGTCACGGACGGCCAGGTCGTCTGCGAGGTCGAGACGGCCAAGGCAGCGGTCGAACTGCCCATCCCCTTCAACGGTTCCGTGCACGAACTGCGCTTCGAGGAAGGCACGACGGTGGACGTCGGCACGGCGATCATCGCCGTGGACACCGACCCGTCCGCCGGACCGCTGGACGGCGGGGCGCCCGCGGGCGCGGTCCCCGCGCAGGCCCCCTCCACGCCGCCCGCGGCCGAGGGCCCGGCCGACGGCGCCGGCGGCGGCGAGAAGCGGCAGCCGGTGCTGGTCGGCTACGGCGTGGCCGAGTCGCCGACCCGGCGCAGGCCGCGGAAGCAGCCGTCCGGACAGGGGGCCCCGCAGCGCGAACTGAACGGGCACGGCGAGGCCGCGTCCGTCCCTGCCGCGGCACCGGAACCGGTCGCGGCACCGGAACCGGCCGCGGAAGCCGCCCACGGCACGGCGTCGAACGGCTCCGCTGCCGAGGGGCGGCCGCTGGCCAAGCCGCCCGTGCGGAAGCTGGCCAAGGACCTGGGCATCGATCTCACGACGGTGATACCGACCGGTCCCGGCGGTGTCATCACGCGCGAGGACGTCCACGCGGCGGCGGCACCCGCCCCGGCGCGGCCGGCGTCGCGGGAGCCGGTGGCCGCCGGTGCCCCCGCGGCCCATGACGCGGGTGCGGAAGCGGCGCCCGTCGCAGGGGACGCACGCGAGACCCGGATCCCGGTCCGCGGCGTACGCAAGGCGACGGCGCAGGCGATGGTCAACAGCGCCTTCACCGCTCCGCACGTCACGGAGTTCGTGACGGTGGACGTGACGCGGACGATGAAGCTCGTCCGCGAGCTGAAGCAGGATCCGGACATGCAGGGACTCCGCGTCAATCCGCTGCTGATGGTCGCCAAGGCGTTCCTGGTGGCGCTGCGCCGCCACCCGGAGGCCAACGCGTCGTGGGACGAGGCCAACCAGGAGATCGTGCAGAAGCACTACGTGAACCTGGGGATCGCGGCGGCGACGCCGCGCGGTCTGGTGGTCCCCAACATCAAGGACGCCCACGCCAAGACGCTGCCCGAACTCGCCGAGGCGCTGGGCGAGTTGGTCGCCACCGCACGTGAGGGGAAGACCAGCCCGGCGGCCATGCAGGGCGGCACGGTGACGATCACCAACGTCGGCGTCTTCGGCGTCGACACGGGCACGCCCATCCTCAACCCCGGGGAGTCCGCGATCCTCGCCTTCGGGCAGGTGCGGCAGCAGCCGTGGGTGCACAAGGGCAAGGTCAAGCCGCGCGACGTCACGACGCTCGCGCTCTCCTTCGACCACCGCCTCGTCGACGGCGAGCTGGGGTCCAAGCTGCTGGCGGACGTCGCGGCAGTGCTGGAGCACCCCAGGCGGCTGATGACCTGGACCTGAGCGCGACCGGGCCGGTGCCCCGCACCGGCCCGGCGCCCTGACGTCCGGTCGTGCCGCCCCGGCTGTCCGTACGGCGACGGGGGGCCGTACGGACAGCCCGGGTAGCGGACAGCGGTGGACGGCAGGGGCCGGGCGGCCGTGCTGGTCCAGATCGCGGACGCGGACGACGTACGCATCTGTGTTGTATCTAAGGTGTGCACATGTCCGTTTCCGTCGACGTCCCCGCAGGTCCGCTCCGGCAGCCGCCCGCCGCCGAGCGTGTCTACACCTACGTCAAGCAGGCCGTTCTCGACCGCCGCTACGAGGGCGGGATGCTGCTCACGGAAGGCGAACTCGCCCAGGCCGTGGGCGTCTCGCGCACGCCTGTGCGGGAGGCGCTGCTGCGCCTGGAGGTCGAGGGGCTGCTCAAGCTCTACCCCAAGAAGGGCGCGCTCGTGCTGCCCGTCTCGGCGCAGGAGATCACCGACGTCGTCGAGACGCGGCTCCTGGTGGAGCAGCACGCGGTGCGGAAGTCGTCCGACCCGGTGCACGCGGGGCTGATCGGCCGGCTGGAGGAGCTGCTCGAGGAGCAGAGCGCGCACGCCGAGTCCGGCGACCTCACGGCGTTCGCGGTGAGCGACCGCTGCTTCCACGCCGAGATCGTGCGGAGCACGGGCAACGAGATCCTCACCCGGCTCTACGACCAGCTCCGCGACCGGCAGTTGCGGATGGGCGTCGCGATGATGCACGCGCAGCCCGACAGGATCGCCAAGAGCATCGCCGAACACGCGGTGATCATGGAGGCGGTGCGGGCGGGCGACGCGGACGCCGCGGCGGACGCCGTGCGCCGCCACGTCACGTGGGTGCGGCACCTGGTCCACGGTGACGTCCGGTGAGCGGTGCCACCTCACCGGACGTCCCGCCGGTCCACCAGGACCCGCCCGGCGGCTCCCGCGCCGTGGCGGTCTGGGGCCTGGGCGTCACCGTCTACTTCGTCGCGATCACCTACCGCACGAGCCTCGGCGTCGCCGCGCTCGACGCGAGCGAACGCTTCGACATCAACGCCTCGGCGCTCTCCACCTTCTCGATCCTGCAACTGCTCGTCTACGCGGGCATGCAGATACCGGTCGGGCTGCTCGTCGACAGGCTCGGCACGAAGAAGGTGCTGACGCTCGGCGTCGTGCTCTTCACCGCGGGCCAGTTCGGCTTCGCCTTCTCCGAGTCGTACGTGGCGGCGCTCGCCTGCCGTGCCCTGCTCGGATGCGGCGACGCCATGACGTTCATCAGCGTGCTCAGGCTCGGCTCACGCTGGTTCCCGGCGAAGCGCGGCCCGATCATCGCGCAGGTGGCGGGGCTGATCGGCATGGCCGGCAACCTGGTCACCACGCTCGTACTGGCCAGGGTCCTCGGCGTCTTCGGCTGGACGCCCACCTTCGCGGCCAGCGCCCTCGGCGGCGTGCTGATACTGGTGCTCGTGGTGGTCTTCCTCAAGGACCATCCGGCGGGGCACGCGCCGCCGCCCGCACCGCAGCCGGGCAGCGGATACGTACGCAGGCAGATCCAGCAGGCGTGGCGGGAGCCCGGGACCCGGCTCGGCATGTGGGTCCACTTCACCACGCAGTTCCCCGGCATGGTCTTTCTGCTGCTGTGGGGGATGCCGTTCCTCGTCGAGGGGCAGGGCCTGACCCGCGCCGCCGCGGGCGAACTGCTCACGCTCGTCGTGCTGTCCAACATGTGCATCGGGCTGGTCTACGGGCAGGTGATCGCCCGGCACCACGCCGCCCGCGCACCGCTGGCCCTGGGCACGGTGGCGGCGACGGCCGGCGTCTGGGCGGCCGTGCTGCTCTGGCCCGGGCATGCGCCGGCGTGGCTGCTGGTGACGCTCTGCGCGGTGCTGGGGGCATGCGGCCCGGCGTCGATGATCGGCTTCGACTTCGCGCGTCCCGCCAATCCGCCGCAGCGGCAGGGCACGGCGTCGGGGATCGTGAACATGGGCGGCTTCACCGCCTCGATGTCGACGCTGCTCGCGGTCGGTGTCCTGCTCGACCTCACCGGCGGGGACTTCACGGTCGCCTTCTCCTGCGTCTTCGTGCTGGAGGCGCTCGGCGTGTGGCAGATCCTGCGGCTGCGCCCGCGTGCCCACCGGCGTGAGCGTGAGCGCGTCGTGGCCAGCCGGGTCGAGGCGGTCCACGTGCCGGTGTGAGTGGCGGCGCGTACGCGCGCCCGGTACGGCAGCGGCGGCGGCACCCCCGCGGGTGCCGCCGCCGTACGGGGACCGACTGCCGCCGGTGGCCCGTCAGTTGCCGATGGGATGGTCCGTCACGGTGTGACCGCGAAGTTCTCCAGGATGGCCTTGGCGAGCTTGGTGTCGCCCTCGATCTTCACCTGGTCCGCGACGGTGTCAGGGCGGACGCGCCCGGCCGCGAGCCGCAGATACGTCTCCCAGTCGAGGGAGAACGTGACCGCGGGGCCGAGCGACGGACTGCCGTCGACGGTGCCGCGGCCGTCGGCGTCGACCCTGACGGTGCGCATGAACTCGACCGGCCCGCCGACGTCGAAGACCACCGCCGTGTTCGGCGGTGCGCCCGCCTTCTTCGCGACGACCTTCGGAAGGCCGGCCAGCATCAGGTCGCGTGCGATGCCCGCCCCCGCCGAATCGAGGTTGCCGGGCTTGCCCAGCGCCCGGCGGAGATCCTGCTCGTGCACCCACACGTCGAACGCCCGCACCCGCAGCTGGTGTTCGAGAGTGACCTTCCCGCCGCCCGGCATGATGTCGCGCACCTCGGCGTCCGGCCCGCGCTTCTCGTTCCGGAGCTGCCGCGAGCGCCGGATGATCGTGTACTCCAGCTCGCTCGTCATCTCGGGACCGGTGTGGTGCCGCCGTACGTCGACCTGGATCTCCATGTGCCTGCTCGGCTCGTCCACGACGTGGTAGAGATCGCGGGGCAGGGTGTGGATCGGCCGCGGGTCGCCCAGGAGTTCGCACTCCATGCCGATGATGTGGGAGACCACGTCCCGCACCGACCACCCGGGGCAGGCGGTCCGCCGGTTCCACTCACCCTCGGCGAGCGGCCTCACCAGCTCGGATATCGCTTCGACGGACTCGGTCCAGGCGTCGACGTATGGCTGCAGACTTGGGTGGTCGGTCACGAGACCCCTCGGGCGTTACGGACGTTCGCGGTCTGGATGCGGTGCTCTCAAGTTACGCTGCGCGCGGGCAGGGCGGCAGTGGTTTCCGGTGACGATGCTAGGCCCAATCGACCCGCTCCAATGCACCGCCGATGGTACTGTGCGCGCCTGTTCGGGCCAGAAGCGGACGGAAGCGGGCGAGGCGGTCGATTCGCCTCGCCGGAACGGGAGTTGAGAGCGGAGCCCGCCGCCGTCAGTCGCCGCTCGTCAGCGCCTCGATGCAGACCGCGAGGGAGAGCAGCAGCGGCACGTCGGCGTCCGGCCGGCGCACGTCCACCGCGTAGGTGTCCCGCACCCGGAACCACTTGCGGGAGATGCGGGCGAGCCGGTGCCCCTCGGCCTCGATGTCGTACTCCTTGTCCAGCACGTTCCCGTGGACGGTCAGCGTCGTGCCGTCCGCGAGGCGGGCGCGGAACCGGTGGCGGAGGGGCGTGAACCTCTTCTTGCGCACCGTCGCCAGCGCCTTTCCACCGCGTTCCACCTCCATCGTCTCCCAGAGGCTGATCATCTTCCGGCGGATGACGGCGACCACTTCGCCGTCGGGGTCCTTGAGTTCGAAGGTCTGCCGCACGCGCAGCGCTTTCCCGTCGACGAGGAAGGCCTGCTTCCCGTGCTCGTCGTCGATCCAGAAGTCGTCGCCGATGCCGAAGACGCGTTCCCGTACGAGGTATCTCATGGACTACGCCTTCCCAGAGTGCGGCGGAATGCGCACGGCGAGTGGGCGGGAACCGGCGAGCCGGGCCCGGCGTACGTCAGTCCCCCGCTCCGTCCGGGTCCTCCGGCTCCGGATCCTCCGGCCAGGGCCACGGCGCGGGCTCCGGCCCGGGTGGTGCCGGCTGCGGAAGCTCCGGCAGCGGTACCGCCCCCGGCTCGGTGGGGCCCGGCACGGCCGCGGAGGACGCGCCGGACCGCGGCCGGACGTACGCGCTCTCGTGCACCGTCGACTCCCGTTCGCGTGGCGGCTCCAGCATCTCCCGCGGCGGCTCGGCGAAGAACCCCCCGGAGCGCATCCGTCGGACGTGGGGGGCGGCACCGGATGTCCGACCGGCTCCATGCGTCAGGCATGAGTACGCAGAGTGACCGGGGTTGGGTGCTCCGGGGGGCTGTGCTAAATTCGCACACATGGAGATCGGGGCGCGCGTAGCCGAGGCCAGGTCGGAATGCGGAGTCACCCAGGCGCAGCTGGCTGCCTCCATCGCCATGGACCGTACGGCGCTGGCGAAGGTCGAGTCCGGCACTCGCCGAGTGGCCGCTGTCGAGCTCGTGGCGATCGCGCGTGAGCTGGGGCGGCGGGTGGAGTGGTTCGTCGACGAAGCACCGCCCGCGCTCGTCTCCTACCGCGGAGCACACCCGGGGGTGGCCGTGCAGGCCATCGACACGAACCTGGACTCGCTGGTCCGCGATGCCGAGTTCGTCACGTCGCGCTGTCCCGGGCTGGTCGCGGGGCAGCCGGAACCCCTGCCGTACCCGGCCACAGCAGAAGAGGCCGAGAAGCTCGCCGTCTCGGCCCGCCGCCTTCTCGGCCTGGAGCCGGGGCAGCCGGCGCACGACCTCTCCGGCTTGCTCGCGGGCATCGGGCTGCTGGTGTTCGCCATGGACCTCGATGAAGGCGCGGACGCCGGCACGGTGCTGTTGCGGCGGGGCGGCGTCTGTCTCATCAACGGGCATTGGCGGGTGGGTCGTCGCCGGCTCGCTGCCGCCCACGAGCTGGGGCACTATCTCGTCGCCGACGAGTTCTCCCTGGACTGGCGGGTCGCCGCGGCGGAGGCGACGGGGATCGAGTCCAGGCTGGACCGCTTCGCCCGAGCGCTGCTCCTGCCGGCCGAGGATCTCCGGGAGCGCTGGACGGAGTGGCTGGCCATCACGGACGAGACGTGGCGTGATGCCGCGGTACGTGCCGCCAGTCACTACGGAGCGGACATGGCGACCCTGGCGCGCAGGCTGTCCGAGGTCGGAGCGGTGGACCGGCGCCGGGCGGACGACATCCGCCGTGTTCAGACCAAGCAGGCCGACATCGTGGAGAAGAACCTCGTCGTCCGGGACGAACTCGCTCCGGTGGCACTGCCGCGCCCCTACGAGCAGGCGGTGCTGAAGTTGTACCGCGGCGAAGTGATCACCGCTGACCGGGCCTTGGGGCTGCTCCGCGGCAGCTTCGATGAGGACGAACTCCCCAGTCTGCCGCCGGCGCCGGAGACGGAGATCTGGGAAGTGACCTCGTGACCGAGGCGCCGGCCGTGTACGTGCTGGACACGGGTCCGCTCAGTCACTTCGCGCACGCTCAGTGGCTCGGGGTTCTCAAGGTCGTTCTGAAGGATCACCGGGTGCTGATCCCCGACGTGGTCGCGGACGAGTTGCGCAACGGGACCGAACGCCATCAGCACTTGCGCTCTGTACTCGAAGCCGACTGGATAGAGACGGTCTCACTCGAAACGCCCTCCCAGTTATCCGCGTTCGTGCACTACGAGCGGCGGCTGGTCGGTCCGGATGGCCGCAACATGGGCGAGTGCGGCGTACTCGCGTTGGCCGAGACGCTGCCGGACGCCGTGGCGGTCATCGACGATCGAGTGGCTGTGGAGGCAGCGCGGGGCCGACCCGTCACACTGCGTCGCACTCTGGGTCTGCTGTGCGATGCGATCCACGCTGGACTTCTCACTGTGCCGTTGGTCTCCGCGCTGGCAGACGACCTGCTGGAGGGCCAGTATCGGCTCCCTTTCAGGCCGGGGGGCTTCGCCGAATGGTGTGCCAGGGAGGGGCTCTTCTGATTCGCGAACGGGGGTGAGCAGGCGGGCAGTTCGCGCAGCCCGGCGTTCCGCGCGTCCCGTGGTCCCGTACCGGGGGTGGGGCACGAATTCGACGGTGAGACCCTGGTGCCATGACGAGAAGCGCCCGCGTCCGCGCCCCTGAGCTGCAAGGTCGTGCCTGGCTGAACACCGGCGGGGCCGCGCCGGCCCTCGCGGATCTGCGGGGTCGCATCGTACTGCTCGACTTCTGGACGTTCTGCTGCGTGAACTGCCTGCACGTCCTGGACGAGCTGCGCGAGCTGGAGGCGCGGCACCGCGACACCCTCGTGGTCGTCGGCGTCCACTCGCCGAAGTTCGCCCACGAGGCCGAGCCGCGGGCCGTCGCCGACGCGGTCGAGCGCTACCAGGTCGAGCATCCGGTGCTGGACGACCCGGAGCTCGCGACGTGGCGGCAGTACGCGGTGCGCGCCTGGCCGACGCTGGTGGTCGTCGACCCCGAGGGGTACGTGGTGGCGCAGCACGCCGGCGAGGGCCACGCGCACGCCGTGGAGGCGCTCGTCTCGCAGCTCGAGCGCGAGCACGAGGCGAAGGGGACGCTGCGGCGGGGCGACGCCCCGTACGTGCCGCCGGAGCCCGAGCCGACGACGCTGCGCTTCCCCGGCAAGGTTCTGCGCCTGCCCGGCGGCGCCACCCCCCGGGAAGCGGGCGAGGACGGCGGCGGCTTCCTGGTCTCGGACACCACCCGGCACCAGCTCGTCGAGCTGGACGCGGACGGTGAGACGGTGCTGCGCCGCATCGGGACGGGCGAACGCGGTATGCGGGACGGCGGCCCGGACAGCGCCCGGTTCAGCGAGCCGCAGGGCCTCGCGCTGATGCCGGACGGCCGCACCGTCGTCGTCGCCGACACCGTGAACCACGCGCTGCGCGCCTGCGACTTGGCGACGGGCTCCGTCAGCACGCTCGCAGGGACGGGCGAGCAGTGGTGGAAGGGTGCCGAGACGTCCGGGTCCGCACGTGAGGTCTCGCTCTCCTCGCCCTGGGACCTGGCGTGGTTCGACGGGCGGCTGTGGATCGCGATGGCGGGCGTGCACCAGCTGTGGACGTACGTCCCGCCCGCGGACGGCGACGGGCAGGGCACCGTGCGGATGGAGGCGGGAACGGCCGGCGAGGGCCTCGCGGACGGGCCTGCGGCGGAGGCGTGGTTCGCGCAGCCGTCAGGGCTGTCGGCGTCGGCGGACGGCGAGCGGCTGTGGATCGCCGACTCGGAGACGAGCGCGCTGCGCGTGCTGGAGAAGGCGGACGGTGCCGAGGGCGCATATACGGTGCGCACGGCGGTGGGGACCGGCCTCTTCGACTTCGGCCACCGGGACGGGCCCGCCGAAGAGGCCCTGCTCCAGCACCCGTTGGGGGTGACGGCGCTGCCCGGGGGGAGCGTCGTGATCAGCGACACCTACAACAACGCGCTGCGCCGCTACGACCCGCGGAGCGGCGAAGTCAGCACGCTCGCCACGGACTTGCGGGAGCCCTCGGACGCGGTGGCGGCCGGCGGCGGGGACATCGTCGTCGTGGAGTCCGCACGGCACCGGCTCACCCGGCTCCGCCTGCCCGAGGAGGCGGTTCGCGTGGAGCCGGTGGCCCATCGCACGCAGCGGTCCGCCACCGAAGTGGCCCCGGGCGAGGTGCTGCTGGACGTCGTCTTCGAGGCGCCGCGCGGCCAGAAGCTGGACGACCGCTACGGGCCGTCGACGAGGCTCGTCGTCAGCTCCACGCCCGAGGAGCTGCTGGCGGAGGGCGCCGGGACGGGCACCGATCTGGGACGCGTGCTCCGGCTGTCGGAGCACGTGCGCGAGGGCGTGCTGCACGTCTCGGCCGCGGCGGCGTCGTGCGACGATCCGGACGCCTCGGACGGGGAGCCGGAGGAGTACCCGGCGTGCCACATGCACCAGCAGGACTGGGGCGTGCCGGTACGGGTCACCGGGGCGGGGACGGCCAGGCTGCCGCTGGTGCTCGCGGGCCTCGACGACCAGGGTCTCGACGGCTAGTCCGGGAACGGCCGGTCCGGGCCGGTTGGTTCGGGGACGCCGGACAGGGCCGCGCGAGCGGACGCCTGCCCCGGCCGCCCGTACCGGCCGCCGGGTGCGGTCCGGCACGGCAACGGCCCGCGGGGTCCGTCCCGGGCCCCGCGGGCCGTCTTCACCCGCTTTCCGCGCCGCGTGCCGCGGCGCCGTCGGTGCTCACGCCGTCAGTGCGGCGTGCTCTCGCTGTGCTCCGTGCACCCGTCCCGTCTCAGCGCAGATGGTGGCGCTCCTCCTCGACGACCACCGGCGCCGCCGGGGACGGCGGCTGCGTCTTGCGGCGCTTGAAGATGCTCACGTAGACGGAGAGGCCGATCAGACCGGCGGCCATCAGGACGAGACCCACCACATCGAGGTTCACGACGTCTGTGTTCCAGTCGACGGCCAAGGTGAGGATGGCCCCCACGGCCAGCATGCCGATGCAGAAGACGATGCCCATGGATTCCTGCCTCCGGTTGGCGATTGCCCTGCTCTCGTACGGGTTGCGGGTACCCGGGTGCTGGCCCGTCATTCAGCGGCGGGGTCACGGACGTCCCGCGGCGGCGTCAACCGCGTTCTGCGGCAGGGACGTTGACGGCGGTGCGGGTGGCGACCGGTGGCGACCGCGGGGCCCTCAGCCTCGACGCCGTCGCCCCCGGCGCGGGGTCGGCGCCCGATGGCGTCAAGGGGCCGTCAGGAAGCCGTCCATGCACTGCGCGAGCAGGAACGGGTCCTCCGCGCCGCACAGTTCGCGTGCCGAGTGCATCGAGAGGATGGCCACTCCGATGTCGACCGTCGAGATGCCGTGCCGCGCGGCTGTGATGGGGCCGATCGTCGTTCCGCAGGGCATCGCGTTGTTGGAGACGAACGACTGCCACGGCACGCCGGCCCGCTCGCAGGCCGAGGCGAAGACCGCCCGCCCCGAACCGTCCGTCGCGTAGCGCTGGTTGACGTTCACCTTGAGGATCGGCCCGCCGTTCGGCATCGGGTGGTGTCCCGGGTCGTGGCGCTCCGGGTAGTTGGGGTGCACCGCGTGCCCGGTGTCGGAGGAGAGGCAGACGCTTCCCGCGTAGGCGCGCGCCCGGTCTTCGTACGTACCGCCGCGGGCGAAGACGGAGCGCTCCAGCACCCCGCCGAGCAGCGGCCCGTCGGCGCCCGTGTCGGACTGGCTGCCGTTCTCCTCGTGGTCGAAGGCGGCCAGCACGGGGATCGCGGTCAGGTCGTCCCGCGCGGCGGCCGCCGCCAGCGCCGTGGCGCCCGCGTGGACGGACAGCAGGTTGTCCATGCGGGGTCCCGCCAGCAGCTCCTGGTCGTGGCCCAGGTACGCGGGCGGCTCCACGCTGTGCGCCATCAGGTCCCAGCCGGTGACGTCCCCGGCGGGCACGCCCGCCTCCTCGGCGACGTAGCGGACGACGTCCCCCTCGCCGGGGGTGCCGAGACCCCACACCGGGGTCATGTGGCGCTGGCGGTCCAGCTTCAGGCCCTCGTTGACCTGCCGGTCCAGATGGATGGCGAGCTGGGGGACGCGGAGCAGCGGACGGTCGATGTGCACGAGGCGCGTCGAGCCGTCGCGCAGGGTGAGCCGCCCGGCGAGGCCGAGGTCCCGGTCGAGCCAGGTGTTGAGCAGCGTTCCGCCGTAGATCTCCACGGCGATCTGCCGCCAGCCCCCGCCGCCCGTGTCCGGCACGGGCTTGACCCGCAGGTTGGGGGAGTCGGTGTGGGCGCCGATGATGCGGTAGGGGGTGGAGGGTTCGGCGCCGGCGGGGACGTACCAGGCGATCAGGGCGCCGCCGCGCAGCACGTAGTGGCCCTGCCCCCGGGGGCTTCCCGGGCCGCCGCCCTGCTGGCCGTGGGCGCCGTCCTCGGAGTGTGCGGCCGTCCAGGAGCCGGTCTCGTCGAGCTGCCGGAAGCCGGCCTTCTCCAGCAACTCGGCAGCGCTGCGCACCGCGTGGTACGGCGTGGGCGAGTCGGTGAGGAAACGGATCAGGCTGTCGGCGTGTGCTCGGCCCGGGCGGTCCTCGGGGCGCTGAGGGCTAGGGGTCATACGGCCAGCATACGAATGCGGAACGCCCCTCCCCATCCCGGACGGGGAGGAGAAGGGCGTTCCGCATGGGGGGATCTCAGGAGCCTTCCGGGACCGGTGGGAACCGGCCCCGGACGCCGCTCAGAAGGCTGCTTCGTCCAGCTCCATCACGGAGGCGTCGACGTTCTCGGCCAGGCCGCGCTCGACCGCGAGGCCGGGCAGGACGGTCGTGGCGAAGAACTTCGCGGCCGCGACCTTGCCCTCGTAGAAGGCCTTGTCCTTGGCGGACAGCGGCTTCGCCGAGGTCTCGCGCAGCCTGTCCGCCGCGACGGCCGCGCCGCGCAGCAGCAGGTAGCCGATGACGACGTCGCCGGAGGCGAGCAGGAAGCGGGTGGTGTTCAGCCCCACCTTGTAGATGGACTTCACGTCGTTCTCGGTGGCGGCGAGGTCCGTCAGCATGGTGCCGACGATCGCCTCCAGGTCCACGGCCGCGCGGGACAGCTCCTCGCGGGCGGCGGCCAGTTCCTCGCCGCCCTTCGCCTCGGCGAGGAACTTCTTGATCTCCTCGGAGAGGGTCGTGAGCGCCTGGCCCTGGTCGCGGACGACCTTGCGGAAGAAGTAGTCCTGGCCCTGGATCGCGGTGGTGCCCTCGTAGAGGGTGTCGATCTTCGCGTCCCGGATGTACTGCTCGATCGGGTACTCCTGGAGGTACCCGGAGCCGCCCAGCGTCTGCAGCGACTGCGCGAGCTGCTCGTAGGACTTCTCCGAGCCGTAGCCCTTGACGATCGGCAGGAGCAGGTCGTTGAGGCGCTGCTCCGCGGACGCGTCCTCGCCGCGGAACTCCTTCATGACGATCTCGTCCTGCACCGAGGCGGTGTAGAGGACGAGGGCGCGCATGCCCTCCGCGTACGCCTTCTGCGTCATCAGCGAGCGGCGCACGTCGGGGTGGTGGGTGATGGTGACGCGCGGGGCGGTCTTGTCGGTGAACTGCGCCAGGTCGGCGCCCTGCACGCGCTCCCTGGCGTACTCCAGCGCGTTGAGGTAGCCGGTGGAGAGCGTGGCGATGGCCTTCGTGCCGACCATCATCCGCGCGAACTCGATGATCTTGAACATCTGGCGGATGCCGTCGTGCTTCTCGCCCAGCAGCCAGCCCTTCGCGGGCCGGTTGGCGCCGAAGGTCAGCTCGCAGGTGTTGGAGACACGGAGCCCCATCTTGTGCTCGACGTTGGTGGCGTAGACGCCGTTGCGCTCGCCGAGCTCGCCGGTCTCGCGGTCGAACTCGTACTTGGGGACGATGAAGAGGGACAGGCCCTTGGTGCCCGGGCCGTGGCCCTCGGGGCGGGCGAGCACGAAGTGCACGATGTTCTCGGACATGTCGTGCTCACCGGAGGTGATGAAGCGCTTCACGCCGTCGATGTGCCAAGTGCCGTCGTCCTGCTGGACGGCCTTGGTGCGCCCGGCGCCGACGTCCGAGCCGGCGTCCGGCTCGGTGAGCACCATCGTGGCGCCCCACTGCTTGTCGGCGATCAGCTTGGCGATCTTCTGCTGGTCCTCGGTGCCCTCGTCGTGGATGACGCCGGCGAAGGCGGGGCCGGAGGCGTACATCCAGATCGCGGGGTTGGAGCCCAGGATCGTCTCGGCGAAGCCCCACAGCAGGGAGCGCGGCGCCGTGGTGCCGCCGATCTGCTCCGGGATGCCCAGCCGCCACCATTCGGCGTCCATGTAGGCCTGGTAGCTCTTCTTGAAGGACGCCGGGACGGGCGCGGTGTTCGTCTCCGGGTCGAAGACGGGCGGGTTGCGGTCGGCGTCCTCGTAGGACTCGGCCAGTTCGTTCTCGGCGAGGCGTGCGATCTCGGACAGCACGCTCTTCGCGGTCTCCACGTCCATCTCCGCGAACGGTCCGGTGCCGTACACCGTGTCGCGGTCGAGCACCTCGAAGAGGTTGAACTCGATGTCGCGGAGATTCGACTTGTAGTGCCCCATGGCAACGGCTCCGTGTGGTCGGACTCGACGGACAGGTAGTCAGTTGTGTCTACACACGATGATGCTACCCGTCGGTAATAAGAAGCAAGCCCTCTCCGCATATCTGTGACTCGTTACTCTTTCCTTCATGTACGGCTACGACCAGACCGCGTCCGCGGGGCAGGGCTACCCGCATGCCGGGCAGCAGTACGGCCATCAGCAGGCTGGCCATCAGCAGTACACGACGCATCAGGCGGCTCCGCACCACTACGGGCAGGCCCAGCACGGCAACGGGCAGCCGCTCTACCCCGAGCCGTCGTCGCCGCCGTCGCTGCGCGAGACCGTGCGGGCGTTCACGACCGGCACCATGACCTCGGAGGACTTCCAGTCGATCTTCTCGACCTCGAAGGTCTACTGCCCGCGAGGTGAGACCCCCGGCTTCCTGGCGCTGCACGACACCCAGCAGCCGGTCATCCCGATGTTCACCACGCTCAAGGAGCTGCGCCGCTACGCCGGCAAGGAGTCCCGGTACTTCGTGATCACGGGCGCCGAGGTGCTGGACCTGCTGCCGTCCGGCTACGGCTTCGTCCTGGACATGGAGGGCGACCACCGCGTGGTCTTCGACGCGAAGGCCGTCGAGGAGATGGTGGACTTCGCGATGCGCCGCATGTACGGCTGAGGCGCACCTACGGCTGACGGGGGCCGGTCAGGCCGGAGGCCGGGCCCCGGATCGCGGGAACCTCAGGACCAGTCGGGCGCCGCCGCGTTCTCGTGCATCTCGAACCAGATGCACTTCCCCTCACCCCGAGGGTCGACGCCCCACGCCCCGGCAAGCATCTCCATCATCACCAGGCCCCGCCCGGACGAGGCCAGCTCGCCGGGCGTGCGGCGGTGCGGCAGGGCGTCGCTGGTGTCGGCCACCTCGACGCGCAGCAGCCGCTCCCGGCGGGTGCCGCTGCATTCGGCGATCACCCTGGCGTCGCCGTCCGTGTGCACGAGGACGTTCGTCAGCATCTCCGACAGCATCAGGACCGCCGCGTCGATCTGGTCCTCGTTCGCCCAGTCGAAGAGCATGCCCTGAAGCTGGTGCCGCGCCTCGCCGATGCGTTCCGGCTCGGCCTGCGCCACCGTCAGCGTCGTACGGCGCGAGATCCCCTCGGCGGCCGCCGCCCGGTGGACGGCGTACTCGGGGTCGAGGGAGAGGATCAGCAGCGCGATGTCGTCCTCGCGCCTGCCGGCGAGCGGCCCCGGCGCCTCACCGGGCAGGGGGCGCGTCGCAGAGCTGACCAGGGCGTTCGCGAAGTTCTCCAGGTCCTCCGGCGCGTGCGGCCCGTCGGCCTGCTCCTCGGCGACCTCGCGGATGCGGCTCCAGCCGGACTCCATGGTGTGCCCGCCGGCCTCGATCAGCCCGTCCGTGCACACCAGCAGCGTCTCGCCCGGTTCCAGGACGAGACGGGTCGTCGGGTACTCCGATCCGGGATCCACGCCGAGTGGCAGGCCGCCCGCGGTGGGCCGGATCAGCATCGTCCCGTCGGACAGCCACAGCGCCGGGTCGAGGTGGCCGGCGCGCGCGATGTCGAGGGTGCCGGTGAGCGGGTCCGCCTCGAGGTACAGGCAGGTGGCGAAGCGGGTGTCGGCGGACGCCGCGGTCTCCGCCGACGGCTCGCCCTCACCGGCGCCGGGCTCCGGGCGCCCCAGCCCGGCGAGGAAGCGCGAGGTGCGGGAGAGCACCGCGTCGGGGCGGTGGCCCTCCGCCGAGTACGCCCGCAGGGCGATCCGCAGCTGCGCCATGATGCCGGCCGCCCGCACGTCGTGGCCCTGGACGTCGCCGATCACCAGGGCCGTACGCCCGGAGGGCAGCGGGATCACGTCGTACCAGTCGCCTCCCACTTCGAGGCCGCCGCCCGCCGGCACGTAGCGCGCGGCCAGCGACATGCCCTCGATGGCCGGACGGCGCGCGGGCCGCATGGTGCGCTGGAGCCCCGCGGACAGCTGCAACTCCGTCTCGTGCATCGACGTACGGGCGATGGCCTGCGCGAGCATCCGGGCCACGTTCGTCAGCAGCGACCGGTCCTCGGTGGTGAAGGCGACGGGCTCGGCGAACGCCACCATCCAGGCGCCGAGTATCCGCCCGGAGATGTTCAGCGGCAGGAACGCCCAGGCACGGTTCCCGAGGCGCCTCGCGTCGGGCCACACGTGGGGGTACCTCTGCCGGTACACCTGCGGGGAGGGCAGGTAGACGGCCCGGTTGGTGCGCACCACGTCGGCGGCCGGGTAGTCGGCGTCGACGGAGACCTCGATGAAGGGCAGCAGCTGCTCCGGGACCGGCCGCTGCCCGAAGTTGCCCACGAGGGAGAGCTGGTCGCCCTCCAGGCTGAAGACCGCCAGCGTCCTCGGCATGAACCCGGGCATGGCCAGCGAGCCCGCGACGCGCAGCACCTCCGCGGTGGTGCGCGCCTCGGCGAGCGCACGCCCGGTGTTCAGCAGGAACGCCTCGCGCTGGAGCTGCTGGTTCTCCGTGGAGGGCAGGTATTCCGCGGACGTCTCGGGGACCTCGGAGACCGTCCCGATGAGGGCGAGGGTGCGGCCCTCGCCCTGCGGAGCCATCCGGCTGCGCACGGTCCGCACGACGGCCCCGTCGTGGTCGACGACGCGCACAGTGGCCTCCACCAGCGTTCCCTCGGTCAGGGCGAGCGTGGCGGTGGCCATGAGGTCCACGTAGTCGGCGACGTGGATGCAGGAGCGGATCGCGGTCTCGGAGAGCGCGACGGTCCGGCTGTCGTCGTCGAAGGCCCCTACGCCCTCGCCGCCCGCCGCGGTGCCGGGGGCCGCGTCGGGCTCGGACGGGGCGTCGGAGCCGGGCCCGGGGACGGAGATGGACTGGGTGCCGGTGACCTTCCGGATGGGGATGCCCAGCAGTTCCGCAGCGCACAGGTCGAGTGTGGAGACACCGGTTGCGCTGTCCCAACGCCACAGGCCGACCCTGGAGGCCCTCAGCACGTCCTCGGTGCGCATTGCCCCACTTTATGTGGGTTGCGGAATGCGGGGCGAGCGGGGCTGAGCCAGGGCGGTAGTCTCAGGGGTCGACCCTTGAGCAACTGTCCCAGTGACTGACGAGCCAACGACTGGATGAATGATGCATCGGTACCGTTCCCACACCTGCGGTGAGCTACGTGCCTCGGACGTCGGCACCGGCGTCCGTCTCAGCGGCTGGCTGCACAACCGTCGGAACCTGGGCGGCATCCTCTTCATCGATCTGCGCGACCACTACGGCATCGTGCAGCTCGTCGTGCGGCCCGAGCAGACCGAGGTGCACGAGCGGCTCAGCTCCCTGTCCAAGGAGTCCGTCGTCCGCGTGGACGGCAAGGTCAGCGCGCGCGGCGCCGACAACGTCAACCCCGAACTGCCGACGGGTGACGTCGAGGTCGAGGTCGCGGACGTCGAGGTGCTCGGCGGCGCCGGGCAGATCCCCTTCACGATCAACGCCGAGGACGGCGTCAACGAGGAGCGGCGCCTGGAGTACCGCTTCCTCGACCTGCGGCGCGAGCGCATGCACCGCAACATCATCCTGCGCTCGCAGGTCATCGCGAAGATCCGCGAGAAGATGGTGCGCGAGGGGTTCAACGAGCTGGCGACGCCGATCCTGTCGGCCACGTCCCCCGAGGGCGCCCGCGACTTCCTCGTGCCGTCGCGGCTCCACGCCGGCAAGTTCTACGCACTGCCGCAGGCACCGCAGCAGTTCAAGCAGCTGCTGATGATCGCCGGCTTCGACCGGTACTTCCAGATCGCGCCCTGCTTCCGCGACGAGGACGCCCGCGCGGACCGCTCGCCCGGCGAGTTCTACCAGCTCGACATGGAGATGAGCTTCGTCGAGCAGGAGGACGTCTTCGAGGTCATCGAGAAGGTGATGACCGAGCTCTTCCAGGAGCTGGGAGAGGGCCGCGAGTGCACCTCGCCGTTCCCGCGCGTCCCGTTCCGCGAGGCCATGCTGAAGTACGGCTCCGACAAGCCGGATCTGCGGGCGCAGCTCGAACTCGTCGACGTCTCCGACGTGTTCAAGGGCTCCGGCTTCAAGGCGTTCGCGGACAAGCACGTCCGCGCCCTCGCCGTGCCGGACACCGCGGACCAGCCGCGCAAGTTCTTCGACCAGATGGGCGAGTTCGCCGTCGAGCAGGGCGCGAAGGGCCTCGCCTGGGTGCGGGTGAACGACGACCGCACGCTGACCGGTCCCATCGCGAAGTTCCTCGGCGAGAACGACGTCCAGCAGCTGCTGACGGTGCTCAAGGCCGAGCCGGGCACCGCGGTCTTCTTCGGCGCCGGCGAGTTCGACGAGGTCTCGAAGATCATGGGCGCCGTCCGCGTGGAGGCCGCCAAGCGCACCGGCCACTTCGAGGAAGGCGTCTACCGCTTCTGCTGGATCGTCGACTTCCCGATGTTCGAGAAGGACGAGGAGACCGGCGCGGTCGAGTTCTCCCACAACCCCTTCTCGATGCCGCAGGGCGGCCTGCGGGCGCTCGAGACGCAGGACCCGCTGGACGTCCTGGCCTGGCAGTACGACATCGTCTGCAACGGCGTGGAGCTCTCCTCGGGCGCCATCCGTAACCACGAGCCCGAGATCATGTTCAAGGCGTTCGAGATCGCGGGCTACTCCAACGAGGACGTCGAGCGTGAATTCGGCGGCATGCTGCGGGCGTTCCGCTTCGGCGCCCCGCCGCACGGCGGCATCGCCCCCGGCATCGACCGGATCGTAATGCTGCTGGCGGACGAGCCCAACATCCGCGAGACGATCGCGTTCCCGCTCAACGGCAACGCGCAGGACCTGCTGATGGGCGCCCCGAGCGAGGTGGACGAGGCCCGTCTGAAGGAGCTGCACCTGTCGGTGCGCAAGCCGAAGCTGTGACCGCGGTGACGCGGTGACGTGGGGTTCACCTGTTTCGCGCCGCGTCACAGCCGCGCCGGGTCCTCGACGGTGTAGGAGTCCAGCCGGGCGACGAGCTGTCCCGCACGGGTCCAGTGGATGTGGGTGTCGTCGTAGGTCACTCCGGTCGCCGTCCGGGCCGTGGGGTGAGGGTGCCCAGGCTGGTAGAGCGCGCCGTGGACTCCCACGAGTGTGCGCCTGCGGACGCGCAACGTGACGGAGCGCTGCCGGAGGTGAGGACACACCCGTACGGCCCGGGCGGCACAGGGGCCGCAGACCGGAGGGTGGGTGGTGGTGAGGTCGTCCGGCAGACTCCCGGAGTCTGCGGCCTCCTCTCCGATCACCCACAGGACCCCGTCCCTGGCCTGGTCGGCCGCGCCGCCGCAGACCTGGCACAACATCTTCCGCATGGCCCTGCGTTGGCGGAGCGCATGTACTCGGCCGAACTCGGGGCGCCCTCTCCCCGGACTGTGCCCGACGCGCGTCCACAGGACGCCGTCCCGGTCGCGGTCGTGCAGAGTCTCGTCGGCGAAGCCGATCCCCGGACCGGCGGCGACGACCGGCTGTGCGGGAATCCTTTCTGAGGACCATGCCGTGATGTAGGGGACGACATCGGTGAGTTGAGGCGAGCCGGCGGCGGAGGAAGTAAGAAGGCTCGGCGGCACGGAGTCTCCTCTTGTGGGCCAACGGAAGGAGATGACCTCCCTAGGGAAGATTTAAACGCTCTTCCCTAGGGAGGTCAATGCCACTTCCGGGTGCCCTCAGGGCGGTGCTCAGCCGCTGAAGCGGTAGTCGAGTACGTACGAACCGGCGTCCAGCAACATGCGGTTCACTTCGACGGGCCGGTTCTCCGGCGTGCGCGCCACGCGCACGATCTCGATCAGCGGAGAACCCGGCGGCTGGGCCAGCGCCTCGGCTTCGTCCGGGTCGGGCATCCTGGCGCGTAGTTCCTCCGTGAAGTCGACGGGCTCGGCGTTGAGTTCGGCGAGCCGGGCGTAGGTGCCGCCCGGGCCGGTGTCCGGCTCGGCCACGCGCGTGCCGCGGACGAGCCCGGCAGGAAGATACGAGGTGGCGAGCTGGACGGGCTCCCCGTCCACCAGGTAGCGGCGGCTGCGCACGACTACAGCGGTGTCCTCGCCGGACAGGCCCAGTGCTTCGGCTACCCAGTCCGGAGCCTTCGCTTCGCGCACGTCGAGACCGTCCACCTCCAGCGGGCGGTCCTCGACGTCCGCCGCCCAGACGGAACGGCCAAGGGCGCGCCCCTCGCGCGACAGACGCTCAGTCCCACTGCGCCTGATCAGCTTGAACTCACGCACATACGTGCCCGATCCGGGTCGCGCGATGGCCAGGCCCTCCAAGGTCAGCAGCTTGAGCGCGTTCGCCGCCGTCTGCTTGGCGACGCCGTACTGCCGGACCAGAGCGGGCTCGCCGGGCAGGCGTGTGCCAGGGGCGAGGTCGCCCGACTTGATCCTCGCGCGGAGGTCGTCGGCGATCTGGCGGGCGGGCGTCTCGGGCATCGGCCCCTCCATGTTCCCTAGGGTGGTTCACCACCGTAACTCCCGTCCCGGGCGCTCCGTGCCGCGCGGTCCTGCGCCAGGGTGTGAGCCTGGGACCGTGAACGTTTGGGGGCCCGGAACCAGCCGGTTCCGGGCCCCGCGTAGCCGTGTCCGGTGGGCCGGTGCGGGCCCACCGGACACGGGGGTGGCTCAGTCCTCCAGGCGCGGGAAGAGCACCTTGCCCTTGGTGACCGTCGCTCCGGCGGGCAGCTGCCCCCAGCGGCCCGCGTCCGCGAGCGGCTGGTCGCCGAGCGCGCCGAGGTGCGGCTCGGCACCCAGGGACTCCCAGAGCTTCGCCGACGACTCCGGCATCACCGCGTTCAGCAGCACCGCGCAGGCCCGCAGCGCCTCGGCCGCCGTGTAGAGGATCGTCGCCAGCCGGGCCTGCGCCTCGGGCGAGGAGTCCTTGGCGACCTTCCACGGAGCCTGCTCCGTCAGATAGCCGTTGACCTGCTTGACGAAGTCGAAGACGGCCGCGATGCCGCCGGAGAAGTCCAGCTCGTCGCCGATCCGCCGGTCCGCTTCGCCGACGGCCTTCGCCAGCCCGTCGACGATCGCCTGCTCGGCCTCGCCGGGAGCCTTCGCCTCCGGGAGGGTGCCGTCGAAGTACTTGCCGACCATGGCCGCGACGCGGGAGGCGAGGTTGCCGTAGTCGTTGGCGAGTTCGCTCGTGTAGCGGGCGGTGAAGTCCTCCCAGGAGAACGAGCCGTCCTGCCCGAACGCGATGGCCCGCAGGAAGTACCAGCGGTAGGCGTCGACGCCGAAGTGCTCCGTGAGCTGCTGCGGCGAGATGCCGGTCAGGTTGGACTTGGACATCTTCTCGCCACCGACCATCAGCCAGCCGTTCGCGGCGATCTTCCCGGGCAGCGGAAGGCCGTTCGCCATCAGCATCGCCGGCCAGATCACCGCGTGGAAGCGGAGGATGTCCTTGCCGACGAGGTGCACGTCGGCGGGGAACGTCCCGTCGAAGCGCTCCTGGTCCGAGCCGTACCCCACCGCCGTCGCGTAGTTGAGCAGCGCGTCGATCCACACGTAGATGACGTGCTTGTCGTCCCAGGGGACCTTCACGCCCCAGTCGAACGTCGAGCGCGAGATGGAGAGGTCCTCAAGACCCTGCCGGACGAAGTTCACGACCTCGTTGCGCGCCGACTCGGGCTGGATGAACTCGGGGTGCCGCTCGTAGTGCTCCAGCAGCTTCGGGCCGTACTCGGAGAGCTTGAAGAAGTAGTTCTCCTCCTGGAGCATCTCCACCGGCGCGCGGTGGATGGGGCACAGCTTCTGCCCCGCGAACCCCCCATCGCCGTCCAGCAGTTCGCCGTAGGTCTTGTACTCCTCGCAGCCCACGCAGTACGGGCCCTCGTACCCGCCCTGGTAGATCTCGCCCTTGTCGTACAGGTCCTGGACGAACTCGCGGACGCGGTCGGTGTGCCGCTTCTCCGTGGTGCGGATGAAGTCGTCGTTGCGGATGTCGAGATGCTCCCAGAGGGGCTTCCACGCCTCCTCGACGAGCTTGTCGCACCATTCGCGCGGGGAGACGCCGTTCGCCTCCGCGGTGCGCATGATCTTCTGACCGTGCTCGTCCGTGCCGGTGAGGTACCACACCTTCTCGCCGCGCTGACGGTGCCAGCGCGTGAGCACGTCGCCTGCGACGGTCGTGTAGGCGTGGCCCAGGTGCGGAGCGTCGTTCACGTAGTAGATGGGGGTCGTGACGTAGTACGCCTTCGACCCCGTCTGCTCAGTTCCAGTGGCCGCCATGCCCGAAATCCTAACGGCCCGCAAGCGCGGATCCCCCACCGGCGACCGCGGGTGAGCGGCCGTGCGGGAACTGCCGCGGGCCCTGTGCCGCCTCCGCTGTGTTGACGCCCTCCCGGGCCCTCTGCATGCTTGCGCCCGTACGTCTGCGGAGACTTCCGCACCCGGGCGAACCGGGCCGGACCGATGGAGGGCGCCATCCGACGCGTGACCGTAGCGCTCTCCGGTGCCGTGGCGGCAGCGGGTGCCGTGGCAGCCGTGGTGCTGGTCGCCGCGCCGCCGTCCCCGTCCGCGAAGTCCTCGCCGAAGGGCTACGTCATCGGTCAGTTCAACATGGCCGGGGGCACGACGGAGCACGGCGCGAAGGGGAACCCGGTGCCCGACGACCTCGCCGAGGGCGTCGCCGACCGCAGGCCCGCCGTGCTGACCCTGCAGGAGACGTGCCGCGACTGGGCCGAGCGGCTGGAGGAACGGCTCAAGGGCTACGGAGTGGTGTTCGCCCCCGTGGACAACCTCGCCAGGAACCCGGGGACTCCCGCGCGGTGCCACCACCCGGCCGACTTCGGCAACACGCTGGTCTTCCGCGAGGACCTGGGCTTCGAGCAGGAGTCCGCCGAGAGCCATCTGCTCGGATCGACGAGCGGCGACGAGTACCGCGAGATGGTGTGCGTGCGCTCCGAGGAGCGGAAACTGGTCGCCTGCTCCGCGCATCTGACTCCCGGTGAGGACGAGTACGCCGCGAGCCGCGAGAAGGAGGCCGCGGAGGCCGTGCGCGTCCTCACCGGCCGCTACGAGGGCTACAGGGCTGTGCTCGGCGGCGACATCAACGACCTGCCGCTGTCCGGCGTCCTCGACCGCTTCTACCACCGCGGCTACGGGCACGGGGCGCGCGGCGCGTTCAAGGAGGCGGCGGGCCCCTGCGGCGACGCGATGAAGCCGCGGCAGCCGCGCGATGCGCTGCCACGGAACAGGTACACGCACTGCCGCTCCGGCGAACCGACCCACAGCAAGGGGAAGATCGACTACCTCTTCGTCGCGCCGTCCGTGCGCGTCGAGTGGAGCGGCGTGAGCCACTCCGAGCAGTCCGACCACAAGCAGGTGTGGGCCCGCGTGGTCTTCTGACCCGCCGGCCGCCCGGCGGCCCCGCCCCTCAAGCGCCCGCCGCGGGCTGCGGCCCCGCCTGCCGGACGGGCGCGGTCTCCTGCGGCGGCCCGGCCTCCTCGAACAGGGCGGCCGACTCCTGCCAGTGGCTTCGCGCCTCCTCGTCGCGGCCCAGCTCCGACAGGTGGCCGGCGAGGTTGTCGAGCGAGCGGGCCAGCACGGGACGGAAGCGCTCCGGCGCGTTCCGCGCCAGCTCGCGGCGGATGGCGACGGCCTCCTGCGCCGGCTCCAGCGCCTCCTTCGTACGGCCCAGCGCGGACAGGACGTTGCCGAGGTTGTTGAGCGAGCCCGCCAGCCGCGGCCGGAAGCGGTCCGGAGCCTGGACCGCCAGTTCGCGGTAGAGCTCGGCGGCCTCCTGCGCGGGCTCCAGCGCCTCCTCGGCGCGCTCCAGTTCGGAGAGGACGTTGCCGAGGTTGTTGAGGGACCCGGCGAGGTCGGGCCGGAAGCGGGCCGGGTCCTGCCGCTCCAGCCCCCTGTGGAGCTCGACGGCCTCCCGCGCCGGCCGCAGCGCCTCCTCCAGCCGCCCCGTCCGGCTGTACCGCAGCCCGAGCGTGGTCAGCCACATCGCGCGCTGCTCGGGCCCCGTACCGTCCGGGAGGCGCTCGAGGATGCGCCGGGTGACGGCGATGCCGGCCTCCGACAGGGCGACGGTCAGGTACGGGATGGCGCGCTGTATCTCCTCGAGCACCTCCCGCGGGACGTCGGTGGTGGAGAGGACGTCCGCGAGGACGGCGCCGAGCGCTCCCGGCGACTCGATCGTGACGGTGATCGCCGCCCCGTACAGGTCCGCCGTCCGCCGCCGCAGCCAGTCGTCCAGAAGCCCGGCCGCGTGGGGGTGGTGGGCCGTGGCCCGCGTGAGGAGGGTGAGGGCCCGCAGCGCCTGGACGACGTCGAGGCGGTCGCGTACCGCGGCGGCGAACTCCGGGCTCTCGTGGAGGCGCGCGGTGACGTGCCGCTCCGCCAGCAGCGCGGGACGCAGCGGCGCGACGGCACCGTCGACGGGAGCCGGATGGAGGGTGCAGAGCCAGCGGGCGGTCCGGCGCCGGAGCCCCGCGCGGGACTCCCCGTCCAGTCCGGGCACCGTCCGCAGCAGCTCCTCCGTGGCCTTCGCGCTGCCCGCCGCGAGCAGGCTGGTGACCGCGACGCAGTTCTCGACGGCGGCCCCGTCCAGCCCCTGCGGCCCGGTGATCCCCGCCCGTGCGGCGCTCTCGTGCCAGGCGCGTGCGGCGTGCCGCAGCAGCTCGTCCAGGACGTCCGGGCCGACACCCACCCGCGTCGGAGCCGGGCCTCCGCCGCCCCGTTCGCCGCGCAGCACGGCCACGAGGGCGGCGGCGTGCACCACCAGCATCGGGACGGGGTGCGGGGCGGGTTCGACCTCGACGCCCTCCGGCGCGGGAAGCCCCAGATGGGCGGCGAACCGCGGCACGGCACGCGCGACCAGCTCCGCGCTGTCCGTTCCGTCGCCCGGGCCCGCCTGCAGCCGCAGGGTGACGGCGCGGGAGGCGGCGGGACCGATGGGGGACGCCGCGGCTTTCAGGTGCCCCCACCACTCGCCCTCTTCACGGGCCAGCATCAGCACCCGCAGCCCGGCCGCGCCGCTCGCGGCGGCGGAGGCCAGCAGATGCGGAAGCCCGGGGCGGGTCTCGGCGTGGTCGACGAGCAGCAGGACGGGGCCGGGCCGGGCGGCCTCCACCACGTGGACGGCCGCGGCGTCCTCGCCGTCGAGCACCCGGCGGCACCGCCACCCCTCCTGCTGGAGCTGCTCGGCCAGCTCCAGCGCGAGACGGGTCTTGCCCACCCCGGCCGCGCCGGTGACCAGCGCCAGCCGCGTGGACTCCCCCTCGTGGCCGCACCATTCGCGCAGGAGGCGCAACTCCTCGGTGCGGCCGGTGAATTCGCCGACCGCGCGAGCAGGGCCGAGCGCGTCCGCCACGTGGTCCGCGGCCGCGCCGGCCGCGCCTCCGGGGCGCCGGTCGTACCGCACCGGGTCGGAGACCCCGGCCAGACCGGGGTCGGGGTCGGGGAGCCCGTCGTCCGCGCGCCTGCCCTGGAGGTGGTCCCAGGCGCTGGAGACGATGAAGCCGGCCACCGCCGCGATGGCGGCGATCCAGACGAGGTCGAACCACCCCCCGGCCGCGCCGCCCACAGCGCCCAGCACCATCAGAACCAACGCCGCACCGAGTAGCGGCCACTTCAGACTCCCACGCATCCCCCCAGCATCCCCTCGCACAGGGGTCACTGGCAGCCGCTCGTACAAAGCTGATGACCCGGCCGCCGAGTCCGCGGGAGCGCACCGGTGCCCTTCCGGGACGGGCGGAGCGCCGTGCGGCGGCACAGGCGTCCTGGTCAGACGCCATGGCGGGGCGGCCGGGGAGCGGGCGGGTGCGGCGTGCCTCCCGCGGCGGACCGTGGCCGGTTGGCGCGGTGGCGCCATGTGGCGCCGGTCAGATCGGCCGCACCGGGCGCGCCGCGGGCGGCGGAGGCACCGGCCCCGTCACCCCGCCCGTCCTCTGCCCGCGCGCACCCGGCACGCTCCGGGCGCCGCCGTGCGGACTGCCATACTGCCCCGCTGTGAAAGCACTGCTCTACGACGAGTTCGGGCAGCTCCCCGCACTCCGCGACGTACCGGACCCCGCTCCCGCCCCCGGAGGGGCCGTCGTCGAAGTGGCGGCCACCGGGCTGTGCCGCAGCGACTGGCATGCCTGGCAGGGGCACGACTCCGGCGTGCGGCTGCCGCACGTCGGCGGGCACGAACTCGCGGGAACGGTGGCCGCCGTCGGGGCGGGAGTGCGCGAGTCGTGGGTGGGGCGGCGCGTGACCGTGCCCTTCGTGTGCGGCTGCGGGGCATGCGCGGAGTGCGTGACCGGCAACCAGCAGGTGTGCGAACGGCAGACGCAGCCCGGCTTCACGCACTGGGGCTCCTTCGCGCAGTACGTGGCGGTCGACCACGCCGAGAACAACCTCGTCCCGCTCCCCGGCTTCGTGGACACGGCGACCGCCGCGTCCCTCGGCTGCCGCTTCGGCACCGCGTTCCGGGCGACGCTGCGCCAGGGGCGGGCGGCGGCAGGGGAGTTCGTCGCGGTCTGGGGCTGCGGAGGAGCCGGACTGTCGGCGGTGATGATCGCCGCGTCCTGCGGTGCTCGGGTCGTCGCGGTGGACGTCTCGCCCCCGGCGCTCGAACTCGCCCGCGAATCGGGAGCGGAGGCGGTCGTGGACGCCTCGGCGGTGGACGACCCCGCCGCGGCCGTCGCCGAACTCACCGGCGGAGGCGCCCACTTGTCGCTCGACTGCCTCGGGCGGCCCGAGACGTGCACGGCGTCCGTGCGCAGCCTCCGGCGGCGCGGGCGGCACGTGCAGGTGGGGCTGCTGCCGCCGGAGCAGGCGGCCGTCGGCATCCCCATGGACCGGGTCGTCGCCTGGGAGCTGGAAGTCCTCGGCAGCCACGGCGTCCAGGCGCACGAATACCCGGCTCTGCTGGGGCTGCTGGAGTCCGGCGCGGTGCGCCCGGACCGCCTGCTGCGCAGGCGCATCGGCCTCTCCGACGCGGCGGAGGCGCTGGCCGGCATGGGCTCCCCCGGGTCGGGAGGGACGGCCGGTGTGACGGTCATCGTCCCCTAGGAGGTGTCTGAGGTGGGCAGTCCAGAACGCGCCGGACTGCGGTCAACTCCCTGCGGACGGGCGGTGCTTCACGTCCGGGCTGTCCGGCCCGCCGCCCCGCGCGCACATCACGTGCCCGCCGGGGGCACTTTCGGGTGAACCCCTCCCATACCGTCCCGGCCGGCGGCGCGTGAACCCTACGGTTCCAGCCAGGTGACACCTTTGCCCCGCGCCTCCCGAGGAACCGCAATGCCCCTCACGTCCAAGAGCCTCCCGGAGTACTGGAACACGTACAAGCCGCACAAGGGGGAGGGCGAGCCGCCTCCTCCCGCGGTCGACTCCTTCGAATGGACGCAGTACCCGGGGCACGGCCCCGGTGCGGACTTCCTGAGGGAGCCGCGCACCGCGCTCGAACTGGGCTCCGCCGAGGGGAAGGAGGCGTACTTCCTGGCGCGCCGGGGCGTGGAGGTGACGGCGGTCGACTTCTCCCCCGCGCAGGTCGCGCGCGCCCGCCTGTGGTGGGAGGGCACCCCCGGTCTCTCGTTCGTGAACGCGGAGGCGTGCGAGTACCTCGCGAGCACCGCCACGACGTACGACGCGGTCTACTCGCGCTGGGGCGCCGCCTGGTTCACCGATCCCGCCGTCCTCGTCCCGCTGGTCGCCCGCCGCCTCTCCCCGCGGGGCCTGCTCGCTCTCTCGCAGGCCGAGCCGATCGACGGCTTCTACGGGCCGCAGGCGATGTACGGCAACGGCCTCAGCGGCCGCCGCCTGCCCGTCCTGCGCTGGTCCTACTCCCCCGAGATGTGGACGGAGCTGCTCGCGAAGAGCGGTTTCACCGACATCGACGCGTACGTCCTTCCGGCGCCCGAGCCGGACAACGTCGGCACGCTGATGGTGCGGGCGCACGCCCCGGCGAAGCGGCGCAGCAGGCAGGCGCCGCGCCGCCGTGTGCAGGACCTTCCCCGGCAGGCGGAGCCCCCGGCGGGCTGACGGGGCGGAGCGCCGGCCCCCGCCGCGTTCTTCGGCCTCCGCCGAAGGTCGTGGATCCGACCGCCGTGCAGTCGTGATGCTGACTGGCGAAGGGGGCGCGGCCCCGTCGGAGGCAGAGGGGAGATCGGTCATGATCGCCAAGAACACCAAGTACACCAAGAGGACGCTCATCGGGATCGGTGCGGCGGCACTGCTGGCGACCGGGGGCGCGGCGACGTCGGCGTCGGCGGTACAGCCGGACACCGCGGCACAGCCGGGCACCGTGTCCGGTGCGGCGGCCGGACAGCAGGTCCTCGGCAAGAGCGGCTACTCGAAGGCGCACCCGAAGTACACGTACGCCTCTGCCCGCTGGACGTGGAAGGGACCGGGCAGCACCGGCAAGGTCAAGGTCTACGTCAACGACATCAGCTGCAAGGACGGCGACGACGCCTTCGCCTTCATGCAGTTCGAGAGGGCCACCGGTCAGGTCGTCACGGGGGAGAGCCGGTTCTGGAACTACAACTCCGACTGCAAGGGGAAGGGTGTGAGCCGTAAGGGCCCGTCCTTCAGCGACGGCTTCAACATCACGCACGCGCGCGTGGTGGCCTGCAAGGACGACAAGTTGGGTTCCGGCGACACCTGCAAGAAGGGGAACTGGCACAAGAACCCCTACGCGTGAGGGGCGAGCGGCGACCGACGCTGTGCGCCCGGCCCTCCACCGGGGGCCGGGCGCACAGCGCTCCGCGGCCCTGCCCGCCGGTGCCGGTTGGGCGCTCCCTCCGTCCGTGTGATCGACTGAGCCGGACAGAGAGCGGGAGCGGAGCGGCGGCGGTGCGCGCCGCCGGCGGTGAGCGGAGGTGGACGCATGGGCCTGGCCTGGGCCGTCCTCATCGTCTCCGGGGTGCTGGAGACCGTGTGGGCGGGCGCCCTGCAGGCGTCCGGGAACTTCCACAAGCTGTGGCCGTCGCTGCTGTTCGTCGGCGCTCTGGCCCTCAGCATGCTCGGTCTCTCCTACGCGGTGACGCACATTCCGCTCGGCACCGCCTACGGGGTGTGGGTGGGCACCGGCGCGGTCGGCACGGCCCTCTACGGCATGGTGGTGCTCGGCGAACCGGTCACGGCGGCGCGGCTGATCTGCCTGCTGCTCATCGTCGCGGGCGTGGTGGGGCTGGAACTGCTCCACTGACGCGGCGGACGGCGGACGGCGGCCGGAGCGGGCGCCGGGTGCCGGGTGCCGGGTGCTGAGGCAGACGGGCCCCAGGAGGTGATCTCCGGCGGTGACGGGTTACCCGTGCCCGCCGAACCGCCCCCCGCCTCCGCCGAGCTGACCGAAAGGCTGCCCCCGTGTCCGCACCCCCGCTCCGCCAGAACCTCCGCTTCACCGCCGACGGCGTGGACGTCTACGGCTACCTCGCACTGCCCCCGGCCGGTACCGGCCCCGGTGTCCTCGTCATCCAGGAGTGGTGGGGGCTGACGGACCAGATCGCCTCGGTGGCCGACGACCTCGCCGCCGCGGGGTACGTCGCCCTGGCCCCCGACCTGTACGGCGGACGTACGACGCACGACAGCGACGACGCCGCCCGGCTCGCCTCGGAGGTGCCGATGGCCAGGGCGGTGGGCGAACTCTCCGGCGCTGTCGACTACTTGCTCGCCCACGAGGCCGTGCGCGGCGACGCGGCCGGAGCCGTCGGCTTCTGCATGGGCGGCGGTTTCGTCCTCGCGCTGGCCGCTGCCGCCGGGGAACGGATCGCCGCGGCCGTCCCGTACTACGGCGTGACGGGCGACGACGAGGCCGACTTCTCCGGGATGCGCGCCGAAGTCCTGGGCCACTACGGCGAGTTCGACGAGAACGCCTCCCCTGCCCGCGCCGAGGAGATCGCCGCGCGCATCCGGGCGGAGTCGGGGGCGCCGATGACGGTCCACCGCTATCCGGCCGGGCACGCCTTCGCGAACGAGGAGGACCACCTGGGCACGTACGACCCGGACTCGGCGCGGCTCGCGTGGGAGCGGACGCTGGAGTTCCTCAAGGCACGGCTGTAGGGCGCCGGGCGCCCGCCCGTCCGGGCCGCAGGACGGTCTTCCGTTCAGGGCAGCAGGACGACCTTGCCGCCGGGGTGGCCCTCCGCGAGGAAGCGGTGGGCCTCCGCCGCCTCGCTCAGCGGGAAGGTGCGGGCGACGACGACGTCGATCATGCCGCCGCGCGCCAGGGGCACCAGATCGCGCCAGGCGTCGCTCCGGATCTTGGTTCCGGGGTCCGCGCCGGGGCCGTTGCCGATGAGCTTGATCCCCGCGTCGGCCCGGTCGAAGGCGATGACGGAGACGATGCGGGAGGGCTCCGGGACCAGGGCCAGGGAGACGTCCACCGCCTCCCGCGTCCCCGCGGTGTCGACCGCCGCGTGCACGCCGTCCGGCGCGGCGGCACGCACCCGCTCCTCCAGCCCCGCGCCGTAGACCACGGGCGTCGCACCGTAGCGCCGGACGAGCTCCTGGCGCTCCTCGCCGGCCGTCCCGACCACGTTCGCTCCGACCGCGACGGCGAGCTGCACGGCCATGAGCCCCACGCCTCCTGACGCCCCGTGCACGAGGATCGTGTCGCCCTGCGACACCCCCACGACGGCGAGGGCGTGGACGGCGGTGGCACCCGTCAGCAGCAGCCCCGCCGCCTTCTCCCAGCTCAGCTCGGGGGGCTTGGGCACGACCTGGGAGGCGGGAACGGTCACGTCGGTGGCGTACGCGCCGGAGATCTGGAAGACGATCACCTCGTCACCGACGGACAGCCGGCCGCCCGGCCCCTCGGCGTCCTCCCCGACAGCGGTCACGACCCCGGCCAGCTCCTGCCCCACAGGCATCGGCAGCGACGAGGGGTCCGATCCGAAGGCACCGCCGTACAGCTTGTAGTCCACCGGGTTGACGCCCGCGGCCTTCACCTGGACGGTCACCTCACCCCGGTCCGGAGGGGGCACCTCCACCTCGACGAGGGAGAGCACCTCCGGTCCGCCGTAGGACTCGGCCACCACTCGCTCCGCCATACCGCGACCTCCCGGGCCTCACCTGGCACTACCAGGCACTGTCTCACCGGGCGGTGCGCCCCGCTCGCCGGAAGGGGCCGTCAGGACGAGGCGGGCGCCCTTGGCAGCCCCGTGGCCGGTCTCGGCGAGGCCCTGGGCCTCGTACGACGGTCCAGACATCCTTACGACCGGCGTCGCCTCGGCGTCGCGCGAGGGCGCACCTCATGATGCGGCAGTACGGGCAGGCCGTGGACGCCCTCATGAACGTGCGGCGCCAGGCGCCGGAGTGGCTGGCACCCGGTCTCCGGCGGCGGCAATCCCGTTGCTCACTTGGGGAGTTGTCAGCCCGGTCACACATCCGGTCCGGACCCATACCCTGTGCAGTGACGGAGCCGCACAGAAGAGGGGCAGAGCCGTGTCGTACCCCGATGCCACCCCGGAACCGATCGCGTTCGGTGAGCGCCTGCGCATCCTGCGGACACGCCGTGGGATGACCCGCCCCGTGCTGGCAGGGCTGTTGGGCAAGTCGCCGTCGTGGCTGAAGCAGATCGAGCGCGGAGACCTTCACACGCCTTCGCTCCCGATGGTGCTGCGCATGGCCGAAGCGTTGCGGGTGCGAGACCTTTCCGATCTCACTGGCGATGCCGCTCGAATGCCTACGGCTCTGTTCATCGGCCCGGGACATCCGCGCCTGCCCGAGGTGCGCGCTGCCGTGGACGCCTTCCCGCTCCCGGTGGATGACCGCCGGGCCCCGGACACCGCGCACCTTCGGGCAAGCCTCGCCCACGCGTGGGCCGCCCGTCATTCGGCGCCGAACCACCGGGAGGTGATCGGCACTTTGCTGCCCGGGCTGATCCGTGACGGGCAACTCGCCGTGCGGCAGGCCGGCACTCCCGCAGAGCGCCGCGCGGCGCAGGCCGTCCTCGCCGAGGTGTATTCGCTCGCGCAGTTCTTCCTCGCCTACCAGCCGGATTCGGCCCTGCTGTGGCGCGTGGCCGAGCGTGGCATGGTTGCCGCGCAGGAGTCCGGTGACCCGCATGCGCTGGGCATGGCCGCGTGGCTGACCGCTGAGGCGCACCGGGACTCCGCGCAGTACGACGGCGCGGACGCGGTGACGATGCAGGCCCTGCACTGGCTTGAGCCGCAACTGCCCGATGCGGGCGAGGATGTGCGCGCCATCGCGGGGGCGTTGCAGGTGGCGGCGGGGTACACGGCGAGTAGTCGTGGAGACGCCGGCAGTGCGTGGGGGTGGTGGGACAAGGCGGACCGTGTTGCGCGAGGGCTGTCGGCGGCCTACTACCACCCGGTGACGTCGTTCTCCCGGGCGGTGATGGGGGCTCACGCGGTGACTCTCGCTGTGGAGTTGCACGCAGGCAACGAGAGCGTGCGGCAAGTGCGGCAGGCCGACGTCCGGTCGATTCCGTCCCGGCCGCGCCGGGCGCGACACAGGATCGAGGAGGCCCGCGCCTATCAGCTCGACGGAAAGCCCGAGGCCGCCCTGGAGACGGTGGACAAGGCGCACGAGAACGCGCCGGAGACGATCCAGTACAACGGCTACGCGCGGCGGATCATCCTGGAGGAGACCGAGGCGAAGGCGCCGGATCGTCGGCGCCGGGCCTCTGAGCTGGCAGTCAAGGTGGGTGTACTGGCTGCCTGAAAAGGGGTTCTGACGCAGGGGCAGAATCCCTGCCCCTGCTCCCGGCGGAGCGCTCTTACGGTCTGTGAGTGTCCGATCACTCGATGACCGAGAGGTGCGTTCCCGTGCAGCTCACCATGTCCAGACTCTCCGTTCCGTCGCGCACGCCGCTGCCCGAAGGTCTCGACGCCGAGTTGAGGGAGGCGGGGGTGTTCTGGGACGCGGTGCGGGTGCCCGGTGATTCAGGTGAGCGGGTTCTCGCGGTCCTCGACGACGACTGCGGCGCCGTGATCCGTGACGCCTGCAACCGGACTGTGTACTTCATGGTCCGGCCGGGTGCGGCCGACGCTTGGCGCTTCCCGGTCGAGGCTCGTGTGCGGGTCCTCGGCACGGGCTGCTACGTCGTGGTGCCTCCGCCCCATTGCGACCGCTGGGCGGCGGTGTTCTGGGCGCGGCCTGTTGTCAACGGCCGTGTGCTGACCCGGTCCAGGCGGCTGCACGCCGTGATCCAGAACGTCGTCGCGGGGGCGTCGGCGCGGTGACGATCCCCGAGACGCAGATGCGCCTGACGTTGGCGAAGGCCGGGGTCCGCTGGGACGCGGTCCGTGTGACGGCCGCCGTGGGCAAGCGAGTCGCGGACCATCTCGGTGCGGGGTGCGGTGGTGTGGTCGCGGACGGGGTGCACGTGTGGTTCTTCGTCGAGCCGGGCCGGGGAGGGGAGTTGACGCTCCCTGGTGTGACGGTGCTGGGGCGCGGTGATCTCCTCCTCGTCCCCGCCGACCGGATCATCTCGCCGCCCGGACCGCACTGGGCACGCCTCTCGTCCCGCCGCACCACCTCCACCCTGGCCCTGTACCGCGCCTTCACCCACGGAGACCCGTGGTGAGGACAGCACAACGACGAGACCGCAGCTCCGCACGCCAGGGGCTCCGGCTTGTCGCTGCCGGACGCCGCTGGGATGCCGTACGCGTCCCGACACGGCAGGGTGAAGCACTCGTTGACGCCCTGGGCACCCGGTGCGGAGACGTCATCCGCGACGGACCCGGCTACCTCTTCCTCATCACCCCCGGCACAGGCGACCTCATCACCACCCCCGACGTGACGGTCTACGGCCGCAGCCGCCACGTCCTCATCCCCGCCGGAGACCACACCGCACCACCCGGACCGCACTGGGTTCGACCCGCCTTCCACCTCGCACTTGAGGAGGTGCAGTGATGAGCCGCCAGGCCCACCCCGGGCACTGCGCATGGCACGACGACTGGGCAGACGACGTCGTCCTGGTCACCGTCCACGAAGGCGGATCAGGACCCGGCGGAGGAGCACACGCCTGCCTCCGCTGCGCCCGCGAACTCACCCAGCGCAGCGCCACATCCACCTGGCTGCGCGACCAGATCACCGCCATGGAGATCCGCGCCACCGCCCTGGCCAATACGCGGCAGGGAAGGGCGTCACCGATGCCCGACCCGCCCACGTGCGAGTACTGCGGCACGACGACCGAGGCGCTGGGCAACGGCCTCTTCTGCTGTCCCTCTTGCAGGACGGCCACCACGAGAACGTGACTGACGCCCGATGACGCAACCCGTGGCCCCTGTGCTGCCGGTTACAGCAGCTCGCCCTCGACACGTATCGGCAAGCCGAAGGGCGGAGCGCCTGCGGCCGAGGGGAGCCGGCCGGGGGCTCAGGACGTGAGCGTGCGCAGCGGTGTGCCCGCGAGCCAGGCGGCGACGTCCTCGGCGGCCTGCCCGTAGAAGACGCGGTAGGTCTCCTCGGTGACGTAGCCGAGGTGCGGGGTCAGGACGGTACGGGGCGCGGTGCGCAGCAGGTCGTCGGCGGGCAGCGGCTCCATGTCGTACACGTCGAGTCCCGCGCCCGCGATACGGCCCTCGTACAGGGCGTCGATGAGGGCGCCGGTGTCGACGAGCGGGCCGCGCGAGGTGTTGACGAGGTACGCGGTCGGCTTCATCCAGGACAGTTCCTCGCGTCCGACGAGTCCGGCGCTGCGCCCGCTGAGCTTGTAGTGGAGGCTGATCACGTCGGACTCGGAGAAGAGGGTCTGCTTGCCGACGGGCTCGGCGCCGTGCTCGCGGGCGGCGGCCGGGTCGAGGTTGGCGCTCCAGGCGAGCACGCGCATGTCGAACGCCTGGGCGACGGCGGCGACGCGCCTGCCGAGCCTCCCGAAGCCGACGAGGCCGAGGGTGCGTCCGGCCAGGTCCGCGCCGATGGTGTTCTGCCACTGCCCTTCGCGCATCCCGGTGGATTCGGCGGGGATGTGCCGCACGAGGGAGAGGATGAGCCCCCAGGTGAGTTCGGGCGTCGCAGTGGCGGGGCTCTGGGTGCCGCAGACCGTCACGCCGTGCTCGCGGGCCGCGTCCAGATCGATGGCGGCGTTCGCCATGCCCGTCGTCACCAGCAGCCGCAGATCGGGGAGCCGCGCGAGGCGTTCGGCCGTGAACGGGGTCCTCTCGCGCATCGCGACGACGATCCCGTAGCCGCTCAGGGCTTCGACGAGGGCGTCGGTGTCCGCCAAGTGCTCGTGGAAGAAGGTGACTTCGGCGTCCAGGCTCTGCCAGTCGGCGAAGTGGTGGGCTGCCTGCTGGTAGTCGTCCAGGACGGCGACGCGCACGGTGGTTCCTCTCAGCCGGTGACGGGCGGGCGCTGGGCTCCGCGGCGGACTCCCAGCCTGCGTCCGGGACCGCCCCCGTGTGTAGTACCTGAGGGGGAGATCACGTGATGGCACCTGGGACGGATGCCGGGGCCGGCCGGTCTCCATATCGTCGCCGCATGATTCCGGACCGACCACAGGGAAGAGCGCCCGACCGCGCTCCGGCACCGCCCCCTGAACGGGCGCCGGCCGCGGCGGTACCCGCCCAGGGCGCCGCGGCGGTACCCGCCCAGGGCGCCGGGCCGGTTTCCGGCCCGGCGGGCCGGGAGCCGGAGCCCGGGACCGCGGCCGCGCTGTTCCGCCGGTGGCTGTCGGGCGTCCTGCGCGGCCTCTTCCGCGACCTGGTCCGTGACGCCTTCGTCCCCCGCCCGCTGCCTCCGGCGCGACGGCTCCCGCCCACCGCGCGGGGCGTGCGGGCGCTCCCCGCGCCCGTACGCGAGGCCCTGCGCTGGGCGCCGCACGCCGGTGTCGTGGCGCTGACGGTGCTCGTCGCCTTGCTCCAGGCGCTGTCCGGCGTCCCTGCCGCCGACGCCGCGGCGGGCCGCATCCTGGTGCCGCTCGCGCTGCTGACGGCGCTGTGCCGGCCGGTGCTGTCGGGCTGGCTGCTGCTGGCGCTGCTGGGACTCAGCCTCGCCCGTCCCGGCGGTGTGGCCGCGCCGTTCACCTTCGCCGAACTCTCCGAAGGCGTCTTCCAGTACGAGAGCCAGGCGAGGCCGTGGGCCTGGGCGGGGCTCCTCGCGTTCGCGGCGCTCCAGGTCGTGCTGGGGCTGCGGCTCGGCCTCCGGGCCGCGCTCGGATTCTGGGCGCTCGTGCTGATGCTGGCGGCGGGACTCTTCGGCCCCTACGTGCTCGGTACGTCGGTGATGGCCCTGCTCTCCGGTGGCATGCCGCTGGTGTGCGCCGTCGTCACGGGGTGGCGGCGGGCGCGTGAGGAGGCGGCCGTGCACGCCGCGGCGACCGCGGAGGAACGCTCCAGGCGCATCCTGCTGGAGGAACGGGCGGTCATCGCACGGGAGTTGCACGATGTCGTAGCCCATCACATGTCCGTCGTCGCCATCCAGGCGCAGGCCGCTCCGTTCCGGGTGGAGGCGCCGCCGCCCGAACTGGAGAGGGCCTTCGCCGCCATCCGGGAGAACGCGGTCGCCGCGCTCGCGGAGCTGCGGCGGGTCCTCGGAGCGGTACGGGCCGAGCCGGCCGGCGGGGACGGCGTGACGGCCGGTGCCGCCGAGGCTCCGCAGCCCGGGCTCGCCGACCTGGCGGTGCTGCTGGAGCGGGTACGTGCGACCGGGGTGCCCGTCGAGGAGACGGTGCGGGGCGCTGTGCGCGAACTGCCGCGCGGAGTGGAGCTGTCGGCGTACCGCATCGTCCAGGAGGCGTTGAGCAACGCCCTGCGGCACGCTCCCGGGTCACCCGTCCGGGTGGAACTCGACCATGCGCGGGAGGGCTTGGGCGTCACCGTCGTGAACGGCCCCGCCACGGAACTCGCCACGGAACCTGGCACGGGGCGGACTCCGCGGGAGACGGGCGCGGGGCACGGCCTCACGGGAATGCGGGAGCGCGTCGCGATGCTGGGCGGGCGGCTGGAGGTACGGCCCACCGACGGGGGCGGCTTCGAGGTCTCGGCCTTCCTGCCGGCCGCCGGAACGGGGGAGCCCGATGGCTGACGCGGGCAGCATCCGTGTGCTGATTGCCGACGACCAGATGATGGTGCGCGAGGGCCTGTCCGTACTGCTGGGCAGCCGCCCCGACATCGAGGTCGCGGGTGAGGCGGCCGACGGGCGGGAGGCCGTCGAGGCGGTCCTCGCGCTCCGCCCGGACGTCGCCCTGCTCGACGTGCGGATGCCCGTCATGAGCGGCCTGGAGGCCACGCGCGAGATCGTCGCGCGCGCCCCCGCCACGAAGGTGCTGATCCTGACGACGTACGACCTCGACGAGTACGTCTACAAGGCGCTGAAGGCCGGCGCGGGAGGATTCCTGCTCAAGGACGCCCCCGTGGCGCGGCTCGCCGAGGGCGTCAGGGCCGTCGCCGCCGGCGGGGCGCTGCTGGCGCCTCCCGTCACACGCCGTCTCATCACCGAGTTCAGCCGGCTCACCGGCGAGGACGCCGCCCTGCGCGCACCGCTCCTGGAACGGGTCGCCGGGCTCACGGAGAGGGAGACGCACGTGCTGGCCCTGGTGGCGCAGGGCCTGTCGAACGCTGAGATCGCCGGCCACCTCGACCTGGCCGAGTCGACGGTGAAGACCCACGTCGGCCGCGTCCTGATGAAGCTGTCGCTGCGGGACCGCACGCAGGCCGTCGTCTTCGCCTACGAGAGCGGAGTCGTCGCGGCACGGGCCTCCGCCGCCGGTACCGCGGATGCCGGCGCCCGGCACCGGAGACGGCGGCGCGGCGGCTGAACCTGCCGCGCCGCGCGGCGCCCCGGGAGCCCCTTCTCCCGTGGGGTGCGCGGTGTCCGGCACGGCGCGGACACGCGCCGATCGCAGGAAACGCCCCTTCCCGCGCGTCCGCGCCCGGCCGTGCGCTGCTCTACGCTCGGCCGCGAATGTCAGACATGGCGGGTCATTCAGTCCTTCCCGTCCCAACTCGCCCCGAACGGCCCGCATCGGGCACCGGCGGGGAGACCGCAGCACCGAAGGAGTACGTCCTGATGCCCAAGAAGACCCCGCGCTCTCTCGCGGCGAACCGCGCACGGCTGTCGCACAAGGCCGCCTACGCACTGCGGAACCCGGCACGGGTCGTCCCCTACCTCCGCCGTGCCCTGCGCGACCGCTGGCTGAGGTTCAAGCACCCGGACCACGTCGACTACTACCGGGCGGTGATGGCGTCCGACACGGCCGCGAACCCGGAGGCGGCCGTCGGCAGCCGCAGCCACGACAGGTGGCTGGCCCTGGGGCAGATGCAGTTCGACTTCCTCGTCGAGCACGGACTGCAGAAGGAGCACCGCATGCTGGACATCGGCTGCGGCAACCTCCGCGCGGGCTGGAGGTTCATCCAGTACCTGGACGCCGGCAACTACTACGGCATCGACATCTCGCCCGACATCCTCATCTCCGCGAAGAAGACCCTGGCCCGGTACGAACTGCAGGACAAACTCCCGCACTTGACCCTCACGCACGATCTGACCTTCGACTTCCTCCCGGACGGCCACTTCGACGTGGTGCACGCGCACAGCGTCTTCTCGCACTCCCCGATCGAGGTCATCGACGAGTGCTTCGCGAACGTCGCGCGCATCCTGACGCCCCGCGGCTTCTTCGACTTCACCTTCGACCGCACGGAAGGCGCCGAACACCAGGTGCTGCGCGAGGACTTCTACTACAGGACGGAGACGCTGACGGCCCTCGCGGAGAAGCACGGGCTGACCGCGCGCTTCATGGACGACTGGGAGAAGCTGCCGCACGGGCAGTCCAAGATCCGCGTCACGCGCGCCGAAGCGCCCGCTCCCGTGGCCGACTGACGTCCGACGCGGGGCGCGGGGCCGGTCCCGCGGGGCGCGGCGCCGGTCGTCGCGGCGCCGGTCGTCGCGGCGCCGGCGGGGCCGCCCGTCTCAGACGAGTTCGCGGGCAGCGGTGCCTTTCGGCGCCGCCCCGCGTTCCCGTGCCGCGAGGGCGGCCGGGGTGATCAGCGCGGCCAGCAGCCCGACGGCGCCGATCGAGACGGTGAGGCTGGTCAGCGAGGCGACACCGCCGATCATCGGCGGTCCGCCCAGGAAACCCGCGTAGGCGACGGTCGTCACGAAGCCGAGTTCGCGTTCGCCGCCGCCGCCGTCGGAGCGGCGGCCCGCGTCGCCCGCGAGCGCCATGGCCACCGGGAAGCAGAACGCCAGGCCGACCCCCGCCACGGCGAATCCCGCGTACGCCACGGCCCCGAGCGGGACCGCCGCGGTCAGTACCAGACCGGCGGCGGCGACGAGCCCGCTGGCCGCCAGCAGCCGGTGCGGCCCGAACCGGGCCTCGACGCGTTCCCCGAAGAGCCTGGTCAGGGCCATCGTCACGGAGAAGACCGAATAGGCGGTCGCCGCGACCGACTCGGTGACGGCGCGCTCCTTCACGAGGAAGAGCGCGGACCACTCGGCGCAGGTCCCCTCGGCGACGGCCGCGCACAGCGCCACGGCCGCCAGCAGCCACAGCCGCTTGCGGAACACGACGGCGCGGTACGAGCCCCCGCTCTTCTCCTGCGGGCCGGGCCGCTCCCCCGGCACCGAGCGCACGGTGACGAGCAGCGCCAGCAGACCGGCCGCCGCGACGAAGCAGAAGTGCCGCGCCGGTGTGAGGGAGAGCGCCGCGGCCAGTCCGGCACCCAGCGAGCCGATGAGCCCGCCGAAGCTGAACCCGGCGTGGAAGAAGGGCATCAGGGGGCGGTCCAGGTCCCGTACGACGGCGACGGCGGCGACGTTCATCGCCACGTCGACGGTCCCCATGAGCGCCCCGAGAGCGGCGAGCGCCGCGCCGAGCAGCGGGACGGAACCGGCCAGCCCCAGCACCGGCAGCACCAGGCAGGCGCCGGCGAGCGCCACCGCGATGACGAGCCGCGCACCCCACGCGGCGCAGGCGCGGGCCGCCAGCGGAGCGGTGACGATCATGGCGATGCTCGGGCCGAGCAGCGCGAGCCCCAGCTCTGCCGGATCGGCGCCGGTCTGGGCGGCGAGCGCCGGGACCCGGGCTGCCCAGGCGCCGTACAGGCCGCCGTTGACGACGAATACCGCGGCGACAGCGGCGCGTTGGGATACCACTCGGCTCCTCTCCCGTGAACTCCCGTGCGGGGCCAGGTTATTGGCATGGAGATCACAGGGAAGTGAATTGAACCGATGCGCGGTCTTCTCAGGCTGCTCCGCCGGTGGTCTCCTCGACAGGGGCGCCGGAATGTCAACTTCCCCTTCTCGGCGTCCTCTTGAGGGACGAACCGGCAGCGACGGCAGGAGCATCTGGAGTCCATGACCGTTTTGTGGGGAACATCTTTCGACGCCACGCCGATATCCGGTGTGGTGGTGGAGTTCGTCAAGACCGCGAGGGCGTTCCGGGAGCAGGGCTACCGCGTGCACCTCGACCTGGGCTACGACGTGAAGGCGGACAAGAACGCCTTCTTCCGGCCCTACCGCGACGAGGCCGCGCTCCTCCCCGGCTGGGTGCGGCTCGACCGCATCGAGGGGATCGGCGAAGTGCCCGGCTACGGACCCGAATTCGTCTCCGAGGTGCTGCGCGAGTACGTCCAGCACGGTGCGGGCGAGCATCTGCTGCCGCTGGTCGAGGCCGCGGCGGAGGCGATCAGCGAGCGGATCGTCGGGACGTGGGAGCGCCGGAACGTGTCGTTCGTGATGGTCGAGAACGGCACGCTGCCCGAGAACGTCACCTACACCAGGGCCCTCTACTCGGCGATCGAGACCTACGGGCGGCGCCACCGGCTGGGCCGGTACGTCATGTGGCGCGACCACGACCTGATGTGGCAGAGCGAGCCGGGCATCAAGAAGTACGGCGAGTTCCCCTACCCGGGCACCGTCGCCCCGCGCAACTCGCCCTGGATCCACTACGTCGCGCTGCACGAGGAGGCCCGCCGGCGGACCCTCGAATGGGTGCCGGACCTCGCGAACATCGACGTGCTGCCCAACACCTTCACGCATGCGCCCGCAGCCGCCCCGCGCGCCGGAGGGGCCGCCGGATTCCGCCGCGCATACGGCATCCCCGAGGACGCGCCGCTCATCGCCCGCTGCACGAGGATCATCCCGCAGAAGCGCATCGACCGGGACATCCACCTGCTGGCCGGTCTCGCGGACCGCACCGGCGCGTACCTGTTCGTCGCCGGGGACACCGCCGAGGCCCCGGACGAGTACGCACGGCTCCGCACGCTCGCGCAGTCCCTCGGTGTGGCGGACCGGGTGGTCTTCGGCGGCCGCCTCGCCCCGCACGAGGCGGACATCGGCGCCGCCAGCGGCGACGGCTTCTCCGTACGGGACCTGCTCTCCCAGGCCGCGGTCGCCTCGTTCCTGACCTCCTACGACTACGAGAGCTACGGCAACCCGATCGGCGAGGCCGTGGCCTCCCGCGTCCCGTACGTGACCACCCGCTACCAGCTCTACGACACCGTCTACGGGGACAAGGGATTCCGCGCCCCCGTCATGGAACTCACCGACGGCGACCTGCCCACGCCGGCCTTCGTCGACGACGTGGCCGGGCTGATCCTGGACGAGAGGAAGCGCGAGGAGATGGCGGACCACAACCACCGGCTCGGTGAACGTCACTTCGGAGCCGAACGGGCGGGCGAGCTGCTGGCCGAGCTGTTCCTGACCCCGATGGGCGAGCGGACCCGCATGAGCGTCGTGCTGCCCGTCTACAACGAGGCGGACAACCTGCCGGCCGTGCTGCGCTCCCTCTACGAACAGCGCGGCCCGGACGGCCCGTTGGACAAGTCGATGTACGAAGTCGTCGTCGTGGACAACAACTCCACCGACGCCACCGTGCGGATCGCCCGAGCCTTCGCGGCGGACCATCCCGACCTCGCCCTCCACGTCGTCCCGGAACCGGAGCAGGGGGTGGCCTGCGCGCGCAGGACGGGCATGGACTTCGCGTCCCGGCGCAGCGCGCGGCGCGGCCAGGCCGACTCCGAGCAGCGCTTCTACCTCGTATCGGCCGATGCGGACTGCCGAGTGGACGAGCGCTGGCTGTGGGAGCTGTTCACGGCCATGGAGTCGGGCAAGGCCGCCATCGGCGTGTGCGACTACTACTACGCGCCCGAGCACTTCACGCGGCGCCCGCGCCTGTGGGACGCCATCCAGAAGACGCTGCGCTGCCGCGCCGTGACGTTCTCGCTGTTCGGCGGGTTCCCCGACGGCAAGGGCTTCGCGGTGGAGCGCGAGGCGTACGAGAAGGTCGGCGGCGTCGAGATCTTCTACCAGCTCCAGAACGGCCGCTTCGTCAACCACCTGTCCGACGACTGGGACTTCGGCATCCGCGTCCGCGGCTCCGGCGAGGACATCGCCTACGTTCCCGCGTCCCGCGTCGAGATCAACCCGAGGCGCGTCAACCACGCCATCGACGAGGTGATCACGGGAAGGGCGTACGGCTCGGACGGCATCATCGTCATGCGCGACATCCGCGTGCCGGAGCCGGTCGCCGACCGCGAGGGCGACCTGACCGAGGAAGAGGCCCTCCAGGCCTGGGAGTTCTCCGTCAAGGACTTCACACCGAAGAACACGATCCTGCCGGTGCTGCTGACACCGTCGCTCCTCGACGACGACGCCGTCGTGGACTTCTTCGGCCCCTCGCTGGCCGAACGGCTCGGGCAGCGCACAGCGGAGATCAAGGACGAGATGAGGATGATCGACTTCACCCCCATCCACTCCTACAAGACCCCGTCCTACCGGCTGTACTTCGAGTTCGCCGACGAGATCTTCGCCCGGCTGCGCGCCACCGTCGGCGAGGACATCGGCCACCCGCCGCCGCTGCCGCCGTGCCTGCGGGACGTACCGCCGGAGAGGTTCACCGAGTTCGTCCGGTACTTCTGCGAGGACCGCGAATCAGGGGAAGCGCACAACTACTTCGGCAACGGCGGTGTCTTCTGATGGACATCGCCCGACGGCAGACCTACGAGGAGTCCCTCGCCTCGCTGCGGAAGACCGACCCCGCCCACCCCGAACCGGCGGTGCTGGGCGCGCTGACCGACCCGTCCAACCGGCACCTCGTCGAGTACGTCACCGAGGACCCGTTCGGCGCGCACGTCTTCCCCGGCAACATCCCCGGCCACTCCCCGGAGGACTTCCTGGCGGACCTGGACCGCCAGCTCGCCTCCACCGCACCCATCCACCTGTGGTCCTACATACCGACGTGCGCCTACCGCTGCCGCTTCTGCCAGTACCCGGTGGTGCTGGCGAAGGGCTCCCCGGAGGCCGTCGACAGCAAGGCGACGCAGTGGGTGGACTGGAACATCCGCGAGGCCGAGCTGTGGCTGCGCGACGTGCCCAACCTCGCGTCCGCCCCGATCGGGGAGTTCAACGTCTTCGGCGGTACGCCCTCGCTGCTGCCTCCGGACGCCATCCGCCGGCTGCTCGACTTCTACCGCGAGAACTTCGCCTTCACCGCCGACACGGCCATCCGCTTCGAGGGCGACCCCAGCACCTTCACGCCGGAGAAGCTCGAACTCCTCGCCGAACTGGGCTGCACCAAGCTCAGCAGCGGCGTGCAGTCCTTCGACGACCCGGTGCTGGAGCAGTGCGGCCGCGAGCACACCGCGCAGATGTGCGTGGACTTCGTCCGCAACGCCCAGTCCCTCGGCTTCGAGTGGATCAGCGTCGACCTCATGTACGGGCTCCTCGACCAGACCGTGGACAGCGTCCGGCGGGACCTCGACATCGTCGTCGAGAACGAACTGACCGCAGTCGTCTGCACGAAGCTGCACCTCGCGGACTACAGCGACACCAGGACCGGCGTGGCGGGTGAGAAGCCGGCGGCGTGGCAGCTGCCGGAGTACCGCGCCAGGCTCGTCGAGAAGGGGCACCGCTGGCCCACCCTCGGCGAGCAGTACCAGATGCGCGAACTCCTCACCGAGGGACTGCGCGACGCCGGATACAGCGAGCAGCCCACGATGTACTTCGCGCGGGACGGCCTCGGACCGGAGAAGTGGAAGGCCATCATGGTCGACCAGGACAAGCAGGAGGCCGAGGTCGCCATCGGCCTGGGCGGCAGCTCCAGTTGCCGTGCCTCCGAGGCCATCACCGACGTGAACTGGAAGAAGTACAGCGAGGCCGTCGAGGCCGGCCGCGTCCCGCTGGGCTCCGCCACCCGCTTCTCCGAGGACGCCCAGGAGTCCCGGGCGGTCAAGATGGCGCTCTCCACGCTCCGCCCGCTCGACGACCGGCTCCACCAGGAACGCTTCCCCGGCCGCTCCCTGTTCGACGAGCCGTGGCGGAGCAGGTTCGCCTCCCTCCAGGAGCGCGGCCTGGCCGTCGTCGACGACGGCGGCAAGCGGATCAGCCTGACGGCGGACGGCGAGGTACTGGTGGAGGCCGTCATCAACTCCGAGTTCTGACAGGGACGTTGGCCACGACCGGCCGCACGTCCCCCTCCGGCGGGAAGTGTCACGGCAGCGGTATTGACGACGCGGCGCGGCGGCGATGAGGTGGCTGTCTCCGAACCCCCCACGACGGAAGGCAGTTGCATGCGAGGCATCCCCACCCCCTCGCCGTCCGGCAGCGAACCCGGAGGCATACGCAGGCCCACCCGATGGCTGGCCGCGCTGGCAGTGGCGGCGCTCGCCGCCGGCACGGCGAGCGCCGGCGCGTCGTCCGCGAAGGAAGCGCCGGACCGCTCGGCGAAGGCGGGGGCCGCCTCGAAGGCGAACGAGGAGACCTCGCCCTTCACCGGTCTCCCCGCCGAACCCGCCCCCGTGATGGCGGTGAAGATCGACAACCACAAGGACGCCCGGCCCCACACCGAGCTGGAGAACGCCGACATCGTCTTCGTGGAGAAGGTCGAGGGCGGCCTGAGCCGGCTGCTCGGGGTGTTCTCCAGCAAGTTCCCCGAGGGAATCGGCCCGGTACGCAGCGCCCGCGCGTACAACGTCGAGCAGCTCCGGATGTTCGACCGCCCGATACTCGCCTACTCGGGCGCGCGTGAGGGCGTCGTCGACCTGATCAAGAAGTCGAAGCTCTACGGCGTCTCCCACGACGACTACCCGGACGGCTACTTCCGCGGCGGCGACAACGAGGCCCCGCACAACCTCTACGCGCACACCGACAAGGTCCTCGCGCAGGCGCCGGAGGCCAGCAAGAGCAAGGACATCGGCTTCCGCTTCGCCGACGAGGCGCCCGGCGGCGGCGAGGCGACCGACGAGCGCACCGTCGACTACGGCTCCGCGCAGACCACCTTCAACTGGTCGGCGGAGGAGGACCGCTGGCTGGCGTCCTTCGACGGCGAACCGGCGGAGACCACCGGAGGCGCACGTCTCGGCGGTGCCACGGTCGTGGTGCAGAAGGTGGAGATGCCGCCGGACGACGGCGGCACGCCGTACGAGAAGACCGTCGGCAGCGGCGAGGCGACGGTCCTGCGCGACGGCAAGGCGTACGAGACGAAGTGGGAGCGGCCCACCGAGGAGTCGGGCACGACCTTCACCAAGTCCGACGGCGAGCGCATGGCCTTCGACCGTGGCCAGGTCTGGGTGGTCTACGAGGAGGCATGAGCACCACCGGCGCCGGCGGCCGGCCGCGGGCACTCGCGCCCGCGGCCGGCCGCCGTGCCGCCTACGCCCCGCGGGTGCGCACACCGTGCCGCGCCGCCCGTGCGCACGACCGTCACTTGAGCGGGATGCCCCGGCCGCGCTCCGCCTCGGGGCGCGGCCCGTGGATGCGCCGGTCGCCCTCGTCGATGCGGACGTCGTTGATGCTGGCCTCGCGGCGCGCCATCAGCCCGTTCTCGTCGAACTCCCACAGCTCGTTGCCGTACGAACGCCACCACTGTCCGTCCGCGTCATGGCACTCGTACTGGAAGCGCACCGCGATGCGGTTCCCTTCGAAGGCCCACAGCTCCTTGCGCAGCGCGTAGTCCAGCTCCCGCTGCCATTTGCGCGTCAGCAGCTCCCGGATCGCTGCGCGGCCGGTGACGAAGGAGTCGCGGTTCCGCCAGACCGAGTCCTCGGTGTACGCGAGGGAGACCTTCTCCGGGTCGCGGGTGTTCCACGCGTCCTCGGCGGCCTGCACCTTCTGACGTGCGGTCTCCGGGGTGAACGGGGGCAGCGGGGGGCGGGTGCTCATGCGGGTGCCTTTCGGACGGATCTCCCGGGGCGGTGCCTTGGTGCCGCTCCCGGGCTCCCCCTCAGACGGCCACGACGTCCACCGCGCTGTCCAGCCCCTTGACGGGCTCGGGTTTCGGGTGCCTCAGAGGGGCACGAGCCGCACTCGGTGACCGCACAGCTTTTCCATGTCATCGATGTCGGAGGTCAGCATGGCGACAGGGCCCGGCTGACGCAGAGCCGCCTCAGCGACGGTGGCGTCGATCGCGTACCTGTGACCGTGCAGCCCGCAGGACTTGAGCAGCTCGGCGGAGGCTTTCGCCGCCTGCTCAGTGACAGGTTCGACCTTTACACGGGAGAGCACCCAGTTCAGGCGGGCGACCTGCGTGCGGGCATGCATCACTTCGACAACGGTGTTTGCGCCGACGACGAAATCGGCTCCTGAGCCGTGGAGCAACTGAAGCATCGCGATGACCTTCCGGTCCTGGGCGATCCAGGCGGAGAGTCCCTCAGAGTCCAGGACCACGGTCGCGATGTGCTGCTTCACGCGACATCGCTGCGGAGGTTGCGACCAGCAGACCCGAAGATCTTGTCGGACGCCTCCGCGAGTTCCTCGTCCGTGAAGGCGCCGTGCTCCTCCTGATACCGCTGGAGGTCCTCACCGACCAGTTCGTGCCTCAGACGGCGGGCCACCGCCTCGGAGACGTAGCCGGAGACGTTGTCGGTCAGTTGCTTCAGTGCGGCCACCTGCTCTGCAGGCAGAGTGACCGTGACGCGGGTGGTGGCTGACATGCATCAAGCATACTCCAGTATGCGCCTCGGGGAACCGGGGTGAGGGTCGGATCGCATCCCTTGGTCCGCAGGTCCCGCACGTCCGTGAGGAACCTCAGGCCGGTGCGGGCACCTGCCCCTGCCATTGCGGGTCCCGAGGGGCGCCTGGGGACTCAGACGGCCACGACGTCCACCGCGCTGTCCAGCCCCTTGAAGTCGTCGGGATTGCGCGTGAAGAGGGGCAGGCCCCTTACGGATGCGATCGCGGCGATCATCAGGTCCGGCCGGCGGGGCTCCGGATCCCGGGCGGAGGCCAGGGTGAGTCCGACAAGCGACCCGTAGCGGGCCGCCGCCTCACTGTCGAAGGGCAGGGGGTCGAAGTCGGAGACGGCGGATCCCAGCTTCTCCATGCGTGCCGCTCTCGACACGGCGTCCCTGGCCATGGCGACGCCCTGGTGGAGTTCGGCCAAGGTGACGGCGGTCAGCTCGGGAACCGCGGGCAGATCCGCCGGGTCGAGCAGATCCAGGTCGATGTACGCGCAGGTGTCCAGCACGCCGGACCGGGGGCGGGTCTCAGCCACGGTCCCGCTCCCACGGGTCGTCGTCACCGGCGCGGTCGACGGAGCCGAACAGCTCGTCCGCTTCCCTGCGCAGCTCGTGGTGGTCGACACGGGGGAGCCTGCGATGCCGGGCCACCAGTTCTTCGGCACTCAGCCGCGGCTTGCGGTGTATCGGGCGAAGCTCGGCGACTTCCGTGCCGTTCCGGGTGATGTGGTAGATCTCGCCGGCCTCGACGGCGTCCATGACGGACGCGGAGTTGTTCCGGAACTCCCGCTGCGTGATGATCTTCATTCGTCAAGCGTAGCCACGTGTGTCCTCCGCGGCTACGCGAATCGTCGCCGGGCATCGCCTCACGCGACCAGGTACTGCTCGTCCCGCACGTCCGTGACGAACATCCGGCCCGGCGCGTGCGTGATCGCGAACGGCGGCCTGGACGCCATCACCGCGGCCTGCGGCGTCACCCCGCACGCCCAGAAGACGGGCACGTCCCCCGGCAGCATGTCCACGGCGTCGCCGAAGTCGGGCGTGCCCAGGTCCGCGACGCCTATCCGTGCGGGATCGCCGCTGTGCACGGGAGCGCCGTGCACGGCGGGCATCCGGCCCGTCACCTGGGCCGCCGTCCCGAGCAGCTCCTCCGGGACGGGCCGCATGGAGACGACCATCGGGCCGTGCATCTGCCCGGCCGGGCGGCACTGGCGGTCCGTCACGTACATCGAGACGTTCCGCTCCTGCTCGAGGTGGCGCAGCGGAACGCCGGCGTCGGCGAGGGCCCACTCGAAGGTGAAGCTGCACCCGATGAGGAAGGTGACGAGGTCGTTCCGCCAGCGGTCCGTCACCTCGCCCGGCTCCCCGGCGAGTTCGCCGTCCTCCCATACGCGGTACGCGGGCAGGTCGGTGCGGAGGTCCGCGTCCGGAGCGAGAACCGTGGAGGTCCCTCCGGGGTCGGTCACGTCGAGGACGGGGCAGGGCCGCGGGTTGCGCTGGCAGAAGAGCAGCACGTCGTAGGCCCAGTCACGGGGCACGGAGATCAGGTTGACCTGCGTGTAGCCCGGCGCCCAGCCGCTGGTGGGGGCCGTCGAACCGGCGCGGAAGGCCGCCCGGGCCTCCGCCGGGCCCGGCGCGGCCCCCGGGCCCCCGGGGTGTGGCGCGGTACCGGCGGCGGCCGGATCGCCCTGTGTCGTACGGGACATGGCGGTGCGTTCCTTCCGGTCGGTGCACGGCGGTACGGCGAAGGGCCTGCGATCGGGGGCCTGCGAGGGGTGCGGGGCGGCGCGCCCGCTCCCGCGCTGCGATCCGTACGGGCGGACGCGCCCCGGCGCCCGCCCGTACAGGCGTCACAGCAGCGCGCGCCCCCGCGTCTCCGGCAGCCCCAGCAGGGCGACGAGCGCGACGCCGTATCCGACGGCGCCGAAGATCAGCGCGCCGCTCACGCCCCAGCTGCCCGCGAGGAACCCCACGAGGGTGGGGAAGAAGGCGCCCACGGCACGGCCGGTGTTGTAGACGAAGCCCTGCCCCGTGCCGCGCACCGCGGTCGGATACAGCTCGCTGAGGAACGAGCCGAACCCGCTGAAGATCGCGGACATGCAGAAGCCGAGCGGGAAGCCGAGAAGCAGCACCAGCGTGTTCGAGCCGATGGGCACGTTGGTGTAGGCGACGACGCAGACCGCGGAGAGCACCGCGAACAGCGCGACGTTGTTCTTGCGGCCGAGCTTGTCGGTGAGGTAGCCGCCCGTCAGGTAGCCGATGAAGGCACCGGAGATCAGGAACGTCAGGAACCCTCCGGTGCCGACGACGGTCAGCCCGCGGTCCGTCTTCAGATAGCTGGGCACCCAGGTGGCGAGCGTGTAGTACCCGCCCTGGACGCCGGTGGACAGGAGCACGCCGAAGAGCGTCGTTCGCCGCAGGTCGCGCGTGAAGATCGCCCGGAACGAGCCCCGGTCGCGGCTGCTGCGGCGCTGCTCGGTGGCTTTCGGGGCGTCGGTGACGTTGCGCCGCACGTACAGGATCAGCAGCGCCGGCAGCGCGCCGGTCCAGAACAGCACGCGCCAGGCGATGTCCTCGTCGAGGAACTGGAAGACGAGGGTGTAGACGACGACGGCCAGCGCCCACCCCACGGCCCAGGAGCTCTGGATGACGCCGAGCGTGCGGCCCCGGTTCTTCGCGGTGGCGTACTCGGCGACGAGGATCGCGCCCACCGCCCACTCCCCGCCGAAGCCGAGGCCCTGGAGGGCGCGGAAGACCAGCAGGGTCTCGTAGTTGGGGGCGAAGCCGCACAGCAGGGTGAACGTCGCGTACGTGATCACCGTGAGGATCAGGGTCCGTACGCGGCCGATGCGGTCGGCCAGGATGCCCGCGAGGGCGCCGCCGAGCGCGGAGAGGACCAGCGTGACGGTGGTGAGGAGACCGGTCTGGCCCGTGTCGAGGCTGAAGTAGGCGCCGATGGCGACCATGCCGAGCGGCAGGGTGAAGAAGTCGTAGGAGTCCAGGGCGTAGCCGCCGAACGCTCCGGCGAAGGCGCGGCGCCCGGACGCCCCCAGCTCGCGGAACCAGCCGAACCAGCCCGAGCCGTCCGGCTGCGGCCCGTCAGGCTGCCCGGAGCCGGGGGGCGGGCCCGTTCCGGGACCGGTTCCGGAGTCCACGCCGTCGCCGGTGCCGTCCTTGGGGGTGCTGGATATCGGGTCGGTGTTCATGTGCACCTCGCTGAGGGGGAGGGTGCCGCCGAGAAGGGGGCCGGCTCGTGGGAGGGGTGCTGATGCCCGGCTAACGTAGAGGATCGTTGAACGATCCTTCAAGGGGTACGTTCAGAGGAAACTGCCCGGCGAGGCGCCGCCCGATGCGGCCGCCCCCCGGCGGGCTCCGGGCGGCCGCATCGGGCCGTGCGACGGGACCGGGCCGCCGGGACCGGGTCGACGAGACCGGGCCGCGCCGAGGGGAACGGCGCGGCCCGGTTGCGGCCGGAAGAGGTCCGGCGGGGAAGCGGGGAAGCGGGGAAGTGGGGAAGCGGGGCGGCAGGGTCCGGTGAGGCAGGGGAGGTGAGCGAGCGAGTGCGGTGGAGCGCCGTCTCAGCCGATGGGCTCGGGCATCCGTACGACGTCGTACCCCAGGGAGATCTCGTTGCCCGTGGAGGGGTCCGCGAGCTGCACGCGCCAGCGCCCGGCGAACTGGTCCACGCCGTGCCGCATCGGCACCGTCCCGGAGATCAGCACCGTGCCCGGCTCCAACTCGCCGCGCTCGCGCAGCACTTCGGCCCAGTGGTGGGGCGTGAGCAGCTCTGCCGCGGTGGAGTCCTGGATGAGCTCCTCGGTTCCGTCCTCGCCCGTGACCCAGGCCCGCAGGGTCAGGCTGTCCACGCGGTCGGCGACGTCGGCGAGCCGCCAGGCCTGCCCGGCGAGCACGTCGGGCCCGGCGTTCTTGCTCCAGGCGACGCCGTACGCCTCCAGTTCGCGGTCCGTGTGGTCGCAGGCCGCCGTCAGCAGCAGGTCGCCGGTGTCGTCGACGACGAGCGCCCACTCGGCCTCGCCGGAGGTCCTGCCGTGCTGCGCCGGGACGCTGCCGGTCTGCTGCGCGAGGTAGGGGGCGACCGGGTAGAGGGCGGGGGTCGTGGAGGGTGCCGGTACGCCCAGCTCCGCGAGTTCCGCCACGTGCGCAGCCACGTCGTCCTGGCTGCGGCCCGCGTAGCCGGCGTTGAGCAGACGCGTCACGGTGACGGTGCGCCGGGTGCCGTCGGGCAGCGTGAAGGCGAGGCTGGACATGGTGGTTCCTCCAGGTCGGGCTGTGTTTCGCGGGGGTGAATCCTGTCCGCGAGGGTTGCGCATACGAGCTGTATACAGCAAGTATGCTCCCGTACCCAAGAGGTCCCCGACCGTGAGGAAGCCCCGTGGACCACAACTCGCCGAAGCAGTCGGCGGCGGAGGAGCCGGCCCCGAGCCACGGGCCGGGAGAGCCCGGCGCCACCTCCGCCGGCAGCCCCGACGCACCCCGCCCCCAGGACCGCAGAACGCTGCTCAAGGCGTTCACCGCCAGCCTCACCGGCACGTCGCTGGAGTGGTACGACTTCGCCGTCTACTCCGCCGCGTCGGCGCTCGTGTTCGGCAAGCTCTTCTTCCCGTCGGGGGACCCGCTCACGGGCACGCTGCTCGCGTTCTCCACCTACGCGGTGGGATATGTCTCCCGGCCGCTGGGCGGTTTCGTCTTCGGACGCCTGGGCGACGTCATCGGACGCAAACGCGTCCTCGTCGCGACGCTCGTGCTCGTCGGCGCGGCCACGTTCCTGATCGGCTGCCTTCCGACGCACGCCGTCGCGGGCCCAATCGCTCCCGCCCTGCTGGTCCTGCTGCGCTTCGCGCAGGGCGTCGGCGTCGGCGGTGAATGGGGCGGCGCGGTCCTGCTCACGAGCGAGTTCGGCAGTTCGCGGCAGCGCGGCTTCTGGGCCTCCGCGGCCCAGGTCGGCCCGCCCGCGGGCAACCTCATGGCGAACGGCGCCCTGGCGGCGCTCGGCGCGATGCTCACCGAGGAGCAGTTCCTCTCCTTCGGCTGGCGGATCGCGTTCCTGCTCTCCGGCGTCCTCGTCGCCTTCGGGCTGTGGGTGCGGACGCACCTGGAGGAGACCCCCGTCTTCAAGGCCGTCGAGCAGACCGGGGAGCGCCCCGAGGCGCCCATCCGCGAGGTGTTCGCCACCCAGCGCCGTCCGCTGGTCGCGGCGATCCTCTGCCGCGTCGCCCCCGACGTGCTCTACGCGATGTTCACCGTCTTCGTGCTCACGTACGTGACGGAGCAGCTCGGCATGCCGCAGGGCGAGGCGCTCACCGCCGTACTGATCGGCTCGGGACTGCAGATCTTCCTGATCCCGCTGGCCGGAGCCCTCTCCGACCGCTGGAACCGCCGCCGGCTGTACCTGACCGCGGCCGTCGCCGCGGGCGTGTGGCCGTTCGTCTTCTTCCCGCTGGCCGAGACCCGCTCCTGGGGGCTGATCGTGCTGGGCGTCGTCGGCGCCCTCGTGATCCACTCGATGCTCTACGGGCCCCAGGCGGCCTTCGTCGCCGAGCAGTTCAGCCCGAGGCTGCGCTACACCGGCTCCTCCCTCGCCTACACGCTGGCCGGCGTCATCGGCGGTGCCGTGGCCCCGCTGATCTTCACGGCGCTGCTCGGGAGCTTCGGCACCTGGCTGCCGCTGGCGGGGTACATCGTGGTCACGGCGGTCCTTACCGTGGGCGGCGTGCTGCTCGGCCGGGACGCGGACCACGTGGAGGACGAGGAGTACACCCGCCACCTCGGCGACGTGCCCCGTCCCCGGGAGGCGGCGGAACACGGCGCGAAGACGCTGTAGCGGCATCCGAGACGACGAGCCCGGCGCGCCGTCCCGTCGCGGACGGCTACGCGGAAAGGAGACGCAGTGACGACGCTGCGCACGGCACTGTGCCAGTTCACCGCGGGCACCGACCCGGAGGAGAACCTGCGCACCATCGACGGCCTGGCGGAGCGGGCGGCTGCGCGGGGCGCGCAGCTGGCCGTGTTCCCCGAGGCGTCCATGGCGCGCTTCGGCATCCCCCTCGCCCCGGTGGCCCAGCCGCTGGACGGACCGTGGGCGGAGGGCGTGCGGGAGTCGGCGCGGCGGCACGGACTGACCGTCGTGGCGGGGATGTTCAGGCCCGCCGACGGCGGGCGGGTCGCCAACACCCTGATCGCGACGGGTCCCGGCGTGGACGCCGCGTACGACAAGATCCACCTGTACGACGCCTTCGGCTTCTCCGAGTCCAGGACGGTGGCACCCGGCCAGGAGGTGGTCACCGTCGACGTCGCGGGTGTCCGCGTCGGCCTGGCGACCTGCTACGACGTGCGCTTCCCGGAGCTCTTCCGGGCGCACGCCGACCAGGGCGCCGTGCTCTCCGTGCTGCCCGCCTCCTGGGGCGCGGGGCCGGGAAAGCTGGACCACTGGGAGCTGCTGTGCAGGGCACGTGCGCTGGACGCCACGGTCTGGGTGGCGGCGGTCGGGCAGGCACCGCCCGGGCCGGACGCGGACATCACGCAGCCCACGAAGGCGCCCCTCGGGATCGGCCACAGCGTGCTCGTCGGCCCCGACGGACGTGTCCGCGAACAGGCGGGCACGCAGCCGGAGTTGATCGTCGCCGACGTGGACACCGAAGAGGTCGGGCGGGTGCGCGGGGCGGTCGCGGTGCTGGACAACCGGCGGCTGTGACGCTGCGGCCCGCGGAGGCGGACGCACCTCCGCGGGCCGCCCGTCCGGGCCCGCCGGGCCGCTCCCGCGGACCGGCGCCGCCCGGCGCGTCAGCCCTCGGCGAGGATGCGGCGGGTCGCGGCGATGTGCTCGTCGATCGCGGCGCAGGCCAGGTCGGCACGCCCGGCGGCCAACGCCTCCAGGATGCGCCGGTGTTCGACGCACACCTCCTCCTGCCGCCCCCCTGCCCTGTAGAGCGCGGTGACGCCGGCGCGGACCTGGCGGCTGCGGAGCCCCTCGTACTGCTTCGCCATCAGGGTGTTGCCCGCGGCCGCGACGAGCGTGGCGTGGAAGCGGTGGTCCGCCTCGATGAACTCCTTCGCCTTGCCGTCGCCGCGCAGCTTGGCCTGCTCGTCGAGGATCCGGTCCATCTCGTCGGCGGGCACGGCCTTGCGGGCGATGGCACGCTCGGCCGCGTACCGCTCCAGCAGGGCGCGCATCTCCATCAGTTCGCCGATCTCACGGCCGGAGAGCGGTGCGATGTACGCGCCGCGCTTGGGAACCAGGCTGACGAGCTCCTCCGCCGCGAGCAGCAGCAGTGCCTCGCGGATCGGCGTACGGGAGATGCCGATCCGGTCGGCGATCATCTGCTCGGAGAGGAACTCGCCCTGCATCGCGGGATCGGTGAGGACGGTGTCCTTGAGATACGTGTACGCCTTCTGGCGTCCCGACATCACAGGCGGCTCTCCCCACCGGCGTCTTCCACGTCCGCCTCCCACGTCAACGCGCTATTGCATACAGGCTGTATACACATTACACGCCATCACCACATGGCGAACACCCCGTTTCGCGGCTCTTCGCGGCACGCGGCGCGGGCCGCCCGGGCAGCACGGCCGTCCCGTCCGCAGGCCGGTTCCTGCCGTTGGGGTGGATGACGCGCATGCGGTGGCGTGGTGCGACCGCGCCGCCCGTGACCGCTCCCTATGGTCGCCGCTGACGGGCCGGGCCCGGCCCGGTGCAGTGCGCCGGACCGGGCCGCAAGGGACGGCCCGTCGCGTGAACGGCGCCCCCGGTGCTCCTCCACCCTTTCGGGTTGCGATGCCGGGGGCGCTCGCCGTCTCAGCGGTCCGCACGGCGCGGGCCGCCGGTCAGAACAGGTGGGTGTGTCAGTGAGTCGCTCCTCAGCAGTGCCCCGTTCCCCACGGCGACGCGGACGCCTGCCGTCGCCGCTCCGGTCGTTGCGCTGCCTCACGGCGGTGACGGCGCTCCTCGCGCTGTGCTGCGCGTGGCTCGTACCCGCCGCCGCGGCCGCCGGTCCGGGCGCCGCGCCGAGGACCGGGCACCCGGCCCCCAGGCCGGGCAGCGCACCGCTGTACGTCTCCGACTACACCGCCAACGAGATCCTCGAACGCCCCGCGGGCGGCGGCCCGCAGGAGACCGTGCCCACGACCGGCCTGACCCGTCCGACGTACATGGTGCTCGACGCGGCGGGCGACCTGTACATCTCCGACACCGTCAACAGCCGCGTCGTCAAGGTGCCTGCCGACGGCGGCCCGCAGGAGACGGTCACCACCGACGTCCTGCGCCCCCTCGGACTCGCCCTGGACGAGGCGGGAAACCTGTACATCGCCGACAGCTTCAACGACCGCGTGGTGAAGGTCCCCGCGGACGGCGGCCCCCAGGTGACCGTCCCCACCAGCGGGCTCCTCCACCCGGCGGGGCTGGCGCTCGACAGCGACGGGCACCTCTACGTCGCGGACTTCGTCAACGACCGTGTGGTGCGGGTGCCGGTGTCCGGGGGCCCGCAGACGACCGTCCCCACCAGCGGGCTGTCACAGCCGACGGGGCTGGCGCTCCGCGAGCCCGCCGGCGGCCGGGGCGACGCCCGCCTGTACATCGCCGACTCGGGCAACGACCGCGTCGTACGGGTGCCGGCGGACGGCGGTCCCCAGACCACCGTTCCCGCCAGGGGGCTGAAGAGCCCGCAGGGGCTGGCCCTGGACCCCGCGGGCAACCTCTACGTCGCGGACTTCGGCAACGACCGCGTGGTGAAGGTCCCCGCGCGCGGCGGCCCGCAGCGGACCGTGCCCTTCAGGGGGCTCACCACCCCCGCCGCCGTGGCGGTTCCGCCGGCCCCGGCGCCGCCCACCGGCGTGAAGGCCGCAGCGGGCAGGGGCAGGGCGAAGGTCTCGTTCACGCCCAGCACCTCCGACGCGGTCACGGGGTACACCGCGGCGTCCAGGAACGTCACGCACCCCGGACACCGCAACTCCTCGGCGCGGGGCAAGAGTTCGCCCATCACCGTCAAGAACTTGCGGGCCGGGGACGCGTACACGTTCACCGTCACGGCGACCAACGCGGCGGGCGCGACGAGCCTGCGCTCCGATCCGTCCCGCCCCGTCCGGCCGACGCGGTGACCTGACGCTCCGGACGGCCGCGGGGCGGATCCCGGACCGGCGTCCGGCCCGTTCCGCGAGTCCCCTCCCCGCGAGTCCCGTCCCGCGAGTCCCGGCCCGGTGGACCCCGACGCCCGTCGAGGCAGCGGTCCGCCGGGCCGCCCGCGTGTCCGGGGTGTCCCGCGCGGGCCGCGGGATCCCGCCGAAGCGATGAATCCCCCTCGTCCGTGCGGTCCTCACATGCGACACCCCTACTCCGGGAGGTACCGATGCCCCAGCGAGGATTCACCACGTGCCTGTGGTTCGACGGGCAGGCCGAAGAGGCGGCGCACTACTACACCTCGATCTTCAAGGACGGCAGGATCGGGAGGATCGCTCGCCACACGGAGGCAGGTCCGGGGCTCGCCGGCACGGTGCTGACGGTCGAGTTCGAGATCAACGGCCAGAAGTTCGTCGGCGTCAACGGCGGCCCGCAGTTCACGTTCGACGCGGCGATCTCCTTCCAGATTTACTGCGCGGACCAGGACGAGGTCGACCACTACTGGAACACGTTCGTCGAGGACGGCGGAGAGGAAGGCCACTGCGGCTGGATCACGGACAAGTACGGCCTGTCGTGGCAGGTCGTCCCGAACGGGCTGGTCGAGATGATCACGGACCCCGATCCGGAGAAGGCAAGGCGCGCCAGCGAAGCGGTGTTCTCGATGACGAAGCTCGACATCGCGGCGATCCGCGAGGCGCACGCCGGCGCGTAGAAGGGGCGGGCGGGACGGCCGGCCGCACAGCCCGAGTTCTCCCGGAGCATCGTTCCGTGGAGACGGTTCCGCCGCCCGTCCCGCCCTGAACCATCCTGAACCGGCCTGTCCGCAGCGGTTGTTGAACCCGGTCCTTGAGCGCAGGTCTTCGAGTCCTGAGGGGAGGTCTTCGAATCCGTCCCCACCCTGTGGACATTCCGCGTTCCTCGCCGACGCTGCCCGCCTAAAGCCTTCCTCCGTACGGACGTTGACGCGCAAGCCGAGCGAACCGGACAGGTCTGACTGCACGGCCGGTGGGTAACCGGGGGCGCATGGAGACCAGGATGGGCATCGCGTGAGCCAGGAAACCGCCGACCGCAAGACGCGCACGACCGTCTTCGTGGCGCTCGGCGCGAACGTGCTGATCGTCGTGGCGAAGGCCGTCGGCGGGCTCTTCGCCGGTTCGCCGGCGCTTCTCTCGGAGGCGGCGCACTCGGTCGCGGACAGCTTCAACGAGATCTTCCTGCTGGCGGCGCTGCGCCGCAGCCGCAAACCGGCCGACAGGAAGCACCCGTTCGGCTACGGCAAGGAACGCTTCTTCTGGTCGCTTCTGGCGGCAGTCGGCATCTTCGTCATGGGCGGCTGCTTCTCGTTCTTCCAGGGCTACGAGGCGCTGCGCAGCGGCTCGCAGGAGTCCCACAGCGGCTACGTGGCCGGGCTCGCCGTCCTCGGCGTCGCCCTCGCCGCGGAGGGGACGTCCCTCGTCAGGGCGCTGCACCAGGCGCACAAGGACCCCGACACGGACGGGGTGCGCGACCCCGCGCTGCGGACCGTCGTCGCGGAGGACGGCACGGCGGTGATCGGTGTCCTGCTCGCCATGGCGGGCATGGCCCTGCACATGGTCACGGGGCAGGCCGTCTACGAGGCCGCCGCGTCCTTCGCGATCGGGGTGCTGCTGGTGCTGGTCGCGTTCTGGCTCGGCAAGACCAACCGGGACCAGCTCATCGGTGAGGCCGCCGACCCCGAACTGCGGCGCGGCGTCCAGCGCGTGCTGGAGGCGCAGCCGGAGATCGACAACGTCGAGACGCTGCTGACCATGAAGCTCGGGATGGAGTCGACGCTGGTCGCGGCCCGCGTCGACCTCGCGCCCGGTCTCGACAGCGAGGAGGTCGAGCTGATCTCCGAGCGCATCAAGAACTCCGTCATGGAGCAACTGCCTTCGGCGGACCAGGTCTTCCTCGACATCACCGAGGCGCCGCCGGAGAGGGCGGAGGCGTCGGCCGGCGAGCCCGCGCTGTCGGTCGACGAGTGAGCCGCGCCGGGGCCTTCGGGGCCTGGACCTCAGGGGCCGGGGCGGCGTTCGCGCCCGGCAGGTCCGTCGAGCCCGGGCCGCGGGTCGGAGAAGGTCGGGAGGAGACCTCACATGTCGCGAGTCGTGGTCGTCAGCGGTGGAGGTACGGGAATCGGGCGCGCCGTGGCCCGCCGGTTCGCCGCCGAGGGCGACCGGGTGCTGCTCGTCGGACGCCGTCCTCAGGTGCTGCGGCAGGCCGCCGAAGAGCTCTCGGCCGGTGGCGGCGCCGAAGGGGAGATCCAGACCGTGGCCGCCGACCTCGGCGTCGCCGGGGAGGCCGAACGCGTGGCCGCGGAGGTCGGGAGGCGCTACGGACGCGTCGACGTGCTGGTGAACAACGCCGGCGGCAACGTGGAGATCGGGACGCCCGACGACGTGCCGGGCGGGCTGGACGGCGTCGCCTGGCGCTGGACGGGCAACTTCCGGACGAACGTGCTCACCGCCGTGCTGCTCACCGAGGCGCTGCGGGACCGGCTCCAGGCCCCCGGGCGGCGGGTGGTGCTGCTCTCCTCGATCGCCGCGTACCGCGGCTCGGGCGGCGGCTCCTACGCGGCGGCCAAGGCGGCTCTGCACCCGTACGCCTACGACCTGGCCGCACGGCTGGGCGGTCACGGCGCGACCGTGAACGTGGTGGCGCCGGGCTACATCGAGGACACCGACTTCTTCCGCGACGGCATGCCCGAGGAGCGGCGCAGGATGCGTATCGCCGAGACCGACAACGGCCGGGCGGGCACTCCGGACGACGTCGCCGCGACGGTGCACTGGCTGTGCTCCCCGGACGCCGGGCACGTGACGGGACAGGTCGTGCAGGTCAACGGCGGCGCCCGGTACGGGGCTTGAGCAAAGGGGCTACCTCGTACGGCACTTGGCCAACGGCGCCTGCCCGTGAGGCTCTTGGCCAACAGAGCCTTTTCATGCGGCACTTGGCCAACGGGGCCTTCCCGTGCGGCACTTGGTCAACAGTGGTCCTCTGTAGGGCACTTGTCCGGTCCGGTCCCACGTCCCGCCCCGTCCCGTCCCGGGGCGCGGTGCGGACTCGCCGTCTCCCGAGTGGCACCGTAGGAGCCCGGGGCAGGTATACGGCGGCCGGCCGGTGCCGGACGAGACGAAACTGGGGGACGAGATGACCGCTGCGGCTCCGCATGCCACTCCACCGGGCTCACGGGAACCGTCCCGGCGCGGTTTTCCGCTGGTCTACCTCGCCGTGTTCGGGGGCTACACGGGGCAGCAGATCCTCACGCCGGTCCTGCCGCCGCTGGCCCGCGAACTCTCCCTGAGCGAGTTCCAGTTCGGCGTGGTGATGAGCGCTTCCGCGGCGACGGTCGCCTTGCTCAGCCCGTGGTGGGGGCGGCGCAGCGACATCCACGGGCGCAAGCCGCTGCTGGTCGTCTCCCTCTTCGGGGCGGCGGCCGGTCTCCTCGCGTTCGCCCTGTCGGCCCACTTCGGCCTCCGCGGCCTGATCGGCCCGGTGCTGACGTTCGCCCTGCTGCTCTTCACCCGGGGCGTCCTCTTCGGCAGTGCGCTCGCCGCGCTGCCGGTGGCCGCCCAGTCCTACGTCGCGGACGTCACCCCCGACGAGCAGACGCGCGTCAAGGGCCTGGCCCGGGTGGGGGCCGCGATCGGCCTGGCGCTCGTCCTCGGCCCCGGGCTGGGCGGTCTGCTGGCGGACTTCGGTCTCGTCTCCGCCCTCTACCTGGCACCGGCGCTGATCCTGTTGCCCGCGTTCGCGGTCTGGGCCCTGCTGCCCGGCGACTCGAGGCCGGAGGCGGGCAAGGGCCGCGCGCCGAAGCTCAGTCCCCTCGACGGACGGGTGTGGCCGTTCCTGCTGGCGGGCGCCGGCGTCTATCTGTCCGTCAGCCTGCTGCAGATGAGCCTGGGTTTCCTCCTCCAGGACCGGCTCGGCCTGAGCACGACGGAGACGGCGGAGCTCTCCGGGTACGTGCTGCTGGCGGGCGGGCTGCCCATGCTCCTCGTGCAGGGCGTCCTCATCCCGCTCCTCGGGTGGCGTCCGCTGCGGCTGCTGCGGGTGGGAGTGCCGCTGACGTGCGGGGCGTTCGCGCTGATGGTCTTCGCCGACAGCCTGCCCGTCTTCTTCGCCGCCACCACGCTGTCCGGAGTGGGCCACAGCCTCGCCATCCCGGGCTACAACTCCGCGCTGAGCCTCAGGGTCGGCGCGGACGAACAAGGAGGCGTGGCCGGGCTGATCAACGCGACGAACGGCTTCACCCTCGTCCTCGGACCGCTCGCCGCGACCGCCCTCTACCAGGCGGGGGTCTCGCTGCCGTTCGTGTGCGGGGCGGCCGTACTCGGCCTGCTCGCCGCGTTCCTCGTGCTGCACCCCGGCGTCCGTGACGCTCCGCCTCCCGGCGGCGGACCGTCCCCACGCGGCACGGACGACACCGCCGGGGGCCCGCCCCGCCGGGCGGTGAAGGAATCGGGGCCGGGGCCGGGCGCGGCGGAGGACGGGCGGGCGTGACCACGCCGCTCCCGCCCGCACCTCGCTCCCGCCTGCACGTGGTTCCCGCCCGCACGTCGCTCCCCTCGCTCATCCCGCTGACATCCCGGGGCGCGCTCCGGGCCCGCGTCCCGACGGGGCCGGGCGTCACCGGGAAGCCGCGGTTCGTGGTGCGAGGCGCCGAGCCGTCCACGGCGTCCGCTGACCAGCGCCGCGGTTCCACGTCGGCATCAAGTAGCCGTCGAACATTGCCGGAACCAGGCAATGCGCACGTCTCCCATCCCGTGGAAAGGTGGCATTGGCCAGGCAGTTCGGCACGCAAGGGGGATGTCGGCGGTGTTCTATTTTCTAGCTCTCGGCATCGCGGGCGTCGTCGTCCTCGCTCTCTCACTGATCTTCGACGGGGTTCTGGACGGGCTCTTCGACGGCGTGGGGGCGATGGACGGGCTTCTGTCGCTTCCCGTGCTCGCCGGCTTCACCTCGATGCTCGGTTTCAGCGGAGCGCTGGTACTGGGCGCCACGGATCTCGGGGCAGGCGCCGCGAGCGCTGCGGGCGTGTGCGCGGGCGGGCTGGCCGGCTGGGGCACCTGGCGCTTCAGCCGGGCGCTGATGAGCGGCAGTTCGGCGGCGGTGCCCCGGGGTGACGACATGGTCGGCGTCACGGGGTGCGTCGTCACACCGGTGCCCGCCGACGGGTACGGCGAAGTGCTGCTGTCCGTCGCGGGCCAGCCGGTGAAGCTCTCGGCGCGCAGCGCCACGCCGCTGGGGCGCGACACGGAGGTCTGGGTCGACGCGTCGCTGTCGCCGACGTCCGTCTCCGTACGGCCGGTCGGGCGCTGACGGGCCGTACAAGCAACGGCCGGGCCCCGGGGGGCGTTTCCGCCTCCCGGTGAGGGCCCGCGGACCGGGCCTGCCCCGCGGCAGGTCCCGTCCTACGAGAACTATCGACCGCCGCCCCGGCGCGGGCGGCTGAGGGGGACACGTCATGAGTCCAGTCGTGCTCGCAGTGGTGGGAATCGCCGTACTTCTGGTGATTCTCGCGCTCGCCGTCGTCACGCGTTACAAGGTCGCGGGCCCGAGTGAGGCGTTCATCGTCACGGGGCGCCGCGGCAAGAAGGCCACCGACCCGGACACGGGCCGCGTCTTCACCGACAACAGCGGGCAGAAGGTCGTCGTCGGCGGCGGCGTCTTCGTGGTGCCGTTCGTGCAGCAGAAGTACACGCTGGAGCTCTCCAGCAGGCACATCCCGGTGGCCGTGCGCGGAGCGGTGACGCTGCGCGGTGTGAAGGTCAACCTCGACGGTGTCGCCATCGTCAAGGTGGGCGGCAACGAGGACTCGATCCGTGCGGCCGCCCAGCGCTTCCTCCAGCAGCAGGACGGGATCGTGGGGTTCACGCAGGAAGTGCTCTCCGGCGCGCTCCGCTCGATCGTCGGACGGATGTCGGTCGAGGACATCATCCGGGACCGTGCGGCGTTCGCGGGCCAGGTCGCCGAGGAGGCCGAGGCGAGCCTGTCGGGCCAGGGGCTCGTGCTGGACGCCTTCCAGATCCAGGACATCACCTCCGAGGGCTCCTACCTGGAGGACCTCGGACGTCCCGAGGCGGCCCGCGCCAAGCAGGAGGCCGACATCGCCGAGGCCGAGGCGCGGCGCAACGCGGAGCAGGCGCGGTTGCGGGCCGAGGAGGAGATCGCCGTCGCGCAGCGGACGTTCCAGCTGAAGCAGGCGGAGATCACCGCCGAGACCGACGAGGCGTCCGCCCGTGCCGCCGCCGCGGGTCCCCTGGCCGAGGCGGCACGCCGCCAGGAGGTCCTCAGCGAGCAGGAGAAGGTCGCTCAGCGCCAGGCGGCCCTGACTGACCGCGAGTTGGACACGAAGGTGCGCAAGCCCGCCGATGCGGCCAGGTACCAGGCCGAGCAGGAGGCGGAGGCGCGCCGCATCGCGCAGGTCAAGGAGGCCGAGGCGGAGGCGGAGCGGGCCCGGGTGACGGGTGAGGGCATGAAGGCCCAGCGTGCCGCGCTCGCCGACGCCGTCCGTATCGAGGGCGAGTCGGAGGCCGCGGCGATCGGCGCCAAGGGGCGTGCCGAGGCCGAGGCCATGCAGAAGAAGGCCGACGCGTTCGCCCAGTACGGCGACGCCGCCGTGCTGCAGATGCTGGTCGAGGTGCTGCCGCAGGTGGTCGCCAAGGCGTCCGAACCCCTCGGCGCCGTCGACAAGATGACGGTCATCTCCACCGACGGGGCGAGCCAGCTCTCCCGCACGGTCGCGGACAACGTCGCCCAGGGCGTCGAGCTGCTCAACTCGACGACGGGCGTGGACCTCGCTGGCCTGCTGAAGGGCCTGGCGGCCAAGCCGGGCGTGGCCGGCAACGGGGCCGCTCCGGCGCAGGGGGGCACCGGTGCCCCCGCCGACGGCAGGATCCCGGTCGGCGACTGACAGGCAGAGCGAACAGCGGGCGAAGGGCCCGGCGCCGGTGCGCACGCATCGACGCCGGGCCCTTCGCGTGCCCGCACGCGGGGCGACTCCCCCTCGCGCGGCCGGTCCGGCCTCTCGGCGCGGGCAGACACCGCGGTGACCAGGGGGCGTTGACATCCGCGCCCCCATGCACCACGCTTTCACTACTTGATTAGTGAAAGGATGCTGGGACGGGTGATCGAGTACCGCATCGACCGCCACAGCGGTGTCGCGACGTACCTCCAGATCGTCAAGCAGACCAAGCAGGCCATGCGTCTGGGGCTGCTGGAGCCCGACGACAAGCTCCCTACCGCACGTGAAGTCGTGGAGGCGACCGCCGTGAACCCGAACACCGTTCTGAAGGCATACCGCGAGCTGGAACGCGAAGGGCTGGTCGAGGCCCGGCGCGGTCTCGGCACGTTCGTGCGCAAGTCGCTCAGCGGCGCGTCCACGGACTCCGCGCTCGGCAGGGAGCTGTCGGAATGGATGGAGCGGGTCCGTGCCGACGGGCTCGACCGCGAAGGCGCGGTGGCCCTCTTTCACGCCGCACTGGACAAGGAGTTCCCCGAGGTGGAGCAGCGATGACCGATCAGACGGCCGCAGTCGAGGCGGTGGACCTGAGGATGAGGTACGGCTTCAGGAGCGGGACCGTACTCGACGGCTGTTCCTTCCGGCTGCCCGCCGGGAGCATCAGCGCGCTCGTCGGCCCCAACGGCGCGGGCAAGTCGACCCTGCTGGCCATCGCAGCCGGGCTGAGGCGGCCCACGGGGGGAACCGCGCGGCTGCTGGGCGGGGCCCCGGGTGAGAACCGCGAGCGCGTCGCGTTCGTCGCGCAGAACAAGCCGCTCTACCCGCAGCTCACCGTCGCCGACACCCTGCGGCTGGGAGCCGAACTGAACCCGGGGCGCTGGGACCAGGCGGCCGCCGAGCACATCGCCTACGGAGGCGGGGCGGAGCCCGGGGCCGCGGTCCGCAAGCTCTCCGGCGGTCAGCGCACCCGCGTCGCCCTCGCCCTCGCGTTCGGGAAGCGTCCCGAACTGATGCTGCTGGACGAGCCGATGGCCGATCTCGACCCGCTCGCACGGCACCAGCTGACGGGGGCGCTGATGGCGCAGGCGGCCGAGCACGGCACCTCCATCGTGATGTCCTCGCACGTCGTCGCCGAACTCGAGAGCTGCTGCGACCACCTGCTGCTGCTCGCTTCGGGACGCGTCCAACTCGGCGGCACCTGCGACGAGATCGTCGAGGCGCACAGCCGCCTCACCGGTACGGGCGCGGACTTCGGGCCGCACGTGGTCATCGAGGAGCAGGGCTCCGGGCGGGGACGTACCGCGCTCGTACGTCCGGACGGCGAGCCGGACACCGGCGTCTGGGACGTCGAGGAGCCCAGCCTGGAGGAGATCTTCCTCGCCCATCTGCGCAACCCCGCCGCACCCGCGCTGGTCACCGGGAGCGTCGCGCCGGTGAGTCCGAGCCCGGAGGTTGCGATATGACCGCCCGGACCGGACTCACCCGTGACGGGCGGCGTTCCGCGAGTCACGGAGCCGGAGACCCCGGCCCGGGGAGCGGCCCGCTCGGTCCGGCCCTCGCGGCGGCCCGGGTGCACCGCGCCGGCCTGCTGGGCTGGACGTCCTTCTTCGCCGTCGCCGCCTGCGCGCTCGTCTGGCTGTACTCCGTCGGGCAGCGGGCGAAGGGGCTGGACACCTCGTTCTGCATCATGTCCGGCCACGAACCCGGAGTGCCGAAGTGCCCGGACGGGGACGGTTTCAGCGCGCCCTACGCCTACAGCTGGATGCTCGAACTCGCCCAGACCACGATCACGTTCCTGCCGTTCGCCGTCGCCGTGTACGTGGGCGGCGCGCTCGTCGCGCGGGACTTCGAGAGGGGCACGGCCGGCCTGGCCTGGACCCAGTCCGTCACTCCCGCGAGGTGGCTCGCGACGAAGCTGGCCGTGCCGGGGCTCCTGATCGGCGCCGGGACCACCGTCCTGATCCTCCTCCAGCGATGGGTCTGGACGTCGGGAGCCCAGGGGCCCGTCCGTTTCTGGTGGGAGCAGCAGGCTTTCCACGCGGGCGGCCCCGTCGGGCTCGCGTTCACCGCCCTCGGCCTGGCCGTGGGGGCCCTCGCCGCCGTGCTGACCCGCCGGACGCTGCCTGCGACGGGCCTTTCCGTGGCGGCCCTCGCGGCGGTCTACTCGGCTCTCGGCTCCTTCGGGCACCTGCTGTGGCCGAAGGTGCGGCTGACCGGCACGGATGCCTCCGGCCTGTCGGACCGGGCGGGCGAGAAGTTCAGCGTCGGCATGATCACGGACAGCGGTACGCGCGCCGGGTCGTTCTGCGACGGAAGGACGGTTCAGGCGTCGCTGGACAAGTGCCTGGCCAAGTACGACGGCCGGGACGTGTTCGCGGTGGCGCACCCCGAGTCCCACTTCTGGCCGATCCAGCTCGTCGAGACGGGCATCCTGCTGGCCGTGACGGGCGTCCTCGTGGCGGCCGCCTTCCGGCTGGTGCGCCGCCGTACACCCTGACGCGGCGCGGTGCCCGCCCGGGCGGCCCTTCGGGCACATCTCGGCCACGACGCGTCGGTAGCACCCCTCCGCGGGGAACGTTGACCTGGACGCGAGAGAGGGAGGCGGGCGGCCATGGCGTGGACGGGATCCCGGCGGACCGTGCTGATGACGGCGGGGCTGTCGCTGCTGGCGGCGGCCTGCGACTCGGAGGACCGCGGAGGCGGAGGCGGCGGGGGAGGCGGAGGCGGCGGTGGTGAGGACGACGTCGAGCGCTCGCCCTTCACGGGCGGACGCGCGATCGGCGAGAAGGTCCTCGCCGTGAAGATCGACAACGTCGAGGCCGCGCGGCCGCACACCGGCCTCGACCAGGCCGACATCGTCTACATCGAGGAGGTCGAGGCCGGCCTCTCCCGGATACTGGCCGTCTTCGCCTCCCGCATCCCCTCCACGCTCGGGCCGGTGCGCAGCGCCCGCGAGTCCGACCTGGAGCTGCTGCGGCAGTTCGACAACCCGGTACTGGCGTACTCGGGCGTCCAGTCCAAGCTGCAGGCAAAGGTGGACTCCGCCCCTCTCGTCGCCCTCCCGCCGGGCCGGCTGCCCGAGGCGTACACGCGGGGTTCCGACCGGCCCGCGCCGCACAACCTGTACCTGCGTCCCCGCCGTGCCCTGTCCGCCCCCGTCGCCAAGGACGCGGGCGCACCCAAGGACATCGGCTTCCGCTTCGGTGCCGCCCCGGACGGCGGACGCAGAACGCGGGCCCGGAGCGTCCGCTACCAGGCCGCCCGCTTCGACTTCGCGTGGTCCGCGCAGAGACGCCGCTGGCTGGTGAGCATGGACGGGCGACAGGCCCGTACGACCGGCGGGGGCGTGCTGGGCGCGTCCACCGTCGTCGTCCAGTACGTCGACGTCCGCGACTCCGAACTGGGCGACAGTTCGGGCGCCGTCACGCCCTACACCGAGACCGTCGGCTCGGGCCGGGCGCTGGTGCTGCGGGACGGCAAGGAGTACGAGGCGCGCTGGAGCCGCCCCTCCGCGACCGGCGGCACCACCTTCACCGACTCGAAGGGGAAGCGGCTGCGGTTCGCACGCGGTCAGGTGTGGGTGGCCCTGGCGCCCAAGGAGTGACGGCCCCCCTCGCAGTCCTGCCGCGGCCTCGCCGCGGCCCCGCCACTGCCCCCGAGGCGGCGCCGGGCGGAGAGTCTCCGGCCGTGCGGGACCGTCCGCCGGAGCGGGACCCGTCTCAGACCAGCCACTCACCGTCGCGCATGAGGGTCCGCCCCGGCATCTCGGCCACGGTTCCCCACGCCTGCAGCACCTCGGGACGGACCTGGAAGAAGACGTAGGAGGGGTGGGAGCGGCGGGGGTCCCAGCCGTCCTTGGCGGCGAAGGCGTCACCCACTTCGGGCGCGAGCTCCTCGCGGGCCACCGTCCGCGCCGTGCCGTGCATCAGCACCACGTCCCGGGTGGAGCCGAAGCAGAGCCGGGCGCGCCCGGAGGCACGCAGGTTCCGCCCTGTCGGGTTGGTGTCGCGGGTCGCCAGCCACACCGTCCCGCCGTCCCACCAGAACGCGAGCGGAACCAGGCACGGCTCCCCGGCGGCGTCGGCGGTGGCCACCCACACGTCGTTGTCCCGCGCGAGCCGTTCCAGCGCCTCGCGCTTGCGGCGCTCCGGGCTGCGGGGCCCGTCCGAGGGCACGTTCGTCTCCGTCACGGGGGCGAGGCTACGGCGCGGTGACGCACCGCCACATCGGGCGGCGGCCGTAGGCCGCAAGGCCGAGGACGGCCCCCGCACCGGTACCGCGGAGGTGCCGGTCCGGCGGGACGGGCCGCCCCTATCGCGCCACGAACGCCGTGAGGATCGCCTGGACTTCGTAGATGTCGACGCCCTTGGTGAACGTCTTCTGCAGGGGAGTCGCGCTGCCCGAAACCCAGATCTTGAGCTCCGCGTCCAGGTCGAACGTCCCGGCCGTCTCCACCGCGAAGTGCGTGATGCTGCGGTACGGGACGGAGTGGTACTCCACCTTCTTGCCGGTCATGCCCTGCTTGTCGACGAGGATCAGGCGGCGGTCGGTGAAGAGGATGGTGTCGCGGATCAGCAGGTACGCGGCGTGCACCTGCTCGCCCTGCCCCATCAGCCGCGCGTACTCCTGCTGCGCGGACGCCGGGTCGACGGTGTGCGCGTTGCCGAACAGTGCCATGCCAGCCCCCAGTCGGTGAGTGCGGACGCTTCGCGCGTCCGCCCTTCGAACCGTAACCCACCCGTGAGGGGCGGAGGTTGGGCTCGGGCACGGGGCGCAGCCGCCCCGCTCCTGCCCGGTGGCACCTCGGCCGACGGGTCGCGTCCGCCCCGTACGGCGGCGCGTCTTCGCGTCCGGCACGCGCTCCCGGCCCCTCGGCCTCTTCCGGCCCAGGGCTTCCTACGCGTCGGTTGGTTACCGGCCGCCTCTCCGGACGGGGCGTTCTTGTGGCTTCGGGGCGGCCGGGCTGGTACCCAGCCGGAGGCCCGGCGCCATGCGTGCGCCGCGCGAACGCGGTCATACTGCCCGCAGGGGCCCATGCCGGCAGTGTGCGGGCCGCCCGGCTGGGTACCAGCCCGGCCGCCCCCCTGAATCCGCCGTCGAGAGCAAGCGGAGGCACACACGTGATGAGCGGCGACGAAGCAGGCGAGCCGGCCGAGGAGACGATCTTCACCTGGGGCGCGCCGCCCTTGAAGTTCGGCGCCGGCGCATGCGACGAGGTCGGCCACGAACTGGCGCAGTACGGGGCCGGGCGCGTCCTGGTCGTCACCGACCCGGGCGTGCGCGAGCTCGGCATCCCGGACCGGGTGGCCGACAGCCTGCGCCGGTACGGCGTCGCGGCGGAGGTCTTCGACGGGGTGCACGTCGAACCGTCCGACGCCAGCTTCGCGGCCGCCGTCGAGCACGCGGAGTCCCGGGGCCCCTGGGACGGTTTCGTGGCCGTCGGCGGAGGTTCGGCCATCGACACCGCGAAGGCCGTCAACCTGCTCACCTCGTGTTCCGGCGAGCTCATGGACTACGTCAACGCGCCGGTCGGGCGCGGCAAGGCCCCCGACCGCCCGCTGAAGCCCCTCGTCGCGGTTCCCACCACCGCGGGCACGGGTGCGGAGAGCACCGCGATGTGCGTTCTCGACGTGCTGTCGATGAAGGTCAAGACCGGCATCAGCCACTGGAGGCTGCGCCCGTCGCTGGCCGTCGTCGACCCGCTGCTGACGATGAGCCTCCCGCCGGAGGTGACGGCCTCGTCCGGCATGGACATCGTGTGCCACGCCGTGGAGTCGTACACCGCCCGGTGGTACGGCGGCTTCGCGAGGCGCGCCCCCGAGGAGCGGGTCACCTACTGCGGCGCGAACCCTGTCTCCGACCTGTGGTGCGAGAAGGCGATGGGCCTCATCGCGAAGTCCTTCCGCCGCGCGGTGCACGACGGAGCGGCGGACGTCGAGGCCCGTACGGACATGATCATGGCGGCGACGTTCGCGGGCATGGGCTTCGGCAACGCCGGCGTTCACATCCCGCACGCCAACGGCTACCCCGTCGCCGGCATGGTCGGTGACTACCGGCCGCGCGGATACCCGCAGGACGAACCGATGGTGCCGCACGGCCAGGCCGTCTCGCTGACAGCGCCCGAGGCGTTCCGGTTCAGCTTCGAGGCGGCCCCGGAGCGGCACCTGCGCGCGGCCCGGCTGCTGGCCCCGGACAAGGAGCAACTCGACGACCCGGCCGAGCAGTTGCCGCAGGTCCTCGTCGACCTGATGCGCGACATCGGCATCCCCAACGGCATCGGCGCCGTCGGCTACGGCGAGAGCGACGTCCCCGCGCTGGTGCCCGGGACGATGAAGCAGCAGCGGTTGCTGACGACGTGCCCCCGGCCCGTGGACGAGGAGGACATCGAACGGATCCTGCTGAACTCCGTGCAGAACTGGTGACGAGGGCGGGCCTGTGTGACACGGGCCCGCGGCGGGCCGGCGCACCGACGCGACGGTCTGGCACCGGCCGAGCCGGGTCCCGCCGGACGACGACGGCCCCACGGCGCCCCCTCCCGCCCCGGGGACCTCGCGACTGACCGTGGACGAACGGCGTAAGCGCAGTTCAGAACGGGTTCCGGAACTGCGCTGCCGGCCGGGGCCAGGACGGTGCGGTGAGGAGTACGGTCGAGGGAGAAGGTCCTGCCGCAGCGCAGGCGCAGCCCCGCTTCGGAGCCGGGAGGCGGCCATGTCGGTGGATGTTGAACGGGTACCGGTCCTGCGGTCGGAGTTCGGCACGTCGGACCCCGACGCGGCGGAGGTGATGAGCGCCGAGATGTACGGCGCCTTCAAGCCGCGATACGGGCCCACGGACGGCTTCACGTTCGACGGGCGTCGCACGACCGCCGGGAGCATGAGCCTGGACCACCTCGTGCATTCGAGCATGAGCATCGACGTCGCCCCCCTCGACTACCTGATGTTCGTCTTCGTGACGGGCGGGACGCTGAACGTCACGGCGGGCGACCTGGAGACGCGGCTGCGCATCGGCGACACGGCCGTCCTCCCCGCAGGCGTGCCCCTGTCGATGAGCTGGGAACGCCTCGGCAAGGAGGTCATGTCGGTGCCGCTGCGCGCCGCCGAGCAGGCCGCGGCGGAGACCGGCGCCGGAGACGGGGTGAGCTTCGTCGGGACGACCCCCGTCTCCGCCGCCATGGACCGGTTCTGGCGCTCCACGGCCGGCTTCGTCGCCCACCAGCTGGAGACGCCGGACAGCCCTCTCTCCGAACCGCTCGTCTACGTCCAGGCCCTCAATCTGCTCGGCGCGGCGGCCGTGAAGACGTTCCCCAACACCACCATGACCGCCGACTACCAGCCGGGCCCCGGCACGGTCACACCGGCGGTGCTGCGCCGCGCGGTCGAGTTCATCGACGGCAACGCCGCGCTGCCCCTGACCCTGACGGACATCGCCCGTTCCGCGTCCGTCACGCCTCGCGCGCTGCACGACGGCTTCCTCCGGCAGTACGGCATGAGCCCGCTGGACTACCTGCACCGCGTCAGGCTGGAGCGGGCCCGCCGCGACCTTCAGGCCGCCGATTCGCGCTCGGGGGTGACCGTCGCCTCCGTCGCCACCCGCTGGGGGTTCCTCAACCGAGGCAAGTTCTTCGCCTCGTACTACGAGCGCTTCGGACAGCACCCCGCCAGCACGCTCCGGACCTGACGGCACGCGCACGGGCCCTCCGCGCGCCCCCTCGGTGAGGAAGGCCACATCACGGGGGGTGCTCGGGCGCTGCGGCGCCGCTGAACTGGGCGGTAACTTCCGGGACTTCCCGTGCCGCGGCGCGCGGGGAGCCGGGTGAGTACTTCAGCTCATGGCGGCCCTGGCACGCCGTGCCACGATGAGCCCATGCGAATACAGGGGATGCACCAGCTGGCCGCCGGCGTTCTGACCGTCGCCGCACCCGTGGCCACCTGGGGACTCGTGGGACGGCAGGACGAGCCGGGCGTACCGCCCCGGCAGCTCGACCGCGCCGTCCAGCCGCCGGACGTCCCGGCGGGTGCGGAGACCGCGCTCGGACTGGGCGCCCTCCTGCTGGCGGCGCTCAGTGCCGCACTGCTCGTACGCGCCTCACGCAGCGGTTCCTTCGACCGCCGCTGGTGGCAGGTGCTGGCGCCGCTCGTGGCGGCCGGCGTGCTGGCGGGAGCGGGCTGGCAGGTGGTGACCGCCGGGGTGATCGGAGCCAACATCGGCGCCGGCATGTTCCTGGTCCTCGGCACGCCGGTGATCGCCGGACTGGTCCTGTGGGCCGTGGGCCGCGGGATCTGGCTGTCACGTGCCGGGGGCGGCGGACTCGGCGACGGATACACACCGGGAAGCCCGGCGGGTTCCGGCGCCTGAGTCTGGCGCGACACGGGGCGTGCCGCGCCGCGGATCCCGCCGGGACGTCCGACAGCGGTCCTTCGCGCGTCCGCCCCGCCCTGGTAGGGACGAGCGCATGCAGACCTTCCTGCCCTGTCCCGATTTCACGGAGGCGGCACTGGTCCTGGACCGCCGCCGGCTCGGCAAGCAGCGCGTCGAGGCGTTGCAGGTCCTCCGGGGCCTGACCGTGCCGGGGTACGGGTGGCGCAGGCATCCGGCCGTGCGGATGTGGGCCGGGTACGAGGAGGCGCTCGTCCGCTACGGGCTGGACGTCTGCCGGGTGTGGCGCGACCAGGGCCGTCAGGACAGCTGCGCGGCCTCGCTCGTCGCCGGACTCGCCGAGCTGCGGCCCGGCACGCCCGTACGCCGGCAGCCGGAGCTGCGGGACGCCGGTGAACTTCCGCCCTGGCTGGGTGACGAGGCCTTCCACCGCAGCCACCGGTCCGCACTGATCCGCAAGGACCCGGACATCTACGCCCCGCTCTTCCCGGGCGTCCCCGACGACCTGCCGTACGTCTGGCCCGCGTCGGACAGGCCGGGCCCGCTTCCCGGCGGCTGACGGCCGGAGGCGGCGGCGCCCGGGCAGAACCGCAGCCGGGCGGGCGGACCGGCTGACGGACCGTCCCACGTCGGTGGCGCGAGCGGGCGGCTGCGATACTGCTCGCGCTTCTCAGGAGTCGAACGGGGTGGGCGGGAACCGTGTTTCAGCGGCGGAAGAGGAATCTGCGGGCGATCGGGATCGTCGCGCTCATGGCGCTGACGGGCGCCCTGTACGGCGGGTGCGGAGGCGACGGCGTACCGACCGGCCGCCCGGGCAAGGGCGACGACTTCGACCGGGACGACATCAGGGTCGAGGTGGTCGAGTGCGCCACGGAGAAGAACCCCGAGGCGACCGTGAAGGTCACCGCCAGCACCTCGCCCTCGGACCGGCGCTACTTCATCGGCCTCGACTTCCTCGACGCGGAGGGCGAGGTCGTCGACAGCGCCTCGCTGAAGCTGACCCCGCAGCCCGACTCCCCGGACGACGAGGAGATCACGGAGAACGTCGAGATGCCGATGACCGAGACCGGGAAGGCCGGCGAGGTGAAGTCCTGCAAGATGGACCACGCCTTCTGACCCGCTGACCCGCTGACCCGCTGACCCGCCGCGCCTTCCGACCCGCCGCGCCTTCCGGCCACCCGCGAACCGCGTGGCCGGCACGGAACCGGGGCGGCCGTCCCGCCCCGTAGGCCCGGTCGGGCCGGCTATGCCGCGAGCAGCTCGGCGAGCCTGTCGTGGACGTCGTCCTTGCCGTCCACCCGGCTCGGCGTCAGATCCCGCTGCTCGCGGGTGTCCCGGGACAGCACGTGCAGGCGCCCGTGGTTGCGGGCCAGTACGAGGTCGGTGCTGCCTCCGGCGACCTCCGCGGACCCCTGAGCCGTGTAGTGGGTGACGGTGACCAGCGCCGACCGCTCGGAGCTGTCGAGGACGCCGTCGATGTCCGCGGCGGCGTCAGCCCCGGACGGACGGCCCCTGGGCAGCCAGTCGACAAGCATGTCGAGCGCGTCGTCGAGCTTGTACAGGCCCACCTCGTGGACGCCGAGCGCGTCGATGCGGACCATGAGGCAGATCCGCTCCGGCTGCGGGAGCAGCAGGATGCGCCACGGCTCCCCCGCGCCGGTACCGGTCGTCCGGGCGTCGAGCACCTTCCGCGCCCTGCGCTGGAACGCGACCACGATGCCCAGGTCACCGCGTACCTCGACCTGTTCGGCGCTCGACCCGGCCAGCAGGAGCTGGCGCGCCGCCAGCGAGCGGACGGCCTCGGCGAGTACGTCGTCCGGGGGCCGGGCCTCGAGGAAGTCCACGATCGCGTCGACGGCGGTGAGTTCGGCGACCGTGTAGGCGCCGAGCAGCACCGGCCCCGTGCCGACCAGGTTCACCACGGCCGACACCAGCCCCTCGGGTACGGACGCGTCCCCCGCCTCGCCCGAAGCGGGCGAGGAACCGTTCCGGTCACCACTCATGCCGCTCCTCTCTCCAGCCACTCGTCCGCCTCCGGGGGCGGCTCCGGCCGCGCCCGCAGGATCGACGCGGCGATGCGCGAAGGCGTCTCCGTGACCCACACCTCGGAGTTGCCGAACAGCCCCCGCCCCGCCCTCCCGGTCAGGGCGCGGCCGAGTTCCCCCGTCAGGTCCAGCCGGTCCGGCGGCGGGAAGCGCGGGGCCAGGTCCTGGGAGACGGCGGTGGCGTCGTCGTCCTCCTCGATCCTCCGCAGCGCCCGGGTCAGCGACCGCGCGACCGGAGGCGTCAGGGAGGTGGGCACCGCCAGGGCCGGCGACAGGTACATCGGACGCCGCTCGGTCATCCGGGACAGGCCCCACGGGCCGACGTTGCTGCGGGTGACCCGGTACACCACGTAGTCCGCGAGGTGCCGCAGGTCGTTCAGGGTGGGCAGCTTCCGCTCGCCGAAGGCGGCCGGGGTCTTCTCCAGCTGCACCCAGGTGCCCTGAGCGGTACGCCCGTGCAGCTTCTCCCTCACGACCTGCCCGCGCATCCCGATGTCGGGGTAGAGGCTCTTGTCGACGTCCCGGTGGTGGCTGGAGAGACGCTCGCGGCTGCCCCTCGCCGACCGCCACTCCTCGTACAGCGCCGGGTCGTCCACGAGGACGTGCCCGCCGCACAGCACGTCGTGCAGCTGCGGGACCTGCAGTCCGTTCCGCTCCAGGTCGGCGAGGACCGCGGCCTCCTCGGCGCTGAGGCGGCCGACCGCCGCCAGCAGTCCCTTCCGGTAGGCCCCGGCCCGGGCCGTGATCTCGATCATGAGCCGGACTCTGCGGCGCTGCTCCTCGGCTGCCTGCCGCGCCCGCCCGCCCCCGGAACGCGCCTTGCGCCCCCGTCTGCTCCGCACGGCCGAAGCCGGTGTGTGCTCTCGCTTCACCCGGCCAGTACAGCACCGCGTGCGGTGGCCCGCGCGGGCTCGGCTCCGCCGGCCCCCGGAGGCCCGGCCGGGCGGGGGCGCATCCGGTTCCGCCCATACCGCGGCTGGCGGCCCCGCGGGCGGATCCGGCACCTTTCCCTTCGTCGGTGTGGAGTGTGTCGGCCGACCGGGTGACGGACCGGATGAACGGCGGCCGGCGGAGCAGGCTGCCTCGTCCAAGAAAGCAGCAAGCGAGGAGACGCATGCGTCGCATCAAGTCCGCCGTCCTGACCGCCGCGTTCGCGACTGTGCCGCTGGCCGTGGTCCAGGCGCCCGCCGCCGCAGCACCGGGGACGTTCCCGGTCGATGAGAACGTCGTCATCAGCAACGCCGTGAGCGGCAACTACCTGAGCACGGACGGCCAGAACGAGAACCCGAACCAGGACGTCGAGGTCTGGGACAGGGATCCGATGGCCCACGGCGGGTCGGGGGCCGTCTGGAGGATCAAGCGCACGGCCGGCGGCCAGTACCGCATCCAGACGGCGCCGATCGGCAGGGCCGTCCCGGTCTGCCTCTCCACGAACGAGAACAGGCCGGTCTCCGGCAACGCCAGGGTCCGCACCTGCAACTCCGAGGACTCCTCCCAGGATTGGCGGATCGTGGCCAAGCCGCAGGCGTACGACGCCCCGCCCACGGGGGAGTTCCGGATCGTGCCCGCCGACCACCGCGACCACTCGCTGGCCCCGGTCGACGCCCGTACCAACCCCAGGGTCCACCTCAAGCGCAACTGGGACCGGCGGCACTCCCCGGCGCTGGCCTACTGGCACATCGGCGGCCACACGGCGAGCTCGTAGCCGGCGGCTTCCCGGCCGCGGGGACGGTGGGCGTCCCGGCGGCACACGGATGACCGCCTGGCCGGCGGCCCCGGACGGGGGCCGCCGGCCACGGTGTGCGGATGCGCGCTTCACGGGTGGCCCCCCCCCGGCGGGCGTTCCGGTTAGTGTGAGTAATCCGGTTATGTTCCGCTTTGTAGGAGGTTCCCATGGCCTCGCGGCTCAACCCGTACCTCAGCTTCGGCGGCGACGCCCGCCAGGCGATGGAGTTCTACGAAGAGGTGTTCGGCGGCTCGCTGGTCCTGCACACGTTCGGCGAGTACGGCCAGAGCGGCACCCCGCACGCCGACAAGGTCATGCACGCCATGCTGGAGACGCCCAGCGGCTTCGTCCTGATGGGCGCCGACGCCCCGCCGGGCACGGAGCACACCGCGGGCAACAGCTTCTCGGTGAGCGTCAGCGGCGACGACGACGCCGAACTGCGCGGCTACTGGCAGAAGTTGTCAGCCCAGGGCTCCGTGGCGGTGCCCTTCGAGAAGCAGATGTGGGGGGACGTGTTCGGCATGTGCACGGACAGGTTCGGCACCCCCTGGATGATCAACGTCGTGGAGCCGAAGGGCTGACCGTCCGAACGGCACCCGACGGGCTCGACGGGCTCGACGGCGGCCGGTGGCGACCGGTGGCACAAGGGGCTCTCCGCCGACTTCCGCAGCGACGTATTCGGCCCCGGCATGAAAATGACACCTACTGGATCGGCGAACCCTTCACCTGCACGAGGCGCGCCGCGCCCGAGTAGAGCCCGGCGCCCTGCACCCCGCACCCCCCGCCAGGCCGGACCGGGCAGCCGCGGACCCCCGTACCGCGGCTGCCCGGCCCCCGCGCTTCACGGCCGCTGCTTGACCTCGTCGACGACGGCGCAGCCGGTCAGGCGGACGAACTGGTCGTAGCTCTTCTTCCTGCCGAGGGCCGTGCGGATCGCCCTCTCACCGAGGTACTCGTGGCTGTCCTCGTCGAAGACCAGCTTCTGGTCCCTGGTGAACTCGTAGTCGTACGAGACCCCGACGGCGGGACGTCCGTTGCCGTCCTCGACGCCCGGCTCGGCCTTCATGCCGGGAACCGCCGCGAGAGCGTCGTAGGCGGCGGGGCGGAGGCCCTTCGGTGCCATGGGACGGGTGGCGAGTCCCTTCAGGGAGGAGTGGATCATGCGCCACTCGACCTTCTCGATCTCCTCGAGCGGCTTCTTCCCGATCCCGAGACCGGCCGCGACGTAGCGGACCAGCCCGGCCGGGTCGGTGGGGATCCTCTCCAGGGCCTCCCAGTCGGGAGGCGGGAACGTGGACTCGTTCCTGCCCAGCGGTTCGCTCCAGCCGCCCGAGCCGCCGATCTCGTCCACCCATCCGCGCTTGGAGCGGTCCACGGACTGCCAGCTCTCCGCCGTCCTGACTTCGGTCTCGCCCGTCCTGCGGTCGGTCTCCTTGACGATCTCCCGGGTGTAGACGAACTGGTCGTCCCGGGGCACGTCGATCTCGGCGTCCTTCTCGGCGTCCTTCTCCTCCTCCCGCACACGGTCGGCGACCGCGTGGAGCACCTTCCTCGCGCTGATCTCCCGGGTGCCGGCGGCATTCGCGACGGAGGCGCCCGAACCGCCCTTCCCGCCCGGGCCGTCGAACGCCTCGGCGCCGAGCACCACCGTTGCGGTCACCGCCACCGCCGAGGCGACGGTCACCGCGAGACCCAGGAGCGGGTGGCGGCGGACGAGCGGCCGGGAGTCCCGTCCGCTGCCGCCGCCGTGTTCCGCGTCGTCCATCATCCCCCTGTCGTCTGCTCTGCGAGGCGCGCCGGGGCGCAGCGGCCCGGTCACCCTCTACTCCGCACAGCTCGCCGATCGAGTTCACGCGGATCGCACCGGGCCGCCCGGCCAGGGGGTTCGCCGGTGCGCGGGAAATGCGGTGCGCGGCGGTACGGGCCGGTCTAGCATCCGCTCGAAATCCCGACTGGAGGGACGTACGTTGGACGACATCGAGCTGCGGCATCTGCGCCGCTGTGTGGAGTTGGCGGGCGAGGCCCTCGACGCGGGCGACGAGCCGTTCGGCTCCGTGCTCGCCGACGCGGACGGGAAGGCGCTGCGCGAGGACCGCAACCGGGTGGCCGGGGGCGACCGGACCAGGCATCCGGAGTTCGAACTGGCCCGCTGGGCCGCGGCGAACATGACCCCCGCGCAGCGTGCGGGCGCGACGGTCTACACCTCAGGTGAGCACTGCCCGATGTGCGCCGCGGCGCACGGCTGGGTCGGGCTGGGGCGCATCGTCTACGTGAGCTCGTCCGCGCAACTGACCGACTGGCTGGCGGAGTTGGGGGTTCCCGCACCTCCTGTGCGGCCGCTTCCGATCCGGGAGGTCGCTCCCGGCGTCGCGGTCGAGGGCCCGTTTCCCGAACTCGCCGAGCAGGTGCGTGCCCTGCACCGCCGGTTCCACAGCACGCCCTGACCGGGCGGGAGTTCACGGGTGAGGCAGGCGGACAGCCCTGCCGGGGCAGGGCCGGTCTGCGGCCTCAGCACGGAGTGAGGGTGTCCTTGTCCTCCTGCGGACCGCCGGTGTCGCGAGCGGCCGCGCCGGCGGCACGTGCCCGCTTCAGCAGGAACAGCAGGCTCAGCAGGCACAGGACGGACACCGCGTAGGCCGAGTAGTAGGCCTCGTCGTACAAGAGGGCCTCGTCCCCGTCCGTGGTGAACAGCCCCGTCCCGATCCCCAGGAAGAAGGTCGCCGCGCCCGCCACGTGAGGCACCGTCAGGGCGGCGAACCGCATCTGCACCTCCGGCCGTCCGAACACCGCGAAGAACAGGAGCAGGTAGGGGAGCATGCCCAGGTGCGGGGCCTTTGAGGCGTAGTCCAGGCTGTGGTTGAGGACGTGGAGCAGCGTCGCCGCGGTGACCGCGAGCAGGGTGCCGCGCAGGCCGATGATCCGGGCACCGCGCCGGGGCCCGGGCGAGGCGATGAGCGCCGTGGCGGCGATCAGCCCGGTCAGGATGAGCGGCGGGTCGAGGAAGTCGCTCCAGTGCCCCCTCGCGATGTCCGCGACGCGGAAGACCAGCGCCATGGTGGCGAGGACGGTGGCCGCGGCGGCCGACGCCCACCGCCTGCCCGCCGCCCCCGTCAGGACCACGAACGCCCAGCCGACGACGTAGAAGCTGACCAGGATCTGCGTCGGATCGAAGGGGACGCCGGGCATGGGGCGCGGGTCGAAGTCCCCGTCGGCCACCACCCCGACCATGGGGTTCGAACTGCAGGCCAGCATGAGGAGCGGTGCGATCAGGCTCACCACGGCGAGCGCGTCGCTCCACTGCGGGCCGAAGACGCCCTGCAGACGGCGCCAGCGGACCTTGAGGGCACCCTGGACGAGGTCGAACCCGTCGGCCGCGGATATCCGCTCCTGCCCGGGGGCGGCGCACTCCAGCAGGACGGCCAGCATCTCCTCGCCGTGCACGTGGCGATGGGGGCGCGGGTACAGGCGCAGCAGACGTCGGTAGCGCTGCTCCAGGGTGCTCATGCCGTCCCTCCCGCGAGACCGTGCCGGAGACGGAGCCTCGTGGCGGCGATCGTGACGTTGGCGCGCATCCGCTCGACTTCGACCTCGAGCCTGCCGGCGCCCGCGTCGGTCAGCCGGTAGTAGCGGCGCAGGCGCCCGTCCACGACCGCCTCGTGGTCGCTCTCGATCAGCCCCTCGGCCTGAAGCCGGTCCAGGGCCGTGTACAGCGTTCCCGCGCGCAGCCGCACGCGTCCGCCCGAGATCCGTTCTACGTCGCCGATGATGCCGTAGCCGTGCTGCGGGGCGTCAGCCAGCGCGGTCAGGACCAGGAACGTGGGTTCCTGCATGCTCTTGGTCATGGGAACTGCATATACCGAGCATCGGTATCTGTGCAAGGGTGAGCGGGGAACGAGTGGGTGCGGCGGCCTGCGGGTGACGGGGGCTCTTCCCTGGTCGGCGTTGCGCGTGGCAGCCCGGACCGCGGGGCATGGTGACGGCGTCCACAGACCTCAAGTGCCGCCGGATACAGGCTTGTTGCGTCGGGGCGGGGAGGGTGGCCCAGGTGTGCCCCGACCGCTGACGAGGGCGGTGCGCGCCCGTCGGTTCTGACGGCGGGAGGGTGTCCGGACGGGTGCTGTCCTTATGGGGAGTGCTTGGCTAATAGTCAGTCGATCTGTATATGTAGGTCGATGAAAACGTGCGCACGAGACACCTCGCGACTGGTGCTGGAGACGCTGGCGGACTCCCCGCGGCACGGCCGCGGCATCATCGGCGACGCCCGGCGGATCTCCGGGGGACGGGTGCGGCTGCGCGCCGGAGCCCTGTACGCCGCCCTGGACCGGCTTCAGGCCGAGGGGCTGGTCGAGACCGCCCACGAGACCGTCGTCGACGGCCGGCCGCTGCGCTACTACCGTGCGCGCCCCGCCGCCCCGGACCGGAGACGGCCCGCGCGGAGCGCACGACCGGCCGTGCGGACCGTGCCGTGCGGCCCCTGCGGACGGACCGACCGGCCGCCGTCCCCGCCACCTGCCCCGGCGTCTGTCCCCTCGCCCTCGCCCACGTCCTCGCCCACGTCCTCGCCCTCGCCTACGTCCTCGTCCTCGTCCTCGCCCTCGCCCACGTCCTCGCCCTCGGCGTCCGGGCGGACTGCGTCCGCCCCCTCCCGGCTCGCCTGGCTCGACGCCCTCCGCGGAATCGCCGCCATGATGGTCGTCCTCGACCACGCCTCGTCCGCTTTCCTCCCCGGATTCCGCAGGCAGTTGATGCCGTGGTTCGACTGCGGCCGCTACGGCGTCGTGCTCTTCTTCCTGGTCAGCGGGTACGTGATCCCCGCGTCGCTCGAACGCCGGGGCAGCGTCCGGGCCTTCTGGATCGGCCGGGCCTTCCGCATGTACCCCTTGTGGGCCGCCGCCGTGTCCGCGGTGACGCTGCTGTACCTGACCGGCCACGCCCAGCTCCGCGCCGAATGGCCCGACGCCTCTGCCGCCTCCGTGGCGGCGGCGGTCCTCGCGCACGTCACGCTCCTCCAGGAACTCCTGGGAACGGAGAGCGTCCTGATAGTCCTGTGGACCCTCTCCTACGAGGTGTGCTTCTACCTCCTTACCGTCGCCCTCTTCGCCTTCCGCAGGCACCAGCGGTCCGCCCCCGTCGCGGTCTCCCTGGCCGGACTGTCCGTACTGGCCCTCGCCGCCGGGGCGTTCGCGGGCACGCCGCGGCCGTCCGCGCTGTCAGCGGCCGTCGGCACCGTCCCGCTCACATTCGCCGCGGCGGCCGTCCTCGCCGCGGCGGTCTGCTGCTCCCTCGCCCGCAGCCGCTCCCTGCGCGTGTGCGGTGCCGTGCTGGGTGCGGGGCTCGTACTCGTCCTCGTCCCCTTCAACGGCACCGTTCCGCCGTGGGAGGGCCTGCTGATCCTGGCGGTGATGTTCCTCGGGACCGCCGTCCACCGGGCGGACCACGGCCGGAGCCCGGGCCGGAGCGCGGCCCCGGCCGCCGCGGCGGTGCTCGCCTCCGCCCTCGTGTGCGCCGCCGCGTACGGCGGGAGCGGCTTCAACCGGCGCGGATGGACGGTCGCCTTCGTGCTCGCCGCGCTCACCTTCTGGGCCGGACGGGCCCTGCGCCACCGGCGCCTTCCGCGTCCGCTGACCGGGCTGGGGACGATCAGCTACTCGGTCTACCTGCTGCATCCGATGCTGCTGGCCGCCGCGGGCGCGGCTGTGCGCTCGCCCGGACGCGGCGGCCTGGCGGCGGCGTCCGGCTTCCTCGCCGTACTGCTGCCGCTGTGCGTGCTGACCCACCGGTACATCGAGGCGCCCGGGCAGGCGTGGGGGCGGAGACTCGCGGACCGGGCCGGGCGGACCCCGTCCCGCGAGTGAGGCCGGCCCGGGCGTTCCAGGCCCTGTCCGGCACATCTCGCCTTGCTCGCGACGACTGGCACGCACATCCTTCCCCGCTTCGCGGGAGGTGCCCCCGGCGTTGTCGCATCGGCCGAGTAGCCCACGACGAGGGCGATCCTCTGCCTCGGGGCTGTACGCACCGTCCGCCGCGAGCACCGCCTGCAGCGGACGGCGCTGTTTGTCAGCCAGGCCCTAGGTTGGTCCCATGCCCGACTCAGAGGACGTCCGCCGCATCGCGCTGTCCCTTCCGGAGACGGTGGAGAAGGTGGCGTGGGAGATGCCCACTTTCCGCGTCGCCGGGAAGATGTTCGTCACCGTTCCCGACGACGAGACGTCGTTCGCCGTGCGCTGCCCCAGGCACGAGCGGACCGAGCTGATCGCGGCGGAGCCGGAGAAGTTCTGGGTGCCGCCGCACGAGGCGCCCACCGCGTGGGTGCGTGTACGTCTGGCCGCGCTCGACGACGGCGACGAGCTGCGCGACATCCTCGTCGACTCCTGGAAGCAGGCCGCTCCGCCCCGTCTGCTGGAGTCCTTCGAGAGCTCCGGCCGCCCCGGCACCGGCGACGGCTGACGGGAACGGAACGGGACGCGAACCGCTCCGGCGACGGCTGACGGGAACGGTTCCGGGACCGGGACGGTGACGGGCCGTCGTCCCGTGCAAGCTCAGAGCCGCAGCATCAGGCGCAGCATGCGGACCGTGCCCGGGTGCAGCGAAAGCGACGCCCTGTCCAACTCCGCCGAGAGCAGCGCCCGTTCGGACGGGGGCAGCGCCGCGCAGAGCTTCGCGGCGTCCGGTGGAGACCAGCGTGCAGTGAGCATGCGGGCCGCGCCGCGCAGAGCCGCGTCCTCGTCGTCGACGAGCGGCAGAGCCGCACGGAGCTGCTCCAGCTCGGGGCGGCCGGCCTGCACAAGCCGCAGGGCGGCGCGCCGGACGTGGGCCGGGTGCCCGGGCGCGAGGCGGGCGAGGAGCTCGCCGGCCGGGAGCGTGTGCGCGTCCGGTTCGAGGGCCGCCGCCACGCGCCGTACGACTGCCGGGGACGGGTCGTCCAGCATCTCCGAGAGGCGCGCGGGATCGGCCGCCCCGAGACGGTCCAGCGCCCCGGCCGCCGCCGCCCGCACCCCGCTTCGCGGGTCGCCGAGCAGCGGCCCGAGCAGCGCCGCGTCGGCCGCAACGCCGCACTCGCCCAGGCCCGCGACGGCGCCGGGCGGCGCTTCGGCGGCGTGGGTGAGCGCCGCGCGGTAGTACGGCGCGGGTTCCCCGCCTGCCGTACGGACCGCCCACTGCGCGCACGCCCGTACCGCCGCGGTCCGGTCGGCCAGCAGTGGGACCGCTCTGCACTGCCGACCGGAGCGGCGCAGCGCCGTCACGGCTGCGGCGCGTACGCGAGGGGAGCGGGAGGTGAGGAGGCGGTCGTGCACGGTCTCCGGCAGCGGATCCGAGGCGAGCGCGGCGGAGGCGCACGTCTCCTGGACGATCACGTCCGTGTCGCGGCAGGCGGCTTCGGCGAACTCCGCCGCCGTCAGCCGCCCGGTGTCCGCGGCCCGCCGGTACGCCCAGCGGCGCACGCGGCGGGAGGTGTCGCTGAACATCCGCCGCCACAGCGCCAGTCGGCCGCCCGCCAGCCGCGTCTCCAGCAGCTCCAGGGCGAATCCGCCGTACCGGCGTGCGGACGTCCCGAGCACGGTGTCCGCCGCGGCCACCAGCGACTCGTCCGACGCCGCCGCGAGCACGGCGCGCGCCGCGTCCCTGACCGGCTCGGCCCAGTCGGCGCAGCGGAGGACCACCAGCGGCAGCAGCGCGCCGGGTACGGCACGGCGCAGCGCCGCCTCCCGTACGCGTCCGTCGCCGTGGCACAGCGCCTCAGCGGGTGCCGGCGGGAGCGCGGGAGCGGTGCCGGAGAGCGCTGACCAGTAGTGGGTGCGGCGGGCGGCGAGGTCGTAGTCGACCCACTCCCGGGCGGGGGCACCCGGCTGCGGCACCAGCTCCCGTGCCGGCTGTTGCGGCACCAGCTCCCGTGCCGACCCCGGCCCCGGCTCCGTCGGTTCGTAGGTCATGGTCCGGCAGCGTACGGGCGGGCCGCGCCCCCCTTCGAAGGGATTTTCCCGGGGCGCCGACGGGCGATGAGTACGCGGCGGACGCGGAGTCCGTACGTACCGGATCACACGCGCTTGCGAAAGGACTTCATGGCATGAACTTCTCGATGGTGCTCGCAGTAGCCCCCGTCACCGACATCGGGACGTCCGTCAGCTGGTACGAACGCCTCCTGGACCGGCAGCCGGACGCCAGGCCGATGCCCGGGCTGGCCGACTGGCACGTGTCGGCGAACGCCTGGGTCCAGGTCTTCGAGTCCCCGGAGCACGCGGGGTCGACGCTGCTGAACCTCGTGGTCCCGGACCTGGACGCGGCCCTGGAGGAGCTCGCGGAGCGGGGAATCGAGGCCGGCGACGTGCAAGAGGGCGGCCGCAGAAGCCGGTTCGCCGCTGTGCACGATCCCGACGGCAATCGCGTCACTCTGATCGAGAACCCTGTGGCGTCGTGACGGCGGCGCGGCGGGGCGCCGAGGACCGCCCCGACCGTCCGGCTCCCAGCGGGAGTCCTGACCCGCCCCGCTCCCCGCGGGCGTTCGCGGGCGTCCGCCTCCTGGTACGGCACTGCGCTCCACCGCCGGCCGGTCGGGCGGTGGAGCGCAGAGTGACGTGCGGTGCTACCGGTCAGCGGCCGTACCGGCCCCACGACTTGGTGTCGATCCAGCGGCCGCGGTCGTTGCGCAGCGTGGCGGCGTCGCGGTTGTCCCACACGTAGTTGCGGCGGTCCTGGTAGACGTGGTGGCGGGTGTCGCGGCCGATGCCGGTGTGGACGCGGACGGAGTCGTGGCCCCGCAGCCACACGTTGCGGAAGCGGTACTTGTTGCCCTGACGGTCGGTGAGGGTCCAGCCGTTCAGCCGCACCGGCTTGCGGCCCGTGTTGCGCACCTCCACCCACTCGGCGTTCAGGCTGCGGTTGGAGCGCGTGTCCCAACCGGGGCTGTCGTACTGCACGTGTCCGATCTTCACCGCCGAGCGCGGGGCGTGCGAATCGGCGGCAGTGGCCGGCTGGACCACCGCGCCCAGGAGAGCGCCGGACGCCAGAAGCATCGTCGCGAAGCGGAGCGGACGAGAAGCAGACATGTGGTGTCTCCTCGAAGTCGTGCACACACGGCGGCGCTTGGAGCCGCCGGTGCGATCGGGATCCCGGCCGAGTGCCGAGGAGCATCAATGTGAGGGGACACCCGCCCCAAGAGGCCGCAGACAAGGGCCTATTACAGAATGCGGACAAATCCGATACCTGCCGGTGTTTTGAGCCCCGGCCTTCAGGACCCCGGCGTTCAGGACCGCTACTGGCCCACCCGGCCGTCGATGCGTTCGCGCAGCAGGTCGGCGTGGCCGCAGTGGCGCGCGTACTCCTCGATCCGGTGAACCCACAACTCCCGGACGGAGGTGCCGTCCCGGCCCACTCGCGTGCCGAGGTCCTGATGCCCTTCGAGAGCCGCGTCGGTCGCCGCCTGCTCGCGGGCGAGGTCGGCGAACGCCCCGTCGACCAGGGCCTGTTCCGCCGCGGCTCCCTCGAAGTCCGCGTCGCGTGCTCCGTACAGCTTCGGGGCCGGACCGCCGGGGGAGATCCAGTTGCGCCAGTCGCGCTCCACCTCCGCGAGATGACGCACCAGACCGAGCAGCGACATCGTCGAGGGCGGCACCGAGCGCCGGGCGAGCTGCTCCGGGTCCAGCCCCTCGCACTTCAGGCGCAGGGTCAGCCGGTAGTCGTCCAGGAAGTCCCGCAGCGTCGCCAACTCGCCGTCAGGGCTCGCCCCGTCACGGTTGCGGGGATCCTCGTCCGGGTCGGCCCACATGTCGGGGTGGACGGCGGCCTTGCTCCACCGCTCGGGTACGTCGCTCATCCAGCTCACGATGCTGGGACCCGGACCCCGCCGCAACCGGATATCCCGGCCCACGCGCCCGCGGCCCACGTGCCCACGTGCCCACGCGCCCGCCCGGGTGGCGTCCGCCGGAGCCGGACGATGGCACCCGGGCGGGCGGGGCGTCGGTGCGGGGAGGCGTCAGTGCCCGGCCGCAACGCGGATGATCGAACGGACCTGGTCCACGATGTCCCGCCGGTTCTGGTCGAAGTCCGGGTCGGTGATCCCGCCCGTCTCCGGGTCGGTGTTGCCCTCGCCGAACTCCAGGACGGGCGTGTGCACATGGCCGCCGGGGACGTCCAGTCCGAGCCGGTCGCGCAGCAGCGTCGCGCGGTAGGCGATCTCGTTGGACAGGTAGTCCCCGCCGCCTCCCTCACGCGCGGTGGAGCCCTCCGTCGGGCCGTCGGGACGCGTCACCGGCTCGCTTCCGCCGGCCGGGATCTCGACCACCTCGGTGTTGTCCCGCACGGGGAAGCGGCCCGTGGGGGTGCCGGTGATGTCCTGGTAGGGCAGCGTGGTGGACGTCCACTGGGGCTGGGTCGAGGGGTCGGAGACGGGGACGGTCCCGGACGCGGAGACGTTGCCGTTGTCGGGGAACGTGCCGCGCCAGGCGCCGTTGTGGCGCTCGATGTCGAACCGGCCGGGCCTGCCCTGGCTGACGGTGGTGAACATGTCCACCCGCGGCAGATGGGGACGCAGCGCCCGCTCGACCGTTCCGCGGGTGAAGTCGGCCCAGCGGACGGGGAACACGGCCGTCTCGATCCTGACGCGGCCGGCGTCCGTGCGCACCACCGTGCCGTCGAGCGCGAGGGCGCCGGCACCGGACGGATTGCTGATCCTGATGTCCTCGTCCAGCGTGAACGGGTCGAAGCCGGTGACCAGCACCCGCTTCAGCCCCTTCTCCGTCCCGCTCTCCGCCCCGCCCGGGAAGCGGATCGCGTCCTGGCCGCGCGAGCCGCGCTCCAACTCGTCCATCAGGGCGGTGCGTCGGGCGTCGGTCAGCTCGAAGCCGGGATCCCACTGCCGCAGCGCGGCCGTCATCCCGAGCCGCGCCCAGTACAGGGGCCGGTCGTCCAGACGGCTCAGGTCCCCGGCCGCCGGGCCGCGTCCCTGGGCGCGCTCCACCGCGCGCTGCCACAGCCGCTGCCCGTGCAGCGCCACCGCCTTCCGCGCCTGGCCGTACGAGTCCGCACCGCACAGGGCACGGGCGAAACGCGGCGCCACGGAGCCGAAGCCGGAGCGCCGCAGGATCTCCTGGGGCGCGGCCTTGTCCAGCCGCTGCTCCTCGACGGTCAGTCGCACCGAGTCGTCGGCGCACCCGGCGGGCTGCTCGGCCACGGCCGGCGTGACGGGCAGAGCCATGCTCGCGACAACAACAGCAGCCAGTCGTACACGCAGTCTGCGCATCCGGATCTCCTCGGTCGGCGACGTCTACTCGTCGGGGGACATCGACTCGTCAGCGGTTTCGGTACGTCGGGGACGTCAACACGTCGGGGTCGGGCGGCGGTTCCGTACGGCACGGCGCCGACGGCCGGCGACCAGCCTCCGTCACGCGGCAGCGCACGAACACCCCTGTGACCGATGCTCAAGCTATCCGGTGCAGGTCCGCGGCGGTCCCCCGGTGGCCCGGACGGCGCCGGAACGGCCTCGCCCGCCGTCACGGGCGGGAGTTGTCAGAGGCGCCTGCCAGGATGCGCTCATGGAATCGGCGAAGGTCGTTGCAGGGTTCTGGGACCGCATGCAGGCCCGGGACTGGAAGGGGCTCGGCGAGCTGCTCGCGGAGGACCTGGTGGTGGAGTGGCCGGTCACCGCCGAGCGGATCGAGGGCCGTGCGGACTTCATACGCGTCAACGCGGAGTATCCGGAGGGGTGGGCGGTCCACGTCCAGCGGATCGTCGCCGACGGCGAGACCGTGGTCTCCGAGGTCGAGGTCCCCCACGACACGACGGGGGTCCACCGCGTCGTGTCGTTGTGGACGGTCAGGGACGGGAGGATCACCGCCGGACGGGAGTACTGGACGGAGCCGGGATCTGACCCGTCCCCGGAATGGAGGGCCCCGTACGTCCGGCGGATGTGACGCGGCAGCGGGCCGGACCGGACGGCCGGGGGCGCAGCGTGCGGCCCGGCGCCGGTTCGGCCCCCGGCGGCTCCTGGCGGAAGCCCGTCGTGCTCCGTCCCGCATGACGGAAGTGCCCCTCCCGCCGAGGGGGTCACTCCTGACGGAGCAGCCGGGCGAGCAGCCAGGCGATGACGGCGCGGGCAGCACCCGCGAAGACGCCGCTCACCGCGGCGGTCGCGATCTTCCAGCGCGGGTCGTCGGACGAGTTCTTGTGCGGTGTCATCTCTGTTTCCCTCCAGGGAGACGGGTGTGCTGACACCGAGAACCGTGCGCCCCGCAGAATTGTCCGGCTGCTTGATGCGGGCTTTGGGCAGGCCGGGCTCGGACAAGGGACAATGTCCGGCGAACAATGGCGATGTTCGTGCAGCGGGATGCCGGGGGCGTGCGTGGCGGGTAAGGGGCGGCCGGGGCGTGGTTGGGGCTCCTTACGTGGTACCAGCCAGGAGATCAATGATCTCGCCTGCCTGCTCCGGGAGCTGGTCGACAGAAAGGGCGTCGGGCTCCGGCAGCTTCGGGGTCTTCTCACACCTGATCACTTCACCACGGGTGTCGTACCGCCGCTGAGTACGCTCTCGGAGCGCCTCAGCGGCAAGGGTCTGGACTGGGCGCTGGTCGAGGCTGTGATCGACGTCTGCGCGGAGGATGCGATCGCCAAGCGGCGTACAGCTGAGGCGAAGCGTCTGTGGAGCCGGCATCGTTACGCGCCGACCCCGGCCCACGACGAGTCCCGGCTCGAAGCCGTGAAGCCGGCGTCGGGCGTCGACCCTGTCGTGGACGCTCAACGTCACGCGATCGAGGCGCAGTCGCAGCTCATTCGCGCCTTGGAGGCCAGAGCGACGAGCGAGCAGGCGCTCACCAACAGCACTCAGCTGATCGGCGCCCTACTCGTGATGATCGGCCGGCTCCAGGCCCAGGTCGTGGAGCTCGAACAGAACGGTGGGGCCGTCGACCGGGTACGCACCCGGCTCGCCGCGGCGCGCAACCGGCTCGACCGCGCCGAGCGGGAGATGCTCACCGCTGAGACGGATCAGCGGGACGCGCTGCTCCTGGTGTACGAGACCGGAGAGCGCGTGGCCGAATTGCAGGACGCCCTGCGCGCGCTGGGACATGAAGACGCGATCCCGCAGGAGCGCGCCGTCGACCTGTGGGCCGTCACGGGACTGGTGGAACGGGCCTCCGCTTCCGCGGACGGAGCACTGCTCGGGGACGTGTCCGCCGCCCTGCGCCGGATCCACGCGGCCATCGACGAGTGCGTGCGGCTTGTCCAGGGCTCGTCCACGGGGGAGGCCGGCCTCCCGGCAGGGGACGGACCGGTGCTGGGCGAGGAATCGGGACCGGGCGATGCTCCACGGCAGGCGCACGCGGTCGCGCGCAGAGCGGCGGCTCCCTCGGAACGTGGTGCGAGGGCCGGCGCGGGGCACGTGTGGCAGAAGGACGAGTGGGCGAACCCCCTGCCCGAACTGCTGCGGATTCTCGACGACCTGCAGCGGTCGGGCGATTCCCCCCGACTGGGCGAAGTCCTGCGCGACGTCGCTCTCCTGCCCGTCGGCGAACCCGCCGGGGCTCTCGCCGCCCTGCGGGATGCCGGTCACGGAGCGATGCTGCGGCGCGTCGTCAAGGCAGTCGCCGAACGTCCCGGGGCGACCGTTCTCGAGACGGTCCTGGCCATGCGCAGGCTGAGCCTCCACGAGGACGCCGAACGCCTCATGTGGAATTTCGAGAGGCGAGGACGCGCTGTCGGGCCTGTCGCCGCCCACGTTCCCGCGCCGGGGCAGCGGCTCGCGGGTTCGCGGTTCGTCACCCACTACGGGCCCGTGCCGCAATTCAAGCCGGATCACTGGGATTTCCGGGTCTTCGGCGCCACGGCGACGCGGGTGAACCACAGTTTCACGCTCAAGGAGGTCCAGGGACTGCCCGCCTCACGACTCTCCGCCGATCTGCACTGCGTATCGAAGTGGACGGTGCCGGAAAACGACTGGGGCGGAGTCCTGGCGTCCGACTTGCTCGACATCGCACCGCCGGCTGCCGACGTCACGCACGTGATGGTGTGGGCGGAGTACGGGTACAGCGCGAACCTCCGGCTGGACGACCTGGCGGACGGCCGCGCCATCCTCGCCACCCACAACCACGGTGAACGGCTCTCACCGGAGCACGGATTCCCACTGCGCCTCGTCGTACCGCATCTGTACGGCTACAAGGGCCCGAAGTGGGTGCGCGGCATGGAGTACATGACCGCCGACCGCCGAGGCTTCTGGGAGGAGCGCGGCTATCACAACGTCGGCGAAGTAGGCCGTGAGCAGCGGTACTCGTACCAGGAGGAGCCGGGCGAAGGGCCCGTGCTGTGAGGAGCTTCCGCGGTTCGTGACCCGTCGAGGAGGGTCGCGGGAGCTTCCGTGCCCGGCGGCCGGGCGTGTTCCGGCACGGGAGGGCCGCCCCGTCCCCGATGAGTTCCGCCGTCCGCTCCGTCCGCGATGAGTTCCGCCGTCCTGCGCGGTCCAGTCCTCTGCCGCCACCGGATCCGGATTGAGGGAGCAGCCCATGCCGAAGGTCGTCGCGGACATCACCATGTCGCTCGACGGGTTCGTGACGGGGCCCGATCCCGGCCCGGAACAGGGGCTCGGCCTGGGCGCCGAATCGTTCCACGCCTGGGTGACGAGCGGCCACGAGACCGACAGGGAAGTGCTGCGCGAGATCGCGGAGTCCCCGGGCGCGGTGGTGATGGGACGCCGCCTGTTCGATGTCGTCGACGGGCCGTACGGATGGAGCGGACAGATGGGCTACGGAGGGGATTTCGCCACCAGGCCGCGGTTCTTCGTCGTCACCCACGAGGCACCGGAGAGCGTCCGGCTCGATCTCGACTTCACGTTCGTCACCGACGGGCTCGCGGCGGCCGTCGACCGGGCCAGGTCGGCGGCGGGCGGCAAGGACGTCTACGTGATGGGCGGCGGAGACGTCGTCCGCCAGTGCGTGGAGACCGGACTGGCCGACGAGTTGCTCATCCACCTCGCCCCGCTCGTGCTCGGGTCGGGCACACCGCTGCTGACCGGCTGCCCCAACCGGCGCCTCGTCCAGCGCGACGTCCGCGTCTCCCCGAACGCCACGCACATCACGTACGCGCTGCGCCCGTGACTCAACAGCGGCGGCACGCCTGCCGGGGCCGGGGCGAACGCCGCGGCCGCGGGAGGCCGGTGGCGCGCGAGGCCCTGTTCCTCGGCCGGGGTCCTCGGTCCTAGGGTCTGTCCGACACATGGCGCCGTCCGCCGCGGTCGTCGCGAGCGAGGCGAGACGCGTCAGACAGGGCCTGGACGTCGCGGGCCTCGCCGCGCTCACCGACTCGGCTGCGGAGGACGGAACATGGACTTACAGCGTGTCGGCACCGGAGCGCACACCGTGCTCGTACTGCACGGCTGGTTCGGCTCGTCGCGTTCGTGGCAGGCGCTGCTGCCGCACCTCGACCGGGAGGCGTTCAGCTACGTGTTCCTCGACTACCGCGGCTACGGGGAGCGCCGCGGCGAGACGGGCCGGTACACGGTGGCCGAGGCCGCGGCCGACGTGCTGGCGGCGGCCGGGGAGCTGGGGGCGGAGCGGTTCTCGCTGCTGGGGCACTCGATGGGCGGGTCCGTCATGCAGCGGGTGTACGCCGACGCGCCGGAGCGCGTGCGGGCTCTCGTCGGGGTGTCGCCGGTGCCCGCGAGCGGGGTGCCGTTCGACGAGCAGAGCTGGGCGCTGTTCTCCGGCGCCGCGGACAGCCACGGCAACCGCCGGGCGATCATCGACTTCACCACCGGCAACCGGCTCACCGGTACCTGGCTCGACGCCATGGTGCGTCATTCGGCGGAGAACTCGGACCGCGACGCGTTCGCCGCCTACCTGGACGCGTGGGCGCGCACCGACTTCCACACCGAGATACAGGGAGCCGAGGTGCCGGTCCTGGTGGTGGCCGGGCGTCACGACCCCGCGCTCGGTGCGGACACCATGCGGGCGACGTTCGGGGCCTGGTACCCGAACCTCGAACTGGAGGTGTTCCCCGACGCCGGGCACTACGCGATGGACGAGTCCCCGGTCGCTCTCGCCGGGACCGTCGAACGCTTCCTCAGGAGGCACTGATGACCGCGGCCGCCGGGGTCCCCGACGTGTTCGACCCCCGCGTGTTCGCGGACGGCATCCCGCACGACAGCTTCCGGCGGCTGCGCGACGACGCGCCGGTCTGCCGGCAGGACGAGCGTGAAGTGCTCGACTGGCCCGCGGGGCCCGGCTATTGGGCCGTCACCCGCTACCGGGACGTACGCGGCGTGCTGCGTGATCCCGCCGGATACTCGTCGTGGCTCGGCGCCACCCAGATCCGCGATCCCGCTCCGGAGGACCTCGACTTCATCCGGCGCATGATCCTCAACATGGATCCGCCCGAACACAGCCGGATCCGCCGTCTCGCCGCCGCGGTGTTCACCAGGCGGCGCCTGGAACGCTTCACCGAGCAGATCACCGCGCGGGCCGACGCCCTGCTGAACGCCGTCGCGGGGCAAGGCGGTTGCGACCTGCCCGTCGACGTCACCGACGACTTCCCCCTCGCCAACCTCGCCGAACTGCTCGGCGTCCCCGCCGAGGACCGCGGCCTGCTGCTGAAGTGGACCAACAGGGTCATCGGCTACCAGGATCCCGAACACGCCGAGGTCGTACGCGACGCCGCCGGGCGGCCCGTCAACCCCCGATCCCCCGCGATGCTGCGCGACATGTTCGACTACGCGCACGAACTCGCCCGGCACAAGCGCAGCCACCCCGCCGACGACCTGATGACCGCCCTGGCGACGGCCACCCTCGACGACGGGCGCCCCCTCACCGCCGAGGAACTGGCGATGTTCTTCTTCCTCGTCGTCATCGCGGGCAACGACACGGTGCGCAGCGCACTGCCGGGCGGCGTCCTGGCGCTGCTGGAACACCCCGGCGAACACCGGCGGTTGCGCGAGGACCCCGGCCTCGTCCCCTCCGCCGTCGAGGAGATGCTGCGCTGGCATCCGCCGGTGCTCAGCTTCCGCCGCACCGCCGCGCGGGACACGGAGCTCGCCGGGCAGCGGATCAAACGGGGCGACAAGGTCGTGGTCTACCACGCGTCCGCCCACTTCGACGAGCGCGCCTTCCCGGACCCCTACCGCTTCGACATCACCCGCACGCCCAACGACCACCTGGCGTTCGGGCAGGGCCCTCACCTGTGTCTCGGAGCGCACTTCGGGCGGTTGCAGATGCGGATCTTCTTCACCCGCCTCCTGGACCGCCTGCCCGAACTGGAACTCGACGGGCCACCGGTCCGCCTCACCTCCAACTTCATCAACGGCGTCACGCATCTGCCGGTGCGCTGGCCCCCTGCGCGCGGCTGACCGGCGGCGGAGGGCGCAACGCATCCAACGCGCCCTGCCCGTCACGGACTTCGCCGTATCCGCGCCGGCAGCCCGGCAGTAGAGTGCCAAGGTGACCGCTCTGCCGGGGGACCGGCCGCCACCGATCAGCGCAGACGACCGCGACACGGCCGTGCGGCGCGTCCAGGAGGCGTACGCCGAGGGGCACATCTCTCACGAGGACTTGAACGAACGCCTCCACCGGGTGCTCACCGTCAGGACGCATGGTGAACTCACCTCGGCTCTGGCCTCGCTACCAGAGGTGGATGCGGGCACCATGTCGGAGATCGCCGCCGCCGGCGGCCGGATACGGCGGCGCGGCGTATGGCGGGTACCTCGGAGCCTGAAGGTCGAGTCCGCGTTCGGAAGGGTCTATCTGGACTTGTCCCAGGGGGTCTTCGAACATTCCGCGGTCGACATCGAGCTGCACCTCGGCACCGGCAGGGCCAAGATCAAGGTGCCTCGCGACGCGACCGTCGACATCGAGGGGTTGGGCACCGGGTGGAAGGACACGCTCTACCAGACCCCGAGGCGCTCCCGGCCCGGCGGGCCGAGGATCCGGATCTCCGGGACCATGGGATTCGGACGGCTGAAGATCCGCCACGCGCGGCGCTGAGCTTTCCTCCGTCACAGAAGAGCGCCCGCGGCCTTGGCGCTCGCCCCAGGACCGGGACATGCGTGCGACACACGCCTACGGGTCGCGCACGGGCGCCTCAACTCAGCCGCTGCCAGGCGCGCTTCAGCCGCCGTGCCTCCTCCAGGCGTCGCTCGTACGTGGCGCCCGCCGCGACCAGCAGGAGCCCGGCGAGCGCCGGCACCAGCCAGCGCGGCAGCAGCCAGGCGACCTGGACGACGTACGGGGCGAGTTCGTGCACGCCGACCGCCGCGAGCGTGGCCCCGCCGAGGAGCAGCGGAGCCTGCGCCCGCCACCTGGCGCCCGCGAGGGTGGTCCCGAGCGCCGCCGCGCCCAGCAGCAGCGGACGCAGCCAGTGCGGGTCGCTCGCGACCATGACCAGGCTCGGCAGGAACGTGAAGGCGAGCCCGCCGCCGTAGGCGAGCCACGACGAGAGCCGCGGCCCGGCCGTCTCCCCGCTGCCCTCGCCGACGCCCGTCCGGCGCCTGCGCAACCAGCCCAGGAGCAGCAGGGCTGCGGAGACCGGCAGCGTGTATGCCTCGGGGGTGGTGACGCCGGACGCCAGCAGCCGTACCCACGTGGCGAGTACGAGCAGCGCCGCGGAGCCGTAGCCCGCACCCCGGCGCCGGTCGGCGCGGAGGGCGAGTCCGGCGGCGGTCACGGCGCACAGGGCGAGTACGAGCCAGAGGGTCTCCGGGCGGGGCGCGCACAGCATGACCGCGGCGAGCGCGGTGGCGTAGCCCGCGCATTCGACTGCGAGTGCCATCGCCGTGCGCGCGGCGGGTGGAGCAGCCTTGCGCGCGCCGGGCGCGGCCGCCTCGCCGCGGGCCAGCAGCGCCGCCACCGGCACGGTGCACACGGCGACGGCGAGCACCGCGAAAGGCGCCTGGTGCGCGGGGAGATGCAGCGTCGCCGCGAGGGCACCGGCCAGCCCGGCCGCGTATGCGACCGCCGACGCCGCGAGCGCGGCCCGGCGGCCCGGACCGCCCGTTCGCGACCAGGCGGCGCTCGCCGCCGACGCGCCGCCCATCAGGGCCAGCACCCCGAGCGTGGCGCCCTGTTGCGCGAGGGCCCAGCCCGTCGCGGTACCGGACAGGACGAGGCCCGACACCAGTGCGGTGACGCCCGCCGCTCCGTCCGGCACCGTGACCGAGGCGGCGAGCAGCGCGACGGCCAGCACGGCTATGACGGCGACGGCCGGCCCGTACGGCAGCACGAGCACCGCGGTGGCGCCGGCGGCGGCGCCCAGCGCGGTCAGCGCCGGCAGCACGGGCACGGCCGTCCGCGTGTCCGGCTCCCGGTCCGGCGCGCTCCCGCCGCCGGACCGCCGTCCGCCGCCCGCGGCTGAGTCGGCTGAGTCGGCTGAGTCGGCTGAGCCGAGCGCGCCGACCGTGCCGAGCGCGCCGGCGAGAAGCGGTGCCGACAGCGCCAGCAGTACGAGGATCAGCGGCGTGGCGGCGGAGCCGGTCCACGCGAAGTGCGTGTCGACGGCCTGCCGGACGGGGCCGTGCGGCGGCCCCTGCCATATGCGGCCCGCGTACCTCCACGGCCCGAACACGGCCTCCACCACCGGCACGAGCGCCCACACGAGCGCACCGGTCTCCACCGCGAGCGCCGCCACGGCGAGTCCGGACGACTGCCGCGCGGTGAGCACCCGCGTCGCGTGCGGGATGAGCAACGCGCCCAGCAGGCCCGTCGCGCACAGCAGATACACCAGGACACGCCAGTCCCCGCCCTCCGTGCCCGAGGCGCGGACCACGGACCACACGGTGCCCGCGAGCGCCGCGACCAGCAGCAGGCCGGCGGTGACGCCCAGCGGGCCCGCGACCCGGAGGGCCTCGCGGCGCCGGCCCGCGTACAGCAGCACGGCCGCGGCCGCTGCCGGCAGCGCGCTCCAGCTCAGTGCCGTGGCGACACCGCCGGACTGCTGCTGGGCCAGCGTCATGCCCGTCATCAGCGCGCCCGCCGGAACCGCCGCCAGGGCCGCCGTCCACCGGACCGGCCGGGCGGTCGCGCGGCTGCCCGGGCCGTCCCCGTCCCCGTCTCCGTCGCCGGAGCCCGCGCTGTCCCCGTCGTCCCCGTCGTCGCCGGTCCGCCGCCGCGATGCCGCCAGGGCGACGTCCGCGGCGAAGGTGACCAGCAGCGCGACGGCCAGCACGTAGGTCGCCCGGTCCGCGGGCCCGTCCAGGGCCAGCGCGCCCAGGGGCAGGGCGAACTGGGCCACGGCGACAGCGGAAGGCAGCGTCAGCCGCAGCCCCGGCGACGGCAGCGCCAGCCCGTAACCGGCCCACACCGCGGCGATCAGCGCCGCGCTGCCCGCCGTCCAGCCGAGCCCGTCCGTCTGCGGAAAGCCGACCTCGTGCAGCGCGTACGCGTCCAGCGCCAGCAGCGCCAGCCCGAAGCCCGCCACGGACTCGGCGGTGGCCGCCAGCCCGCGGTGCAGCAGCGGCAGCGGTGCGGCGAGGGTGCACAGCGTCAGTCCGCCGAGCACCGCCGCACGTCCGCCGACACCCATGTCGCCCCAGCTCAGCAGCGTGAACGCGAGCGCGGCGACGGTGAGCAGGACACCGCCGAGCAGGAGGAGGACGTTGCGTGCGGTGTACGACGAGGTCTCCGCCCGCGCCGCGCCCCACGCCTTGGGCACGGGCCCGTGCGCAGGGGGCGGTCCGAAGGCACCGGCGGGAGCCGCTGCCGGGCCTTGCGCGCCGTGTCCGGCTCCCCGCGCCCGCAACCCGGCCAGCAGGGCGTGCCGCCGCTCGTGGAGTGCGGCGCGCCGCCGCTCCAGGGCGGCCAGGTCCACGTCGACCCGCAGCAGCTCGTCGATCTCCCCGCCGGCCAACGGCAGCGCGCAGTAAGGGCAGTTGGCGGGCGGCTGCCCGTGTGCCGGACCCGGACCCGGACCGTGGTCCGCCGCCGGCGCGTGCCCGGCCGTGTGGCCGAGCCGTCCACGGCAGCCAGGGCAGTAGGCGAGCGGCTGGTTGAATCCCATACCGGGCAGCCTGACGCGGCTCCACGCGGCTGACATCCGTCCGGGTACTCAGATCGGCCCTGTGCAGCGGTTTCCCGGCGCCGTCACGGACAGGCCCCGGGCACCGTCCAGGCGGCCCCGCCCTGAAAGTGACACGGGTCACACCGGAAGGAAAACCCGCGCCGCGGGCCGGGCGTCTAGCAGGTGTGAGATCAGTCAGGGGAGCGCTGCACGAGCTGGACGAGGAGCGACTCGTCCGCCTCGTGGCGAGAGGCGACCGCGCCGCGTTCGAGGAGCTGTACAGACGCACCTCGCCGTGGATGGCGCTGCGGCTGCGCCGGCGCTGCGCGGACGAGCAGATCGTCGCCGAGGTCATGCAGGAGACGTACCTCGCGGTGTGGCGCGCGGCCGGGGCGTTCGCCGGGAGCGCCGTGGGAGGCACGGCCGTCGGCTGGCTGTGGACGATCGCGGCACGCCGCCTCGTCGACGCCTTCAGGCGCCGCGCCCACCACGCGGAGCCGCCCCCGGCGGCCGCGCCGCGCCCCGTCGTCCCCGCCGCCGAGGAGGAGGCGCTCGCGGCGACGGTCGGCGGTGACGTCGGGGACGCGCTGGGGCGCCTCGCGCCCGAACTCAGACAGGTGCTGCAGGCGATGGTGCTCGACGGGCTGTCCGTACGGGAGACCGCCGTCCTGCTCGGACTGCCCGAAGGCACGGTCAAGACCCGTGCCCGCAGGGCCCGGATCGCGATGCGGGAGGCGCTGGCATGAGCGTGGAACACGCGTCGACGCGGCTCGTCGACGCCTACGCGCGCGGTGACGCGGACATCGCCGCCGACGAAGTGTGGGCCCTGGAAGCCCACTTGGAGAGGTGCGGGACGTGCCGTGAGCGGCTCTCCGCCGCCGTCACGTCCGAGGCGCCCGCGGTGGCGTCGCTCGTCGGCACCGTGTGGTCCGAACTGGAACCGCGGCTGGCGACGGCGGTCACGATGCCGCCGGGGCGGCGCCGGACGGCGGCCCGCTCGGCGTGGATGACGCCGGTGATGGTGCCGTGGCTGGCCGCGGCGGCCTGCGTGGTCCTGATCGCGCTGCTGCTCGAAGTGGCGGGATTCCGCGCGGGTTTCGGCGAAGCGCCGCTAGTGCTGCTGTTCGCCCCGGTGCTGCCCGTGTGCGGGGTCGCGGCGTCCTGGTCGCGCGGCCTGGACCCGGCGTACGAACTGACGGCCTCCGCGCCCAGAGCCGGGCTGTACCTCGTACTGCGGCGGACCGCGGCCGTGCTCGCGGTCGTCGTGCCGCCGCTGCTGGTGGGCGGCTGGGCGACGGGGGTGGCGGCCGGGCAGTGGCTGCTGCCCTGCCTCGCCTTCACCTCGACGGCCCTGGCCCTCGGCACCGTCGTCGGCGTGTCCCGCGCCTGCGCGGTCCTGGTGGCCGTGTGGGTCGCCGTCGTGCTGGCGCCGACCCTGGCCACCAGCCGGATCACCTTCGCCCTCCAGACGGATGGCCTGCCCGTGTGGGGGCTGGTCCTCGCGCTCGGCGTGGGCGTCGTGGCAGCCCGCAGGGGCGCCTACTCCGTGCTGAGCACTCATCGTTGACACGAGAGAGGAACACACATGATGCGCGCGGTCAGCGCGGCCGACATCGCACCGAAGGCCTACGCCTGGGAGATCCAGGCGACCGGGCTGAAGGTCAGGGCGGGCGCGAAGAGGATGGCCGTCGACGGGCTCGACCTGTCGCTCGGTACCGGCGTACACGGTCTCCTCGGCCCCAACGGGGCGGGGAAGACCACCCTCATCCGGGCGCTGGCCACCGTGCTGCGACCCGCCGGGGGCAGCCTGGAACTGCTCGGCGAGCCGGCCCGCGGCACGGGCGGGCAGCACCGTGAGCTGCGCCGCCGGATCGGCTACCTCCCGCAGGAGTTCGGCTACTACAAGCGGTTCACGGTGCGGGAGTTCGTCGAGTACATGGCGTGGCTGAAGGAGGTCCCCGACAGGGAGATCCCCGGGGCGGTGCAGCGCGCCGTCGAGCGCGTGGGTCTCGCCGACCGCGCCGACTCACGCATGAAGACGCTCTCGGGCGGGATGGTGCGGCGAGTCGGCATCGCCCAGGCCATCGTCAACGACCCGGCGATCCTGCTGCTGGACGAGCCGACCGTCGGCCTGGACCCGGCGCAGCGGCTGCGCTTCCGCGAACTCCTCCAGGAACTGGGGTCGGACGCCTGCGTGGTGGTCTCCACCCACCTCGTCGAGGACGTCGCCGCCGCCTGCACCGACGTGGTGCTCTTCGCCGAGGGACGGCTGCGGTTCCAGGGGACCCCGGACGCCCTCGCCGAGGCCGGCGGACCAGGCCACGTGGGCGACAGCCCGCTGGAGCGCGGCTACTCGGCGCTGCTCCTCGACTCCGCGCAGGAAAGGGGCAGCTGGTGAACACCCGTGTTCTGCGTACCGAGTTGAAGAGGTCCGTCGCCCCCTGGGCGGGGGCGGTGGCCCTGCTGGGCGGGCCGGCGTTCCTCTACTCGCTGGACGGTCCGTGGTGGAAGGGCACGGAGCTGTGGATCGCCCAGTGGACGTCCATGGCGATGTGGACCCGCTCCATGCTCGTCTTCCTGTGGCCGCTCGCCGTGGGACTGGGCGCGCTGCAAGGGCTGCGCGACCACCGCTCGAAGATGCCCGAGCTGCTGACGAGCACGCCGCGGCCCGCGTGGCACCGTGCGGCCACGCTGTCGGGCTCCACGGCGCTCACGCTGGCCTCGGGCTTCGGGCTCTTCGTCCTCGTGGGCGCCGTCCAGGTCCTGTTCCGTGCCGAGTACCAGCACCTCGGGTGGCTGCCGATCTCGCTCGTGGCCGGGCTGTCCCTCGTCGCGGGCGCCGTGCTGGGGATGGGCGTCGGACGGGCCCTGCCGTCCGCGCTCACACCGCCCGCACTGGCCGTCGCCGCCCTCTTCGTCACGGCGGTCCTGCGGATGACGCTCGACACGGCGCTGCCGTCGTCCTCGTTGCCGGTCCCGGTCGCGCTGCTGTCGCCGTCGGTGGAAGGCGTGCGGCAGGTGCTGATCACCTTCTCGGCCTCGGTGCACGTCGGGCAGACGCTGTGGCTGCTGGGCATGGCCGCCACCGGTTTCGCGCTGCTGGCGGCAGCGACCCCGAAGGCCCGGACGCTCGCGCTGACGCCCCTCCTGTCGGGTGCCGCCGTCGCGCTGCTCGTCCTGCCCGCGACCCCTCGGGAGACGTACGTGATCGACGAGGACGCCGCGGCCGAGGTGTGCGACGGCCGGGTGTGCGTGACGAAAGCCCACGAGGGCGAACTCTCGTATCTCGCGGGCCCCGGCGAGAAGGCGCTGCGGCTGCTGCGCGAATCGCTGGGCGCGGGAGCGCCGACGGCGATCCGCGAGACCACCGCCCTCAACTCGCCCCTGAAGCCCATGGAACGCTCCCGGACGCATGTGATCGTCGACTTCGCCGACGAGGCGGTCAGCGGCGCGAGGGGTGAGGAGCTGACCCGGGTCCTGGTGGGCCTGGGCGTGGCACCGACGTGTTCGCCGCGCAGCTGGGGCTCCAGCGGCACGGACTCGGAGGCCGCCGCGCAGAGCGTCGCGGCCGGATGGGTCTTCGGGGACCTCAGGCCGATCGACGGCACGATGCACAGCGCCGCCTTCCAGATGGAGAAGGCCCGCCCGGCGTGGAAGAAGCTGAAGGCCCTGCCGCGGGCCGAACAGCGGTCCCGCGTCAAGGCGATGCGCGCCGCGGCGCTCTCCTGCGACGGCGAACCGCTGGAAGCGGTCACCGGAGGCGGCTCACGGTGAGACGGACGGCGCTGTACGTCGGCTCGGTGAGATGGACGGCGCTGTACGTCCGCTCCCGGCAGGTTCCCGCCTCGCTCGCCGCGGCCGTCGTCAGCGCGGCGGCGGTGTGGGCGCTGTCCGGCGGGGGGAGCGCCGATCCGCGGCTCCCCGCGCTGGTACTCGTCGCGGGGACGGCGGCAGGCTCCGTCGGTCTCGGCGGCCAGGACCTCGCGCTGGACCGGACGGCCGCGATCCGCTGGGCGCCCCGCCGGGCGGCACACGTCCTGCTCATCGGCACGGTCGCGGCAGCGGTGCTGCTGGCGGTGCGGGCGGTGGGCGACGAGGCGGGCGAGGAGGCGGCCACCGCCGCGTTCGTCGTACGGGACAGCGCGGGCCTGGCGGGGCTCGTCGCCGTCGGGGCGGTCCTGTTCGGCGCGCAGCACGCGTGGACGCTGCCGGTCGCGTGGCTGGCGTTCGCGCTCTTCACTCCGCCCGGTACGGGCGTGCCGGCGCAGGTCGCGACCTGGATGATGCTGCCGCCCGGCACGGCGGCGGCCACGTGGACGGCCGCGGCCCTCGCGGGCGGCGGTACGGCGGCCTACGCGCTCGCGGGGCCGAGACGCTGACCGCCGCTCGCGGCCGGTGAACCCGCCGCCGGTGAACCCGCGGCCCGTAACCCGCCGCGGGTTCACCCGCGTTCGTCCGCGCAGGCCGTCCGTCGCGGCAGACGCCGGCCTCCGCGACCACGTCCAGGTCGCGGAGGCCGGCGCCGCCGGCTGAGGTACTCGGGGCAGGTGCCTCAGCCGGCGGCCGGGCCCAGCGGGATGTCCGAGACGTTGATGCTGACGGAGTCCACGGAACCGCCCTTGAGGACGGGAAGCCCGTTGGGGCCCGGCTCGAAGGTCGCCTTCAGGCCCTCGACGGAGCCGCCCACGGAGAGGCCGCCCGAGACGGAGTCGAGGTCGGCGTCGGAGAGTTCACGGGTCTCGATGGGGGAGGTGTCGCGCATGTGACGGTGGTCCTTCTTCGCTAGAGGTGGAACGCGGCGCATGACGCCACCGCGGCGTGCCCCACTGACCGGTCACGCCACGCGCCAGGCTGCCGCCCCGGCCCGGGTGCGGTGCGCCGAACGCCCCTCTCTTCACTCACCGTGCACGCGAGATCCCGAAGCGGCTCACGGTCGTTGCAAGATCCCCGTCCGCCGTTGCCGCTCCTGCGCGGGACCCCCCGCTTCCGACGGCGTCGTCCCATGTCGCGGGGCACCTGCCGCCCCTCCCCTCGCCGCCGCCCGGCGAGGCCGGCCCCAGGGGATCGCGGCGCGTCGGCCCGTCAACAACCGCCCTCCCGCGGCCGGTTGAGGCCCGGTCGGCGCGCTCCGTACCGCGTGACGGCCCTCAGCCGTACCGGCCGCGACCGGAACCGGCCTGCCCGCTGCCGTCGTCCTCCTGGCGACCTCAGTGACTTTTCGAGGGCAGGGCGCCGCTGCGTACCGGGTGCAGCTCTCGCGTACGTACGGGAAACGCCGGAAGACCGGCGGGAGAGGAGACGTGGGTATGAGCAGGGGAGGCAGAATCGCGACGGCCGTCGTGGCCGCCATCGGACTCCTGGGGGCCGGATACGGCACCGCTCAGGCGGGCATGGACCCGTCCCCCGACAAGAGTTCCACGGTGCGCGAGGCGCAGCCGCCGGAGGAACCCGCCGGGGACGACGACGACTTCGAGTCGACTCTCGAACTGACCGACGGGCGCAAGGTGCACGTCCGGCTGGTGGAGGGCACCGGCGTGCAGGAGCGCCACACGACCGGCGAGTCGTCGAAGTGGAGCCGGTGGCAGACGCTGTACAAGACGAAGACCGACCGCTGCCAGGACGTCGACCTCCGTGAAGAGGAGGGCACCGTCTCGCTGATCGCCGACTTCGGCACCTTCTGCTACGACGGCGAGCCGCCCACCGAGTCGCTCGCGGGCGTCGGCACCGGCGACCTGACCGACTGGGACATCGACATCCAGAAGGGCTTCGACGGCTGGCGGGACACGACGATGGGCGGCTGGGGCGAGACGGTCGTCTTCGTCGCCTACTACGACGGGCTCTACACGCTTCGCTGGCAGAAGGGCGAGGGCTTCTCCGAGATGCAGAAGCCCGAGAAGTGACGCCCGCTCCCGTCCGCTGAGCGCCCGGCATCCCGAGGCGCTGCCGCAAGGGCCCGCCGTATCGGCGGGCCCTTGCCGCGCGCCGTCCGGAAGCCGCGCCCCGACCGCCGTCGCCCTCCCCCACCGGCCGATTCGTCTCGACGACGGGCGAATCCGTACAACCCGCCCCGCCTTTCGGCGGTCACACCAGACAACCCGTACCCCGTCGACCGAATGGGGGCCTCCGTGCCGCACAGCCGCCGCATCCTGACGTGCGCCGCCGCAGCCTTCGCCGTGGCCTCCGCCGGTTTCGCGCTGCCGTCAGGCGCCGGCGCCGCCGCACCCCCCGCCGCCACGAGCGACTTCGACGGCGACGGCTACGCGGACGTCGCCGTGGGCGTCCCGGACGGCACCGTCGGCGGCAAGGCGAAGGCCGGGTACGTGAACATCGTCCGGGGCGGCCCGAAGGGCGCGGGCGCCCACGGAAGCATCCGCGTCACGCAGGCCACCCCCGAGGTGCCGGGCACCCCCGAGGCGGGCGACCGCTTCGGTGCCTCCGCCTCCCTGACGGACCTCAACGGCGACGGCATCGCCGAACTCCTCGCCGGCGCCCCCGGCGAGGACGTCACCGACCGCGGCAAGGACGCCGGCATGGTCACCGTCGTGGGCGGCTCGGAGGGCGGGCCGGGACCGGGGTCGACGGTCCTCACCGGGCCGTCGCCGTCGGCTGCGTACGGGAAATCGATCGCGGCGGCCGACCTGACCGGCGGCGGCAACAAGACGATCGCCGTCGGCGGCACGGACAAGGTCGTCGCCCGTGTCATCGAGGGCGAGGACAGCATCGTCACCACCGTCGTCGCCGCGCCCATGGGCGGCCGCGCCCCCGTCCTGGCCACCGGCGACTTCGACGGCGACGGCACGGCGGACCTGGCCGTGGCGTACTGGACGGCGGGCGACCCCTCCACGCAGTCCCACGTGCGCCTGTGGACGTGGGACGCCGGCTCGTCCTCCATGGCCAACTTCTGGAACACGGACAACGCCGGTGTGACCGCCCTGGCCGCCGGCGACTTCGACGGCGACGGCCACGAGGACCTGGCGCTCGGCGAGTGCCGTGAGATCGCCGACGAGAACATCGACGACCCGTGCGGCCCCGAAGAGCTCGCCGAAGGGGGCGGCGTCCACGTCCACTACGGAAGCGCCGCGGGCGGCCGGTTCGGCGGCCGCACCCAGACCCTCCACCAGGGCACGGCGGGCGTCCCGGGCGTGCCCGAGGACGGCGACCGCTTCGGCGCCGCCCTCGCCGCCGCCGACGTCGACCGCGACGGCCGCGACGACCTGATCGCGGGCGCACCCGGCGAGGCCATCGGCAGCAGAGCGGGAGCGGGTGCGGCCTGGCTGCTGCACGGTGGCGCGCAGGGCCTGCTCGACGCCGGCGGCGCCGCCAGGTCCGTCACCTGGAACCAGGACACCAGCGGCGTCCCGGGCGTCGCCGAGGCAGGCGACACCTTCGGCGCGGCGGTCGCCGCCTCCGACCACGACGACGACGGCGCACCGGACGTGACCGCCGGATCCCCGGGCGAGAACGCGTCCTTGGGCGCCGTATGGCACCTCCCCGGCGGCTCGGCCCGCGGCTCCACGGCCTTCTCGCCCCGCACCCTCGGCCTCCCGTACCTCTCCACGGCCCACAAGTACGGCAACCCGCTGACCACCCGCTGAACCACGCGCGGTGCGGGCGGCGGGGAACGCCATGTGCGGGGCGCGGCGGGGACGCCACTGCGGCGCGGCGAGGAGGGGCGGTGGCGCCGGTCGATCCCGTCCCCGCCACGGGTAAAGCAGGTGACACCGCGTCACGGCACGTCTTAGCGTCGCGCCATGACGTACCAGGACCCGCTCGCCTACCTGCTGGGCTTGGAAGGGACCGCCCTGCTGCGCGCGTTCACCGGGGAGTACGGCCGGGAGTTCACCGACGCGCGCATCCGCGAGATCCGGAGGCTGCTCGACGAGGAGACACTGGCGGATGCAGCTGTGGACGTCGCCCCTGTGAACACGGTCGACGGATACGCGATCTGGTCGCGCACCTACGACGGCCCCAACTCGGCGTTCGACATCGACGAACCCGTCGTGTCGGAGATCCTCGACCGGCTGCCGGCGGGCATCGCTCTGGACGCCGCCTGCGGCACCGGACGGATGTCGGCCCTGCTGTCGGAGCGCGGCCACCGGACCGTCGGCGTCGACAGCTCGCCGGACATGCTGGCCAGGGCACGCGAACGGGTACCGGGCGCCGGGTTCCACCTCGGCGACCTGCGCCGTCTGCCCGTGGCGGGCGGCGTCGTCGACCTGGTGGTCTGCTCCCTCGCCCTGACGCACGTCCGCGAACTGGCGCCGGTGATGGCCGAGTTCGCCAGGGTGCTGCGCCCGGGTGGGCACCTCGTGACCTCGGACATCCACCCGGAGAGGGTGGCGCGGGGATCGATCCCCTCGGTGCGCACGGCGGACGGGAAGCCGGGCCGGCTGGAGACCCACCGCCACCTGGTCGGGGACTACCTGCGTGCCGCGCTCGCGGCAGGACTGCGGGTCCGGCGCTGCGAGGAGCCCGGAGGGTCCGGGTCCGCGGAACGTGCCGCGCCGCAGGCTTCCCCGCCGGGACCGGCGCTCGAACCGGGACCCACGCTCGAACCGGGACCGTGGGAGGACTGGCCGTGGACCCTGATGGACCTGCTCCCCGACGCGACTGCGGCGGCCGACGCGGGAGTTCCGACGGAGATCATCTGGCACTTCCAGCTGGGCGGCCCCTGAGCCCCTCTACGAGGTTCGCCCGCCCCGCCACCCGGGCTCCGCATTCCGGCGCAAGGAGCAGGAGCGGCGGCGTCAGTCGCCGTGATCCTTGCGCCTCGCGAGACGGCGAAGTCGCCTGTGCCGCCGGCCCGCAGGAGGCCGCCGCATCCTGACACGATGCCGACCATGGTTGATCAGGACACACATGCAACGCAGGCCCTGGATCTCGTGACAACCCGCTTCCCCCATGCTCTCGGGGCCCTGCTCGGCGGATCTGCCGCTCAAGGCCGCGCCACACCGTCCAGCGATCTCGATGTGGCCGTTCTGCTCCCGGAGACCGAGACCAGCCGCCGGGAAGTGGTACGCCACGGCGGCCGTCAGGTCGAGTTGTTCCTCAACACCCTTGAGGACATCCCGGAGTTCTTCGAGTGGGACAGAGCCCGTCGCCGGGGCACGGTGCTCTTCATCTACGACCAGGGCCTGACGCTCACCGACCCGCACGGCCATGTGTCCCGCACACGGGAGCAGGCGCGGGCGTTCATCGAAGCCGGGCCGCCCACGCTCACCCCTACGGAGCGGGAGCAGAGCCGCTACAGCCTCACCTGCTACATGGACGATCTGCGTGACACGCCACCGGCCGACCGGTACGAACAGCTCGCTCTCGCCGACTTCACGCTGCGCGAGGCGGCTCATCTGCTCACAGCGCACCGAGGCGCATGGACCGGCATCGGCAAGTGGCTGCCCCGAAGGCTGCTCCGCGCGGACCCGGCCTTGGGGAAGGCCCTGCTGGAAGGCCACCGGGTCGTTGCCGAACGTGCCGACGCCGTGCCGCTGGCAGCGGCGGCCGAGCAGGTGCTCGACCTCGTCGGCGGACCGCGGCGAGAGGGATACGCACACGCTTGGCGCACGTGAGGCCACTCGCGTGCAGCTCACCGGGTCAGGGTGGCATGGGTGTCGTCTGCTTCACGCGACTCGTTGTGAACGCCCCCAGCCCGCGGCGGAACGGGTCCGGCCGCGCTGTCAGTCCGCCGAAGTAGCCTTCCGGCCTGCCGTAACCGACTGGGAGGACCAAGAGCGTTGACCAGCCTGTCCGCTTACCCGCTGCCCTTCGAAAGCTCCCGCTCCATATCGTTCTCGGAGCCCAGGACGCTGCGGGAACTCCAGATGATCCAGTGCAGTGCGGCCATCCGGGAGAAGCCGCGGTGGTTCGAGAAGATGGACGACGCCGGCATCGTCTCCCGGTGGACGCGGGAAGCGATCGCGCAGGGCCTCACCGAAGCGCAGATCGAGTACGTGCTCGACGAACTCCGGTATTACGCCGCGCTGCGCGACGGGCGGACCGGCATCGAGGTGTCCGCCGTCGACGGGGTGTGGCAGTCGGACGGACTGGTCGACGAGGAGCTCAGGTCCCGGCTGCGCGACGCGGTCCGGGTCCTGGAGGACGTTCCCGAAGCTGAGAAGGACTGGCACCCCGGGTCCGACGGTCAGGTACTGGATCTCGTTCATCCGTCGCTGTTCTGCCTGGTGAGGGAGGCCAGCGGAGTGCCCGAGTCTGCTTGGCCGCGCTTGACGGGCAGCTATTCGCAGTACGAACTCTCGGAGAGGTTCCAGTGGCTGCCCACGGACGTCGAGGTCGGTGCTGACGGCGACGTGGAGTTCCTCTCCTACGTCAACAACGTCCACCCCGGGAAGCATCGCGAACTGGCCTCCGTCCTGCCGGACTTGCTCGCACGCATGCGCCCGCTGCTGGAGAACGTGCTCACGGATCTGCGCCGTCCGCGGCCCCTGCGGATCGAGCCCGATCCCTTCGGGTGGTATCCCTCCGAGTGGTACGAATCGGAGCCGGAACACCCCGACGAATCCATGGACCGCGATGACGAGTCCTACGCAGAGGCCTGCCGGACATGGGAAGAGGCAATGGACGCCTGGTGGCAGAACCGCCGCCCGGAGATCCCCGACGCACCGGACTTCACCCCGCCGGAGCTGCCCGGCGAGTCCTCCCGGGTCGACCTGCGCGGCCGCCGTCTCCAGGTCATCGTCAAGCTCGCCACGATTCGTCTCACCCCGGACAAGCCCGAGTACGCCGGCGGCTCCTGGCACGTCGAGGGGATGCTGAACGAGCGGATCGTCTCGACCGCCATCTACTACTGGGACAGCGAGAACATCACCGAAAGCCGCCTGGGTTTCCGGGCGGCGGTCGACGACCCGCGCTACGAGCAGAACGACGGCAACGGCGTGCGCGAGGTGTACGGACTGGACGACGAGGACGCCCTGAACCAGGAGCTCGGCTCCGCACCGACGCCGGCGGGCCGCTGCCTTGCCTTCCCCAACGTCCTGCAGCACCGCGTCGGTTCGTTCCGTCTCGCGGATCCCGCCCGTCCGGGTCATCGCAAGATCCTCGTCTTCTTCCTCGTCGACCCGTCGGAGCGGATCGTCTCGACGTCCGACGTGCCACCGCAGCAACCGTGGGCCGACACGTCGACCATGACCCTCGAAGAGGCCAGGGCCTACCGCGAACAGCTCATGCAGGAACGCAAGTTCTTCGTCGACGAGCACAACGAGCAGCTCTACGAGCGGGAGTTCTCCCTCTGCGAGCACTGATTCCGCGTCACCGGAGCCGACACGGAACATCCACCCGCACGACGAACGAGCCCCGGGCCGCCTCCGGCCTGGGGCTCTGTGCCGCAACGGGTGCCCACATCCTCGGCCGTACGGCGGACCTGCCGCGGACCGACTCCCGTCCGCCGGCCCGTCCACCCGTCGGGGGCCGGCGCCACCCGCTCCGCCTCCCCGTTGACTTGTCTCAAGCCTTGACGCAGTATCTTGCGACAAGGCTTGAGACATGAGGGACGAACATCTGCGACTTGGAGGAGGGGAGCCGGATGACCGACCGATCGGTGCGTCAGGCGGATGTCGAGCGGGTCGGCCTGTGGCTGGCCGGGCACGGACTGCCACAGGACCGGACGACACCGTTGCTGGCCGCGCGTCTGACGGCGCGGCGACGTGCCCGTCTCGCCTCGGGCGTCGTACTGGCCGCCTTCATCCTCGCGGTCGCCCTCGCCTACAGCTTCGCCCGGCCGGCTGACGGGTCCGGGCCGTACCGGCCCTGGTCGCTGGTGGTCCTGGCGGCGGTGGTGGGGGGCCTGGTGCTGGCTCAGTCGCTGCTGGACCGGCAGGTGCGGCGCGCCGACCGCCGCGTCGCCGCGACCTTGCCGCGGCGGGCGGCTCATCCCGTCCGGCCCGGCTGGCGCACCGTGCTCGGCCTACCGCGCGCTGCGTTCGCGGTCGCCACGTTCACGGGCGCGATGGTGCTGGCGATCGTCTCCCTGACCGTGCGGGACGGCACAGCGCAGTACGCGTCGATCGTCCTGCTCATCGGACTGTGCGGAGTCGCCGTCGCCACGGCCGTCCAGCTGCGCCACGTCCTGACGCACCCGGTCGTGGCCGACGACGAGGTCTCGCTGACCGCAGACGGCATCATGCGGGTCGAGGACGCCCGCAACGTCACCACGCCGACCGTGGTGTGGTGCCTGCCGACCGTCTCGGTCCTGGACACCGCACCCGGGTGGTGGGTCGCCGCCTGGTGCGTCTTCGTCGCCCTGGGCGCCGTCTCGCTCGCACTGATCACGGTGTCCGCCGGGCTGGCGGCGCGCCGGCGCGGAACGACGCTGGCGTCCCGGTGATCCGATGATCGTCATCGACTCGTCCTCGCCCGTCCCGCCGTTCGAGCAGCTCCGCGCCCAGCTCGCCCGGCAGATCCACGACCGCGCACTGGCCGTCGGCACCAAGCTGCCGACCATCCGCCGCCTGGCCGCCGACCTCGGACTGGCCGTCAACACCGTCGGCCGGGCCTACCGCGAACTCGAGGCGGCAGGGCTCATCGAGACCCGCGGACCGGCCGGCTCGTTCGTCTCCGCGGCGGGCGAGCAAGGACGCGAACGAGCTCGCCGCGCCGCCGCCGAATACGCAGCCGTCATCGCCGGCACCGGCATCGACACCGGCGAAGCGATCCGCATCGTCGAAGCGGCACTGACGGACGGCACCACAGCGCCGCCCTCCTCACCCCAGACCACCTCGCGCCGGTCGGCCGCCGGGCGCGACGCATAGCCGAGCGCTCAGAGCCGCCCCGCATCCGCGGCCCGCCGGGCCTTCCCTGCGGCGCGGTGCGGGACCAGACCATGCGACAGCCGCACCCGGAGCCTCGGAATCACCGGGCGGCTCTGCTGACCTGCAACAGGCACCGCTACGCGCCGGTCCCTTCCTCGGCACTCTGCTCCGGCACGCGGAAGACCCGGTTGTCCAGATCGTCGATGCCGCGGCGCAGTCCGACATTCCGGGTGCTCCAGTCGACAATCCCGACGGCTTTGCCGGTCTCCCTCTCGGTACGCGCGGCCAACGACCTGAGGTCGTCCTGGAAAGGAGCGGCAGCGACCCACAGATATCCGTCACATTCGGCGTGCGCCGCACGGGCTGTGAACTGGTCGCTGAAGGTGGCCGACAGGCGCCCCGACTCCGACTTGGCGCTCATGGCGTAAATCCCGAGGCGCTGCCCCGTAGAACGTTCGAGCACCAGGAGAGGGTCCCCGATCTGAGGGTTGCTCGTGTGATGCAGGCTGTCGTCCGGCTCGAGGGCCTCACCAGCGGCATACCTCACCTCGTCCAACAGAAGTGCGAAGTCCAGTGCGACGGCATTGGGATCGTCGATGACGCCGCGGTCGGTGAGGATCAGGTCGTCCAGCAGGACTCTGGCATCCAGTGGTGGAGCGGCCTTGGCCTGCTTGATCAAACGTGCACGACGGCGTCCCATCATCAACTCGGCGTCCATGAGCCGTCCGCCGAGAAACGGCATGCCCGTGATCGCCATCAGGATGAAGACGGCTCCGACGACAAGAGACACGGCGCTGCCCGCGCCGTTCTCGCTCACGAACATGGCGACCGACCCGGCTCCTGCCAGCAGAATCCCAGCGGTCGCCGCCCCCGCTCGCTGCCAGCGGGATAACGGATCAGCCTCGGCTGAGTCGAACTGCATGCGGGCGTTGACACCGTGAATCTCACTCTGGGACATGGCTAGACACTAGATCCGCTGGCCACGCAGCGTCATGCCTTCGTCCGAGAGGCAGCCGGCCGCTGGCCTGAGGCATCGGGCTGGAGCGGGTGACGGGGATCGGCCCGCGCGCTGGGCTTGGAATCACTCTGTGGTCGGGACAACTTGGCGCGCTGGCCTGCACCCGCTGCGGTCGGTGTCATGCACTGTTGTGCACTGAATCGCTCCCGGAGGCGGCCGAGAGGGTCAACCGCTTTTGATGGTCTGCCAGCGGTTCGACTCGTGGCATTTTCGCAGCAGAGCCTGCACCGGTTCCCGAACGGTGAACGAGACGTCGTCCACCGACGCGACGGGTTGCGCGTCGTTGATGGAGTTGGTCAGGAACGCGGAGCTGTAGTTCTCAAGTTCGCTCCGGTGTACGGGGCGGTCCCGTACCGGCACATCCAGCCGGGTCATTCCGCGGCGCAGCAGCCCGCGCATGATGCCGGGCAGTGCGGGCGCGTCGGGCCAGGTGAAGGCTTCCTCCGCCTCGTCGTAAAGCACGATGTTGGCGACGGTTGCTTCGGAGACCCGGCCCGCCGCGTCGGTGAACAAAGCGTCGTCGTAGCCGGCTTGGCGCGCGAGACGCGTCTGGTGGATCAGGCCCATGGTGTCCAGGTGCTTGATGTGCGGCATTGGACGCTCGTACTCCACCGAACGCAACCGCTGTGGGGTGTAGTCGGGCTCGGCGGGCGGCCGCACCATCACCATGACACGCGGTTCGTCGTTCGCGCCGCTCATCAGCACGCTCGGGTCCGCGGGGACGACCTGCACCCGCACAGACGCGTCACCCGAAGTCCTACGCAGCGCGCAGTGGATGTAGTGGCGTACGCGGTCGTGGTCGAGGCCGGAGCCGAAGAGCTCTCGGGTGCCGCTTTCCAAGCGCTCCAGATGCAGATCAAGCCCGCGTACGGCGTGGGACCGCACCTGCATGTAAGTGAAGTGCCCGTATCCGACGAGGGCTTGACTCATGCTCTCGTCGTCGGGAAGTCTTCCGTCGATCTCGATGTACTGCTTCATCCAGGGGTAACCCCGCGCCGGGTGCCTGCTCTTCCCGCGGGCACGATGCCCCAGTGACGTGAGTCGGAGGTTCGTCGTTGGCCGGGATGAGCCGACCAGGACCGAAGATCCCGGAGCGTTGTCCGTAACTGATGCCCAACGGGCTGCACTTGAGGGATGGCTGCGCCGAGAGACGCGTTCAGGCGCCCGGGCTCCAGAGGCGAACTTCGAGACCGCTGTCAACGACGAGCTGATCCGCCGCAACCCGTGCCGCATCAAGGACGCCGGACAGGAGAAGGCACCGGAGCGACAGATCACCACGGCCGAGCAGGTCTGCGCGATGGTCGGTGCGACGGGTCCGCGCTGGCGGCTGATGGTGCTCCTCGGTGCCTTCGCCACGCTCCGCCCGGAGGAGCTGGCCTGCGTCCACGGCAACGTGTGGCGCCACTGAAGTCAGCTTCCCTTTCCCGGTGTTGACCGCGATCCCCTGTTCGTTCTGGCACGTATCCGGCACGGGTTCGGGCGTGGACCTACAGATCGTCGGGGAGAAGCCGAAAGGCATGGTTGCCGGTGAGCGGGGTGACGGCTCTGAAGTCCCGGCGGTCGAGGGTCAGGATGATCTCGGTGTCGTATGCCTCTGCCAGTACGACGTTCACCGCATCGGTCAGATCCAATCGCAGGGCTGCATGGTGGTTCTGGACCTTACGGGCCTTGCGCAGTGTGCCAGCGGACAACTCGGGAATGGCAAAGCGTCCGGTTTGCTCTTGACTCAGCAGCCAATCGTTCACCGCGTACGCGGCCTTGCGGTCGACGTTGCGCGTGGTGATGTGTTCGATCTCCAAAATCACCAGCGGTGATACCACGATGAGTGCTGCCTGACGCATTGCGGTCCGAGTGGCTTCGTGTTCAGGATTCGAGGTGTTCTGTGCGGCCACCAAGCCGGAGGTGTCCCCGACGACGTCACTCTTGGCCCGCCACACCGTCCGAGACCGCTTGGTCGATCTCCTCGGCGGTGACCGGCCCGCCGAAGTCCATGCTCGGGATGTCCCAGTCCTCATCCCAGCGACGGGTGCGCAGGGCCGCGAGGTGGAACGCCTCCCGGAAGTACTCCGATTCCGAGCGCCCCTCCCGAGCAGCCGCCCCCTTGATCAGCGCGAGGTCTTCTTCGTCGACCATGACGGTCGTCTTCTTCAGAGCCATACGGTTATGGTGCCTCAGCCATAACTTCCGAGTCGCTCCGTCCAAAGAGATCAAGATCCTCGGTGTGGCTTTCCATCGCCCCGTCGTCCCACCGTCTACGGCGCCGAAGGGCGGGCGGTGGAGGTCTGCGGCGCCACGATGGGCAGCACTCCCACGTCGTCGCTCGCCAGTTGCCGGCCACCTTGGCCCACCTGATTCCACGCGGGCACGCAAGGGGTGCGGCCACCGGAGGTTGGGGATAACTAACAAGCCCCGGGCCTCCTGGCCTGGGGCTTCGCGCTGGAGCGGGTGACGGGAATCGAACCCGCGCTCTGAGCTTGGGAATCACCGGCCACAACTGCTCAGAACCGCCCCTGACCTGGGCAAGGGCCCGTACAGTCGACCACGCGTGCGGCGATCGATTGACCGCTGGTAACCGCCGTTCCCCGGCTGTTCTGGCACGCATCTGGCACGAAGGAACTGCGGGGGCGCATCGCACCCTGCGGGGAGAGTTGTCGGTCGGGAAGGGCGCACGTTTCATCGTAACGTTGAGTGAGCCCAGACCGTACCCGAACGCTGATCTTGGGAATCACAGCTGCCCGGGCGACAGCTGGCGCGCTTCCTCGAAGAAGCACGCGTTGTGGATGTCTGGCTGGCGGTCTCAACGCCCAAATGGTCAGCGTGACCACCTTCTAGCGTGCACCGGCACCGCTTCAGGGACCAACCACCCTTAGCGATCCAGGACTCCAGGTCTCTGTAGGTCAGTGGCCTGAATGGCCTACGCTGATGGATGGTCAGACACAGCGGAGAGGATGGCGACATGGGGGAGAGTCGGACCGATACCTTTCTAATGCGAAACGAGTTCGCATTAGAAAGGTATCGCTACATTCTGCAGCAGATACATACCGTCAATGAAAATGCACACCGGTTTTTCGCTATCTACCAAACACTGGCTACTACGCTAGTCGGCGCGGCTCTGGCGCTCTTTGTCGGCTACCGAAAATGGGAATTGACGGCAGCTGTTGCGCGGCATGGGGTGGTTGGATTATTGATCCTGATCACAGTGGTCGCAGCGTTCACCGTGACGTTGATCGTAGTGGGCGCTGCCTCCTGGCTCGACTATCGCAATGAGGAGTGTGACATCGTTGATGAGATGATCGGGCCCGGGTTCCGTAAGCGGCCGCGTCCGCGCAACCTCCTACGTTGGTATGAAACATATGTGCTGTTGTTCATCATCGTTTCGGTGCTCGTAATGTGGACACTCGGTGGACTTTTTGTTCTGCCATCAATGCGATAATCAATTGTGCATCGAAAGCGACCGACTGCTCAAATTCTTCGAGTGTCAGGGATCAGTCGTTTATCCGTACGTCTCTCTCGATACACATCGGCTCGCATTAGAAATAGATTGCGAATGGCTAGATGGTTTGGAGAATTACGAAAGGGCCCTGCAGATTCAGTGGGTCGGCGATTGCCATGACCCAGTCCGTAGCAATTCTGCGACCTGAAGCCTAGCTGGGCGTCTACGTGGGCAACTGTTTTCCCGGATCATGACGGCACTTATTGCCTGGACTACGGAGGAATGATCATGTCCTATCAAGAGACACACTTCTGGAAGATTTTCGAGGAGTGCACTGGACAGAAATCCAGTAGCGAGGCAAAGAGGCTCCTCGCGGAGTTTGAAAGGAGCCGAGAACGCGCTGCCTTAATCGCTGCTGAAATTAACCGAGACTCTGCCAACCTTACGCAGCACGACATCTCGCATATTGATGCTCTATGGGAATATGCTGAACTTGTCTGTGGCTCCGACTACGCTCTGAACCCTGCCGAAATCTATGTCCTTGGCATCTCCTTTCTCGTGCATGACCTAGCTAACGGCATAGCGGCAATTCCGGGAGGAATGGAGGAAATCTCCCAGGACTCAAGGTGGCAAGACGTACTAGTGGCTGAGTATCGGTCGGAACATGGTCACTACCCCTCACATGAGACACAAGTGAACATGGACCATGATATTGAAGCCAAGGCTGTCGCGAGATACCTGCGTGAGACACATGCGGATTACGCGGCAAGGATTCCATTGGCCTCCTATGAAGATAGTGCTACTGGTGCGTCTTTCCATCTGATTGAGGACGCTGAACTGCGTAACCAGTATGGTCACCTTGCCGGCCGAATCGCTGCGAGCCACTGGTGGTCCTCGAAAGAGTTGCGTCGAGAATTCGGCGTGAAAATTGGTGCCCGTGCCAGTATGCCTACTGATTGGCAAGTAGACCCTCTGGTGCTCGCATGCATTCTTCGCTGCGCGGATGCCAGTCACCTAGATTCCCGGAGAGCCCCAGCATTCTTGCGTGCCCTGCGCAAACCGTGCGCTGAATCTATGCCGCATTGGATCTTCCAAGACAAGCTGCAAAAACCGCGCATTCATGAAGATCGACTATCCTACACCAGCTTGAGCCCATTCAGCAGAGACGAATCCGATGCCTGGTGGGTCTGCCACGATGCGCTTGCGACTCTGCATGATGAACTCACTGCAGTAGACAATATTCTATCTGACGCCGGTAGGCATCGGTTCGCAGTGCGAGCAGTAGTTGGTGTTAGTGACCTGGAAGAGCTCGCTCGCAGTATCAAAACCGAGGGTTGGCACCCGATCGACGCTAGGGTCAAGGCAACTGATGTTATTGCTCTAGTTCACCGATTGGGGGGTGCGGAACTATACGGAAATGATCTGTCAGTACCCATCCGGGAGCTAATAAGTAATGCAGCAGATGCAGTTCGAGCGAAAAAGGCGCTGCTGTCAATATCCGGAGTTGCTCCATGGGAAATTGCAGGAGATATTACCGTTACGCTACGTGAAGATGTCCGGGGTGCCTGGCTCCACATTCGCGATACTGGCGTTGGGATGTCAAAATCTGTTCTCACGAACGCACTCCTAAACTTCGGCACTTCCTATTGGGACTCTGCGCAATCGCGTCGAGACCTCCCAGGGCTTCTATCTTCGGGATTCCGACCCACGGGGCAGTATGGAATTGGGTTCTTCTCTGTCTTTATGATCGGGCACTCAGTTCAGGTGATTTCCCGACGCTATGATGCAGCCGCAAGTGAAACCCTGGTGCTCGAATTCGCAAACGGTGTCTCAAGGCGACCGATGCTACGAACCGCCGACTCTCACGAACAGCTTGTTTCCGGGGGAACCGAAGTCAAGGTGCTACTGAGTCAACCCGTGGCGAATATTCTGAGCATCCGTCGCTCGAATAGGCCGACGAAGGATCTGGTATCGCTCGAAGAGTTCTGTGCTTGGCTATGTCCAGCGCTAGACGTTGATCTCCACGTTGCAGATAAGGCAGTGGGAAGGCGTCTTGTTGTTGCAGCAGATGACTGGAAGCATATCGATCGAGATGATCTCATTGATCGGCTATACATCGATCGTGATCCAGTATTGACCGAGAAGATGAAAGAAGCGATCGAGGGAGATCTCGAGCCTGTCATCTCTCCGGATGGTGACATCGTAGCTCGGATGGCTATTGCGCCTTCCATTCTTGATCCTGACGATCTCAGGGATGAAGACTCAGATGATCCTGTAGGACGCAGCCTGAGATCTTTCTCCGCGCCACTCGTTGTCGGTGGGGTGCGTGCACAAACCCACATGCAGCATTCTGCAGGTCTAATTGTCGCTAAGACTGTTCGAGCAGCACGTGATATTGCTATCCCCATTGTTCAAGCGGAGGATTTTTCTTCGTGGGCCAGCAGGCAAGCTCAAAAGGAGATCCTAGACAAGCGGATCACGCATGATCTTGTGGGGCTATACGCTGACACAGGAAATCTGACTGTAGCTGAAACAGCTGCTGGTGAAGTTACATTCGATGAACTCACAGGATATTGTTCGACGCGTTCACGGATTGTCCTAGTTCAGGATGCGGCGTGGAGCAACTATTGCAGAGGCAGCTCTGGAACACCCGTACTCGGAGACGATATCGTTCTATTGCATGTCGGCGGCAGTGTTCCCCTCAACGCATCAAGGCGTTACCACGAGTTCGACAATGCGGTATTCAATTGGGGGAGAGATTGGCAGTATGAGTCGTTCCTAATTCCAAACTCGATGACCGGTGTGGCTCTTCGAGCTGTAGCCGCAGCTTGGGATCTCGAAGAGTCGGCGATGTACTCGTATTTCAATAGTTTGGAGGAGCGAGGGGTCGAGGAAGTCGGTGTGGATCAAGGGGGAAACAAGAGCATTCGCTTGCGGACCTTTGCTGTCCTTTCGCGCTCAGACCTGTAACTGGATGAGGAATCGAGGTCGGTGGAGGGGCTTTGGGGTGGAGCTGGCTTGGAGCGAGAGATCATGGCCCTTACGCTCCCGCGAATCGGGCTGGCTCCTCGCCTGCCCGCAATAGCCCGATCTGGGCCATGATCTTCGAGGCTCGCTCCAAGTTGGCTCCGTAAAGCCGTGGAGCCGGCCGCCCCCGCCACGACGGTGCTCTTTCTCTGAGGTTCGCCGCTGCGCGCGGGCCGGCGGCCGGGCCGGAGCGGGGCGGAGACATGAGCGTCGGCCCGGCGGCAAGCCGGGCCGCGCGGCGAGCAGAGCGAGCCCTTGAAGTAGTAGAGAAAGTTGTTACTCACCGCTGAGGCTGGTGAGTTGGGCCGTCGAGTGCATCTGCGTGCATGCGGGCAGCGTTCTGCATTGGCGGTGTGCCAGGGGTAGGAAGGTGACTGGTCGGGCAGTCCAAGTGATTTGCGTGGTGCGGTGCTTGAGGGTGAGGTTTTGGGGCTCGCCCTTGCGGAGTGCTTCGAGAGCCTGCGGCTGCTCCTGGTTCTTCCAATGCTGGGCCCGACGGTAGGGCTCCTCGTCGAGAGCCATGGCGATCGTCATGAGGCTGATGCGGACCCAACGGACAGCCTGTTCGGGGCTGGTGGCGTCGAAGGAGCCGAGCTTGCCGCCGTTGACGAGGCATTCGCACCAGTAGCCGTGTGTCAGCGGGACGTTGGGCGTCTTGGGGTCGGCCGAGAGCTCGGCGGTGACGGTGTGGCCGTGCTTGTCGTCGCCGTTGATGTGAAGCCGCTGGGCGAGTGTGGAGACCAGGGCCAGACCGCGGCCGTGGGTGTCGTTCTCGTCGGGGTGCTCGACATGTGGGGTGGTGCGGGTGCCGCCGGCGTCTGTGACAGAGACCAGGACCGTCTCTGGTGTGCGGGTGATCGTGAGGTTGAAGGCTTCGCCCTGGTTGCCGCTGGCGCTGTGGAGTAAGGCGTTCGTGCCCAGCTCGGTGACGATCAGAGCCGCGTCGTCGGCGCGGTCGCTGTCGCTGAGGACGTCGCGCGTCCAACGACGTGCGCGGCCGACCTCTTCCAAGTAACCGGGGCAGGTGAGTTCCCAGATCCGCAGAGTGCTCGTATACTCGTGCATACAAGTTCCTTTGTGCTGGTGGCCGCTATGGACAGTGGATTAGAGCTAGACGAGTTTGACGCCGTCGTGCGCGCGCACGGCCGGCGGGGAGGTTGCGTCGAGCGCGTCCAGGACGCGAATTGCGTATGCCTCGTCGGCCAGTTCGGAGACCTCTTCGCGGGTCGCCCAGCGAAGCGCGTAGGTCTCGTCCCCGGTCGTCGGGGCTCCGTTGACCGCTTCGCAGCGGAAGACGAGCGAGACGATCAGGCCGGACATGTTCTTGTAGATGCCGGTGAGGGTCGCGGGAGTCGCGATCTTGATGCCGGTCTCTTCGAGGACTTCGCGCTGAAGCGCTTCCGGGATGGTCTCCTCCGGCTCCAGTACGCCGCCGGGCGGCTCCCACTGGCCGTTGTCGCGGCGCTGGATCAGGAGTGCCCGGCTGCGGTCGTCGACGATGACTCCGGCGACGCTCACGGAGTGGGGGCGCTCTGCAGTACTCACGCTTTCCGGCTTTCCTCGTCTGGCTAGGCTCTCCACCGTAACAACGACACTCGACCTCTCGTCTAGATATCTGAAGGAGTACAGGATGGCGTCCATTCCTCCCGGCGTGCTTGGTGCACTGGATCCGACCAGTGACCGTGCAGCCTTCCGGCAGATCGCCGACCAGCTCCGCGAAGCGATCGACAAGGGACGGTTCAAGGAAGGCGCCAAGCTCCCGTCGGAATCGGAGCTTGTCGAGCACTACGGCAAGACCCGTATGACTGTGCGGAATGCGTTGGGCATCTTGCAGGGCGAGGGACTCACCGTGCACGAGCACGGCCGGGGTGTCTTCGTCCGTCCGCGACCGCCGGTGAAGCGACTGGCGTCCGACCGTTTTGCCCGGCGTCACCGCGATCAGGGCAAGGCCGCCTTCGTCGTGGAGGCGGAAGCCGCCGGAAGCCGTCCCGAGGTGGACAGCTTGGAAGTGCGGGAAGAGCGCTCGACCCCCGACATCTCCGCCCGGCTCGGCTCGGCCCGCAAGGTCCTCGCCCGCCGGCGCCGCTATTTGCTGGACGGGAAGCCGGTCGAGACGGCCGTCTCGTACCTGCCGCTCGACATCGCCCGCAATACGCCCATCGCCGAACCGAACCCCGGGCCCGGTGGCATCTACGCCCGACTTGAGGAACTGGGCCACCAGCTCGACCACTTCGAGGAAGAAGTACGGGCCCGGATGCCGGCACCGGACGAGGTGAAGACGCTGCGACTGGCTTCCGGTGTGCCGGTGATCCACCTGGTGCGGACCGCGTACGACACCGATGGCCGGGCGGTGGAGGTCTGCGACACCGTCATGTCCGCTGACGCCTACGTCCTCGCCTATCAACTTCCTGCCAGCTGATGGACGTTGACGCTGGTGTGATGCAAGGGGGCGTCGTTCTCTCGGGACTTGTACACACCCAGAGGCATACTCGTATAGACGAGTGGGCAAGTGTTGTGGCACAGTGGTCCACGTTCGAATCGAACCGGTGCTGTCACGACGCATCTTGTCTAGACGACTAGTCGTGACTGGTTCCGGGTGACTGAAGGAGAAGAGAGAACCTTGAAGACCATCCGAGTTGAGACCGAGAACGCCACGATCCTGCTGACCGAGGTGCCTGAGCCGAAGGTACGGGACCGGCAGACCGGCGAGATCGCCAAGGACGCCGTCAGCGGTGAGGCGTTGATGAAGGTCGGCGTCGTGTACATCGACGAGGGGGAGTCCTCGCTCATCCACGTGACCGTGCCCGAGAGCGGTGTCGCCGAAGGGCTGACGCTCGGGGCGCCGGTCTCCCTGCCGGGTCTGTTCGCCCGGCCGTGGGAGTCGGTGTTCAACGGGCAGCAGCGTCACGGCATCGCCTACCGGGCGGCGGCAGTGGCTCCGGGTGCCGTTCCGGCCGGTGTGGGGGCCTGACCTGATGTCGGATCTGATGGCGCTGATGGAGGTGGGTGGCCCACTCGCTGCTGCTGGTGGCGGGGCCGCCTACCTCCGGGCCCGGCATCCGGCCGCGTACTGGTCCACGGTTGGCCTCCCGGTTTCGGTGGCCCGGCTGTTGGGCTCGTATGGGTCGGTCATGGACTCTTGCGGGCTGACGGTTCCGCCGTCACGGCTGCGGGTGTTCGCCACGCGCGCGACGACTCGTCGCGAGGTGCGTCCGGTACCTCCTCGCCGGGGCCTGATACGGCCGACGTCGACCGGGATGCGGCTGAGACTGCGGCTTGCTCCGGGGCAGGAGCCGGCGGACGTGGCGGCTTCGGCTGAGCGTCTCCGGCATTCCTGGGGTGTTCACGCCGTCTACGTGGACGAGGTGAAGCCCGGCGTCGTCGAATTGCGGCTCGTCGGCTTCGACGTGCTGGACCGGGTGCGGATGCCTCGCAAGGCAGGTGACGGCTTCCTCCGGGTGCCTGTGGCTCTGCGGGAGGACGCGACCGCGTTCGTACGGGACTACCGCGCGATGCCCCACCAGCTCACCCTCGGCGCGACGCTGTCGGGGAAGTCGATGTACCTGCGGAACCTCGTCACCGGTCTCGCTGGTCAACGGGTCGCGCTCGCCGGAATCGACTGCAAGCGCGGAGTGGAGCTGGCGCCCTTCGCCCCGCGGCTGTCTGCTCTGGCGACCGAGCCGGGGGAGGCGGCGGAATTGTTGCCGGTGCTGGTGCGGCTGATGGAGGAGCGCTACGACCTCATCAAGGCACGGCAGGGCATCGCACCGAACACGCCGGACGAGGAGATCACTTCGGACGTGTGGGGATTGCCCGAGCATCAACGGCCGGTGCCGGTCGTGTTGTTCGTCGACGAGGTCGCCGAACTCTTCCTCGTCGCGACGCGGAAGGACGAGGAGAGGCGGGACGAGATGGTCACCCAGCTCATCCGTCTCGCCCAGCTCGGCCGTGCCGCTGGCATCTACCTGGAGGTGTGCGGACAGCGCTTCGGGGCTGAACTGGGCAAGGGCGCCACCATGCTCCGTGCCCAGCTCTCCGGCCGCGTCTGCCACCGCGTCAACGACGAACCGTCCGCAAAAATGGCGCTCGGCGACATCGCCCCCGAGGCGGTCGAGGCCGTCTGTGCCATCGCCCCGGAACGGCCCGGCCTGGCCGTGGCCGGTGACACCTCCGGCGGCTGGTCCCGCATCCGCACGCCGTACCTGTCCCTGGCCGACGCTGCCGCCGTCTGCCAGGAAGCCGCGCACATGGTGCCGGACGTGCCTGCTCTGGACCCGTTCCGGCCAGCCGCCCCGGTGCCCTCGGTCGGCCAGCCGATCTCGCTGGTGAAGCCCCGCCCGGTCCTCGACTGACTCCCCGCCCAACCCGGTTGGCGTGACCGCCTCGCGCCACGTCCCTACCCCTCCCATGCCTGAAACAGAAAGGAGGCACCTCGTGCGCGCTCAACTGCCTCGTGTCGACGCCGTATTGATCCAAGCCGTCATCGCCGCCGCGCTGTCCTTCGCGCACCTGCACGACCTGGCCTCGGCCGCCGGACAGGACGGCTGGAAGGCGTGGGCCTACCCGGTCTCCGTCGACCTGCTGTTGGTCGCTGCCTGGCGGCGGCTGAGGTCCGGACGGGACAAGGCTGCGGGCTGGTGCTGGTTCCTTGTCGCCCTGGCCGCGTCGCTCGGCGCGAACATCTCAACTGCCGGCCTTCTCGACCTGGACGACGTGCCCGCCTGGCTCCGCATCCTCGTCGCCGGATGGCCCGCGCTGGCCTTCCTCGGCGGGACGCTCCTCGCGCACGGATCGAACGAGCCTGCTGCGGCGGAGAGTTCGGAGCCCGTCATGACCACCGAGCAGGAATCCAGCGCTCCCGTCGAGCCGGTAGCTGAGGAACCGCCAGCGCTGGCGCCCGCCAAGCCGGAGAGCACTACGCCGGCGGTCCCGGCTGCCCTCGTCGCTCACGCCCGCAAGGTCGCCGATGCCCACCAGGCCCGGACCGGTGCACGCATCGACACAGCCACACTCCGTGCCCGCCTCGGCGTCCCCACGCCGCTCGCCGAACAGATCGCCGCCCAACTCCCCTGACCAGACAGGAGAACTCGCCGTGTCCTTAAACCGCCGCTTCCGTCGCATGACTCGCGTCGGCCCGGTCCAGGTCGGTACCGCCTACGACAACCGCGGCCGCGAGAAGCACACCGCCGCCTGCACCGCCCCGCGCTGCGGCTTCTCCGCCGACTACGACTCTCGCGCCGCCGCCGAACTCGCCGCCCGCACGCACCGCTGCCCCGTCCGCTGAAAGGAGCCCGTCCACCATGACTGTCAGCCTGCCCCTGGTCGTCGTCCTTGGACTCATCGCCTGGGGAGCCGTGAAGTTCCTCGGCGTCCGCATATGGCTCGTCGTCGTGATCGCCCTCTTCGGCTTCTACCTCGCCGACACCTTCCTGGCCCCTGCCATCGACTCCGGCACCCGCAACGGAGTCCAGGTCATCAACGGCACCCACGACTGAGAGGAGAACCGCCATGCTCTTCCGCCCTCAACTGCCCGACACGCCGCAGCTTCCGGCGCCTTCCGGAACCCCCGTCGGCCCTGCCCCGGTCGTCACGCAGCATCACGCGTCGACCCCGGTCGCGCCGGCTCCCCGTCGGTCGCTTCCGTCCGTCAGCGCTGGCGCCATTGGCCTCGTGCTCCTGGGCGGCGTCGTCCTCACGGCGCTCCTGACAGCCGTCGCCGTCTCAGCCATCTCCGTGGCGGTCGCTGCCGTGGTTCTGCGCTCGCTCCTGAACTCACAGCACCGCCGCTGAGCGGCTACCGGGGCGGTCTCGATACCGCCAAGCATCAACCGCCCCGGCAGCCCGACCCCTTCCAGCCGAAGCCGAAAGGAGAAGGACCATCATCACCCGCCAGAGCCCGACTCCACTCAAGGAACTCGGGACGCTCGCCTCGACCGGGTCTCTGCCCGATATCCTCCGCCAGCTCTCCACGCTCGGTGGTTGCACTCACCCCGTACGTCTCGCTGGCCAACGGACCGAACATCGCGTCGACACCGCCACGGGTGAGATCGGCGCGGAGCTGCACCGCCTCAACTCCCAGGACCTGCCCGCCGGTCACCTCCTGGTGAGGTGCGGCAACCGCCGTACGACGCGTTGTGCGGCCTGTGCGGAGACCTACCGCCGGGACACCTTCCACCTGATCACTGCCGGACTCCGCGGCGGAAAAGGCACACCCGAGACGGTCACCTCGCACCCGCGGGTCTTCGCGACGTTCACCGCTCCGAGCTTCGGCCCGGTCCACAACCGGCCCACCTCGCCTAGCGGTTCAGTACGTCCCTGCCGTTGCGGTAAGCGTCACGAGGAAGACGACGCTCTACTCGGCACACCGCTCGACGCCGATACGTACGACTACGAAGCCGCGGTTCTGTGGAACGCGCACGCCGGGATGCTCTGGCGGCGCTTCACCATCTACGTGCGCCGCGAGGTCGCCAAACGGGCCGGGCTGACACAGCGCGCATTCCGGCACTTCGCCCGCGTCTCCTTCGCCAAGGTCGCCGAGTACCAGAAGCGCGGGGCCGTCCACTTCCACGCCGTCATCCGTCTCGACGGACCGACGGGCGGGGACAGTTCGCCTCCGGCCTGGGCAACGGCCGATCTGCTGACCGACGCCATCGAGGCCGCCACGCACAAGGTGAGAGTGGCGGGCCCCGTCGTCGACGGGCGTACGCACTCCTTCACCTTCGGCCGCCAGCTCGACGTACGCACCATCCACGGCCCGGACTTCGACGGTGGGCAGCAGCTGACGGATCGCACGGTGGCCGCGTACATCGCCAAGTACGCCACCAAGGGCGCCGAGACAGCCACCGGAACCCTCGACCGCCGGCTGAAGTTCGTCGCCGAGCTCGCGCAGCTCGACATCCGCCCCCACGCCGAGCGAATGATCCGCACCGCCTGGGCTCTCGGCGCCCGCAAGGACTTGACTCAACTGCGGCTGCGGGCCTGGGCTCACATGCTCGGCTTCCGCGGCCACTTCTCCACCAAGACCCGCCGCTACTCCACCACCCTCGGCGCACTCCGCAACGCCCGCGCCGAGTGGCGCCGACTCCAAGCCGCCATCGCACGCGGCGAAAACCATCCACAGCCCGTGGACAACAACGGTTCCCGCGAAGAGACGACGCTCGTCCTCGCGCACTGGTCCTTCGTCGGCACCGGCCTCGATCCGATCGAGCAATGGCTATCCGCCTCGCTCGCCGAACCCAGCACACCAACGGCCACCAGCACGGAAGGAGAGATCGCACGATGACGGACCGATACCTCAGCGTCGACCAGGTCGCCGAACTCCTCGGCACCACCGCCCGGTTCCCCCGCCGACTGATTGCCGAGCGACGCATCACCTTCGTCAAGGTCGGCCGCCACGTGCGCATCCCAGAGAGTGCCCTCGCCGCCTACATCGAGGAGAGAACTGTCCAGCCGATGCGTCCGCGTCGTTCCCGCCCCCGGAAGGCGGCTGCCTGATGGCGAACAAGAGCGGAAAGCGTCGCCGGTTCGGGGCTGTCCGCAAGCTGCCCTCGGGGCGCTGGCAGGCCCGCTATCCGGGTCCCGACGGGCTCATGCGCCCGGCTGATCGGACCTTCGAGAGCAAGGCAGACGCGGAAGTCTGGCTCTCGCAGACCGAAGCGGACCTGACGCGTGGCGACTGGCAGGACCCTGACGCGGGAGCGGTCAACTTCGAGACCTACGCACGACAGTGGGTTGTTGAGCGCGGCCTGCGTCCCACGACGGCGGAGCTGTACCGCCGGCTTCTCCGTCTTCACCTGGTGCCTTTCTTCGGAACGCTGGACGTGGACGAGATCACCGCGCCTCGCGTACGGACCTGGCGGACTGAGCGGCTGGCGGAGACCGACGCACCGACCACCGTGGCGAAGGCGTATCGGCTCCTGAAGGCGATCCTCGAGACTGCCGTCGATGACGAGCTGATCCGCCGCAACCCCTGTCGCATCAAGGGCGCCGGACAGGAGAAGGCTCCGGAACGGCCGGTCGCCACGGTCGAGCAGGTCTACGCGATTGCCGATGCGATGGGTCCGCGTTGGCGCCTGATGGTCCTCCTCGGCGCCTTCGCCACGCTCCGCCCGGAGGAGCTGGCCGAGCTGCGCCGCGGTGACGTCGACCTGGACGCCGGAACGCTGCGCATCTCCCTCGCCTCACCGGAGCTGACAACCGGCCGCCGGGTCACCGGAGAGCCGAAGTCGACGGCGGGCAAGCGCACGCTGATCCTGCCCGCGTTCATCCACACCGATCTAAAGCGGCACATCGAATGGTTCGCTGAAAAGGAGACCGACGGACTGCTGTTCGTCGGCGAAAAGGGTGCACCTTTCCGGCGCTCGACGTTCGGGCGGAAGTGGCGGAAGGCCCGTGCGAAGGTCGGCCTCCCGGAAGGCTTCCGCTTCTACGATCTTCGTCACACCGGAAACACCCTCGCCGCTGACACAGGGGCGAAGCTCAAGGACCTCATGGTCCGGATGGGACAGTCGTCTGTTCGCGCGGCGCTGATCTATCAGCACTCCTCGCTCACCCACCAGCGCGAGCTGGCCGACAGCATCGACGCCCGCGTACGGGCCCAGCGTGCGAGGGAGGGCCAGGAGCCGGCGGCCAAGCGTTCTGGCACGGATCTGGCACGCGACGCTTAGAACCGTTGGAACCGTCCGTACAACAAAGAAGTCCCGGGCCTCTGGCCTGGGGCTTTTTCCTTGGAGCGGGTGACGGGAATCGAACCCGCGCTCTGAGCTTGGGAAGCTCATGTTCTACCATTAAACTACACCCGCGAGTAGCCGAGAGTGACCGGCTACAACGCCGATAACTGTACCCCATCCATGACCCCCGCCGCACAGGCGAAGGGGTCTTTTTGCTGCTCCGGGACGGGGGCCGGGGCCTGCGGCGCAAGGGAGTTGGGGCGTAGCGTGAGGCGGGGCGCCCTCCTCGGAGGGCTGTCGGCTTGATCCCCTAATGTGGCTTTGGTCGTCCACGAGTTGGGGAGAGGAGAGCGATGGAGGACACCGTCGTTCAGTGTGCCGAGGGCCACGTGTTCAGTACCTCGACGTTCCCGATGCAGAACCTGGGGGAGGACCGCATCGGGCGCGGCCGGCTGCTGCGATGTCCGCGTTGTGCGCGGTTGCGGCAGGCGGTGCCCGTCTCTCCCCCGGTTGCTGTGCCCCCGCCCGCGGCGCCCGGGCAGGCTCGCGGGGACGGGGCCGCTTCGCGCCCTGGGCGAGGATCCGGGCGGCCGGGGCCGTACGGGCGGTAGCGCCGCGGCCGTGCCTGCGGCCGGCCCGCGCATGAGCAGGCTGTCCGCGCGCACGAAGTCGGCGCCCGCGCGCACCAACCCCCGCAGGTACGAAGCCCGCGTGCGGTCGAGGGGCCGGTCCGATTGGGCCGGCCCCTCGTCGTGCGCGTAGTCTCAGCCCGTGCTTCTCTCTGACAAGGACATTCGCGCCGAGATCGACAGTGGCCGGGTGCGGATCGAGCCGTACGACGCCACGATGGTGCAGCCGTCGAGCATCGATGTCCGTCTGGACCGCTACTTCCGGGTGTTCGAGAATCACCGGTACCCCCATATCGATCCTGCCGTCGAGCAGTCCGATCTGACGCGGCTGATCGAGGCGGAGGGCGACGAGCCGTTCATCCTGCACCCCGGTGAGTTCGTGCTCGCGTCGACGTACGAGGTCGTCTCCTTGCCGGACGACATCGCGTCGCGCCTGGAGGGCAAGAGTTCCCTCGGGCGGCTGGGGCTGCTGACGCATTCGACTGCGGGGTTCATCGACCCCGGCTTCTCCGGTCACGTGACGCTGGAGCTGTCGAACGTGGCCACGCTGCCGATAAAGCTGTGGCCCGGCATGAAGATCGGGCAGCTGTGCATGTTCCGCCTGACGTCGCCCGCGGAGCACCCGTACGGTTCGGCGCTGCACGGTTCCCGCTACCAGGGTCAGCGCGGGCCGACCCCGTCGCGCTCGTATCTGAAGTTCCACCGCACGCAGGTCTGACGGCGCTGCCGCACGGGCAACGGCCGTCAGACACAGACAGCCGAGAGGCAGGCGCGAGATGAGTGACGACGAGCGGGAAAATCTGACGTACTCCCTCTTCGGCCAGGCTGTACGGGAGTTGGCCCGGGCCGTGGCCGACGACTCGTACGACCCGGACATCGTGCTGTCCATCGCGCGCGGGGGACTCTTCGTCGCCGGCGGCCTCGGTTACGCGCTGGACGTGAAGAACCTCCATGTCATGAACGTGGAGTTCTACACCGGCGTCGGTCAGACGCTGGACATGCCGGTGATGCTTCCGCCCGTACCGAACGTCGTCGATCTGAGCCGCAAGAAGGTGCTCATCGCGGACGACGTCGCGGACACCGGCCGCACCTTGAAGCTGGTGCAGGACTTCTGCGCGGAGCACGTCGCCGAGGTGCGCAGCGCGGTGATCTACGAGAAGCCGCAGTCGGTGGTGAAGTGCGAGTACGTGTGGAAGCGCACGGACAGGTGGATCAACTTCCCGTGGAGTGTCGACCCGCCTGTCGTGCAACGTGACGGCCAGGTCCTCGACGCCTGAGCCGGGAGCCGGACGGAGACGCGGCCGTCGTACCCGCCATCGGCAGCACCCCGCTCGGAAGCCCCGCTCCCACCGGGGAGCGACCCACCGCGAACCCGCCTATCGGCCGAGGCGCCGGGTCCAGGCCTCGCGGGGCGGGCCGCCGGAAGGGGGTGTGATCTTTCCGAGGTTCTGCCAGGACCAGGATTGCAGCGCGCCCCGGGCGGGTGCGTTGTCCTGGTCGATCAGGGTGACGGCGAGGCTGATTCCCGAGCGGCTCAGCAGATGCTCCTGGAGCCGGGTGGCGACGCGGGAGCGGCGGCCGGACGGCAGGACCATCAGCTCCGTCATCACGAACGCCCGCCCGGCCGCGGTGAGTTCGACCAGTTCGCCGGGGAGTTCACCGTGCAGGCCGTGCCACCACTCGTCCGTGCGGTCGGCCTGGTAGCCGTAGACGCTGCCCACCAGGCGGCCGCCGGCGCTGGCGATCACGAGTTCGAAACCGGAGCGCTGAACGTGCTCGCCGAGGCGCCGCAGGTACTCCTCACGGTCGTGGAACTCCTCGCTCGGCATCCCCTTGTAGGCCTCGACGTACAGGTCGGCGACCGCGTCCCGTTCCCTGTCGGCCTGCCATCGGCTGAGCCGTCGCAGAAACACCTCCGTCACGCCCACGCCCCCTCTGCGCTCGCCCTGCGACCAGCCCCGGCCGCCGGGGCGGCGTAGGCTGAAGATACTGAGAATACGTCGTCCACAGGCTTCCGAGCCGTCCTCGTCGCCGGTTGGGTCCGGCCGGCCACCGCCGGGTGCGCCGGGCCGTCGCCGCCGGCAGCGCGAGAGGAGCGACAGCTATGGACATCCTCGTGACCGTCGGGGTCATCGTGCTGCTCATCGCACTGACGGCACTCATGATCCACCTGCTGAACGTGCGGCACCAGCAGAGCATCGTCACCCACCGCTACGACACCTTCCACCCGGGCAACCCGCCGGAGGGCGAGGGCGCGGAGCACGCGGGACCGGAACATCCGCATCCGCGCGCTGGCGGCCCGCGTTTCAAGAGGACGGGCAGGGACGGCGGCGAGGACGGCCGGCGGCGCGAGGGGTAGCCGGACGCGAGGCCCGTATCGGCCGTCGCCGGTCAGCCGGAGGGGTGGCCGTCGCCGCGGCGGACGTACGGGCCGGACAGCAAGCGGGGCGCGGCCGACGTCACCGCGCCCCCGTGTACCGCGGTGGGACGCGTCCCCCGCGGCCTCAGAAGCGGCCTCAGAAGTTGCCGAGCTTGATCAGCACCAGCAGTGCCAGCAGCTGCACCGCGGACACTCCCAGGGCACGAGGCCAGGGGAGGTCGTGCGAACGGCTGACCATGGACGTCAGGAGAGCCCCGCCCGCGATCCAGGTGATCCAGCCGACCGCCTGCGACACCGTGTGCTCACCGCCGAGGAACAGGGCGGCGAGGACCCGCGGTGCGTCCGTGAGGGACATGATCAGCATCGACAGGCCGGCGGTGGGCGCCCATGTGCCCGTGCCTCCGAACTGCCGGGCGAGCGTGTGGGTCACCGACCCGAGGATCAGCCCGAAGACCACGAAGGCGACGGCCGCGCCCAGGACGCTCGGCGCCGCGGTCGCGATCGTGTTGCTGGTGAGATCCTCGCGGGTGTCCTCGCCGAGGCTGAACGGCGCGAGCATCCCGTAGAGCGCGGTGACGACGATCGCGGGGAGCCACACGGCGTGGTCCCGCATCCGCCAGAAGGTGGCGTTGGGCCGCAGGACGATGCCGCTCAGCAGCTCCTTCCAGTGGAGCCGCGGACCGGGGGGCGGCGCATGCCGGTCGGGGGCGCCGGGGCCCTCGCCGGCGTAGGCGCCGCCGGGGGCGTACGGGTCCGGGACGGTGAAGGAGCGGGTGTGGCCCGGGCTGTCCGTGTACGGGTCGCTCCCGTGCCGGTGCCCGCCGGGGCCTTGCGGGGGCCGTCCGTGCGAGGGGCCTCCGGCGTACGGGCCGGGCCCGAACTGCGCGCCCTGTCCGTACGGGGCCTGCGAGCCGTAGGGCGGCGGCGAGCCGTGCGGCTCACCCAGGTACTCGGGTTCGCCATGGCTGCCCGGCCGGCCCGGCCACTGCTGCGGCGGGCGCTGCCCGTACGGCCCCGGGCCGGGGGGCGCCTGTCCCGGCTGCCCCTGAGGTCCGCGGTTCTGCCCTTGCTGCTGCGCGTTCCGGGAGCCCCGGCCGCGTCCGATCCTGAAACCAGCCACGTCGTCGAACGTACCTTGTCCCCGCAGCCGTCAGGCCGGGCGAGGAGGATTGAGGACGGCATTGTGGCCGTTCCGGTACAACCCGTAGGGCTCTCCCCTACGGCTTCGCCGACGCGGGCTGACGGGCGGTCGGCCGGACTCAGCCGCCCGGCAGGCGCACCGCCAGCGTCACCACCGCGCCGCAGCCCGGCCCGGCGGGTTCGACCGTGAGCCGGTCCGTGACGAGCTTGGCCAGCCACAGGCCGCGTCCGGCGGTGGCCCCGGCGACGCCGGGTGCCAGCTCCGGGATGACGTCCTCGGAGAAGCCCGGCCCGGAGTCCTCCACCTGGCACTCCAGCTCGCCGTCGAGGTGACGCAGCACCAACCGCCCTGTGCCTCCGGCGTGTTCGACCGCGTTCGTCGCCACCGCGTCGACGGCGACCACGAATTCACCTCTGCGTGGTTCCCCCAGGCCCGCGGCCGCCGCGCACTCCTCGACCTCGATCCGGATGCGTGGGAGGTCTCGTGAGGTGAAGTGCAGGCGGCACAGGCGCTCATTGGTCAGCATCCGTCATCTCCCCGACGCTGAGGTCCAGTGAACGGAACGAGTCCGCCCCGAGCCCGTGCTGCATGCGGGCCGGCCGTGGACGTGGCGCACGGGCCGGGCCGTGGTCGTGGCCCCTGCCGTGGTCGTCGCGCCGCCGTCTGCGTCCCGCATGGTCTCCGGTGGTCTGCTGTTGTCAGGCCCGTACGTGCGTAAGGGCCGCGCCGAGCGGCGCCCGGGCGTCCGGGCTTCGGCTCCCGGTCCGCCGGCGCGGTGGCGTACGGGGGCGGAGAGCACCTTCCGCCGCTCGGGGACAGGGCGGTTCCCCGCCATCTCCTCGCCGCCGTCCGGCACCCGGGTCGCCTCCTTCACCGCGCCGCTATGGCTGTCGCTGGTCAGCGAGGCTAAGCGGCAGGAGGCCCGATGGGTATCCCCCGAAGGGGATTGACCTGTGAAGAACATTAAGTGACTGAATACGAACGGACCTTGCCGCATGCGAAACGGAGCTTGCCGTGCAGGACGACAAGCTCCGTCACGGCTCTGTCCGGGCTCCGTTCAGAGCCCCGCCGGAAGCCCCTTGCGCGAGGCTTCCGGCGCGTTGCCCGCGCGGCTCCGGAAGAACCCTGCGCGCAGGGTCACTTCGCGGGCTCGGGCTCCGTCTCCTCCTCCGGTTCCTTTTCGCCGGACGGCTCTCCGGGTGTCTTCACCGAGTCCAGGAGCAGCTGCGCGACGTCCACGACCCGCAGGTCCTCCTTCGCCGCCTTGTCGTTCTTCTTGCCGTTGACGGAGTCCGTCAGCATGACGAGGCAGAAGGGGCACGCCGTCGAGACGATGTCGGGGTTCAGGGAGAGTGCCTCGTCGACGCGCTCGTTGTTGATGCGCTTGCCGATGCGCTCCTCCATCCACATGCGGGCGCCGCCGGCGCCGCAGCAGAAGCCGCGCTCCTTGTGGCGGTGCATCTCCTCGTTCCGCAGCCCCGGCACCTTGCCGATGATCTCGCGCGGGGGCGTGTAGACCTGGTTGTGGCGGCCCAGGTAGCAGGGGTCGTGGTACGTGATCAGGCCCTCGACCGGGGTGACGGGGACGAGCCTGCCCTCGTCGACGAGGTGCTGGAGGAGCTGGGTGTGGTGGATGACCTCGTAGTGCCCGCCGAGCTGCGGGTACTCGTTGGCGAGGGTGTTGAAGCAGTGGGGGCAGGTCGCGACGATCTTCTTCTTCGACTTCTCGACCGTGACGCCCTCGCCGCCCTCCTCCTCCGGGTCGGACTCGCCGAACGCGGCGTTGAGGGTGGCGACGTTCTCCTCACCGAGCTGCTGGAAGAGGAACTCGTTGCCGAGGCGGCGCGGTGAGTCGCCGGTGCACTTCTCGTCGCCGCCCATGATCGCGAAGTTGACGCCGGCGATGTGCAGCAGCTCCGCGAACGCCTTCGTGGTCTTCTTGGCCCGGTCCTCCAGGGCGCCGGCGCAGCCCACCCAGTACAGGTAGTCGACCTCGGTGAGGTCCTCGACGGTCTTGCCGACGACGGGCACCTCGAAGCCGGTCTCCTCGGCCAGCTCCTTCGTCCACGCAAGGCGCTGCTTCTTCGCCATGCCCCAGGGGTTGCCCTTCTTCTCCAGGTTCTTGAGCATCGTCCCGGCCTCGCTCGGGAAGGAGCTCTCGATCATCACCTGGTAGCGGCGCATGTCGACGATGTGGTCGATGTGCTCGATGTCGACGGGGCACTGCTCGACGCACGCGCCGCACGTGGTGCACGACCACAGCACGTCCGGGTCGATGACGCCGCCCTCCTCGGCGGTGCCGATCAGCGGACGCTCGGCCTCCGCCAGCGCGGACTGCGGGACGTCCTTCAGCTGCTCCTCGGACGCCTTCTCCTCGCCCTCCATCGTCTTGCCGCCGCCGGCGAGGAGGTAGGGGGCCTTGGCGTGCGCGTGGTCGCGCAGCGACATGATCAGCAGCTTGGGCGAGAGCGGCTTGCCGGTGTTCCAGGCGGGGCACTGCGACTGGCAGCGGCCGCACTCGGTGCAGGTCGAGAAGTCGAGGATGCCCTTCCAGGAGAAGTCCTCGACCTGGGAGGCGCCGAAGCGGACCTCTTCCTCGTTGTCGTCGTCGAGGGCCGTCTCGAAGTCGATCTCCTTGCCGCCGGAGACCATCGGCTTCAGCTCGCCCAGCGCGGTGCCGCCGTCGGCGTTCCTCTTGAACCAGATGTTGGGGAAGGCGAGGAAGCGGTGCCAGGCCACGCCCATGTTGGTGTTGAGCCCGATGGTGATCGCCCAGATCATCGTCACGCTGAGCTTGATCATGGCGAAGAGGTAGACCAGGTTCTGCAGCGTGCCGGTGCTGAGACCGTCGAAGGCGGCGACGAGCGGGTACGACACGAAGTACGAGGCCTCGTAGCCGGACACGTGGTGCAGCGCGCCCTCCAGGGCCCGCAGTACGAGGATGGCCACGCCGATGGTGAGGATGACGTACTCGACGAAGTACGCCTGCCACGCCTTCGACCCCGCGAACCGCGACTTGCGGCCGGCCCGCGAGGGCAGGCTCGCGAGCCGGATGCCGATCAGCACGAGGATGCCGAGCGTCGTCATGGCGCCGATGAACTCGGTGTACATCTCGTACGGCAGCCAGCCGCCGACGACCGGCAGCATCCAGTCCGCCCGGAACAGCTGCCCGTAGGCGTTGACGATCGTCAGCCCCAGGGTGAGGAAGCCGACGGCGACGAACCAGTGCGCGACGCCGACGACGCCCCAGCGGTTCATGCGGGTGTGGCCGACGAACTCGCGGGCGAGCGTGCGCGTGCGTCCGCCCGGATCATCCGTGCGCGTGCCCGCGGGCACCGGCTGCCCGAGCCGGACGAAGCGGAAGATCTGCGCGACGGCGCGCGCGAGCAGTGCGATACCGACCACGGTCAGCACCAGCGAAACGACGATCGCGGCGAGTTGCATGCGGGCTCCTCGGACCTGCGGGCGAGCATGCGTGCGGCTGCGCGGCTCGCTCTGGCGTACTAAGCGGTAACTTATGTAGTCCGTTCGAGACTACCCACTTTCCCGGCGGTGCTGGTACCCGGGCGCGCGGTGATCTGCGTCGCGGGGGTGCGACGCGTCGAGCGTCCGCCGAGGGCAACCCTGACGGCTGCGCCCGGACTTCCTCCCGTGCCTGCTCAGCGGCCGGGTGCGCATAAAGACGGCATAAGAGTTGAGCCCTGTCCACTCAAGGCGTTTGACGTTCCCTGCCTCGCCGTGCACTCTTGAGTCAGCTTCACTCAAGACATCAGCTGGAGGAAACCGAAATGGCACGTGCGGTCGGCATCGACCTGGGCACGACGAACTCCGTCGTCAGTGTTCTCGAAGGCGGTGAGCCCACCGTCATCACCAACGCCGAGGGCGCCAGGACCACGCCGTCCGTCGTGGCCTTCGCGAAGAACGGCGAGGTGCTCGTCGGCGAGGTGGCCAAGCGTCAGGCCGTCACCAACGTCGACAGGACGGTCCGGTCGGTCAAGCGCCACATGGGCACCGACTGGAAGATCAACCTGGACGGCAAGGACTTCAACCCCCAGCAGATGAGCGCCTTCGTGCTCCAGAAGCTGAAGCGGGACGCGGAGGCCTACCTCGGCGAGAAGGTCGAGGACGCCGTCGTCACCGTCCCGGCGTACTTCAACGACGCCGAGCGCCAGGCCACGAAGGAGGCCGGTGAGATCGCCGGTCTGAACGTGCTGCGCATCGTCAACGAGCCGACGGCCGCCGCTCTCGCCTACGGGCTGGAGAAGGAAGACCAGACGATCCTGGTCTTCGACCTCGGCGGCGGCACCTTCGACGTCTCGCTGCTGGAGATCGGCGACGGCGTCGTCGAGGTGAAGGCCACCAACGGTGACAACCAGCTCGGCGGTGACGACTGGGACCAGCGGGTCGTCGACCACCTGGTCAAGCAGTTCCACTCGGGCCACGGCGTGGACCTGTCGAAGGACAAGATGGCTCTCCAGCGTCTCCGCGAGGCCGCGGAGAAGGCGAAGATCGAGCTGTCCAGCTCCACCGAGACCAACATCAACCTGCCCTACATCACGGCGTCCGCCGAGGGCCCGCTGCACCTGGACGAGAAGCTCACGCGCGCCCAGTTCCAGCAGCTGACGCAGGACCTGCTGGAGCGGTGCAAGACGCCGTTCCACAACGTCATCAAGGACGCCGGCATCCAGCTCTCCGAGATCGACCACGTCGTCCTCGTCGGCGGCTCGACGCGTATGCCCGCGGTCGCCGAGCTGGTGCGCGACCTGACCGGCGGCAAGGACGCGAACAAGGGCGTCAACCCGGACGAGGTCGTCGCCATCGGCGCCAGCCTCCAGGCCGGTGTGCTCAAGGGCGAGGTCAAGGACGTCCTGCTGCTCGACGTCACCCCGCTGTCCCTCGGCATCGAGACCAAGGGCGGCATCATGACCAAGCTGATCGAGCGCAACACCACGATTCCTACGAAGCGTTCGGAGACCTTCACCACGGCCGAGGACAACCAGCCGTCGGTGCAGATCCAGGTCTTCCAGGGTGAGCGCGAGATCGCGGCGTACAACAAGAAGCTCGGCATGTTCGAGCTGACGGGCCTGCCGCCCGCCCCGCGCAACGTGCCGCAGATCGAGGTCACCTTCGACATCGACGCGAACGGCATCATGCACGTCTCCGCGAAGGACCTGGGGACGGGCAAGGAGCAGCGGATGACCGTCACGGGCGGTTCGGCGCTTCCGAAGGAAGACATCGAGCGCATGATGCGCGACGCCGAGCAGTACGCCGACGAGGACGCCAAGCGCCGCGAGTCCGCCGAGACGCGCAACCAGGCCGAGCAGCTGGTCTACACGACGGAGAAGTTCCTCCAGGACAACGAGGAGAAGGTCCCCGGCGAGATCAAGACCGAGGTCGAGGCCGCCGTCGAGGACCTGAAGGAGAAGCTGAAGGGCGAGGACACGGCGGCCATCCGCGAGGCCAGCGAGAAGGTCGCGGCGACCAGCCAGAAGCTGGGCCAGGCCATGTACGCCGACGCCCAGGCCGCCCAGGGCGAGGCCGGCGCTCAGGCCGGTGCCGAGGGTGCCGCGGGCGAGTCCAAGGCCGACGGTGACGACGACGTCGTGGACGCCGAGATCGTGGACGACGAGCAGAAGCCGAAGGATGGTGCAGCGTGACGGAGGAGACCCCGGGCTTCGACCAGAAGTCCGACGTCCCCACCGACGCCGTACAGCCCGATGACGCTGCGGCGCAGGCCGCCGGTGCCTCCCCCGCCGACGAGGCGGGGGGCCCGGCGGACGGGGCCGGGGACGTTCCCGAGACCGAGCAGGAAGGCCAGGCCGGTCAGGAGCCGATCCAGGGTCAGGTCCAGGGCCAGGGCGGAGAGCTCGGCCCGCAGGAGGCGGCGCTGACCGCCCAGCTGGACCAGACCCGCACGGCGCTCCAGGAGCGCACGCAGGATCTCCAGCGTCTGCAGGCCGAGTTCCAGAACTACCGCCGTCGCGTCGAGCGGGACCGCGCCTCCGTCAAGGAGGTCGCTGTCGCGAACCTGCTGACGGAGCTGCTGCCCGTCCTCGACGACATCGGCCGGGCGCGGGACCACGGCGAACTCGTGGGCGGTTTCAAGTCCGTCGCCGAGTCGCTGGAGATGGTCGCCGCCAAGATGGGTCTGATGCAGTTCGGCAAGGAGGGGGAGCCCTTCGACCCGACTGTGCACGAGGCGCTGATGCACTCGTACTCGCCCGACGTCACCGAGACGACGTGCGTGCAGATTCTCCAGCCCGGGTATCGCATCGGCGAGCGCACGATCCGTCCCGCGAGGGTGGGCGTCGCTGAGCCGCAGCCGGGTGCTCAGGGCCCGGCAGGCGAGGAGCCCGCCGACGAAGAGGAGAACGGTGGCCCCGAGCAGGGCTGACCAGGGAAGCGAGCTGGACGGGGGGATCGGCCCGGACCTCGGGCCGGTCCCCGGCCGGGGTACCGAGCGGGAGGAGGGACGCCGCGGATGAGTACGAAGGACTTCATCGAGAAGGACTACTACAAGGTTCTCGGTGTCCCGAAGGACGCCACCGAGGCCGAGATCAAGAAGGCCTACCGGAAGCTCGCACGTGAGAACCACCCCGACGCCAACCGGGGCGACGCCAAGGCCGAGGAGCGCTTCAAGAACGCTTCCGAGGCGTACGACGTACTGGGCGATCCCAAGCGCCGCAAGGAGTACGACGAGGCGCGCACCCTGTTCGGCAACGGCGGGATCAGGACGGGCGGGCCCGGCGGCCCCGGTGGCGCGGGCGGATTCAACTTCGACCTGAGCGACCTCTTCGGGGGCGGCCAGCCGGGCGGCGGCCCGGGCGGCCCCGGTGGCGCGGGCGGCTTCGGCGGCGGTCTCGGCGACGTCTTCGGAGGTCTGTTCAACCGTGGCGGCGCCGGTACGCGTACCCAGCCCCGGCGCGGCCAGGACGTCGAGTCCGAGGTGACGCTCAGCTTCACCGAGGCAGTCGACGGTGCCACCGTGCCGCTGCGGATGTCCTCCTCGGCGGCGTGCAAGACGTGTGCCGGCACGGGTGACAAGAACGGCACGCCCCGGGTGTGCCCCACCTGCGTCGGCACCGGTCAGGTCTCACGCGGCGGCGGTGGGGGCTTCTCGCTGACCGACCCGTGCCTGGACTGCAAGGGCCGCGGCCTGATCGCCCAGGACCCGTGCGACACGTGCAAGGGCTCCGGCAAGGCGACGAGTTCGCGCACCATGCAGGTCCGCATCCCGGCGGGCGTCAGCGACGGGCAGCGCATCCGGCTGCGCGGCAAGGGCGCCCCCGGCGAGCGGGGCGGCCCGGCCGGCGACCTCTACGTGATCGTGCACGTCGACGCGCATCCGGTCTTCGGCCGCCGCGGCGACAACCTGACGGTGTCGGTGCCGGTCACCTACCCGGAGGCGGCGCTCGGCGGCGAGATCAAGGTGCCCACCCTCGGCGGTCCGCCCGTCACGCTCAAACTGCCGCCGGGCACGCCGAGCGGTCGTACGATGCGGGCACGCGGAAAGGGTGCCGTGCGCAAGGACGGGACGCGCGGCGACCTGCTGGTCACGATCGACGTATCGGTTCCGAAGGATTTGAGCGACAAGGCGAAGGGCATCCTGGAGTCCTACCGCGAGGCGACGGCGGCGGAGGACCCGAGGGCCGCGCTGTTCAAGGCCGCGAAGGGAGACTGAGGTGAACGGCCGGGGCGGACGACGCAATCCTTATCAGCTGACGGACGAGTCACCGGTGTACGTCATCTCGGTGGCCGCTCAGCTCTCGGGCCTGCACCCGCAGACGCTGCGGCAGTACGACCGTCTGGGTCTCGTCTCGCCGGACCGGGCGGCCGGCCGCGGCCGCAGGTACTCCGCCCGGGACATCGAACTGCTGCGTCAGGTGCAGGAGCTGAGCCAGGACGAGGGCATCAACCTCGCGGGCATCAAGCGCATCATCGAACTGGAGAACCAGGTCGCCGCGCTCAAGTCGCGCGTCGTCGAACTGCAGCAGGCGGTCGAGGGCGCAGCGGCGGCCATGCAGCAGCGCGAGGCCCAGGTCCACGCCTCGTACCGCCGGGACCTCGTGCCGTACCAGGACGTGCATCCGCAGTCCGGGGCGCTCGTCGTCTGGCGTCCCAAGAAGAGCCGCGACTGAGCACGTCAGTTGCCCGAACGGCCCCCTCGCGCGTCCGGCGCGCAGGGGGCCTCGGTGCGGCAGGGACGCGCGGGGCCCCGGCGGCCCCTGGCAGGCGCCCCCGCTCGGCAGGGCCGCCGTGCAGCCTGCCCGACACGTACGGCTGTGCGAGGCGGAACATGCACGTGTAACCCGACCGGGTGTGTGCAGTTGGCCGCAGGGGCGGGTCAGGCCGAGCGTGGGGGCATGACGTCGACACGCGCGGCACTTACCGCTTTCGTGACATGCACCACCGCCCTGGCCGTGATGGGCGCGGCCGGCGCTCCGGCGCCCTACCCGCCGCCCTCCGAGGGGAGCCGGTGGCCGCACGGGACGGTCAGAACGGTCGGGAGGCTTGTCGCGAAGCTGTCGGACAACCAGGTCGAGTCGTGCTCGGCAGCCGTCGTCGACTCTCCGAGCGGCAGCGTCGTCGCGACGGCGGCGCACTGCATCGCCAGCCCGGAGCGTCCGCAGAAGCCGCAGGCGATCTACTTCCAGCCCGGTTACGAGGGGCAGGGCGGCCCGAAGGCCGTCCTCGCGAAGGGCTGGAAGGCCACGTCGTGGCGGACGGCACCGGGCTGGGACGTGCGCAAGGAGCTGGAGGCGATCCTCCCGCACGACTGGGCGTTCCTGCGGATGGAGAAGCGGGGCGGGCGCACCATCCAGGACGTGCACGGCGCGAATACCCTGAAGACGGAGCCGGTTCCGGGCGGCACGACGGCCACGCTCGGCTACCCGGTCACCTCGCCCTACGACGGGGAGTCGCTGAACTACTGCGCGGGCGAGGCACGCCGCTACGGCCGCGGTGAGATCGCGGCGGCCAACGTCGGGGCCCTGGCGCTCGAGCCGTGCCGGCTGACGCAGGGCGTCAGCGGCGGTCCGTGGCTGCGGGACTTCGACAAGTCGCGGGGTGCCGGGACGCTGGTGGCCGTGACGTCCGTCGGTTCGGACGACGAACTGCTGGGGCGGCCCTACCCGAAGTCGGCGAAGACGCTGCTGAAGGAGATCGGGGGCCGCTGAGCCGCTGCCCCGGCGTCTGCTCCGTCTGCTCCCTTCCCCGCCCCGGCCGCGCCCTGCCCCGGCCGGGGGTTCCGTGGCAGCACGGGCGGCGGGCCCGTTCAGACGCCGCGCCCCATCGTGCGGTCCACGGCGATCTCGATGAGCACGCGCTCGGGGTTGGGGCGGGGCCGGCGGCCGTAGCGCTCCTCGTAGCGGCGCTCGGCGTCCGAGACCGCGTCCGCGTCCTCACGTACGCGGGCGCGGCCTTCCAGTGTCGACCAGCGCCCGCCGTCGACCTGGCAGAGCGCCACCCGCATGCCTTCGGCGCCCGCCGCCGCGATGTTCCGCACCTTCTTGCTGGTCCGGCGCGATACGACGCGGGCCGTCGCCGTACCCGGTTCGAAGGTGACGCTGACGGGCACCACGTGCGGGGTGCCCCCGGGCCTGAGGGTCGTGAGCGTGGCGTAGTGGCGTTCCCGCCAGAAGGCGGCAAGGGCTTCGGAGACGTCGGCTGCCGGAAGCGGTGCGGGGGAGGAAGGCGTACGCGTCATGGGAACGAACCTAACGCCCCTATAGTTGAGTGGAATAGACTCAACTTGCTGGATGCTGAACAGTGCAGTGGGGGTACCCGCCGGACCGGGCTGTACGGTCCCGGCCGGCCGGGGCGCTACCGAAGAGCAGCGAGAAGAAGGAGGCACGCACGCCAGTGGACGCCGAGCTGACCAACAAGAGCCGTGACGCGATCAGCGGGGCGAACGACCGTGCGGTGACGGACGGGCACCCCGACATCACACCTGCCCATCTGCTCCTCGCGCTGCTCCAGGGCGAGGACAACGAGAACATCTCCGACCTGCTCTCCGCCGTCGAAGCGGACCAGGCCGCGCTGCGCTCCGGCGCCGAGCGCCAGCTCGCCGCGCTGCCCAGCGTCAAGGGATCGACGGTCGGCAAGCCGCAGCCGAACCGCCCACTGCTGGCGGTCATCGCGGACGCCACCCAGCGTGCGAAGGAGCTGGGCGACGCGTACGTCTCCACCGAGCACCTGCTGATCGCGCTCGCCGCCGAGGGCGGGCAGACGGCCGACCTGCTCAGGGACAACGGCGCCACCGACAAGAAGCTGCTGGAGGCGTTCCAGGCGGTGCGCGGGAGCCGGCGCGTGACGTCGCCCGACCCGGAGGGCACGTACAAGGCGCTCGAGAAGTTCGGCACCGACTTCACGGCCGCGGCGCGCGAGGGCAAGCTCGACCCGGTCATCGGGCGTGACCAGGAGATCCGCCGCGTGGTGCAGGTGCTCTCCCGGCGTACGAAGAACAACCCGGTCCTCATCGGCGAGCCCGGCGTCGGCAAGACGGCGGTCGTGGAGGGGCTGGCGCAGCGGATCGTCAAGGGCGACGTGCCCGAGTCGCTGCGTGACAAGCGGCTGGTGGCGCTGGACCTCGGCGCGATGGTGGCCGGCGCGAAGTACCGCGGTGAGTTCGAGGAACGCCTGAAGACGGTGCTGTCGGAGATCAAGGAGAGCGACGGCCAGATCATCACGTTCATCGACGAGCTGCACACGGTCGTCGGCGCGGGCGCCGGAGGCGATTCCGCCATGGACGCGGGCAACATGCTGAAGCCGATGCTCGCCCGCGGGGAGCTGCGCATGGTCGGCGCCACGACGCTCGACGAGTACCGCGAGCGCATCGAGAAGGACGCAGCCCTGGAGCGCCGCTTCCAGCAGGTGCTGGTGGCGGAGCCCACGGTGGAGGACTCCATCGCGATCCTGCGCGGCCTCAAGGGCCGGTACGAGGCGCACCACAAGGTGCAGATCGCGGACAGTGCCCTCGTGGCGGCCGCCGCCCTGTCCGACCGGTACATCACCTCCCGGTTCCTGCCGGACAAGGCGATCGACCTCGTCGACGAAGCCGCGTCCCGGCTGCGTATGGAGATCGACTCCTCCCCCGTCGAGATCGACGAACTCCAGCGCTCCGTCGACCGGTTGAAGATGGAGGAGCTGGCCCTGGCCAACGAGACCGACCCCGGCTCCGTCGAGCGCCTGGAGCGGCTCCGTCTCGAACTGGCCGACCGCGAGGAGGAGTTGCGGGGGCTGACGGCCCGCTGGGAGAAGGAGAAGCAGGGCCTCAACCGCGTCGGTGAGCTGAAGGAGAAGCTCGACGAGCTGCGCGGGCAGGCCGAACGCGCCCAGCGCGAGGGGGACTTCGAGGCGGCGTCGCAGCTGCTGTACGGAGAGATCCCCGGCCTGGAGCGGGAGCTGGAGGAGGCCTCCGCCGCCGAGGAGGAAGCCGCCTCGCAGCCCGAGCGGGAGACGATGGTCAAGGAGGAGGTCGGCCGGGACGACATCGCCGACGTCGTCGCCTCCTGGACCGGCATCCCCGCGGGGCGGCTGCTGGAGGGCGAGACGCAGAAGCTGCTGCGCATGGAGGACGAGCTGGGCAGGCGGCTGATCGGTCAGAGCGAGGCCGTCAGGGCGGTCTCCGACGCCGTGCGGCGCACGCGGGCCGGCATCGCCGACCCCGACAGGCCCACCGGCTCGTTCCTCTTCCTCGGCCCGACCGGCGTCGGCAAGACCGAACTGGCCAAGGCGCTCGCGGAGTTCCTCTTCGACGACGAGCGGGCGATGGTCCGCATCGACATGAGCGAGTACGGCGAGAAGCACTCGGTGGCACGGCTGGTGGGTGCTCCGCCCGGTTACGTCGGCTACGAGGAGGGCGGCCAGCTGACCGAGGCGGTGCGGCGCCGCCCGTACTCCGTCGTGCTGCTGGACGAGGTGGAGAAGGCGCACCACGAGGTCTTCGACGTGCTGCTGCAGGTCCTCGACGACGGGCGCCTCACCGACGGGCAGGGCCGCACCGTCGACTTCCGCAACGCCATCCTCGTCCTCACCTCCAACCTGGGCAGCCAGTACCTGATGGACCCCCTGGAGAAGGAGGAGGAGAAGAAGGAGAAGGTGCTCGCCACCGTACGGTCCTCCTTCCGGCCGGAGTTCCTGAACCGGCTGGACGACGTGGTCGTCTTCTCGGCTCTGAGCACCGACGAGCTCGCCCGCATCGCCGGCCTGCAGATCGAGGGACTGCGCCGGAGGCTCGCGGAGCGGCGGCTGGAGCTGGACGTCACTCCGGAGGCACTGGAGTGGCTGGCACGGGAGGGCAACGACCCGGCGTACGGCGCACGTCCGCTGCGCCGCCTCGTGCAGACGGCGATCGGCGACCAGCTCGCCCGCGAGATCCTCTCCGGCGAGGTGCTCGACGGCGACACCGTGCGGGTGGAAGCCGCGCCGGACGGCGGGAGCCTGGAGGTCACCTCGGCGCGCGGATCCTGACAGCGGCGGACGGGAGGCGGTGCGGGGAGTCAGCCGCGCCGCCCCTCACCGTGACGGGCGGCGCAGGAAGCCGCCGATCTCCTCGACGACGCGTTCGGGGGCGTCCTCCATGAGGAAGTGACCGGCCTCCGGGACGACGGTCAGTTCAGCCCCGGGGATGTCGCCGCTGAGCCGCCGCGCGTAGTGGAGGGGCTGCCACCGGTCTCCCTCGCCCCACAGGATGCGGACGGGCATGGCGAGGTCTCCGAGCCGGCCGCTGATCTCCTCGGTGTACTTCGAGTCGTAGTGGCGCACCTGGTGCTCGAAGAAGGAGACGCGGCCCAGCGCCGACCGGTGGGGTGCCAGGTACGCCTCGAGGGTGCCGCCGGTCATGAGCGACTCGTCGGCGACGGTCATTCGGAGCTGACGGGTCAGCAGGGCGTCGAACGCCTCCTGCGGCATGCTCGTGAAGCCGTCCAGGTGCTCGTCGATGATCTTCCGCCAGGTCGAGGACGGCCACGAGTCGTAGCTGACCGGGTCGATGGCCATCAGCCGCCGCACCCGGCCGGGGTGGTCGAGGGCGAAGCGCAGGCCGACGGCGCCGCCGATGTCGTGCGCCACGATGTTCGCCTGCTCGATGCCCAGCGCGTCGAGGAGGCGGGCCAGCAGGTCCGTCTGGGCGGCGACCGACGTGTCGCGGTCCACGGGACGCTCCGAGCGGCCGTACCCCAGCAGGTCGTAGACGACGGCGCGGAAGCCGGCCTCCTCGATGTGCGGGACGACGTCGCGCCACTCGTGGGAGTGCGAGGGCGTGCCGTGGATGAAGACCACCGGCTCGCCCCGGCCGCGGTCCCGGTAGGCGAGGCGTACCCCGTCGACGACGAGGTGGTCGGTCAGGAGGGGCGTCAGGAGGGACATGAGTCTCCGGGGGAGTCGGCGGGGGCACGGGTGTGGAGTTCATGGATCCGGCAGTTGCGGCGGGCAGCCGCGTACGGACTACACTAGGTAGACCGGTCTACCTAGTGCAACCGAGGTGTGTGATGAGTCAGGTGGAGCGACCGAGAGGCGCCGGGAGGCGGCGGCCGGCCCGTGAACGTGTCCTGGCCGCCGCGGCACGGCGCTTCTACGCCGACGGCGTCGCCGCGACCGGCATCGACGCGATCACTGCCGAGGCGGGCGTGGCGAAGATGAGCCTGTACAACAACTTCTCCTCCAAGGCCGAGCTCGTCCGGGCCTACCTGGACGCCCGGCACGAGGAGTGGCTGGCGCACTACCGCGCACGCCTCCGGCAGGACGGAAGCCCCCGCGAGGGCGTGCTGGCGGTCTTCGACACGTACGCCGACAGCGCCGCCTCCGTCCACGCGCAGGGCTTCCGCGGCTGCGGGCTGCTCAACGCCGCCGCCGAGCTGCCCGACGGGGACGAGAGCCGGGCAGCGGTACGCCGCCACAAGGAGGAGGTCGAGCGCCTCGTCGGCGAGCACATGGAGGCGATGCTGCCCGGCCGGCCCACAGCGGCCCGCACGACGGCAGAACACCTGTCGTTCCTGCTGGAGGGTGCGATGACGCGTGCCGGCCTGGAAGGAGACGGCAGCCGCCTGCGGCACGCCCGTGCCATGGCGGAGGACCTGCTGGACCAGGCACTGGACCGGCGGTGAGGCGGCCTCGCGCCGCCGGCGCGGATCCGGCGGGCTTGACGCCGGGCCCCGTCCGCGATCCGTCCCTCCCGAGCCCGTTCCGTGCCCGTTACGCGTCCGATCGGCGTCCGGCCCGCGTCCCCGTCCGCTCTCGGGCAGCGGCAGACCGAGCGGCGGGAGCCGTGACGTCCGGGGTTGCGTGTACGGGGCTTGTGTGAGGGAGGATGGCAGGAACCGTAAGAAGGGAAATCCGGTGAGCATCGACCCGTCCTCGATCCCGAACTTCGGGGGGCAGGAGCCCGACCCGCAGGAGTCCGGCCCGACCGGCCCTGTCATCCCCGACCAGGAGCTGATCAAGCAGCTGCTGGATCAGATGGAGCTGAAGTACGTCGTCGACGAGGAGGGAGACCTCGCGGCGCCGTGGGAAGAGTTCCGCACGTACTTCATGTTCCGGGGCGAGGAGGAGCAGCAGGTCTTCTCGGTCCGTACGTTCTACGACCGGCCCCACCCGATCGAGGACAAGCCCAAGCTGCTGGAGAGCATCGACGACTGGAACCGCCGCACGCTGTGGCCGAAGGTCTACAGCCACACGCACGACGACGGCACCGTCCGTCTGATCGGCGAGGCGCAGCTGCTGATCGGCACCGGCGTCTCGCTGGAGCACTTCGTCTCCAGCGTCGTCAGCTGGGTCCGTGCCTCGATCGAGTTCGACAAGTGGCTGGTCGAGCAGTTCGGCCTCGAGAAGGACGCGGAGTCCGGGGAGAAGCCGGACGACGACTCCGAGTGAGCCCGGTGGCCCGGGCGGGCCACCCGGCACACGCGGGCCCGTCCGCACGGGCCGCCGTCACGCTGGACCGCACCAGGGAGCGGGCCGGGGGAGGACCCCCGCCCGCTCCCTGGTGCGTTGCGTGCGCTGTCGGACGGGAGCCCGCCTCGTCAGCGCTCCTTCACGGCGAAGCGCCGCAGCTCCAGCGCCGGGTTGATCTTCCGTACCGCGGACATGCGCTCCCGGCCGGCGGTGGCGAGGGCCGTCCCGGTCTGCTCGCCCAGCGACGCGAGGACGACCCCCATCGGGTCGATGATCATGCTGTGCCCGGAGCCTGTCGGAGCGCACTGGTCGGCCGCCGCGACGTAGACCGTGTTCTCGATGGCCCGTGCCCGCAGCAGCGTCACGAAGTGGTCCTCCTTCAGCGGGCCGGGCACCCACTCGGCGGGTACCAGTACGACGTCGGCACCCGCGTCGACCAGCCGGCGCGTGACCTCCGGGAAGCGCAGGTCGTAGCAGGTCTGCATGCCGAAGACGAGGCCGCCGGACGTGAACGTCGCCGGCGCGTCCAGGGCGCCGGGGTGCACGACCGATGACTCCGTGAAACCGAAGGCGTCGTAGAGGTGCGTCTTCCGGTACAGGGCGGCGATCTCACCGTCCGGTCCGGCGGCGACCAGCGTGTTGTGGATCGTGCTCCCGTCCCGCTGCTCGTTGACGCCCGCCACCAGGTGGATGCCGAGCCGGGCTGCCAGCTCGCGCAGTGCCTCGGTGTACGGGCCGTCCAGGGTTTCTGCCGAGTCGACGAACCGCCGGTCCATGGCCGGCGCGGTGTACATCGCGTACTCGGGGGCCACGACCACCCGCGCGCCGCGGCCCGCGGCCTCCTCGGCCAGTTCGCGCAGCACCGCCAGGTTCGCGCTCTTGTCCTCACCCGGCGCGAACTGCGCCACGGCGATCTCAGCCATGCGTCCTCTCCCATCGGCTGGTCCTGCGCCGGCGCTCCGCCGGCAGGTCGGCTGTCATGCGGCTTCCGCGGGCGCGGGCATGCGCTCGATGCGTCCGAGCACCGCCGTGTAGCAGAAGATGCCGCCGAGCAGCACCGCACCGGTGACGATGAAAGCACCGGCGAACGAGCCCGTCGCGTCGACCACCATGCCCGTGACGATGGGGGCGGCGATGCCGAGCAGATTCGCGACGAAGTTGACGACCCCGCCGAGCGTGCCCGCGTACCCCTCCGGGGCGATCAGGGCCACGATGCTCGACCCCGCGGGCACCGAGATCGCGAGTCCGGCCGCGCCCACCGACAGGTAGACCAGTGCCGCGCCGACGGACCCGGCGTAGGCGGCGCCCGTCACCGACAGGGAGGCGAGGAGGCTGAGGACGAGCACCGTGCGGCGCACGCGCGTGGTGTCCTTCGCGCGCCGGAGCCAGCGGTCCATGACGAGGCCGCCCACCGTGAACTGGGCGACGACCGCCGCCAGCCACGGGATCATCGTGTAGACCCCGCCCTGCATCAGGTTCACCCCGAACTGCTTCTCGAGGTAGCCGGGCAGCCAGGTCAGCAGCACGTAGTAGCTGTAGGTGTAGGACGCGTATCCGAGGGCCAGGCCCCAGGTCTTGCGGCGCCGCAGCAGGTGGCCCAGCCCGCGCAGCGACCCGCCCTCGCCGGTGGCCGAGTCCTCGTCGTCCGCGCCGCCCTCGCGTATGTACGCCAGCTCCTCGTCGCCGAGCCTGCCCTTGGCGTGCGCCTGCCGGGGTGTCAGGTACAGCAGCCACCACAGCGCCAGGTAGACGGCCGACAGCACGCCGGTGAACAGGAAGGCGGCATGCCAGCTGTACGCCGTCACGAGGAAGGCCATGACCGGGATGCCGATCACGTTCGAGAGCTTGGCGCAGCCGTCGAACACGGCAGTCGCGGTGCCGCGTTCGTGCTTGGGGAACCACTGCCCGATGCTCTTCCAGCCCGCGGGAATGGTCGGCGCCTCCCCCACGCCCAGCAGCAGCCGCGAGACGAGCAGCAGACCGAGTCCGCCCGCGGCGGCCGACGCGAACGACGCGACCGTCCACAGGAACGCCGCGGCCCTGTTGACCCAGGTGACGCCGATCCGGTCGATGACGGAGCCGACCGGGAGCTGCAGCATCGCGTACGTCCACAGGAACGCCGACGAGAGCACACCCATCTGCGAGGCGCTGATGTCGAAGTCCCGCATGATCGCCGGGGCGGCGACGGAGAGGTTGACGCGGTCGATGTAGTTGACGAAGGTGCCGACGCCGAGCACTCCCGCGATGCCCCAGCGCACTCGCCCGCGGCCGCCGGAGGGGGCGGTCCCCGGCGCCGTCCCGCGGGCCGGTTCGGCGGGACCCCCGCGGGACGGCTCGTGAGGTGTCCCGGGCTGTGCCCTCGGAGCGGCGCCCTTGGCCGCTTCACTGTGCGTCATCGCGCGTCCGCCGGGTCCGGTGTGTGAGCCGCGTCAGCCGAGGGGCCGCCGCTTCCGGAGAGGAGTCGCCGCGTCTCGTCGAGCGGGGCCGAGAACCCGGCCGCCAGAGCGCCGTGCTGCATGATCAGCGCCATCTGGTCGACTCCGGCACCGACCGCGAACTCCTTCTCCTCGCTGGACCAGGCGGGCAGGAACCACGGCTTCCCGGCCTCCGCGGCGGCGTCGGCGATCTTCTGCAGGTCCGCGAAGTCGCCTTCCGTACGGGCGTACGCGCCGCGTCCGCGCCGAAGGGAGAGGTCGCTGGGGCCCACGAACACGCCGTCCACCGTAGGCAGGGCCAGGATGTCCCCGATCTCCTCGACGGCACCGGCGTCCTCGATCATGGGGTAGCAGCGGGTGCGCGCGTCCTGTTCGCGCACCCAGTCGTCCGTCATGCCGCCGTAGCCGGCCGTCCGCCCTCCGGCGAAGCTGCGGTCGCCGAGCGGCGGGAACTTCGCGAACGCCGTGACGGTACGGGCGTGCGCCGCGCTCTCCACGTGCGGGATCACGACGACGTCCGCGCCGAAGTCCAGCCCCTGCTGGACCGGGCCGCGCTCGGGGCCCAGCACCTTGGCGAGGACCTCCATCCCCGACGCCTTGACGAAGGGGATGAAGCGCTCCAGGTCGGCGAGGTCGAAGGAGCCGTGCTCGATGTCGAGCACGACGGCTCCGTACCCCATGCCGCGGGCGATCTCGACGGCGGCGGTGCTGGGATCGGACAGCCAGACGGCGAAGCGCCGGTCGGCGGGGGTGCTGGGCACAGGGGGACTCCTCGGTGACGACGACCGCGCAAGCCGCGCATGCACCGTGTATACACGGTGTATTTGCGAGGCGTCCAGGGATACGATGCCCTCACGTCAGCCGACAGGGAGAAGGGGCCAGTGACCACACCGGACGGGGCGACGCGCAGCCCGAAGGCCGCCGGGCCCGCCAGGGAACGCGTCTACGAGTGGCTCCGCGACGAGATAATCCGCGGCACCCTCGAAGGCGGCCAGTTCCTCGACGAGCAGTGGGTCTCCCGCACCGTCGGCGTGTCCCGCACCCCGGTCCGCGAGGCCTTCCACCGTCTCGCCGCCGAGCACTTCATCCAGCTCATGCCGCGCAAGGGCGCCCAGGTGCGAAGCGTCACGGCACGCGAGCTGGAGGAGGTCTACCAGGCGCGCCGGCTCATCGAGGGCCAGGCGGCCCGTTCGCTGTGCGAGGCCCGGCACGGGGCTCCCGAGGGGATGACCGCGCTGCTGGAGCCGATGGAGCGCGCCGGCGCCGCGGGGGACTGGTTCGAAGTGGCCGGCCTGAACCGCCAGTTCCACCAGATCATGGTCAGCACCGCGGGAAACTCGGTGATCACCGACCTCTACGACGGCCTGCACTCCCGTCAGCAGCGCGTCGGGCTGCGCGCGATGAAGGCCCGCCCGGAACGGGTGGACATCGTCGACGCCGAGCACCGCGCGCTCGTCGCCGCGCTCGACGCCTGCGACGCCGAGCGGGCGCTCGCGGTGCTCGGGGAGCATCTGCGCCCGGTCCCCGAAGTGGTGTCGGTCCTTCCGCGGGACGGGCAGGGCTGACCGGCGCCCCGTACCGCGCCGGGCTTCACAAAGGCCCGCCTTCACCGGCGCTCGCCCTCACCCGAACCTGAGCTTCACATTCCGCTGCTGAGGCCCGATTAAGGTTGTCCCGCAGACGCATTGCAGACGCACATGTGAGTTGGGGGGAACGACGTTGTCCGAAGAGTTCGAAGTCGAGCCGCAGGCTCTGCGGACCTACGCGAAGAACGTCAGCAAGGACGTGGAGCGCATCCGGCGCATCCGCAACAAGATCGACCAAGTGACGCTGCCCACCGGGGCGTTCGGGAAGCTGCCCGAGTCGAACGAGCTGGCCGACGACTACGAGAAGCAGCGCAAGGACTCGCTCGACGACCTGAAGGAAGCGGCCGGCACGCTGGAGGAGAACGTCGACGCGGTGCGGGACACGGCGAAGGCGTACGACCAGACCGAGGACGACGTCAACGTGAGCTTCGGGGGCTGACCGTGGACATCCTCAGCAAGCTCGGTATCAGCATTTCCGGGCCGTTCGCCGGTGTGCTCGACGAGGCCGTCCGCGGGATCATCAAGCAGTTCGGTCTCGAGGACGACCTGGAGAAGGTGTCCGGCGACAACGAGCAGCTCACGAAGGCCGCACTGAAGTACCGGGAAGCGGCCCGGGACTTGCGCGGCGTCGTCGACGACCTCAAGTTCGAACGGAAGCGCCTCAACGGCTCCTGGGCCGGCAAGGCGGCCGAGGCCTTCCACAAGGAGATGTCCGCGTTCGAGGACGCCCTGGAGGGCGAGGCCGCGGACATGGAGCAGATCGCCGAGTTGCTCGATGCCGCTGCCGCCGCGTGCGCCGAGGCCGAGCAGCTGATGATCGACCTGATCGTGGAGATCGTCGAGGCCGCCGTGGCCGCCGCCGCGACGACCGCGCTGCTGTCGGTGCTCACGGCGGGCGCGGCCGCCGCGATCGGGCCGCTGATCGCCGCCGCGGGCATCGCGCACAAGGCCATGAAGGCTGTGAAGATCACGGCGAAGCTCGCCGACACCCTCGCCGATCTGGCGAAGCGGCTGAAGGCCCTCCGCAAGGCGGCGAAGCTGCGCACGACGCTGCGCCGGTTCAACGACAAGAAGAACCCGCTCAGCCACCGCAACGCGCTCAAGCGGTACCGCGGGAAGATCGACGGCGTCGAGGGCGGGTCGCGGGACGACCTGGCCGCGGCCGCCCAGTACTGGGCGACCAAGAGGGCGCTCAAGAAGGGCGTGGTGGCCCCGGTGATCGGCGTCGAGACCGGCGACGTGATCAAGAAGGGCTACGAGACGTACGGCCCCGAAGGCGCCCCCGGTGTCGCGCCGAAGAGTCCTCTCCCGCAGGATTCCTCCCGTGGTTTCGAGGACCGGATGAACGACGGGCTCTCGCCTAAGGAGAGGGTCGAGAAGGATTTCGGCTGAGGAGTTGGGCAGAGGACGATGAACGACAAGGCAGAGCAGGCGGCGCAGGAGGCGCGCGGCCACGTCGAGGCGGCGCTGGCCGGCGTGGACCAGCCGGTGGTGTTCGGACCGAGCCAGGGCACGGGGCGCGCGAAGACGCCACCGCGCCGCAGGTGGCCGGATCCGTCGGTGGTCCGCAAGCCCAAGAAGGGCTTGCTGGACCGGTTGCTCCTGTTCGTCGTCGTCCCGGTGCACCATCTGACCGATCCGATCGGGAACTTCTTCGACTGGCTCCTGGACTCGGTCACGTTCCGCCGCAAGCGCCGCGCCCTGCGCGGGGGTTGGGGAAGCACCGCCGGCTCGCTGCTGGCCGCCCACCACACGTCCGCGCGGCGTTTCCTCGTCGTCGGCCGTACGGGGCTCCACCTCGTGTACGTGGGCGAGCTGGGCTCCGAGACCGGCTGGTCCCTGCCGAGGGAACAGGTGCGCGGCGTCGAGCACCTGGAGTGGGCCGGGGGCATGCCGCGCAAGGCCACCCTCCGGTTCCACTTCACGGACGGTTCCTGGGGCGACGTCGCGGTCGTCAGCCAGGCCTGGCAGCAGATGCAGAGCCAGTTCCCGGCGGCCTCGGGCAAGTGACCCGGCGACGCTCCCGGCGTCCGCGGACCCGACGACCGTCCGGTCCGTCGGGTCCGGGGACGCCGGGAGCGCGGGTCTAGTCCGCCAGGCGCCGCAGGCGGGCGGCGGCCTCCTCCAGGACGTCGTGCCTCTTGCAGAACGCGAACCTCACGAGCGTCCGTCCCGCGTCCGGGTCGTCGTAGAAGACGGCGTTCGGCACGGCGACCACGCCGCAGCGCTCGGGGAGGCGCAGGCAGAACGCCGGACCGTCCTTCTCGCCCAGCGGCGTGATGTCGGTGGTGACGAAGTACGTCCCCTGCGGCCGGTGTACCTCGAAGCCCGCCGCCGCGAGCCCGTCGGCGAGAAGGTCGCGCTTGCCGCGCAGGTCGTCGCGGAACTCGGCGAAGTAGCTGCCGGGCAGCCGCAGCGCCTCGGCGACGGCGTACTGGAACGGCCCCGCGCTGACGTACGTCAGGTACTGCTTCGCGGTGCGGACGGCCGCCACGAGGGACGCGGACGCCGTGACCCAGCCGACCTTCCAGCCGGTGAAGGAGAAGGTCTTCCCGGAGGAGGAGATCGAGACCGTGCGGTCGCGCATGCCGGGGAGCGAGATGAGCGGGACGTGCTCGCCGTCGAAGACCACGTGCTCGTAGACCTCGTCGGTGACGACGAGGAGGTCGTGCTCGACCGCGAGAGCGGCGATGGCGGTCACTTCGTCCCGGGTGAGCACCATGCCGGTGGGGTTGTGCGGGGAGTTGAGCAGCAGCAGCCGGGTGCGGGGGGTGATCGCGTCGCGCAGGGCGTCGAGGTCGGGACGGAAGCCCGGGGCACGGAGGGTGAGGGGGACGCGGGTCGCGCCGGCCATCGCGATCGAGGCGGCGTAAGAGTCGTAGAAGGGCTCGAACGCGATCACTTCGTCGCCCGGCTCCAGCAGGGCGAGCATCGAGGCGGCGATGGCCTCCGTCGCGCCCGCGGTGACCAGCACCTCGGTGTCGGGGTCGAACGTCAGGCCGTAGAAGCGCTGTTGGTGCTCGGTGATCGCGGTGCGCAGTTCGGGGACGCCGGGGCCGGGCGGGTACTGGTTGCCGCGTCCGTCCCGCAGGGCCTTCACGGCGGCTTCCCGTACGGACTCGGGGCCGTCGGTGTCGGGGAAGCCCTGCCCCAGGTTGATCGCCCCGGTCTTCACGGCGAGGGCGGACATCTCGGCGAAGATCGTCGAACCGAACCCCCGCAGATTGCGGTTCAGCAGCGGCCTGTCACTCATGTGTCCACCAACTCCTCACCCGGGATACGACCGTCCAGGGATCATCCTGTCCGATCGGACGTGCGGCGGTCACGCCCGCCGGGTCCGGCGGGGCCGGCGGAGCGGGCCGGGACCGGCCCCTCCCGTGCTGCGGGGTGTGCGACGTGCACCCGCCGCACACCCCGGTCGCTCACTTCAGCGCCGCCCCGCGGACGGGGTCACAGCTGGCCGCGGACGGCCCCGTCGGGGAACTCCTCGTTGTGGACGTTGACGTAGAAGAAGAACGGGTCCTGCTCGATGCCGCGGAGCTCCCAGCGGGTCAGCACCTCGGCCGCGTTCTCGGGCGTCTGGTCGGCGCGGGCGCGGATGCACCCGCCGGACGTGCCGTCCTCGCCCGGCGTGCGCAGCACGACGGCGACCGGCCCGGTCTCGCCCGCGGGCCCGAAGTGGAGGTGCGCGGCGGTCGGCGGGTCGATGTCGGCGACGCTCAGCCTGTAGCAGAGCCGGTCCTTCTTGATCTCGTACCGGAAGACGCCGTTGCCGTCCGGGTCGCCCGGGCCGGGGACTTCCTGCTCGCCGTCGAGGCCGACGCGGTGCCATCCGCCGCCACCCGGGGCGTCGGCGGCGACGTCGGCCGGCGCGGCGCCGGCCGGACCCGCCAGCGAGAGGAGGAGGGCGGCGGCGCCGGCCGCGGCGGCCGCTGTGGTTCGCGTGATGCGCATACGAGTGCTCCTGTTTCACGGGCCGGAGCGGCGCGACGGCCGCTCCGTCGGGGGAGTTTCGGAGCTGACGCTAGGTCGGGAAACGCCCAATTGCACTTATGACGGGCATTCAGGGCGTAGAGCCCCGCCCGTTCGGAGGCCGTCGCACGCCGCGCCGCTCCACTGCCGGCCGCCGGCCGCCGCCCCGGGAACGCGAACCTCTCGTCTTCCTCAACTCTGCTTTGAGGGCCGAAAGGCCCGGGCAGGAGCCCGTCACGCCGGAGACGGCGTCTATCCGCGGGCGTCCGGGGGACGCGCGTGTGCAACTGAGGGTGCGGGGTGCCGCACCGCTGAAAGATGGGGGACCCGACGTGACGCTAGTCATCGTGTTGATCTTCTTTGCCATGATCGTGGCCGCTGTGACCTTCGCTGCCGTCGCCGCGTCGAGGAGGAGCGGCGGTACGCGTCCGGCCTCGAGCGTGCGCCGCCGCCGGGCCGCGGGCTCGTCGTCGTCCGGGGGCGGCGGCTGGTGGGCCGGTGCGGGAGAGGTCGGTTCGTCCTGCGGCGGCGGTTCGTCGTCCGACGGCGGCGGCTCGTCGTGCGGCTCTTCCTCCTCGTGCGGGGGCGGCGGTGGCGGCGGCTGCGGCGGTGGCGGCGGCAGCTGAGCCCCGCCGGGGTCGAGCACCCGGAGCCTCGGATTCCGTCCTCCCGGTCGCCGTACGGCAGTTGAACATCTGAACTGTCCGGCACTCGGGGGGATGGAAACCCGGAGGTAGGCGTCGAAAAGTCTGTGGAAGTACACATTTCATGATTCGGTGATTCAGTATCACTGAAGCTGGCGTGGGTTCGAGTCGGCGAAGCCGACCCCGGCCGTGTCCCGGGGGTCGTGCCGGCTCGCCCCTCCACCGTGTGCTTGCGGAGCCGACCCATGCTCACCACTCTCTCCACCCCGTACACCGATACCCGTGCCGGCGACCTCGCCTGGGTCCTCGGGCGGGAACCCCTTCCGGCACTCGCTGTCAGGGAGCTCGAACTCGACGGCGCCGCAGTGCAGTTGCGCCTCCTCGGCGCCTCCCACCAGGTGCTGCTCGAAGAGGACGGCGGAAGCTGCTCGGAGACCGTCGCCTGCATGCAGGGCAGCAGTACGCCGCTGCCGCTGGGCGTCTCGAAACGCGTCGGCGTGTGGGAGTACGAATTCGCCGCCCACGTCGAGAAGTTGGCGCCCGCGTCCTTCGCGGGACGCGCCCAGGAACTGCTCGCGCTGGTCTCGGACCACCCCAACGGCCTTGCCGGTACGTTCCCCGGCTCGCCCGACGCCTTCACCGCGCTGCTGGTGCGGCGGCAGTCGGGGCAGGTCCACTGGCGTACGTGGCACTCCTACCCGCAGGAGGGCACCCTGGTCTCCACCCGGACCCGGGTCGGGGTGCCTGTCCGCGCATCGGCGCCGCTGCCGGAGTCCGGCCGCGGCGTCACCGCGCACACCGTGCTCCCGGCAGGCGTCCGCGCGTCCCGACGCCCCGCCCCGGCCTGAGAGTTGGGACCGGCCGCCGAAGCAGTGCCGCCGCGTCTCCTCACGCGCGAACCGCCGCGCGTGGCGTGCCGCGGAGGCGCTCGCGTGCGTTCCGGAGAGTGTTCGCGCCGTCACGTAACGTTCACGCCATGAGCGACCGCCTCCTCGAACCCGCCGACGACGTGCGGCTGCCCGTGCCCGCCGGGCTGGGACGCGGACTCGTACTGGCCTCCGTGTTCGTCTGCGCGGCCTGCGGGCTCGTCTACGAACTCGAACTCGTCGCGCTCGCTTCCTACTTGGCGGGCGACTCGGTGACACACGCGTCCGTCGTGCTCTCCGTCATGGTCTTCGCGATGGGCATCGGGTCGTTGCTGGCCAAGCGGCTGCGATGCCGCGCGGCGACCGGGTTCGTCCTCGTCGAGGCCGTGCTCGCCGTCGTCGGGGGCGGTTCGGCGATGGCGCTCTACGCCAGCTTCGCCTGGCTCGGCGGCGCCTGGCCGGCGCTCGTCGGATTCTCCCTCGCCATCGGCGTGCTGATCGGCGCCGAGATGCCGCTGCTGATGACCCTCATCCAGCGCGTCCGCCGCCAGGACGCGGGCGGAGCCCTCGCCGACCTCTTCGCCGCCGACTACGTGGGCGCGCTCGTGGGCGGACTGACCTTCCCCTTCCTTCTGCTGCCGTTCTTCGGGCAGTTGACGGGGGCTCTGCTGACGGGTGTCGTCAACGCCTCGGCGGGCGGTGTCGTCGTCCTGTGGCTCTTCCGCCACGACGTGGGCGTCCGCATGCGGTGGGGGCTGCTCACCGTGAACGGTGCCGTGATCGTGCTCCTCGTCGCCGGGACCGCGTTCGTGGGCGTCTTCGAGCGGGAGGCACGCCGGGCGGTGTACGGGGAGGACCTGCGCGTGGCCGTGCGCACCGGCACCCAGGAGGCCGTGCTGACGGGAGACGCCGATCCGACCGCGCACCGTCGCGGCGGCAAGCCGCTGCAGCTGTTCCTGGACGGGCGCCTGCGGGTGTGCTCCGCGGACGGCTACCGCTACCACTCGGCCCTCGTCCGGCCGGCCATGGCGGGCGGGCCGAACGCCCGGGTGCTCCTCCTCGGCGGGGCAGACGGGCTGACGCTGCGCGAAGTGCTGCGCCACGACGACGTGGAGGAGGTGACGGTCGTCCAAGCCGACCCCGCCGTCGTGCGGTTGGCGCGCACCGATCCCGGTCTCCGGCGGCTCAACGACGGCGCCTTCGACGATCCGAGGGTGCAGGTGCGCGGGGGCGACGCCTTCCTTCGGCTGCGCGAGCACGCACACGGCGCGGGCAGCGGCCCGGCCGCCTACGACGTCGTCGTCTCCGATCTGCCCGCCCCCGGCCCGAGCGTCGACGCGAAGCTGTATTCGCAGGAGTTCTACGGGCTGGTCCGCCGGGCGCTGACCCCGCGGGGACGATTCGCCGTCCACGCGGGCACGGCCGCCGCGCACCCGGAGACGTACTGGACGGTGGAGGCGACCCTCCGCTCAGCCGGCCTGCACACCTCCCCGTACGCGGTCTCGACACCCCGCGACTGGGGCTTCGTCCTGGCACGGCGCTCCCCCGGCGGAGATCCGCGGCTGCCGAGGCCACGCGCCGTCAGCTCCCGGACGGGCGCCGCCGATCCGCCGCCTCTGCGCGCACCGCGCGGACGCGTGGCCGGACTTCCGCCGTCGACGCTGACCCGCCCGCGCTACGGATGACGTGCACCGCCCCCCGTTCCGGGTGGTACGTGAGGGTGCGGCGCGCGGAGATATGCGATCGACCGGTCACATGTGCGGGGTGTGGTGGGTAGGCTCCCGACTATGGAGCACGAGGTGAACGTTCCGTTTTCCGTCGGTTCGGTACGGGCGGCTCTCGCCGAGCCCGATCGCGTCGCGCGCTGCGTCCCCGGACTGCAGATCGACGCCCCTGAGGGAGGCACCGCCGACGCCTCCGGCCCGGATACGGCGGAGGGCCGGCTGCGGCTCCGGATCGGCAACTCCACGATCACGTACCGCGGCAGCCTCACCGTCACGCCCAAGGGCGAGGAGTTCGCCGTCGAGGGCAGCGGGACGGAGGCGCGCGGCAGCGGCTCGGTGCGGCTGAAGCTCACGGTCGTGCCCCGCCGGGCCAAGGAGGGCGAGGGCACCAGGCTCGTCTTCACCGGGACGGTCGATGCCGACGGCCGCCTCGCCGAATTCGAGGACAAGACGGCCGCCTCCGCGGGACAACGGCTGCTGGAACGGTTCGGCAAGGCGCTCGCCGAGAGCATCGAGCAGGACGAGCCGCAGGCGCTGGACTCCCCGGCCGCCCCCGCCGCCCAGGCGGAGACCACACAGGCCGAGACCCCGCAGGCCGGCGGCATCGGCGAGCCGGACGACAACGAGCGCGTCATCCCCGGCATCCCCGGCCCCGCCCCGGACTCCTCCGAAGCGGCGGCCGGCGACGGCGCCGCCAAGGCCGGCACGAACAGCAAGGGCGGCAAGGAAGGCAGCGAGCCGGACGGCAAGGACAGTGCGGCCGGCGCTTCCGGGCAGAAGGCCGAGGACAGGCCCGAGGAGAGGACCGGGGAGAAGTCCGAGGAGGACGCCGCCCCGGGCGAGCCGTCCGACGCGGACCGTCCGGAGCGCGGCGGCGTCTTCGAGACGGAGGTGCCGCCGTCCTCGCTGGACCCGCTGTACGACGAGGAAGCGGGCGAGGAGACCGACGTGACCGAGGCGGAGGCGAAGGCGGCCGCCGAGGCGGAGGCCGCGCACGCCCGCCGCACCATGATCGGCCGCAGCGCCGAGGAGGTCGACCACGCGCCGCCCCGCGGGCGCTACGCCCCCGTCCCCGTGCCCGAGCCGATCGCCAACTCGGCGGCCGTCCGCTGGGTCGCACCGGCTGCCGCGGCCGTCGTCGCGGGAGCCGTGTTCATCGGCCGGGCCCTGCGCCGCCGGCGCTGAAGCCGGGCCGCTCGCCGGACGCGCGGCGACCGGCCGGGTGTTCGCCGGTCGGCGGGCCGCCGCTGTCACGCCTGCGGCCTGGCCAGGTCGCGCAGTGAGGGGAACCGGCGAGGTTTATGGTCGCGTCATGACTCATACCGCCACCACTGACGCAGACGTCACGCTCCGCGCGGGCAACACCGAGCTGACGGTAGAACCGCACCGGGGCTGCCGCCTCGCGTCGCTCAAGGTCAGCGGTACGGAACTGCTCCGGCAGGGCAAGAGGTACGGCTCGTTCGTGATGGTCCCGTGGTGCGGGCGTACCGAGCACGGCCGCTTCCGCAGCGGCGGCGAGCTGTACCAACTCCCCCTGGACAGCGGTCCGCACGCGATCCACGGCACCGTGCGCGAAGGCGTCTGGAAGACGGCGCGGCAGGACGAGCGCTCCGCGGCCTTCACCTGCCGGCTGTCCGACCCGTGGCCCTGGGAGGGCCTGGTGACCCAGGTCGTCGAGCTGTCGGAGAAGGGGGACTCGCTCACCCTCACGCTCGGCGTGGAGGCGTCCGACGCCAGCTTCCCCGCGCAGGCGGGCTGGCACCCGTGGTTCCTGCGCAACCTCGGCGACGGCAGCGGCGACGTGCGCATCGACTTCACCCCCGAGTGGCAGGAGGAGCGGGGCGTCGACCATCTGCCGACGGGCAAGCGCGTCGAGCCCCGCCCCGGCCCGTGGGACGACTGTTTCGGCATGCCGCAGGGCGTCGACGTGACGCTGACGTGGCCGAAGAAGCTGCAACTGAAGATCGCCAGCCGTGCGGAGTGGGTCGTCGTGTACGACGAGCAGCCCGACGCGGTCTGCGTCGAACCCCAGACGGGGCCGCCCAACGGGCTCAACACGCACCCCCACCTCGTGACGCCCATCCAGCCGCTGGAGGTCTCCACGACCTGGAGCTGGCAGCCCGCACCGTAGGCCCGTGCGCGGGCGCCGCGCGCGTGCCGTCGCGCGCGGGGCCCGCCCCGCCCTGCCGTCGTGGCGCGGTCCCGTCCGCTTAGGCTCGGGGGCCATGAGCACTGCATCCTCCTCTCCCGGAGCGTCCCCCCTCGCCTCCCCCACGGGTGCGCGTGCGGCGCTGCTCCAGCAGGTCAAGGACAAGGCCGTCGTACACGGCAAGGTCACGCTCTCCTCCGGGCAGGAGGCTGACTTCTACATCGATCTGCGGCGCATCACCCTCGACGGTGACGCCGCCCCCCTGGCCGGCCAGGTCATGCTCGACCTGACCGCGGAACTCGACTTCGACGCCGTCGGCGGTCTCACCCTCGGCGCCGACCCGGTGGCCTCGGCGATGCTGCACGCGGCAGCGGCCCGGGGCCGCCGGCTGGACGCGTTCGTGGTGCGCAAGGCGGGCAAGGCGCACGGTCTGCAGCGGCGCATCGAGGGTCCGGACATCCGTGGACGGCGGGTGCTGATCGTGGAGGACACCTCCACCACCGGCGGGTCCCCGCTGACGGCTGTCGAGGCGGCCCGCGAGGCGGGCGCCGAGGTCGTCGCGGTGGCGACGATCGTGGAGCGGGGCGCGGCCGCGGCGATCGCGGACGCGGGACTGCCGTACCTGTACGCGTACGGGCTCACGGACCTCGAACTGGCCTGACTGACCCGCACCGGCCCGTCGGACGCCCGTCCCGTGCCCGCGATCGGGCGTCCGTCCGGGGCACCCGTGATGAGCGGGGCCGGGACACGCGCGGGTCCGGCACAGGCGCGGGTCCGTCCCCGGTGCGGCGACGGGCAGGCGCGGGCCCCGGGAGCCCAAACCCCGGGCGGAAGCCGGGTGTTGGGACGTGTTCCACGTGAAACCGCGCACACGGCCCGCTGTGCGGCACAGGGCTTTCGTGCACTCGTGAACCGCACGCCTGGCACCGGCGCCCGTCTGGGAGGATGGGGAGCGACGATGACGTCGTTCCGTTGACCGACCCCGAACTCTGCACCAGAGCCGATCACGTACCCCAAGGAGCGGACAGATGCCCATCGCGACCCCTGAGGTCTACAACGAGATGTTCGACCGGGCCAAGGCCGGCAAGTTCGCCTACCCCGCCATCAACGTCACCTCGACGCAGACCCTGCACGCGGCGCTCCGTGGTTTCGCGGAGGCGGAGAGCGACGGCATCGTCCAGATCTCCACCGGCGGTGCGGAGTTCCTGGGCGGGCAGTACAGCAAGGACATGGTCAGCGGCGCCGTGGCGCTGGCCGAGTTCGCGCACATCGTCGCCAAGAAGTACCCGGTCAACATCGCCCTGCACACCGACCACTGCCCGAAGAACAAGCTGGACGGCTACGTGCGTCCGCTGCTCGCCGTCTCCAGGGAGCGGGTGGCCGCCGGGAAGAACCCGCTCTTCCAGTCCCACATGTGGGACGGCTCGGCCGAGACGCTCAAGGACAACCTGGAGATCGGTGAGGAGCTCCTCGCCGAGGCCGCGGCGGCGAAGATCATCCTCGAGGTCGAGATCACCCCGACCGGTGGCGAGGAGGACGGCGTCAGCCACGAGATCAACGACGACCTGTACACCACGGTCGACGACGCGCTGCGCACCGCCGAGGCTCTGGGCCTGGGCGAGAAGGGCCGCTACCTGCTGGCCGCCTCGTTCGGCAACGTGCACGGTGTGTACAAGCCCGGCAACGTCGTGCTCCGCCCCGAGCTGCTGAAGGACCTGCAGGACGGCGTCGGCGCCAAGTTCGGCAAGCAGAGCCCGTTCGACTTCGTCTTCCACGGCGGCTCCGGCTCCACGGACACCGAGATCGCCACCGCGCTCGAGAACGGCGTGGTGAAGATGAACCTCGACACCGACACCCAGTACGCCTTCTCCCGCCCGGTCGCGGACCACATGTTCCGCAACTACGACGGCGTGCTGAAGGTCGACGGAGAGGTCGGCGACAAGAAGACCTACGACCCCCGCAGCTGGGGCAAGGCGGCCGAGAAGGGCATGGCGGAGCGCGTGCAGAAGGCGTGCGCGAACCTGCGCTCGACCGGTACCCGGCTCAAGTAGCACCGTCCGCGCTGCCCGCACAGGGGCAGACCAGCAGCGCAGCAGCAGGCCGGGGCCGGGCCGTCCGCACCGCGGGGCGTGTCCGGCCCTGCCGCTGCCCGCGGTCTGTCTCCGTACGGCAGCTGCGCCCCGTCACACAAGGCAGACTGGAAAACATGAGCATCCACGAGAACCTGCTCGGGGGCCCGCCCCCGACCCACCTGCCCGACGACCCGGAGCCGCGTGAACTGCTGGCCTCCGGCACGGCGCCCGTGGAGGTCGCCGCGAAGTACCCCACGTCCTCGCTGGCGTGGGCGCTGCTCGCGGACGACGCCTTCGAGGCGGGACGCGTCGTCGAGTCGTACGCCTACGCGCGTACCGGCTACCACCGCGGCCTGGACGCGCTGCGCCGCAGCGGATGGAAGGGCCACGGCCCCGTGCCGTTCGAGCACGAGCCGAACCGCGGCTTCCTGCGGGCGCTGCACGCTCTCGCGCGGGCGGCGCACGCGATCGGCGAGCAGGAGGAGTACGAGCGCTGCTCGACGTTCCTCAAGGAGAGCTCGCCCACCGCGGCGGCCACCCTCTCCTGAGGCCGCGACCGGGCCGCGCCGGAGCGGGCCCGGGACGTATGCGGACCGGAGCGTCCAGCCGCTCCACCCCCCCCGTCCGGGGGCTCCCTTCCGGGAGCCTTCCGGAGGGGCTGGGGGCATATGACAACGGTGCTGACCAGCTGCCCTTGTCGCGGCGGGCCGCCTCACCGATGATGTTGTCAGGCCCGTACGACCACGTCCGGTGGCGGGCCTGAGGGGACCGGGGCTCCATTGCCTACAGATAAGGAGCGGACCGCTACCCGGACACCACGTTGAGGAGACAGCGATGTCCCACGCCGTCGACGACCCCGAGGCCGGCACGCAGGCCCCCCATCTCGACTTCGAGGGCACCACGCCCTACGAGGACTACGTCCAGGCCGACGTCCTCACCCACCTCCAGCACCCGCTCTCCGACGACCCGGGCGAGATGGCCTTCCTCGTCACGACGCAGGTCATGGAGCTGTGGTTCACGCTCATCGTCCACGAGTGGCAGACAGCCGCGCAGTGCCTCAGGCAGGACGACCTGCCGGGAGCGATGGCCGCGCTGAAGCGGTCCACGTACGAGCTGTCGTCGCTGAACGCGTCATGGGAGCCGCTGGCCCATCTGACGCCCGCCCAGTTCAACTCCTACCGTTCCGCGCTCGGTGAGGGCTCCGGTTTCCAGTCGGCCATGTACCGGCGGATGGAGTTCCTGCTGGGCGAGAAGTCGGCGTCCATGCTCGTGCCGCACCGCGGTGCGCCGCGCGTGCACGCCGAGTTGGAGAAGGCGCTGCACGAACCGAGCCTCTACGACGAGGTGCTGAGGTTCCTCGCGCGGCGGGGTGAGGAGATCCCCGCCGACGTCCTCGACCGGGACGTCTCGAAGCTCTACCGGCCCGACGCCCAGGTGGAGACCGTCTGGGCCGACGCCTACGCGCAGCGCCCCGACGGCGAAGTGGTGCGGCTCGGCGAGGCGTTGACGGAGGTCGCCGAGCTCGTCTGGCGATGGCGCAACGACCATCTGGTCGCCACCAGGCGGGCGATGGGCTCCAAGGTCGGCACGGGAGGCTCGGCGGGCGTGGCGTGGCTGGAGAAGCGCGCCGCCAAGAACGTCTTCCCGGAGCTGTGGACGGCCCGCAGCCGTGTCTGAGCCGGAGGCAGGACAACTCGAAGCAGCGGTCCTCGACGCCGCGGACGAACTCGCCGCCTGCAGGAAGCTCTTCGCCCTGGAGGAGGGCACCGTCTACCTGGACGGCAACTCCCTCGGCGCGCTGCCGCGTTCGGTTCCGGATCGGCTGGCGGACGTGGTGGAGCGCGAGTGGGGGCGCCTGCTCATCCGCTCGTGGTCCGAGTCGGACTGGTGGAACGCGCCGGAGCGGACGGGCGACCGCATCGCCCCTCTCCTCGGCGCCGCCCCGGGGCAGGTGGTCGTGGGTGACTCCACGAGCGTCAACGTCTTCAAGTCCCTGGTCGCCGCGGTGCGCGTCGCGCGGGAGGACACCCCCGCCGGGCGACCCGCCCGCACGGAGATCCTGGTCGACGCGGCCACGTTCCCGACCGACGGGTACATCGCGGAGTCCGCGGCACGCATGACGGGTTCGCAGGTGCGCGCAGTGCCCGCGGCGCGGATGGGGGAGGCCGCGGGCCCCGCGACCGCCGCCGCCCTCGTCAACCATGTCGACTACCGGACGGGGGAGTTGCACGATCCGGCGGCCGCCACCGTCGGCGTGCACCGCGCGGGCGGCCGCATCGTTTGGGACGTCTGCCACAGCGTGGGGGCGCTGCCCGTCGAACTGGACGCGCAAGGCGCCGACTTCGCGGTGGGGTGCACGTACAAGTACCTCAACGGCGGGCCCGGCGCGCCTGCCTTCCTGTACGTGCGGCGGGAGTTGCAGCCCCGGTTCGACTCCCCGCTGCCCGGCTGGACCTCCCACCGGGACCCGTTCGCCATGGCGTCCGGCTACGAGCCGGCCGAAGGGGCGTCACGCGGCAGGGTCGGCACTCCCGACATCCTCTCCATGCTCGCCCTGGAGGAGGCGCTGCGGGTCTGGGAGGGCGTCGACATGGCGGCGGTACGCGCCAAGAGCCTCGCCCTGACGGACTTCTTCATGGCGCGGGTCCGTGCCCACGTTCCGGAGGGCAGAGTCACCTCGCTGACCCCGGAGTCTCACGAACTGCGGGGCAGCCAGGTTTCGTTGCTCTGCGAGGGTGAGCTGAGGGCCGACGCGGAGCGGGTGATGGCGGCGCTCCACGAGCGCGGCGTCCTCGGGGACTTCCGCCGGCCGGGCGTGCTGCGCTTCGGATTCACCCCGCTCTACACGTCGTTCGGCGACGCGGAGCGCGCGGCGGCCGCGCTGGGGGAGGCCGTGCGGGTAGTCGAAGGCGCGCGGTGAGCGGGCGGGGAGCCGAAAGCGGCCGGAAAGCCGCGGAGTTGAAGGGATGAGGGGTTGAGCGGCGCGGAGGAGAGGGCACTGCTGTCGCTGCGGCCGGTTCCGCCGGAACGCACCGTCGCGTACGGCGAACACCCTTCCCAGGTGGTCGACTTCTACGGGACGGGCGGGTCGGGGCCGCGCGTGGTGGTGCTGCACGGCGGCTTCTGGCGCGAGCCGTACGACAGGAGCCACCTCTCGCCGTTCGCCGCCGCCCTGGCGGAGCGCGGGGTCCGGGTCGAACTCGTCGAGTACCGGCGCACCGGAGGCGGCGGCGGGTGGCCCGTCACCGCCGAGGACGTCGCCGCCGCGCTGGAGGCGCTGGGCCCGCCCGCTGTGCTGCTGGGGCATTCGGCCGGCGGCCAGCTCGCGCTGTGGGCCGCTTCGGCCGCGGAGCGGGCGGCGGGGCGTGTCGTCGCGGTCTCGCCCGTCGCCGACCTGGAGCGGGCTCACGCGCTGCGGCTCAGCGACGGCGCGGTGGCCGGATTCCTCGGCGGCGAGGGGGAGTTGGCCCGCCGCCTTCCGGAGGCCGATCCGATGAGGCTGCCGCCGCGCGTGCCCGTCGAGATCCTGCACGGCACCGTCGACGATGTAGTGCCGGTGGAGCTGTCGCGCCGCTACGCGAACGACTGGGGCGTGCGGCTCAACCTGCTGCCGGGAGTGGGGCATTACGCGCCTTTCGTGCCGGGCAGCCCCGCGTTCGGGGTGCTGGCCGACGCGGTGGCGCGGGGGCCCGTTTGACGCGGCCGCTCCGGGCGCGGATGCCCACCCGGGGCACGGGGCCCCGCTGGACGCGGCAGCCGGGAAGCCTCGCCCCGGCCGGCAGGCGTTCAGGGCAGCATGCGGAAGTCGGCGAAGTCGAACCCCGGTGAGACCACGCAGCTGACCAGCGTCTCCCCGTCCCTGTCCGCGGGGCGGGCGCGCTGCCAGACGTCCGGGGGCACGACTGCCTGCGGTACGTGGCCGCTTGCGACGTCAGGGCCGAGCGTCACGGTGGCGGGAGCGTCGCCGGGTGCGGCACCGTCCCCGCCGAGCTGGAGGTGCAGCGGGGATCCGGCGTGCCACAGCCAGATCTCCGCGGAGCGCACGACGTGCCAGCGTGACTCCTCCCCGGGGCCGAGCAGGAAGTAGATGGCCGTCGCGCTCGCCCGCTCGCCTCCGTACCCCTCGGGGTGCGTCGGGACGCCGCTGCGCCATGTCTCGCGGAACCAGCCGCCCTCGGGATGGGGCTGGAGCCCGAGGGCGTCGACAAGGGGGGAGTTCGCCGCCATGGCGGCACCGTCCTTCCTCGAAGTCAGGGACATGGGCGTGGTGGTCGGGGACCCCGCCCCGGCGCCCCGGACCGGGCGCCGGGGCGGGGAACCTCCCGCTCAGAGGAAGGAGTTGATCTGGATCGTCTCGTCCCGGCCCGGGCCCACTCCGATCGCCGAGACGGGTGCTCCGGACATCTCCTCGAGCGCCTTGACGTAGCCCTGCGCGTTCTTCGGCAGGTCGTCGAAGGTCTTCGCCTTGGTGATGTCCTCCGACCAGCCCGGCAGGTACTCGTACACCGGCTTGGCGTGGTGGAAGTCGCTCTGGCTGTAGGGGAGTTCGTCGATCCGCCGGCCGTCGACCTCGTAGCCGACGCAGACGGGGATGCGCTCCCACCCCGTCAGGACGTCGAGCTTCGTGAGGAAGAAGTCGGTGAGGCCGTTGACGCGGGTCGCGTACCGGGCGATGACGGCGTCGAACCAGCCGCAGCGGCGGTCGCGGCCGGTGGTGACGCCCCGTTCGCCGCCGATGGTGCGCAGCGCCTCGCCGTCCGCGTCGAGCAGCTCGGTCGGGAAGGGGCCCGCGCCGACGCGGGTCGTGTACGCCTTCAGGATGCCGATGACCCGGCTGATCTTCGTCGGGCCGACTCCCGCTCCCGTGCACGCGCCGCCCGCCGTGGGGTTGGAGGAGGTGACGAAGGGATACGTGCCGTGGTCGACGTCGAGCAGCGTGCCCTGCCCGCCCTCGAACAGGACGACCTTTCCCTCGTCGACGGCGTCGTTCAGGATCAGCGTGGTGTCGGCGACGTAGCCGCGCAGCGCGTCCGCGTAGCCCAGGAGTTCCTCGACGATCTGCTCGGTGCGGATCGCGCGCCGGTTGTAGAGCTTGGCGAGCACCTGGTTCTTGAAGTCGAGGGCGGCCTCGACCTTCTGCGTGAGGATCGACTCGTCGAAGAGGTCCTGGACGCGGATGCCCACCCGGTTGATCTTGTCGGCGTAGGCGGGGCCGATGCCGCGGCCCGTCGTGCCGATCTTCCGCTTGCCGAGGAACCGTTCCGTCACCTTGTCGACCTCGGTGTGGTACGGCGTGATCAGGTGGGCGTTTCCGCTGAGCAGCAGCTTGGAGGTGTCGACGCCGCGCTCGTTCAGCCCGCTCAGCTCGGAGAGCAGGACCGCCGGGTCGACGACGACGCCGTTGCCGATGACGGGGGTGCACCCCGGGGAGAGGATGCCCGAAGGGAGCAGGTGCAGCGCGTACTTCTGGTCGCCCACGACGACCGTGTGGCCGGCGTTGTTGCCTCCCTGGTAGCGCACCACGTAGTCCACCGAGCCTCCGAGAAGGTCGGTCGCTTTCCCCTTGCCCTCGTCACCCCACTGAGCACCGAGCAGCACGAGTGCGGGCACAGGCGTACACCCCTTCCGGGCGGGGCATGTCCCACGTGCGTGGCGGTTCTGCCATCGCAAGAGCCGCGGACCGGTGCCCCGGATAGATACAGCCCCTGGCGCAACAGCGACAGGGGCTCTTGCACCGAGAGATTACCTGAGAGAGAAACCAGAGGAGCAAGGTGTCGGCTCCAGACCCCACGGGGACCTCGCAGCTCCCGCTGCTCGTGGTCATCGACCCCGCCGCCCGGCTGTGGGACGGGGAGTCCGTGCGCATCGCGCGTGACGTGCTGAGCGCGCGTGCGCCCGGTGTGAAGGTGTGCCTGCCCGAGACGCCCGAGGAGGCGGAGCGGGCGCTCGTCCGCCGGGGCAGCCGGCGTCCCGTGGTGGTGGGCGACGACAGAGCACTGCTCCGGACGGTCCGACTGCTGCACCGCGAACGGGAGTTGGACGACGTCGCGCTGTCGGTGGTGCCGGTGGGCGCCGCCGAGCGGGTGCGTCTCGCCTGCGGCCTGGGTGTGCCGCCGGACGCGGTCTCGGCTGCCCGTACGGTCCTGGACGGTGCGCCGCGCCGGCTCGGACTGCTGACGGACGACAGCGGAGGCGTCGTACTGGGCGACCTGCGCATCCCCGGCAGCCCGGCGGAGCGCGGGAGCTCCGGGGCGGACGGCCGCGGCTCTCCCGGCGGGGAGCGGGCCCGCGGGGAGAAGGCCGGCGAGCGTGCCGGACAGGGCGCACCGGTGGTCCAGGCCCTCTCCGCCCTGCCGGGACTCTCCCGTACGCGCCGTTCGCTCTCGCGCTCCGTGCGGGCCGTGCGCGTGGGCCGCGGGGTGCGCGGTGACGTGCCGGTGCCGCCGCAGCGGCTGCGGGTGGAGGCCGACGGCGTGCTGCTGGCCGACCTCGACGAACCGGTCATGGAGGTCTCGGTGCAGCCCGGAGCGGGTGCGCACGCGGGCCTCGCGCAGGTGACGGTGCGGCCGAGTGAGGACCGCTCCGGCCCGGTCCGGGTGCGGGCGAGGGCGGTGACGGTCTCCGGGCCGGACTTCCACTACCGCGCGGACGCGCTGGTGGGCGGCCCGGTGAGGGTCCGTACGTGGACGGCGCTGGCGCGGGCGTGGAGCCTCGTGCTGCCGGTGGGCCGGCCGCGGTAGCGGCCGTGCGGGGCCGCGGGGCCTGGAGCGCACGTCCCGGAGGGGCGGGCCTCGGAGGGGAGTTCGCATCCGGGCCGCCGAGGGCGCCGTCTAGTCTGAACGGGCCCGATAACCGACCAGCGGAGGAACGTCTCGTGGCCGACGAAGAAGCAGCACGCAAGACCTTCGAAAAGTTCGACCGTGACGGCGACGGGTTCGTCACCGCGGTGGAGTTCCAGCAGGCCATGGTGGAGCTGGGCGACCGCGAGTACACGGTCGGGCTGGCCGAGGCGATCCTCAGGACCCGGGACGCCGACACGGACGGCGTCCTCACCTTCGAGGAGTTCTACAACCGGGCCAAGGACGTCTGACCAGGCGTCCGGCGGGCCCGCTCGCCGCTCACCCGTCCCGGGGCGTCTCGTGCGCGTCCCGGGACGCGCGGTGGGCGCGCCAGCGCTCCAGCATCTGCGACAGCTCCTGCTGCATGAACTCGAGGAAGTCGTAGGTATCGCGGACCCGGCGGCCCGCGGGGGTGTCCGGCCCGAGGCTCGCCTCGCCCGTACGCAGCGTCTTCGTCCAGCGGCCGAGGATCTGGTCCCGGTCGACGAGCGCCTCGTGCCAGACGTTCTCGTGCACGCGGTAGAGCTCGCGGCGGGAGCCCGGTTCGCGTTCCCGGCTGACCATGTGGACCTGGGAGAGGTAGCGGACCGCCCCCGAGACCGCCGCCGGGCTGACGCGTAGGCGCTCCGCGAGCTGGGCCGAGCTCAGCGAGCCCCTCTCGGAGCTGAGCAGGCAGGCGAAGATCCGCGCGGCCATGCGCTGCATCCCCGCCTCGGTCATGTCGGCGGCGAACCGCTCCACGAACGCCGAGGTGACCTCGTCGTACTGGCGCAGCTCGGCCGACCGCTGCCCCTCGGCCGGCTGCTCCTCGTACCGCTGCCCCTCGGCCGGCTGCTCCACGGTCGATCGCTCCTCTTCCGAGGACCGCCCCGCGGAGGACCGGACGCCCCTTCCCGCCCCGGGTGCGGCCGTCCCCTCGGGCCCGTGCTCTGGTCGCTCTGCGGTCACCGGTCAGCTTCTCCCTGCTCAGTCGCCTGGCCAGATCCTATCGCTTCCTTAACTTCACAAATTTCTGAAAGAAGCGTAGATTCGCGAGCATGGACACAGCCACCACCGCCATCTCCGTCTCCGGTCTCGTGAAGACCTTCGGGCGCACACGCGCCCTCGACGGGCTGGACCTCTCCGTCGGGAGAGGCGAGGTCCACGGATTCCTGGGCCCCAACGGCGCCGGGAAGTCGACGACGATCCGCGTGCTGCTCGGCCTGCTCCGCGCGGACGCCGGCGCGGCACGGCTCCTCGGGCACGACCCGTGGGACGACGCCGTCAGCCTGCACCGCCGCCTCGCCTACGTGCCCGGAGACGTCGAACTGTGGCCCGGGCTGACCGGCGGCGAGGCCATCGACCTGCTCGCCCGGCTCCGCGGCGGCATCGACCCCGCCCGCCGTGACGAACTGATCGAGCGCTTCGACCTCGACCCGACGAAGAAGGGGCGCACCTACTCCAAGGGCAACCGCCAGAAGGTGGCCATCGTCGCCGCGCTCGCGTCGGACGCGGAGCTGCTGCTCCTCGACGAACCGACGGCGGGCCTCGACCCGCTTATGGAGGTCGTCTTCCAGGACGTGGTGCTCCAGGCCAGGGCCGCGGGCAAGACGGTGCTGCTGTCGAGCCACATCCTCGCCCAGGTGGAGAAGCTGTGCGACCGCGTGAGCATCATCCGGCTCGGCCGGATCGTCCAGTCCGGGACGCTCAGCGACCTGCGCCACCTCACGCGCACCACCATCGAGGCGGAGACCGCCCGGCCCGTCGCGGGTCTCGGGGAGCTGCCCGGAGTCCACGGCCTGCGCACGGACGGCGGTCGCGTGCACTTCGCCGTCGACGGCGAGCACCTCGACGCGGCCGTACGCCACCTCTCCGGCTCCGGCATCCGCAGCCTCACCAGCCACCCGCCCACGCTCGAAGAGCTGATGCTGCGGCACTACGGCGACGAGCTGGCCGCCCTCAACGGAGCCGGGGGTACGGCACGATGAGCACCGGAACCGAGGCGGGCGGCGCACGGCCGCCCGCCGGGGACGCACCGTCAGCCGGGGCGTCGGCCCCCGCCCCCGCCGCCGCCGTCGCGGACGGCGGTCCGCTCGCGGGTACGGGGACGCTGCTCCGCTTCATGCTGCGCCGCGACCGCGTCCGCGTGCCCGTCTGGGTCGCCGCGCTGCTGCTCGCCCACGTCTCCACGCTCAGCGAGCTGACCGGGCTCTACGGCGGCGCCGAAGCCCGCGCCTCCCTCGCCGAGACGATGGCGAGCCCGGCCGGACTCGCCATGACCGGGCCCCGCCACTACCTCGACGGCGGTTACGAGGCGGGCGCCATGCTCAGCCATCAGGTGCTCGGCTTCTACGGCGTGCTGGTGGCCCTGATGAGCGTCCTGATCGTCGTACGGCACACGCGCACCGAGGAGGAGACCGGGCGGGCGGAGCTCCTCCGCTCCGCCGTGGTGGGCCGGCACGCGGCGCTGACGGCGGCCCTCGCCGTCGCGGTGATCGCCGACGTGCTGCTGGCGGCGCTGCTCGGCCTCACCCTCGGCGGGTCCGGCGCCGACGGGACGACGTGGCAGGGGGCGCTGCTCTACGGGGCCGTCTTCGGCGGCCTGGGCGTCTTCTTCGCCGCGGTCGCGGCGGTGACGGCGCAGATCAGCGAGCACGCGCGCGGTGCCTCCGGCATGGCGATCGGCGTGATCGGCCTGGCATTCGTGCTGCGGGCGGCCGGGGACGTCGGCGACGGAACGCTCTCGTGGGCCTCTCCCATCGGGTGGGCGCAGCGCAGCTACCCGTTCGCCGACGACCGGTGGTGGCCGCTGCTGCTGATGCTCGGCGCCGCGTGCGCCGCCGCCGCCGGCGCGTACGCGCTCAGCGGCCGGCGCGACGTGGGGGCGGGCCTGCGCAGGCCGCGGCCCGGACGCCGGACCGCCTCCGCGGCGCTCGTCCGTCCGCTCGGCTTCGCGCTGCGGCTCCAGCGCGGCATGCTGGCCGGCTTCTGCTGCGGGGCGTTGCTGCTGGGCGCGATGTACGGCTCGCTCCTGGGCGACGTGGAGGAGATGCTCGAAGGCGTCGCCGTGGTGAAGGAGGCGCTGGCCGAGGCGGGCGGCGCCGGCTTCGTGGAGTCGTTCGCCTCCACCGTCATGATCGTCCTCGCGGTGCTGGCGGCCGTGTTCGTCGTCATCGCCTCGCTGAGGCCCCGTGCGGAGGAGAGCGCCGGACGGGCCGAACCGCTGCTGTCGACGGGGCTGTCCCGCGTGCGGTGGATGTGGAGCCACCTCGCCGTCGCACTGCTCGGCGGCACGCTCACGCTGGTGCTGGCGGGGCTGGGCTTCGGTCTGACGGGGGCGGCCTCCACGGGCGACGGCGGCCTGGTGCTGTCGCTCACCGCGGCCGCGCTGGCCTACGCACCGGCCCTGTGGGTCACGGCCGGAGTGGCGGCGCTGATCTACGGCTGGCTTCCGCGGGCGGCCGCCGCGGCCTGGAGCGTGCCCGTCTACGCCTTCCTCGCCGGATACCTGGGCCAGATCCTGCAGCTTCCCGGCTGGATGAACGACATCTCGCCCTTCGGCCACGTGCCACGGCTGCCGTCCGACGACATGGACTGGACGCCGGTGCTGCTGCTCTCCCTCACCGCCGCCGTGCTGCTGGCCGCGGGGCTGGCGGGCTTCCGGCGCCGGGACCTGGAGACGAAGTAGCGCAAGCGGGCGGCGGCGCGGTCGCGGGCACCCGGCCCGCCCGCTCCGCCCGTCCGCTCCGCCGTCACTGGGCGGGGGTGTAGTCGAACTCCGTACCGCCCTCGGTGAACGAGCGCAGCATGCTGCCGTTCTCGACGCTCAGCGTCGACGGCGGCCCGGTCCGGCACTCGCCGGACGAGGCCTCCTTGTCGACGAGGGGCGGGCCGAGCCGGACGGGCTCGCCGTCGCCGCCCGCGGAGAAGATGTCCGCCTTCGCCTCGCAGTGCAGGGTGCTGCTCTCGGAGACCATGGCCACCGACATGGGGCTGCCCTCCCGCAACTGCTCGATGGTGACCCGCTGCGTGCCGCCGTCGGGCAGCTGCCGCTGCCAGGTGCCGACGTACTCCTCGGGCAGCTTCTCCGGCTGCTCGACGCGCTTGAGGGTCGCGCTGCGGCCCGCCGCCTGCCACGTCAGCGTCGAGTCGGAGTTGCTGGTGACGGTGTGCGAGCCCAGCGCGGAGCACTTCCTGCCGACGCTCTTGATGACCCTGGTGTCCAGCTCCAGCGACTTGCCGACGGACACGAGCTTCGCGTCGCTCTTGCACTCGTAGTCCGTGCCGAGGCTGAAGCTGTTCGCGACGACCTCTCCCACCTTGCCGCGGGAGATGGTGAACCGCCGGTACTGGCCCGTGGGTTCGCCGTCCCGTACGACGGGTCCGCTCCAGGTGCCCACGTAGCTGTCGGGGATGTCCGAGGACCCCGAGGTCTGCCCGGGCTCGTCCGAGCCGACCAGGGGGAGTTCCGCGCCCGACGCGAAGAAGGCGGCACCGGCGACGATCACGGCGGCCGCGCCCGCGGCGGCGTAGCGCCGGCGGGACCGTGCGGCCGACGACGGCGCGGGGGCCTGCTGCTGAGCGGGCTGCGGCAGCGCCGAGGTCGGGTCCTCGGGGAGCGCCCGGGGCGCGGACGTCGACCCGCTCTGCCCGCTCTCCGCGCCGGGGACGCCCGAGGGAGCTCCCGAACCGGAGGGCGGGGTGTCCGTGTCGAGCAACTGGACGGCGTGCCGCCCCAGTTCGGCGATGAGCGTGGCCGGGAGCCACGGCGCGGCGGCGGTACCTGTCGAGATGGGCTGCACGCCCGCGATGACGTCCTCGGGCGCGGGCCGGTCCGCGGGGTCCTTGGCCAGGCAGGAGGCGATCAGCCCGCGCAGCGGTTCCTCGACGCCCTCCAGGTCGGGGTCCTCGGTGGCGATGTTGAACATCACCGCGTGCATGCCCCCGCTCGTGCTGCCGAACGGCGGCCGGCCCGTCGCCGCGAAGGCGAGCACGGAGCCCATGCAGAACACGTCGCTGGCGGGCGTCACCTGCTGTGCGCGGATCTGCTCCGGCGACATGTAGCTCGGGGAGCCCACGACGACGCCCGTGTTGGTCATCGTCGAGTCCGGAAGGGCGTCCAGGGCGCGGACGATGCCGAAGTCGATGACGCGCGGCCCGTCGATGGTCACCAGCACGTTGGACGGCTTCAGGTCGCGGTGGACGACGCCCGCGCCGTGGATGTCGAGCAGGGCGCTGGCGAGGCCGTACGCGAGGGTGCGGACGGAGTTCTCGGGAAGCGGTCCGTGGCCCTGCTGGACGCGGCTGGAGATCACCTGCTCCAGGGAGGGGCCGGCGATGTATCCGGTGGCCACCCACGGCGTCTCGGCCTCGGTGTCGGCGTCCAGCACGGGTGCGGTCCAGCGCTCCCCCACGCGCCGTGCCGCTTCGACCTCGAGCCGGAACCGGGAGCGGAACTCGGGCTCGGCGGCGAGTTCGGCCTTGATGAGCTTCACCGCGACCGTGCGCCCGCCTCCCGACCGTGCCAGGTACACGCTGCCCATGCCGCCGGCGCCGAGCTTGCTCAACAGCCGGTAACCGCCCACCGAATGCGGGTCGTCCGCCGCCAGCTGTGCCATGTTCTTCCCCCACGTGGAATCTGCGGCCAGTCCATCGATCCCTCCTCACTGTCGATTACGAAGGTCACGGTCGGGCTGCGCACCGGTTCCCGTTTGATGCTCGCGGAGGAGTGCGCTGTCCGGGGTTGGACGGCCGTGTGGCGCTCTGCCCGATGTGAATTCCGCGTCAGAGCGGGACTGTTCGCGGGCGTACGTCCGGCGGTCGGCGACTCCGGGCGCGACGGTGGGACGAGCAGGCGGGACGAGCCGGCGGAACGAGAAACGGCACGCGGCGAGGGGGCCGGGGAAGGGGAAGTGCCGGGCCGGGGAAGGAGATGGGGCAGGGGCGGGGCCCCCGCGGTCAGCGCCGGCCGGAGATGAGGTTGTCCTGGAGAGCGGTGAGCCGGTTGACGAGGAGTATCGCGAGGACCGCCGCCGGAATGCCGACGAACTCCGCGAACAGCACCAGCGAGACGATGTCCTGACCGCCGTCCAGGTCGGCCATGTTGTACCAGCTGTCCCAACTGGCCGCCCCGCCCGCGAAGAAGCAGCACAGCCACAGCAGCCACCACCATTGGACGAGGGCGCGGCGCGGGGCGGGACGCGGCCCCTGCCCGTACCACTGCGGGGACTGGTTGCTCGCCGCCCAGACGTCGTTGAGCACCTGCTTGGGAATGAACAGGTTGCACACCGGCAGGAACCACGCCGCCGCCGCCGTGCCCGCCGGGTAGCGGACGCGCCCGGGGGAGAAGATCTCCGCGTTCACACGGGCCCGCCAGAACCACATCGTCCACAGCACGATGAGGGGGATGACGACGAGGCCGTTGATGACCTCCAGCGTCATCGTGGCGCCCTTGAGCGCGACGAACCCGTCCACCTGGCGCAGGCCCGCGGTGCCGCCCGTGACGGATGCGCTGTCCTCCAGCGCGGAGCTCACCATGCCGTGCAGGAACATCCCGATGACGTCGACGACCAGCGACAGGCCGAGGAAGACGATGACGGCGTTGCCCAGCTTGCGCGGCGACATCGCACGGCGCTGCCCGGGCCCCGGGGGCGGGGGAGTCCCGGGCCCGGCGGCGGGCACGCCGTTGTTCTGCCGGAACGCCCCCGGCCCCGGCTGCTGTTGCCAGGGCTGGGGCTGGGGCTGGTAGGGGGCGCTCGCGGGAGGGCCGTACGCGCCGGGCGGCGGTGTGGACGGCCCGTACACACCTTGCGGTGCCGGAGCGGCGGAGGGCGAGGCGGGAGGCGTGTGCGAGGACGCGGGGGCCGCCGTGGTGCCCGCGGCGGCGCCGGCGTCGGCCACGGGGATGGCGCCGGTCTCGGTGTCCGGGTCCTCGCTGTCCAGCAGCTGGACGGCATGCCGTCCGAGCTGGGCGAGGACCTCGCCCGGCAGCCAGGCGCCGGCGAGTTCGTCCTCGGTGCGCTTCGCCAGCTCCTCCAGGGCGGGGCGGTGCGCCGGGTCCTTCCTGAGGCACGCGGCGACCATGTCGTGCAACTCGCCCGACAGGCCGGTGAGATCGGGCTCCTCGGAGGCAATGCGGAAGAGGAGCGCGTGCACGCCGCTGTCGGCGGTGCCGAAGGGCATCCGGCCCGTCGCCGCGTACGCGAGCACGGCGCCCAGGCAGAAGATGTCGCTCGCGGGTGTGACCTGCTGACCCCGCACCTGCTCCGGTGACATGAAGCCGGGGGACCCCACCAGCGCCCCGGTGCTGGTCAGTCCGCCCGCCGACTGCACCGCGGAGTCCAGGGCGCGGGCGATGCCGAAGTCGATGACGCGCGGGCCGTCGATGGTGATGAGGATGTTGGACGGCTTGAGGTCGCGGTGGACGAGCCCGGCGTTGTGGATCTCCTGGAGCGCCCGCACCAGCCCGGAGGCGAGCGCCGACACCGACTTCTCCGGCAGCGGCCCGTACTGCTCGTCGACGACCTGCGCGAGCGACGGGCCGGCGATGTACCCCGTGGCGACCCAGGGGGTCTCCGCCTCGGTGTCGGCCTCCAGGACCGGCGCCGTCCACGCCTCGCCCACCCTGCGGGCGGCGGTGATCTCCTGCGCGAAGCGGCGGCGGAAGTCGGACTGCCGGGCGAGTTCGCTCTTGACGACCTTCACGGCGACGGTCCGGCCGCGCTTGGAACGGGCCAGGTAGACCCGCCCCATGCCGCCCTCGCCCAGTGTCCCCAGCAGCCGGAAGCCGCCGATCGACCGCGGATCGCCGGCACTGAGCCGTTCCATCGCTGCCTACCTCTCCCCCATCGCATGCCGGGAGGCTCGCGGCCCCCGCCCTCCCGCCGTCCGGACTCTACGCGGGGAGTACAGTTCCGGCCTGCTCGTCGCTGATCTGTTACGCGATCGGACCTGGCCGCGGGTACGGAGCCCTGCGGTTCTGGTGGAAAACCACATAGTTCGGTCCCGGGGAAGACGGGGCGAAAACTCATCCCTAGGCTGTGGGCCGTCCCACCCGGTGCCCTCCCCCAAGGGTGATCCCGAAGCTGAGGAGCCTGCACGTGACCAGCACGTCCCCGCGTACAACCGTTCCCGACCCGGCTGCCGGCGAGGCAGTGCGGGCCGCAGACCGCGCACACGTCTTCCACTCGTGGTCGGCGCAGGGGCTGATCGAGCCCCTTCCCGTAGCGGGAGGTGAGGGCTCGTACTTCTGGGACTACGAGGGCAACCGCTACCTGGACTTCTCGTCCCAGCTGGTCAACACCAACATCGGCCACCAGCACCCCAAGGTCGTCGCCGCGATCCAGGAGCAGGCCGGCCGCATGTGCACGATGGCGCCCGGTTTCGCCGTCGACGTACGGGCGGAGGCCGCGCGGCTCGTGGCGGAGCGCACGCCCGGCGACCTCGACAAGATCTTCTGGACCAACGGCGGCGCCGAAGCGGTGGAGAACGCCGTACGCATGGCCAAGCTGCACACCGGCCGCCCCAAGGTGATGAGCGCCTACCGCTCGTACCACGGCCACACCGCGGCCGCGATCCACCTGACGGGCGACCCGCGGCGCTGGGCCAACGACACCGGCGCGGCAGGCGCGGTGCACTTCTTCGGGCCGCACCTGTACCGCTCGCACTTCTACGCCGAGACCGAGGAGCAGGAGAGCCGGCGGGCGCTCGCCCACCTCGAGGAGACCATCGCCTACGAGGGGCCCGGCACGATCGCCGCGATCATCCTGGAGACCATCGCCGGGACCGCGGGCGTGCTGGTGCCGCCGCCCGGTTACCTCGCCGGCGTCCGCGAGATCTGCGACCGGCACGGCATCGTCTTCATCCTCGACGAGGTGATGGCCGGATTCGGCCGCTCGGGCGCCTGGTTCGCCGCCGACCACTTCGGCGTCACGCCCGACCTGATCACCTTCGCGAAGGGCGTCAACTCCGGCTACGTCCCGCTCGGCGGCGTCGCGATCTCCGGGGAGATCGCCGCGAGGTTCGACAGGCGGCCCTACCCGGGCGGGCTGACCTACTCCGGTCACCCGCTGGCCTGCGGCTCGGCCGTGGCGACGATCAACACGATGGCCGAGGAGGGCATCGTGGAGAACTCCGCCCGCATCGGCGAGAGCGTGATCGGCCCGGCCCTGCGGGAGATGGCGGAGCGCCACCCGTCGGTCGGCGAGGTACGCGGCATGGGCACCTTCTGGGCGCTCGACCTCGTACGGGACAAGGCGACGCGCGAGCCGCTGGTGCCGTACAACGCGAGCGGGCCGGACAACGCGCCCATGGCCGAGTTCGCCGCGGCGTGCAAGCGCGGCGGCCTGTGGCCGTTCGTCAACATGAACCGCACCCATGTGGTGCCGCCGTGCAACATCAGCGAGTCCGAGGCCAAGGAGGGCCTGGCCGTGCTGGACGAGGCCCTGAGCGTCGCGGACGCCCATACCGCGGAAGCCGGCGCGTCCGCGCGCGGCTGAGACGGCGGAGTCCACGCTGATGATCAAACGCAGCACCCTGCGTGCGCAGTTGGCCTCCGCCCTGCGTGACGAGATCCTGGCCGCACGCCTGCCGGCCGGGAGCCACTTCACGGTCAAGGAGATCGCCGAGCAGTACGGCGTCTCCGCCACGCCGGTGCGCGAGGCGATGGTCGACCTGGCGGCGCAGGGTCTGCTCGACGTCGAGCAGCACCGCGGTTTCCGCGTCCACCGGTTCACGATCGACGACTACCGCGCCATGGTGCACGCGCGGATGATCGTGATGGACGGGCTCTTCCACGGCTTCGTCGAGGCGGAGGCCGTGCGGACCGCGGAGGAGGCGGCGGGCGGCGCGGCAGGGCCGCTCCGGGAGTACGAGCTGGACCCGGCGGTGCTGGCGTCCGTGCGCCGCCGCGCCGAAGCAGCGGTACGGGCCGCGCGCGCCGGGGACCTCGACGTGCTGATCGGCTACGACCTGCGCTACTGGCGGGAGTTGGGCGCCCTCGCGGGCAACCCGTACATCCTGGACTTCCTCGACCGGCTCCGCACCCAGTGCTGGGTCTTCTGCGTGCCCTGCCTGCGCCGCGAGGGGGAGAGCGCCGCGCGGCTCTGGTCCGGCTACCGGGAACTCGTCGACGCGGTGGAGCAGCGCGACGCGGTCGAGTCGCGGCGCATCGTGGCCGAATACCACCGGCACGCGCTGTCGCTGGCCGAGGGACCGGCGATCCGGCTGGCACCGTGACCCTCACGAGACGTGCGGAGCCTGCCGCGACGGGGCATCAACACCGGGCACTACGCTGTTGCGACCCCGAGCCGTGGATGGGAGCACCCCTTGGCATGTGATCTCTGGCTGGTCCCCCTCGTCGACGTGCTGTGCCACAGCACGGACAATCCGTTCGCCGAGGAGATCGCTGCGTACGACAAGGTGCTGACGGACGCGGGCCTGCCTCCGGTGCCCGTCTACAACTACATGCCGGGCCTCTCCGGCGAGGTCGCCCCGATCGCCGGTTTCGACTACGAGGCGCTGCACTTCCTCCGGCGCGCCCACCTGCTGCAGCTGTGCGGGCTGGAGGTCACGCCCGTCGACGAACTCGGCGGCGACTACGAGCAGTTGCTGGAGATGTTCGAGACCACGGCGCAGCAGTCGCACCTCGTGTGGCACTACGACCACGCGGGCGCCTACGTCCCCGTCGACTTCGACGCGCCGCTGGCGGACGAGGAGTTGCTGGAGGGCGGCGGTCCGCTCGGGTCGAGCCAGGGGCTGCTGCGCGAACTGGAGTCCGTGGCGCCGTGCCTGGGCATCGACGCGGCCAACCCTCCGCCCACGCCGCCCGCGCCGTCCCGGCCTACCGGCCTCGAGGAGCCCGCGGACTCCCCGATCGACTACGGGCAGGGGCCGTTCGCGCGGGAGCGGCACGTGTGGCTGGGGCTGCACGCGGCGGCGACGCGGAGCCTGGCGCAGGGCTCCATGATCGTCTTCAGCTGATCAGTCCTTCTGCCGTCCGGCCGTCCGGCCGTCCGCGGGGCGTCCGGGCGTCCTGTGGCTGGAAACGGCCCTTCGACCGGCGAGGTGTCTCGAACCAGCCTTCCTGGCAGCCGAGTTCAGGTCACGGTTCATGGCGGGCCGGAGCCCAGCCACGTCAGTGCAGGTCCTCCGGTGGGCGCTGCCGCGGCATGGCCGGGCGGGGGCCGCGCGCGAACGGGGAGCGGTCGCTCTGCGGCTGGCGGCACGCCTCGTGCGAGCGCGACGGGGGCCCTGCCGCCCACTGCGGCCGCAGGGGTAAGCGGCCCGCACCCGATTCGAGCATCCAGTCGGCCGTCTCGGCGCGCACGATCTCCGAGACGTCCTCGGTGAAGCGGCGCAGCAGGGCGAGGCCGCGGTCCGCGGCGTCCCCCGCGCTGCCCTCCGTGGGGCCGAGCACCTCGCGGACCGCCTCCGACGCCCAGTCGTACTGCAGCGTCTCCAGCCGCCGTTGGACGGCCTGCGCCGTCGCGACGTCCCGCATCCAGCCCGTCGTCAGCCCGGAGCAGCGGTCGGCGCCGAGGCACACGACCGCCCCCAGCAGTGCGAGGTAGCCCCAGGCCGCGGCGGTTCCGGGCAGCGTCCCGGTGAGCGCGAGCATCGGCACGACCGCGCTCGCCGTCGCCCCGAGCGCCGCTCCCGCCCGCAGCAGCCGGGCCCCGCGGCGCTTGCGGACGCGGTCGGCGAGATACGAGTCGGCGAGGTGCAGAGCACGCTGCTCCACCCACGCGTAGAGCTCGTCGAGCCGACGGGCGGGGTCGTTCCAGTCGCCGAGGGGGAAGCCGCGGCCCTCCACGTCCGCGCGCTCCGCCCGCCCTTTCCGGCAGGCGCCCTCGCACCTCATCTCCGGCTGAGTCACCGCGCCACTCCCCACAGCACCCCGCATCAGGCCACCCGACATCACGCCCCCCGGCACTCCGCGCTCGGAACGCCCGGGGGATCTTCCTACCGCCGCGCGTGGGCACGCAATGCCGGTTTCCTGCCGAACTGCCCGGTACAGGGGCACTGTTCAGCACCTGTGCGGAATCGGCGGTCGTCCGTTTCTCACCCGAAAGAGTTCACAGGGGGGCGCTGTCCCTCGCGGGCGGGCCCCGGCGCCGGGCGTGACAGGGCGCGGACAGGGGGCGGGCCCGTCCCGTCTAGGCTGCTCCCGTGAGGATTCTGGTCATCGGCGGCGGCGCCCGCGAACACGCCCTGTGCCGCTCTCTTTCGCTCGACCCCGAGGTCACCGCCCTGCACTGCGCGCCCGGCAACGCCGGGATCGCCGAGGTCGCGACGCTCCACGCGGTCGACGCCCTGGACGGCGCGGCCGTCTCGGTCCTCGCGGAGACGCCGCAGGTGAAGGCGGACCTCGTCGTCATCGGGCCGGAGGCCCCCCTGGTCGCCGGTGTCGCGGACGCCGTACGGGCGAGGGGCATCGCCGTGTTCGGCCCGTCGGCCGAGGCCGCACGGCTCGAGGGGTCGAAGGCCTTCGCGAAGGACGTGATGGCCGCGGCGGGCGTGCCCACGGCACGCAGCCACGTCTGCACCACCCCGGAGGAGACCGACGGCGCCCTGGAGGCGTTCGGCCCGCCGTACGTCGTCAAGGACGACGGACTCGCCGCGGGCAAGGGCGTCGTCGTGACCGGCGACGTCGAGGAGGCCCGCGCCCACGCCCGCGCCTGCGGACGCGTCGTCGTGGAGGAGTTCCTCGACGGTCCGGAGGTCTCGCTGTTCGCCGTCACGGACGGCGAGAGCGTGGTCCCGCTCCAGCCCGCTCAGGACTTCAAACGGGCCTACGACGGCGACGAAGGCCCCAACACCGGCGGAATGGGCGCCTATTCGCCGCTGCCGTGGGCGGACCCCGGCCTCGTGCGGGAGATCGAGCAGTCGGTCCTCCAGCCGACGGTCGACGAGATGCGCCGGCGGGGGACGCCCTTCTCGGGGCTGCTCTACGCCGGGCTCGCCCTCACCTCGCGCGGGCTGCGCGTCATCGAGTTCAACGCGCGCTTCGGCGACCCCGAGACGCAGGCCGTGCTGGCCAGGCTGCGCACTCCGCTCGCGGGCCTGCTGTACGCGGCGGCCACCGGGCGGCTGGCGGAGTTCCCGCCGCTGCGGTGGAGCGACGAGGCGGCGGTCACCGTCGTCGTGGCGGCCAGGGACTACCCGGCGGCGCCGCGCACCGGCGACGTCGTCGAAGGCCTCGAAGAGGTCGCCGAACGGGACGCACCCGGCGCGTACGTGCTGCACGCCGGGACGAAGCGCGACGCCGGGAACCGCGTGGTGAGTGCGGGAGGACGCGTCCTCTCCGTCACCGCGACGGGCGACGGGCTCAGGGAGGCGCGCGAGCGCGCCTATGCCGCGGTCGGCCGGATCGGCCTCGACGGCTCGCACCACCGCTCGGACATCGCGGCGAAGGCCGCGGAGTAAGGCCTGGCGAAGGCCGCGGAGGGAAGCGCGGCGAAGGCCGCGGAGTAGGGCCTGGCGAAGGCCGCGGAGCAGACGCGGCCCGGCTGGTGCGCCCGTCTCCGCGGCCGGGACGCTGCCCACGGGCGTGCGGCAGCCATGCGGCACCCGGGGGGCTTTAGCCGCATAAGGGACACCTCGCTCACCCTCCACAACGCAAGAGCTCTGCCCAAAGCCATTCCATCGAGTGACCGCGCCGCGGAGCGGCTGACGCGTCCGGAGGCCCCAACTAGGGTTCCGCGCAAGCCGTATGGCTCCTCCCCGACTGGCCCCGCGCACGTTGCGCTGTCATCGCGCGGTGCCACAGTGGGGAGATCCGAGGGCCGGAAGGCCCGGGCAGACTGTCTGGGGGTGAGCAGTTCGTGGTGGGCCGGCAGGCAGGAGCGCGCTCGGCGCGCTCACACGCTCTCTCCGTGCTCCGCATCCGCGGCGCGGCCCTCGCGCTCGCCCTGCTGCCCGCGGCGGCGGCGGTGGTCCTCTTCGCAGGGGAGCGGACGGGCAGCATCGGCCCGGAGTGGCAGGGCGCGCGCTGGGCGGTGACGGCCGTGGCGCTGGCGGTGCTCGGCGTCGCGGCGGCGGTCGGCGCCGTGATCGTGCGGGCCAGGCCGGCGGTGGCGCCCACGGTCGCCCTCGACGAACGCTCCGCCCCCGACCTGTACAACCTGGTGCGCGAGCTGGCCGACCGCCTGGAGGTCCCGGCGCCGTCGGCCCTCGCGCTCACCCCCGACTGCGACAGCTGGCTGGAGGACCGCACCCACCGCTCGCACGCCGCCGACGGGGCAGCGGGTGCGCGCTCCGGTGCGGGCGGCGGCGCCGGGGCGGCCCTCCGCGTCCGCCCGCGTCCGGCTCCCGTCCTGGTGATCGGGTCGCCCTTCCTGTGGTGGATGCGGGTCGCGGAGCTGCGGGCGCTGCTCGCCCCCGTCGTGGCCGGTACGGGTCCCTCGGCGCATCCCGACATAGCTGCCGCACGTCGATTCGTGCGCGGCCTCGACGCCGCCGTCGCCGTAGCCGACCACCCCGCGGACGCGGGGAGCGGGCGGGCAGGGGCCCTGCGGCGCCTCGGCCTGCGCTTCGCGGGCGGATGCGCCCGCCTCATGCTCCGCGCCTGCGTGCCGCACGCCGCCGAGATGGAGCGCGGCGTGGCCGCGGCGGCGGCCCACCGTGCACAGGGTGTGGACCACGCGCTGCGTACGTCCGCCCAGGAGCAGGTCGGTCTCGCCTACGCCGGCTGGGACCGCCTCCTGACGCGTGTCGCGCTGCCCGCCTGGCGCATCGGCCGGTGGCCCGCCCGGCTGGACGCCGGCGTGGTCTCCGCCCTGACGGAGCTCTCGCACCGGGACAGCCTCGCGGGGGGCTTCACCTCCCGCCTCGGGGAGCGGCCCGCCTGCGACCTGCTCGACTCCCCCGGCGCGGTCGACGAGTCGATCTCGCTGCTGGCGGCCCGCCTCTTCCACGGCGGCCCGGCCGAGTCCGGGCCCGACTGGTCTCCGGTGGACTGGCAGGAGTACCCGGAGGAGGTCGTCGACCGCATATGGCGCACCCATGCCGCCCGTCTCTTCGCCGAGCTCGACGTGCTGGACGGGCCCGGCGCCGTCGGTGCCGGACGGGTCGGGGCGGACGGCGCGGGGGCTCTCCCGGGGCCCACGCTGTCCCGCGTCATGGAGCGGCTGGCGGGGAGCGAGGGGGCGGACGGGGAGGCGCTGGCCGCCCGGATAGCGGCCGCGGTCGCCCGTGAGGAGGCGGAGAACGCGGGGGAGGCCGCGCTCGTGGCGCCGCTCGTGGCCGCCGTGGGCGGCACGGGGGCGGCGGCGCCCATGGGGTTGCCGCTGCAGCCTCCCCGCGGCGGGCGCGAGGTCATGACGGAGCACGTCACCGCGGTCGTCTGCTGTGCGGCGGTGGACACGGCCGGTGCGGTCGCCGGTCTGGACTGGCTCGACGGCCCGGCGCTCTTCGTCGGCGGGGAGCGCGCGGCGGATCTCAGCGGTCCCGTGCTCGCGCTCGTCGAGGAGGCGGACGTCCAGCCGCTGAGGGACTGGCTGGCGAGGGTCGGCGTCCGAGCGGACAAGCCGGTCCGGCTCGTCTGAGCCGTCTGTTCCGAACGGCCCGCTTCCGTAGCCGTCCCGAGGCGGGCCGCCTGCGTCCGGGACGGCGGCCCCCGGCTGCCGCTCCGGCGCGAACGCCTCGCAGGACCGCCTGCGCCGCCCGCGCTGGTACGCCTGTCCGAGACCGAGTGCTTGTATCGGCCAAATGAGCGACCAAGGGTGATGTCGCGCTCGCGTAATGTGATGGGCTGAAGCCGCGGGGGCGACAAATGTGGACTGGGGAGTCACAGGTGGGGACCGAAGACATCCGGCACTGGGAGTCGGGGGCGCTCGCGCACGCGGCCACCGACCCGTTCGGCCAGGGGCCGCTCCCCTGGCTCCGGTTCGGCGAGCAGTACTTCGACAACGGCCGCATGGTGCCCTGGTACGTGGACCAGACGGGGCTGGAGGGCCTCCTCCCCGGCGAGTCCCTCAGCCAGCCCGGAGTGGGCCGCCCCAGGACCGCCGACGACGTGCACTGCCAGATCAAGGGGTTCGCCGGAAGCGACGGCGGCACCGCGCCGGGGGACTCCCTGGACTTCCGGATCACCGTCGACCCTCCCCAGGCCTTCGCCGTCGACGTCTACCGCGTCGGCCATTACGGCGGCATCGGCGCGACGAAGATCACCACGAGTCCCCGTCTGTCCGGCATCCGGCAGCCCCCGCCCCTGACCGCCGACCGCACCGTCTCCTGCCACAACTGGTGGCTCTCCTGGCGGCTCCAGGTCCCCTCCCACTGGTCGACGGGCGCCTATGTGGCGGTTCTCACCACCGCGGACGGACGGCACCGCTCCCACATCCCCTTCACCGTCCGCGACCGCGACCCCGCGGATCTGCTGGTCGTCCTCCCCGACCTCACCTGGCAGGCGTACAACCTCTTCCCCGAGAACGGCCGCGACGGTGCCAGCCTCTACCACGCCTGGGACGACCACGGACGCCTGCTCGGCGAGGAGGACGCCGCCGTCACCGTCTCCTTCGACCGCCCCTACGCGGGTGCCGGCCTCCCCCTGCACATCGGCCACGCCTACGACTTCATCCGCTGGGCCGAACGCGTCGGCTACGACCTGGCGTACGCCGACGCCCGCGACGTCCACGCGGGCCGCGTGGATCTCGCCGCCCACCGCGGAGTGATCTTCCCGGGGCACGACGAGTACTGGTCGGTGCCCATGCGGCGCTCCGTCGAACGGGCCCGTGACGGCGGCACCTCGCTCGTCTTCCTCTCCGCCAACACCATGTACTGGCAGGTGGACTTGGACCCGCTGCCCGGCGGGTCGCCGGACCGGCTGCTGACCTGCCGCAAGCGCCGGGGCCCCGGCCGGTCGGCCCAGTGGCGCTCCCAGGGCGAGCCGGAGCAGCACATCCTGGGCGTCCAGTACGCGGGCCAGGTCCCGGAGCCGTACCCGCTGATCGTGCGCAACAGCGAACACTGGCTGTGGGAGGGGACGGAGGCGGGTGACGGCGACGGGATCCCGGGTCTCGTGGCCGGCGAGGCCGACCGCTACTTCCCCCGTACGAGCCTCCCGGAGTACACCGAGCGCGTCCTGCTCGCCCATTCCCCGTACCAGGACACGGGCGGTGCGCGCCGCCATCAGGAGACGTCGCTGTACCGGGCGCCGTCCGGCGCGCTGGTCTTCTGCTCCGGCACCTTCGCCTGGACGCCCGCGCTGGACCGGCCAGGCCACGTCGACTCCCGCGTGCAGCGGGCGACGGCCAACCTGCTGGACCGCGTGTGCAAAAGCGACTGACCGCCGCGGCCGTGCACACCGCGGCTGTGCACACCGCGGCTGTGCACACCGCGGCTGTGCACACCGCGGCCGTGCACACCGCGGCCTTGGGCGCCCCGGGTGCGCACGGCCGGTCGTCGCTCCCGCGGCCCGGCGGCTGCCCGCTCCTTCCCTGACCGGACCGCCCCGGAGTGTGTGCGAGAGCCCGTACGGGACAATCGGTATCCGGAGCCGTGCCAACCCCCGGAGGAGCAGTGTCCGGATTCGTCGAGAAGCCCGAGCCAGTGCAGGTGCCGGGCCTGCTGCATCTGCACACCGGCAAGGTGCGCGACCTGTACCGGAACGAGGCGGGCGACCTGGTGATGGTGGCCAGTGACCGCGTCTCGGCGTACGACTGGGTGCTTCCCACCGAGATTCCCGACAAGGGCCGGATCCTCACGCAGCTCTCGCTGTGGTGGTTCGAGCAGCTGGCGGACCTCGTGCCGAACCACGTGATCAGCACCGAGGTTCCGGCCGGCGCCCCCGCCGACTGGGAAGGGCGCACGACGGTGTGCCGTTCGCTGCGCATGATCCCGGTCGAGTGCGTCGCGCGCGGTTACCTGACGGGCTCGGGCCTCGCGGAGTACGAGCAGGCTCGCACGGTCTGCGGGCTCGCGCTCCCCGAAGGCCTCACCGACGGTTCGGAGTTGCCCGGCCCGATCTTCACACCCGCCACGAAGGCCGCCGTCGGCGACCACGACGAGAACGTCAGCTACGAGGAGGTCGCGCGCGAGGTGGGTGCGGAGACCGCCGCCCAGCTGCGGCAGTTGACCCTCGCGGTCTACCAGCGGGCGCGTGACGTGGCCCTCGACCGCGGCATCATCCTCGCCGACACGAAGCTGGAGTTCGGTCACGGTACGGGCGCGGACGACGGCATCGGCGTCCCCGCCGAGAACCACGTCGGCCTCTTCCTCGGCGACGAGGTGCTCACCCCCGACTCGTCCCGTTTCTGGCCGGCCGACCAGTGGCAGCCGGGCCGCCCGCAGCCGTCGTTCGACAAGCAGTTCGTCCGCGACTGGCTGTCCGGCGCCGATTCCGGCTGGGACCGGAACGGTCAACTCCCGCCCCCGCCGCTGCCGGAGAAGATCGTGGAGCAGACGCGGGCGAAGTACGTGGAGGCCTACAGCCGGCTGACGGGCCTCGACTGGGCCTGAGGGCACGTCGTTCGGATCTTCGTCGGGCCCGCGCCGCCCAGCACGCCCGACTGCTGCACTGTCGGAGCCGCCCGGGTACGCCCCGTACGAGGGCGCTCCTCCGCCTGGCGTCCGGGCGCACCCGGGGCGCCGCCCAAGGCCGTTCCGTCGCACGAGAAGGGGTCCCGGTCGGGAAGACCGGGACCCCTTCTCGTGTGCACACCGCGTGTGCACGGCCGAGCGGACGACGAGGTTCGAACTCGCGACCTCAACCTTGGCAAGGTTGCGCTCTACCAGCTGAGCTACGTCCGCAGGAGCCGACCGGATCCTGCTCGATCCGTGCGGCTCGGTGCCCACTATAAACCAAACACAGAACCGGCTTAGCGGAGTCGAATCTTCCGATGGGGAGGGTGCATACGGGGGCAGAAGCGCACCACACGACGGCCTGCCAGGAATTGCCCCCGGTCCGAGGGGTGTTGGAAGCCTTCGTTTTTTCTATGCTCGGATTCCTGTTCAGGCTCGTGGGACACAAAGCTTTGACGACCACCCACTGCACGGGCCCAGCAGGCGACCGAAGTGGGGGAGATCAGCTTGAGTACCAACGAGATGTCCTATCTCGGTCTCACCGAGGAACAGGAGCAGATCTACCGGCTGTGCCTCCGCGAGCCGGGGATCGGGATCGACGGACTGATAGAGCAGCTCCGGCTGACGCCGCACGCGGCGCGCGAGGAGCTCGGCCGGCTGCGCGAGTTGGGGCTGCTGCGAGGTGGCGGAACGCCGGAGCAGGAGGCCGGGAGCGGCACGGCGGAGGAGGACGGGCTGGCCGCCGCCGATCCGGACGTGGCGGTGGCGCGCCTGCTGGACCTCCGCCTCCACGAACTGCACGAGAAGCTGCAGCAGGTCACCGAGCTTCAGCCGCTGGTGGCTTCGCTCCGCCCGGAGAGCGCGGCGCAGCAGCCGCCGACCGTGGTGGGCATCGAGCAGATCACCGATCCGCCCAAGATCCGTGACCGCGTCGACGACTTGGCCTTCTTCGCCCGCGAAGAGGTCTCCCTGGTGGAGCCGGCGACGGCGCTTCGGCCGGAGGACATCGAGCAGGACCGGCCGCGGGTGCTCCGCTGCCTGCGCAGGGGGCTGAGCGTCCGCACGGTCCTCGTCCGCAAGGCCCTGGACCACGCCCCGACGGTCTCCTACCTGCGGGAACTGGAGTCCCACGGAGCGCGGGTGCGGCTGGTCAGCCACACCACGGCGAAGATCCAGATGTACGACCGCCGCACCGCCGTCGTGCCCGTCCACCCCGAAGACAGCTCGCGCGGTGCGCTGTTCGCGCAGGAGAGCGGCCTCGTCTCCAACATTCTCGCCATGTTCGAGTCGATTTGGGCGGAGTCGGACGACCTCGGCGCCCTGCTCGGGGAGCGCCGGTCCGAAGGCGAGAACGGTCCGTCCGAACTGGAGCGGATGGTCCTGCGGGCGATGTGCTCCGGGGGCAAGGACGAGGCGGGGGCCCGCGATCTGGGCGTCTCGGTCCGTACGTACAGGCGCTACATCGCCGATCTCATGCAGCTGCTCGGCGCGGGCAACCGTCCGCAGGCGGCGCTGCTCGCCCGTGAACGCGGCTGGATCTGACCCCCGGCGCCGGGGAGCGGGCGCAGAAGGACGGGGTGCCGGACTTCGGTCCGGCCGCCGGACCCGTCGCCGTCACGCCCGTCCGGGACCCAGCGACGGTGCCTCGCGCATCCCGAATCGGTGCCGCAGCGCGGAGCGGGCGGCCAGATACCCGGACATGCCGTGCACGCCCGGGCCGGGCGGTGTGGACGCCGAGCAGAGGAAGACGCCCGGCAGCGGCGTGCGGTGCGGGTCCAGGTAGGGCACCGGACGGGCCACCGACTGGTAGAGCGTCATGGCGCCCGCTCCGATGTCGCCGCCCACGTAGTTCGCGTTGTACTTCTCGTACTCGCCTGCGGGGATGCCGCGCGCGGCGATGACGGTGTCGCTGAACCCCGGCGCGTACTTCTCGATGCGGGTACGCAGCAGTTCGACGGGGTCGCGAGGATCGCCGTTGGGTACATGGGCGTACGCCCACACGGGCCTCTTCCCGTCACGTGCCCGCCCGGGATCGGTGACGGCCGGGTCGACGAGCAGGACGAAGGGCTCGTCGGTGCGTTCGCCCCGCACGGTCAGCCCTTCCTGCCGTGCGACGGCTTCACGCGTCCCGCCCAGGTGGACGGTTCCCGCCCGTCCGAGTTCCGGGTTCGTCCACGGGACGGGCCCGGAGACGAGGAAGTCGGCCTTGGCGGCGCCGGGGCCGTACCGGTACCGCCTCAAGTGCCGGGCGTAGCCGGCGGGAAGCCGGTCCCCCGCCATCTCCAGCAGCTGGGTGGGGTCGGTGTCGAGCAGCACGGCGCGTACGCCGTCGAACTGCCGCAGGTCGGTGACGCGGGCCGAGGTGTGGAACGTCCCGCCGTGCGCGCGGATGTCGTCGGCCATCACCTCGGCGATGCGCTCGCTGCCGCCGCGGGGCAGGGGCCAGCCCGGACCGTGCGCGAGGTGCCCCAGCAGCATCGCGACCGAAGCGGACGCCAGGCTCGGCAGCTTGCCGACGGCGTGCGCGGCGACGCCCGCCAGCAGAGCCGGGGCCACGTCCTCGCGGAAGCCGCCGAGGAGGCGGCTGCCGGGCGAGCCGGCCCGCGAGCCGAGCCGGGTGCCGTGCGCGGGCAGCCGCGCTGCGAGCAGCAGCGGCGCGAGGAGGTCACGGGGCACGGACCGCTGGCCGCTCATGAAGAAGTCGACCAGGCCGGTGCTGTGTTCGAGGAGCGGAGCCATCAGGCGCCGCCAGGCGGGCCCGTCCTTCCCGAGGACTTCGCAGGTGGTGTCCAGATCGCCGTAGGCCAGCCCCGCGCGTCCGTCGTCCAGGGCGTGCGCGTACGCGACGGGCGGATTGAGCAGCTCCACGCCGCGCTCCGGGAGCTGGAACTCGCGGAAGAAGGGCGACGCGGCGGCCATCGGGTGCACGGCGGAGCACACGTCGTGGCGGATGCCGCTGTCGAAGAACGCCTCGCCGCGCAGCCCGCCCCCGATGGTCCCGGCCGCTTCGTACAGTTCGACGCTCAGTCCGGCGCGTGCCATGGTCACCGCGGCGGCGAGGCCGTTCGGGCCGGTGCCGACGACGGCCACATCGGATGTCACAGAGTGTTCTCCGCCGTGTCCACGGTGCTCACGGGACCCGCGTGCGCCGGCTGCGGCACCTGCGCGGGGGCCTTCGTCATGGTGTGCGCCGCCTGGAGCTGGGAGTTGGCCAGCCGGTGGTACAGCGCGCTCCGCTTCATCAGTTCGTCGTGCTTGCCGGAGTCCTGCACCCGGCCGTCGGCCATGACGACGATCTTGTCCGCGTCGACGACGGTCGAGATGCGGTGCGCGATCGCGATGACGGCACAGCGCGAGGTGACCTTGCTGAGCGTCTCGCGGAACTCCCGCTCGGAGTCGGAGTCCAGGTGGGAGGTGGCCTCGTCGAGGAGGAGCACGGCGGGCTTCTGCAGCAGTGCGCGCGCGATGCACAGGCGCTGCCGCTGACCGCCGGAGAGGCCGCTGCCCTGGTCGCCGAGTTCGGTGTCCAGGCCGTCCGGCATCGCGTCGACGACCTTGGTGAGACCCGCCAGTTCGAGGACTTCGCGGATCTGCTCGTCGCTCGCGTCCGGCTCGGCGTACACGACGTTCTCGCGGATGGTGCCGCGCATCGCCGCGGTGTCCTGCTGGACGTACCCGACCAGGCCGCGCAGCGTGCTCAGCGGCATCGTCTCGATGTCCTTGCCGCCGACGAGGATCGCTCCGCCGTCGAGCGCGTGGAAGCGCTCCACGAGCTGGAAGAGCGTGGTCTTGCCCGCTCCCGACGGGCCGACGATGGCCGTCATCCCGCGCGACGCCACCGAGAAGGTCACGTCGCTGAGCGTCTCCGCGCCGTCCTCCCCGCCGCCGTAGCTGAAGCGGACGTCGCGGAACTCCACGGCCTCCTTGTCCGCCGACAGCGACTTCTTGGCCGGTGCGGGCTTCGACTTGTGCCGCATCCTGTCCAGGACGCCGCCCTCCTGCGGGAGGACGGTGAGCTCGTCGACCCTGCGGATCGCGGCGCGCCCCTGCTGGAACTGCCCGATGGCGAGGAAGAACAGGACGAGCGGGGAGACCATGTAGAAGAGGTACATCACGAACGCGGTGAGGTCGGCCATCGACATCGTGCCGCGGGTCACCCGCGTCATGCCGACGCCGACGACGACGGCGAGCGCCGCCTGCGTCCCCACGTTCATCGCCGGCATGAACAGCGCGTTGAGTCCGTTGACGCGCACGCCCGAGTTGCGGGCCTTCCACGCCAGCAGGCCTATCCGGTGCGTCTCGCGGTCCTCCGCGCGGGACGCCTTCACCGTCGGCAGGGCCGACAGCGCGCGCTGCACGTCCGAGCCGTACTGGCTGGTGTCCTCGCGGTTGACCATCGCGGCGCGGCGCACGCTGCGCGCCAGGAAGAGGGAGATCGCGCTGGCGATGCCGAGGCAGGCCAGGGTGATCAGCATCATCCACACGTCGATCAGGAACATCACGATGACGCCGCCGGCCACCGTGAAGCCGTTGATGACCAGTTGGGCGAGGCTCTGCGAGAGCGCGATCTTCGCCAGCGAGGTGTCGGCGACGGTGCGGGTGAGGACGTCGCCCTGCTGCTGCTTGCCGTACGCGGACAGGTCGACGCGCAGCAGCCGTCTGGTGAGCAGCATCCGCACGTCGTAGACGATGTTCTCGCCCGCCCGGCCGATGAGGTACGACTGCAGCGCCGAGAACGCGCCGTCCACGCAGAACAGCGCGACGAGAAGGATGATCGCCGCCGAGAGCGGCTTGTTCTGCCCGGCCTGCTTGATCAGTTCACCGATCGCGTAGGGCTGAGCGAGCTGCGCCGTGACGCCGATCAGCCCTACGACGATGCCGGTGGCCAGGAGCGCCCTGTGGCGCCGTGCGAGATACCAGACGGCGGCTGGTCCCGGACCGCCGCCGCGCCTGCGCGCGTGCGCCGGTCCGATCCGGTCGTCCTGACCCTCCACGTGGAGGGTCCTGGAACTCGCCTTCGCCTCCAGGGTGCTCATGGCGCTCACCTCAATTGCGGGTGTAGGTGCTGACGAACATGGGGGAGTCCTCGGCCCAGGGGGTCTCCTTCCAGTCCGCCCAGCGGTCCGCCGGCCGCAGACCGGCGGCCTGGGCGTACGCGTCCACCTCGTCCGGCGTCGTGAGCCTTGCCAGTTCGGATCCGATGGACGACTTGCCGTCCTCGAACCAGATGTGCGAAGCGTGCCACAGGCCGTTGTCGAGGAGGGTCGAATACGTCAGCAGCCCCGTGTTCGGCTCGGGGTACGGGAGGAAGTACGAGGTGCGCTGCTGGCCTTCGTGCAGCGCCCGTACACCGCCCGCGTTGGAGGTCTCCACCACGAGCATGCCGCCGGGCGCGAGGCGGTCGGCAGCACACTGGATGGCGGCGCGCTGGTCGTCGGGGTCGAGCAGCATCGAGAAGGTCGCGCAGATGCAGTAGACGAGCTTGTACTGGTTGTCGTCGGTGTACTTGCGGATGTCGCCGTGCACCGCCTCGACGTCGGCGTCGGCCTCCTTCGCCTTCGTCGTCAGCTGCTCCAGCATCTCGGGCGACGAGTCGACGCCCGTGACGGGGAAGGCCCGCTGGGCGAGCGGAATCGCCACCCGCCCCGTGCCGACGCCGAGTTCGAGCGCCCGCTCGCCGGGTGCGGGGTGCAGGGCGGCGAGCTTCGCGACGGTCGGCTCGGTGTAGGGACCGCTCGGGAAGATCCTGTCGTAGAAGCCGCCGAACTGGCGTCCGTAACCTACGTCGTCCACGGAAGTCATCGGGGCCTCCTCTCGGTCTCGTTGGGGGCGGCGGACTACTTCTTCTTCTTGGCGAGGTTCAGCGCGAGGTATCCGGCGATGACGATGCCGATGACGGCGATGACGATCGATGCGGTGGACATGTGACCCCTTTCGGGAATCCGGTTGTGGTTCACCCGTCCCCACAGGTTCGCGGGACGGACAGTCGGTGCTCGGTCAGGCAGGCTGTACGGGCACTTCCTCGCGGGAGTCGTCCCGTATGTGCGCTTCGTAGGAGGGCCGGGAGCTGCGTGCCGCCGCGGCGGGTTCCGACTCGACGGCCATGGGGGTGTAGGGCGAGACGAAGATGACCTCGGGGTCGTTCTCCTCGTAGCCGGTGGCCCTGACGAGGGTGAACTGGAAGCCCTTCACGTCGTCCGCCTTGCCCTCCTCCTGAAGCCGGTGGCGGAGGAACGCGCAGAGCATCCTGTAGGAGGGCAGCTTCTTCAGCGCGCCGAAGCCCTTGTCCAGCTGCGTGATCAGCTCGGTGACGATGTCGAAGATCGCCTTCTCGGGACGCCGGCCCGGGAACCAGAACATCTGGTGCAGCTTCCGGCCGACGATGACCTCGACCATCTTCCACGGGGAGGTCTCCCCGTCGTGGTCCAGGGTCCGGTACAGGATGTGGTAGTCGTGCTGGGCCGGAGTCGGCGCGAAGAAGCGCCAGTTGGGGAAGAGCACCGAGAAGATGTCGATCTTCTGCGCCCTGTTGAACAGGGGGTTCGGGTGCTGCGCGGAGAGCGTGCCCAGCAGCACCGCGGCGCCGGCGGCGCGGGTGAGGCCGCCCGGACCGGTGAAGGCGCGGGCGAGCACCGACCGGGTGCCGCGGGCCGTACGGGTCACCGTTCCGGCCAGCGATGCGGGAGTCTGCGAGCTGGTCATCGTGCCTCCTCGGACTTGTTCCCCTCGGCGCCGGACCCGCTGCGTCCCGCGCCGCCTTCCTTCGCTTCGACCTCGTGGAGGAAGTCGAGGATGCGGCGCCCCACGTCGGTGCCGAGCCGGGCGTCGGTGAGCATTGTGTCGTGGTCGGCGCCCTCCAGCACCGAGTTGCGGACGATGCGCCCGTCCCCTCGGTGCGCGGCGGCCAGTTCGTTGTGCATCAGCAGCTGTTCCGGGTCGCGGTCGACGGTCCGCTGCGCGGAGAGCACCAGCGCATGGCCCCCGACGGAGGGCAGATCGCCCTCGAATGCCTTGAAGTCGCGCTCGGTGGCGTCCCATTCGCGCATGCCGGCGCGCCACAGCCGGCTGTCCGCGTACTGCGCGAAGGCGCGGCTGCGGACCTCGGCAGGCAGGTTGTGCACCCAGCGGGGACGTACCAGCATCGCGCCCATGCCCGCCCGCAGGCTGCGCGTGAACATGTTCAGGCCGTCCTTGAGGCGCTCCGCGGATTCCTTCTGCTGCTTGGAGCGGTTCAGCTCCTCCGGGTGCGAACTGTCCAGGTAGATGACGCCGTTGACCCGGTCGCCGAGCTCCCGCGCGGCGCGGCGGGCGAGTTCACCGCCGAGCGAATGCCCCACGAGGTACACGTCCCGTCCCTCGTTCACGGCGCCGCGGACCAGGTCCACCAGGTCGTCCACGGACTCCTGGAGGCTGTACGGGGCGGGGCTGCGGTGCTTGCTCGGCCCGTAGCCGGCGCGGCTGTAGGTGATGATGCCGTAGTCGCTGTCCTCGACGAGCTTCTCCGTGATCCAGCCGAAGTGCTCGGCGGTGGAGGTCATCCCGGTGCCGAAGACGAGGACGGGTGCCTTCTCGTTCTCCGAGACCCGCTCGTTGTAGTGGAGTTCGTTGCCGTGCCGGGTGGTGAGGACGCGGCCGTGCGGCCAGGGGTCGGTGGCCCGCATCCGGCGCATCGCGGCGAGGAACCCGGCGATCGTGATGCCGATGGCCGCCATCGACGCCGTCGCGGTCAGCGCCCTGTCGTCCCGTCCGGCCACCGCCGGGTGCGACTTGGGTGCGCTGGTGTACGCGACCATCGGGTGCATCGCCTCGAAGGCGGTGATGAACCGGCCCAGGCCCATGAAGTAGCCGTTGGCCACGTGGAACGCCGCCGCACTGGCCATGATCGGGCGGGCGAGGGCTCCGCCCTTGAGGTACGCCACCGGGAAGAGGCACTCCAGCGCGAGCACGCCGTGCGCGAGGTAGCGGGCGGGCACCGGGTAGCGGTTGGTGAGCTTCCACAGGCCCTCGTGCCCGTACGTACGCGTGCGCATGATGCCGTTGAGCGCGGATCCGTCCCGCCACGGCTGCCCCAGCAGCTTCACCCAGCCGGAGACGAGGTAGGAGAGGTTCGCCTGCAGTGCGACGTACCACAACAGGGCGTCCTGCACGGCGGGTTGGGTGGAGAGCCGGGCCATTCCCGCGGCCGTCTGCACGAACGACGACACCTGGTCGGAGCCGTCCGTGCCGTAGCGGTGGCGCGGGTAGAGGGCGGCGTTGCTGAGCCCGAGGAACATGTTCGCGGCACCTCGCCAGCGGGCGTTGCCCGGTGCGAGGAGCGCCGCGCCCGCCGCGATACGGGCGATGTGCAGTGCCTGCGTGGTGCGGGGGTGGCCGACGGCGTCCAGAATGCGGCGGGTGGGCCGCGTGGAGGCGGCGTGCATGCCGCGGGCGATCGTCCAGTCGTTGAGCCCGCCGCGGCGTATCTGCCGCTGGTGGGTGATGTATTCGATGCTGGAGGTGAGTGACGTGACTGCCGTGAGGCGCTCGGAGATTGCGAGCGTGCGGTCACGGGAGATCGGGACCGGCCCGAGAAATGTCGAGGTCAGCTTTTTGGCAAGCGATTTCACGTCGGTCTCCTCGGTGCCGGTGTCCCGGGTGCGGGTGGTGGTCTGAAATGTGGGGGATTTGGCAAGAGGCGTGGTGCGGCAAATATGGCGAAAAAACAGAGTGGTCAAAAATTAAAAGAAACCGGATAACGGGGGATCCGGTCGGCCGGTTTTGCGGCCGGCCGACCGGGAGGAGAGTCCCCTTGTTTCACGCTGACTTGTAGAAGGGGGTACTACACGACGGCGTGAGCGAGGAGAGGGGCTGAAATCAGCCCTGGCCCGCCTCGAAGGCCGCGACCGTCGCCGAAGCGATGGCGACGCCGCCCAGGAAGGCACCCGGGGTGGCGAGCACGGGGGTGTTGTCCGCGAAGATGGCACCCTCGGCGTCGACGGCGGCGAGCTCGGCCGACTCGTTGATGTGCGAAGTGATGTCGTTCATGCGCACACTCCTGTTCTTGGTGAAGTCTTGCGACGGGATTCCGGCCGCAGGTAGGAATTCGGCCGGCGGTTGGGCGATGGTCAGCCGACAGCCTTGCCGGCCGCGTAGGCGCCGGTCACGACGGCGGCGCCGCCGACGAAGGCACCGGCGAGGGCGGGGGTGGCGAGAACCGGGGTGGCCTCTTCCGCGATCTCACCGTCGTGGCCCTCGTGGAGCTCGTCCTGAATCTGAAGGTTCAGCTTCGCTTCCAGCATGGAATTCCTCCTGTGCGTGTAAGACATGGCTGGCTGTGGTTCGCGAAAGTGGGTCTAAGCCAGGAAGGCCCGGATTGGTCGTCGGGCACCATTTCCCCCGTTCGGTGAGCTTTCGGTCGTCACCGTAAACTGCAGCGAAGCGGGCATCTATGCGCACGCTTACCTCTCCGTGAATGCCTGACTCGCTTCCGCAGGGATGAAGATGCCAGCACGGGGCGGGGCGCAGAAGAGGAATCCGTGACAGTTTGTTGCAAGGCGACGCGACAGCTTCATGCCACGGATGGTAAAGGACTGGACCAGTTCGTTACTGGGCAGTGGGCGTTTTCCAGTTCCCTGAGCTGTAAGCTCAAGTAAACCTCAGAATCTTGAAATTGGCACCAGCGGTTGCAAGGGATATTCAGGGATAGCGAGGGATATCCAAGTCCGCAGTGGTTGCGCCCTCTTCAGCCTCGTGGGGCGAACTCGTCCGAGTTCGTCCCCGCACCGCCCGGTGCGTACGGTCCGTGCCGTTACAGCCAGCCCCGCTCCCGCGCGATGCGTGCGGCCGTGTGCCTGTTCTCGGCACCCAGCTTCGCCGTGGCCGCCGACAGGTAGTTGCGGACCGTGCCCGCCGTGAGCGAGGCCCGCTCCGCGATCTCCGCGACGGGCGCGCCGTCCGCGGCGAGACCGAGCAGCTCCGCCTCCCGTGCCGTCAGCGGGGAGTCGCCGGCGCTGATCGCGTCCGCCGCCAGCTCCGGGTCGACGTACCGCACTCCGCGGTGGACGGCCCGGATGATCTCCGCGAGCTGCTGCGCCGACGCGGTCTTCGGCACGAAGCCCCGTACGCCGACGGCGAGGGCCCGCTTGAGATGGCCGGGCCGCGCATGGCTGGTGACGATCATAATCCTGCACGACGGCAGCGAGTCACGGAGCTGGGTCGCGACCTTCACACCATCCGCGCCTGGCATCTGCAGGTCGAGCACCGCGACGTCCGGTTCGTGGGCCCGGGCCATCGCGAGCGCCTCGGGACCGGACGCCGCCTCGGCGACGATGGTCAGGTCGCCCTCCAGCGCGAGCAGAGCGGCCAGCGCACCGCGGATCAGGTGCTCGTCGTCGGCGAGAAGGACGCGGATAGGACGCGTGTCCCCGCCCGCCTCACTCCCACCGCCGGATCCGGACTCCGGCAGATCCTCCGCGCTCACTCCGCTGTTTCCTTCCCGCCCGCGCCCTGGGCGTCGTCCGCAGGGCTGCCGATCGGGACCTCCGCCGTCAGCCGGAACGTACCTTTCCCGCTGTCCCCGGCGGAACGCAAGGTGCCTCCCACACCGGCGAGACGTTCACGCAGACCCGCGAGCCCCGAACCGGTGCGCCCGCCCTCCGGGTCGCGGGCGGCGCGGTGCACGCCGTCGTTCTCCATCACGAGCAGTGCCTTGTTCCCGGCCGCGTCCGAGCCGACCCACACCGTGCACCACGTGGCGTCCGCGTGCCGCAGCACGTTCGTGGCGCCCTCGCGCACGACCCAGCCGAGCGCCGCCTGGACCGGGCCGGGCAGCGGGGCGTCGTCGCTCTTGGCGCGGCAGTCGACTCCTGCGGCACGCAGGATGCCGCGAGCACCGGCGAGTTCGGTGGAGAGGTCCGCGTCGCGGTACCCGCGCACCACCGCGCGGACTTCGGACTGCGAGTCGCGGGCGATGCTCTGGACCTCCGACATCTGCTCGACCGACGCGTCCGCCGGCGCCCCGCGCCGCACCAGCTGCGCCGCCAGTTCGCTCTTGAGCGCGATCGCGGAGAGGTTCCGCCCCATCACGTCGTGCAGATCGCGGCTGAAGCGCAGCCGCTCCTCGGCGACCGCCAGCCGCGCCTGCACACCGCGCGCCTCCTCCAGCTCCCGGATGACGGCGATGTACCAGGCGGACGAGCGGCCGGTGAACACGGAGATCAGTCCGCCGGCGGCCATCACCGCCGCTGCCGCCAGCACGTTCGTCCAGGGCATCCCGGCGGCGGCCAGCGAGCCCGCGGTGACGGCGACGTAGCCGCAGAGGACCAGCGCCGCGGTCCGGCGCGGAACGGTGATGCCGAACGTCACCGCGAAGGGGGCGAGGGCGCCGTACAGCGCCAGGCCCACGGTCACCCCGCCCTCGACGGCGCCGAGGGCGACGAGCGCCACCGTGAGCGCGGTGACGGCCCCCAGCAGCAGCGTCGGCAGTCCGAAGCGGGCCCGGGGCAGGGGGCGCGTGCCCAGGTAGCTGTCGAGGGCCTGGTGCAGAAGTGCCGTACACAGCAGGCACTGCACCAGGCCCATCGCGAGTACCGCGCACGCGAGGGAGAAGGGCAGGCGACCGGGAGCGGTGTTGGGCAGCAGCTGCACGACGAAGCCCGCCAGGATCACCCACGCGTACGCGATGAGCATCCACCGCGTCGACGCTTCGACCTGCTCGGTGCTGCTGCGCTCCTGCCACCGGCGGTATCCGGGGTTCAACCACCAGCCGATCACCTTGCCGGCTCTCCTCACCGGAGCGCCTTCCGGGGCTCCGCCTCGTCCGTCTATCGCCTGGGCTCCCAAGGGAACCACTTGTGCACGGCCAGCAACGACAGCACGATCCACAGCACCGCGACGCCCAGCGCCTTCAGCGAGTCCGGACCGTCCAGCGTGCCCGCCCAGCCGCCGCGCACCAGCTCCATGACCGGGGAGACGGGCAGCAGCGAGCAGATCTCCCCGAGAGTGTCGGGGAAGACGTCGAGCGGGATCACGATGCCGGAGCCCACCGCCGAGATCGCGATCACCGGGAAGGTCGTGATCTGCGACGCCTCGGTGGTGCGCGTGAACGCGGCGGAGACCGCGGCCAGCCCGACCATCATCACCATGCCCAGGATCACACCCGCGGCGACGAGTTCGGGACGCTCGGGTGCGCCGAGGTCCATCAGGGCGGCCCCGCCGACGAGCAGCAGGACGCACTGCAGCACGCCCAGGACGACGGACGGCAGCGCCGCGCCCGCCAGGATCTCGCTGTCGCTCGCCTCGCCCGTCCGCAGCCGCTTGAGGACGAGCTCCTCGCGACGGGTCACGTACGCGCCCGTCAGGTTGGCGTAGACGGCGAAGATCAGCACGTAGCCGATGGAGCCGGGGACGAGGACGGTGCCCAGCGAGAGACCGGTGCCGTCCAGGTTCATGCCGCTGGCCGTCTGGCGCATCAGGAGCGTCAGCAGGATCGGGGTGGCGAGCGCGACGAAGAGCGCCGCCTTGTTGCGGAACAGCAGCGTCAGTTCGGCCCGTCCGAGCGAGGCCATCCGCCGTCCGGCCGACGAGGTGTTCATCTTGGTGCCCGGCGTGTTCGCCGGGGCGGCCTGTGTCGCGGTCATACCCGCTCCACCTCCTTCTGCTCCGGCGCCGTCCCGCCGTGGCCCGCGTGGCCGCCGGCTCCGGCCGGCGCCGCGTCGTCCTCTTCCGGCTCCTGGGCGATCTCCAGGAAGACCTCCTCCAGCGTCGCGGTGCGCGCGTGGAGGTTCTGCAGCTCGACGCCGCTCTGGCGGGCCCACATCAGCAGGTCGGTCAGCTCGCTCTGCAGGCTGGGCGTGCGGATCTCGATACGGTTCCCGTTCAGTTCGGCGGGCGACAGCGTCGGCGGCAGCCCGGCCGGCGTGAGGCCCTCCGGCAGCGTGAAGCGGATACGGGACGGCCGCTCCGCGACGACCTGCTCGTGCGTGCCGGCGGTGACGATGCGGCCGGCGCGCATGATGGCGAGCCGGTCGGCGAGGGCTTCCGCCTCTTCCAGGTAGTGGGTGGTCAGCAGCACGGTGGTGCCGGCGGTGCGCAGCTCGCGCACCAACTCCCAGGTGTCCCGGCGTCCTTCGGGGTCCATGCCGGTGGTCGGCTCGTCCAGGAAGAGCACCTCGGGGCGCCCTATGAGAGCCATCGCCAGGTCCAGGCGCCTGCGTTCACCGCCGGAGAGCTGCTTCACGCGTACGTCCGCGCGCCGCCCGGAGAGCCCGACCTGGGCCAGCGCGTCGCCGATGGGCCGCGCGTCGCTCGTGCAGCCCGCCCACATCCGCACCGTCTCGGTGACGGTCAACTCGGAGGGGAAGCCGCCCTCCTGCAGCATCACACCCGTACGCGGCCGCACGGCGCGACGTTCGGAGTAGGGATCGAAGCCGAGCACGCGGACCTTCCCTCCGCTCGGCTTCGCCAGTCCTTCCAGCAGTTCGACCGTGGAGGTCTTGCCTGCGCCGTTCGTCCCCAGCAGCGCGAAGATCTCCCCTTCCCGGACGGAGAAGGAGACTCCGCGTACGGCTTCGAACCCCTTTGAGTATCGCCGTTTGAGTCCTTCGACCTCGATCGCATCCATGGCGTCATCCTTCCGCGCGAACGAGGTCCCGGGGCGTGTTCGCTGTCACAAGTGCGGATGACGAACGTCATGGGAGGACCATGCGCTTCGCACAAAGGGGCAGTGCGGGACGGACCGCGAAACCGGTGGAGGCGGAGCGGAGGGGAACCGGACCGCAAGGCCCGGGAAGACGAATAGGCCCCGGTGGGAACCGGGGCCTATTCCTGAACGGAGCGGACGACGAGGTTCGAACTCGCGACCTCAACCTTGGCAAGGTTGCGCTCTACCAGCTGAGCTACGTCCGCATGCCTCCACCCGGCGTTCACCGAGTGGCGCGTCCTTCACTGTACCCGATGGATACCGGGGCCGGTGAAGAAAGAGCGGGTGACAGGAATCGCACACTGCGCCTCCCCCTTGGAAAGGGGGCGCTCTACTACTGAGCTACACCCGCGTGATCCGGAAGGTTCCCCTTCGCGGTGCGCCAGACTCTAGCGGATCACCCGGGGTGCATGGCAAGTCGGGCCGCCCGGCCCGCCGTACGGGCCGGGCGCGGGTTCAGCGGGAGGCGTTGAAGGCGTCGTAGATCTTCTTCGGGATGCGCCCGCGGGCCGGCACCTCGAACCCGTTCGATTCGGCCCAGGCCCGTACCGCGCGGGGGTCGGGGGCCACGGAGGTGCGGTGGTAGGTCTTGCCCGATTTGGCCCGCTTGCGGCCGGCCTCCACAAAGCGTGCGAGGTCTTCCCGCAGTTTCTTCGCGTTGTCGAGGTTGAGGTCGACCTCGTACGACTTCCCGTCGAGTCCGAAGGAGACCGTTTCTGATGCTTCCCCGCCGTCGAGATCGTCGGAGAGTGTCACCACTACGCGTTGCGCCACGGATATCGGACCTTCCATCAGGATCGCGAAATGGATCACTCGGCTCTTCTCCGGGGCCCGCATGCGAAGACCCTGGGGGAACGTAAGTGGTCCGAAGGATTGGGGTCGGTGTCTTTATCTTTTGTACAGCGGCATGCTTTGCAATGTGAAGCGAGAGTATTTCGACTCGCGTGTCAGACCGCAATCGCGACCATACTTTTTTCACTGCTTTTTTCCCAGAGCTGCGACTCGTCCGCCCGGAACGGCGGGGAGAGTCGAAAGCTGGCGGCATCCCATATCAACGCGCGTAGAATCTCGGGACCGGTAGGCTTGCGGAGGCGTCACCACGTCGTTGACGTCGTTCGGCGCCGTCCGGGTGTTGTTCGACGTGCGGCGGGGCGCCGGCACTCACAGAGGCGTGAGGCACCGCTCGGCGGCGCCCGCCTCGAGCACCACCACCATCACCGGGAGTACCTGTGGCTCGCGTCGTAGTCGACGTCATGCTGAAGCCGGAGATCCTCGATCCGCAGGGACAGGCGGTGCAGCGCGCACTGCCCCGTCTCGGTTTCGAGGGCATCGCCGACGTCCGCCAGGGCAAGCGATTCGAACTCGAGGTGGCGGAGCCCGTCTCGGACGAGACGCTGGCCCGCCTCCACGAACTGGCGGAGAAGTTCCTGGCGAACACCGTGATCGAGAACTTCACCGTCCGCGTCGAGGACGGCGGAACCTCCGGCGGCGCTTCCGGGGACGCGCGGGGAGCCGTGGCGTGACCGGGGGGCTCGGCCGCATCGGCGTCGTCACCTTCCCCGGTTCCCTCGACGACAGGGACGCTCAGCGGGCCGTGCGCCTCGCGGGCGGCGAGCCCGTCGCGCTGTGGCACCGCGAGAAGGACCTGCGGCAGGTGGACGCCGTCGTGCTTCCCGGCGGCTTCTCCTACGGCGACTACCTGCGCTGCGGCGCCATCGCCCGCTTCTCCCCGGTGATGGAGCCCCTGCTGGAGCAGGCGCGTGCCGGCATGCCCGTCCTGGGCATCTGCAACGGCTTCCAGGTGCTGTGCGAGTCGCACCTGCTGCCCGGCGCCCTGACCCGCAACGACCACCTGCACTTCGTCTGCCGCGACCAGAGGCTGCGGGTCGAGCGCGCGGACACCGCCTGGACGGGCGACTACGAGCAGGGGCAGGAGATCACCGTCCCGCTCAAGAACGGCGAGGGCGGCTACGTCGCCGACGAGCGCACGCTGGACGCCCTGGAGGCCGAGGGCCGCGTCGTCTTCCGCTACGCCGGCGGCAACCCCAACGGCTCGCGCCGCGACATCGCCGGCATCACCAACGAGGCCGGGAACGTGGTCGGCCTCATGCCGCACCCCGAGCACGCCGTCGAGACCCTGACCGGTCCGACGACCGACGGGCTGGGCTTCTTCACCTCGGTACTCAAGAGGCTGGTCACCGCATGACGCGCACGACACCCGCACAGCGCCCCGTCCTCGACACCGTCGAGCACGCCTCCGGCACTCCCGGGACGGACCAGCCGTGGGCCGAACTCGGCCTCAAGGAGGACGAGTACGCGCGTATCCGCGACATCCTGGGGCGCCGCCCCACGGGTGCCGAGCTGGCCATGTACTCGGTGATGTGGTCGGAGCACTGCTCGTACAAGAGCAGCAAGGTGCACCTGAAGCAGTTCGGCGAGAAGGCGCCCGAGTCGGACGCGCTGCTCGTCGGCATCGGCGAGAACGCCGGCGTCGTCGACATCGGCCAGGACTACGCGGTCACCTTCAAGGTCGAGTCGCACAACCACCCCAGCTACGTCGAGCCCTACCAGGGTGCGGCCACCGGCATCGGCGGGATCGTCCGCGACATCCTCGCCATGGGCGCGCGCCCCGTCGCGGTCATGGACCCGCTGCGCTTCGGGGCCCCCGACCACCCCGACACCAGGAGGGTGCTGCCCGGTGTCGTCGCCGGCATCGGCGGCTACGGCAACTGCCTCGGCCTGCCCAACATCGGGGGCGAGACCGTCTTCGACCCCTGCTACCAGGGGAACCCGCTGGTCAACGCCTTGTGCGTGGGTGTGATGAAGCACGAGGACATCCACCTGGCGCAAGCGTCGGGCACCGGCAACAAGGTCATCCTCTACGGCGCCCGCACCGGGGGCGACGGCATCGGCGGCGTCTCCGTCCTCGCGTCGGAGACCTTCGACGAGGAGGGGCCCGCCAAGCGGCCCGCCGTCCAGGTCGGCGACCCGTTCCAGGAGAAGCTGCTCATCGAGTGCACCCTGGAGATCTTCCGCGAGCGCCTCGTCGCGGGCATCCAGGACCTCGGCGGCGCGGGACTCTCCTGCGCCACCTCCGAGCTGGCCAGCGCCGGAAGCGGCGGCATGCGCGTGGAGCTGGACACGGTGCCGCTGCGCGACTCCTCGCTCTCCCCCGAGGAGATCCTGATGAGCGAGTCGCAGGAGCGGATGTGCGCCGTCGTCGAGCCGGACAAGGTCGCCCGCTTCCTCGAGATCTGCGAGAAGTGGGACGTCATCGCCACCGTGATCGGCGAGGTGACCGAAGGCGACCGGCTGGAGATCTACTGGCACGGCGAGCAGATCGTCGACGTGCCGCCCCGCACCGTCGCCCACGAAGGCCCCGTCTACCACCGGCCGTACGCGCGTCCGTCCTGGCAGGACGCGCTGCAGGCCGACGACCCCGCCGCGCTGCCGCGGCCCGCGAACGGTGACGAACTGCGGGCTGCCGCGCTCGCGTTGATCTCGTCCCCGAACCAGGCCGCCAAGTCCTGGATCACCGACCAGTACGACCGCTACGTCCTCGGCGACACGGTGCTCGCGCAGCCGGAGGACGGCGGCATGATCCGCGTCGACGACGAGACGGGCCTGGGCGTCGCCGTCGCCACCGACGGCAACGGCCGCTACGCCAAGCTCGACCCGTACGCGGGCGCGCAGCTGGCGCTGGCGGAGTCCTACCGCAACGTCGCCGCGACGGGGGCCCGCCCCCTCGCCGTCACCGACTGCCTCAACTTCGGTTCGCCGGAGGACCCGGCGGCGATGTGGCAGTTCGCGGAGGCCTGCCGCGGCCTGGCGGACGCCTGCCTCGAACTCGGCACCCCGGTGACCGGCGGAAACGTCTCCCTGTACAACCAGACGGGCGACACCGCGATCCACCCCACGCCGGTGGTGGGGGTGCTCGGCGTCATCGACGACGTGACCCGCCGTACGCCCATCGGCTTCACCGACGAGGGGCACCTGCTCTACCTGCTCGGTGAGACGAGGGAGGAGCTCGGCGGGTCGGCCTGGTCGCAGGTGGCCCACGGCCACCTGGGCGGCCTGCCGCCCGCCGTCGACCTGGAGCGGGAGCGGCTGCTCGCGGAGATCCTCGTCGCCGCCTCGCGGGACGGCATGATCGACGCCGCGCACGACCTGAGCGACGGCGGGCTGGTCCAGGCCCTCGCGGAGTCCTGCCTGAAGGGCGGCAAGGGGGCCCGTGTGGTGGTGCCGGACGGCCTGTCGCCCTTCGTCTTCCTCTTCTCGGAGTCGCAGGGACGGGCGCTCGTCGCGGTTCCGCGCAGCGAGGAGGTCCGCTTCAACGACATGTGCTCCGCGCGCGGCATGCCCGCCGCCCGCATCGGCGTCGTCGACGGGGAAGCGGTCGAGGTGCAGGGCGAGTTCAGCATCCCGCTGAGCGAGCTGCGCACGGCGCACGAGGCCACGCTGCCCGGCCTGTTCGGCTAGGGCTTCCGCCTTCCGGTTCATCCGGCTCTTCCGGCTCGTTCCGGTTGATCCGGCTCTTCCGGATCCGCGCCCTGGGCGCGGATCCGGGAGCTCCGGGCCGCGCCCCGGAGATCCGGACGGGACGCCGGCTCGACTCACACCGGCTCGACTCACACCGGGGAGGGCTGCCGCGCGGGCCTCGCGCGCCCTCCCCGCGTCCTCACCGGGCAGCGGGCCGCATGCGCTCGCCCGACGTCCCGGCGTCCGCGTCCGCCGAGCTGCTTCCGGCACCGTCGCCCCGGTACGCGCCGGCGGGCCCGTCGACCGGCGGCAGCGAGAGGGTCCAGCCTTCGTCGATCAGCCGGGGCAGGTAGTCGCGGAGCGCGGCGACGGTCTGGGCCGCGTCGGCGCCCCCGTCGTGCGAGAGGACGATCGAGCCGGCGCGCACGTTGTCCACGACCGCCGAGACGATCGCGGGGACGCCGGGCTGCTGCCAGTCGCCTGTGTCGACGGACCACCCCAGCGGGCTCATGCCGAGGCCCGCCGACAGCTCCAGCGTCTCCTCGTTCCAGTAGCCGTAGGGCGCGCGGGCCCACAACGGCGGGCTGCCCACTGTGTCCTCGATGAGTTCGCTGGTCCTGGAGAGCTCCTTGCGGGCCTTCGCGGTGCTCAGCCGGGGGAGGGCCGGGTGGCTCCAGGAGTGGTTGGCGATCAGATGGCCGCCGTCGGCGACGGCCTGCAGGAGCCCGGGGTTCGCGACGGCGTTCTCGCCGAGCACGCAGAACGTGGCGGGCACCCTGTAGCGGCGGAGGATGTCCAGGATCTGCGGGGTGTAGACGGGGTCGGGGCCGTCGTCGAAGGTCAGGGCTATTCGCCGTCCTTCGGCGGCCTCCAGGGTGTAGGTGACGGACGTGCTGGGACGGAGCCCGGGCGACTGCGCGCCCGCCTGCGGCCGCAGGCGGTAGGACTGCGGGCGTATCGCGCCGCGGGAAGCGGCCTGCCGGGCGGCACCCTTGGCGTCGGCGCCGGATCCGTTGGCGAAGGAGGTACGGGAGTGTGCGGCGCTGGCGCCCGCAAGGAGCACCCCGCCCAGGAATATTCGTCGCGTGCTGGTGCGTGATCGAGGCGTCATACGTACGTACTGCCGTGCCAGAGCGTAGTCATGCATGAGCGGGGGGTGATATCACCCGGATGACCCCGTCGTGTCTTCACCGCCTGCGCCTCCCCCGCTGGTAGCGGGCCTCCGGTGACGACGTGGTGGGCGACCCCTTCGGCCAGGGCCCGATCGGCTCGCGGCGCCGCCCGGTGAACCGGTCACGCGGGCGGCACCGTGCCGCTGCCTCGGGTGCTCAGGCGCGCTGGGACGCCGGGGCTCGGAGACCCGGGGACCCGGGAACCCAGGAGCTCAGAAGCCGCAGGGGCGGGCCAGGACCGGCCCCGGTACGCCGGTGATCACGCCCCGTCCTCCCGGGCCAGCCTGATGATGCTCCACGACACGGGAGGCAGCAGGGCCTCCAGCTCGCCCTCGCCGGAGACGCGGGTCCCGTTCACGGCCTGCGGCGTCACGCGGTCCGGGTGCTCCTGGGTGTTCGCGGCGTCCGGGTCGTCGTCCGCGATCATCAGGTGCTCGACGACGCGGTACCGGGAGCCGAAGCCGCGCAGGGCCGCGCGGAGGTGCAGGTCCCGCTCCTGGCCGCGGTTGACGGCCAGGACCGTCAGGGCCCCTGTGTCGGGGTCGAGCGTCGTGGCCGTGTCCAGGGCGTCGACGGGCCCGTGCCGCCGCGTCTCGATCACCGGACCGGAGACCTCGGTGCGCAGCACGGTGCCCCGGGCGTACTTGGCGGTGAGCGCGAAGGGGTGGAAGGTGGTCTGCCGCCACGAGGGGCCGCCGGGTTCGGAGCGGATCGGGCCGATGACGTTGACGAGCTGGGCCAGGCAGGCGATCGCCACACGGTCCGCGTGCCGCAGCAGCGTCATCAGGAGCGAGCCGACGACGGCCGCGTCGGTGACGCTGTAGGTGTCCTCGATCAGCCGCGGCGTCTCCTCGAGGGGGAGGGCACGCTCGCCGGGGAAGCGGGACTGGTACCAGACGTTCCACTCGTCGAAGGAGAGCTTCATCCGCTTGCTGCTGCGGCGCACGGCGCGTACGTGGTCGGCGGTGGCGACGATGTCCGAGATGTAGGCGTCCATCTGGGCGCCGCTGGCGAGGAAGCCGGAGCGGTCTCCGTCCTTCTCCTCGTAGTACGCGTGCAGGGAGAGGTAGTCGACCTCGTCGTAGGTCTCGTGGAGCACTTCGCGCTCCCACTCGCCGAAGGTGGGCATCTCGGCGTTGGAACTTCCGCACGCGACCAGTTCGATGGACGGGTCGACCTGGCGCATCGCCTTCCCGGCCTGCGCCGCGAGCCTCCCGTACTCGACGGCAGTGGTGTGGCCCGTCTGCCAGGGCCCGTCCATCTCGTTGCCGAGGCACCACAGCTTCACGCCGTGCGGGTCACGGGCGCCGTGCCGCACCCGCAGGTCCGACCAGGCCGTGCCGCCGGGGATGTTGCAGTACTCGACGAGGGCGCGGGCGGCGTCGATGCCGCGGGTGCCCAGGTTGACGGCCATCATCGGCTCGACGCCCTGGCGGCGGGCCCAGCCGAGGAACTCGTCGGTGCCGACCTGGTTCGTCTCGATGCTGCGCCAGGCCAGGTCGAGACGGCGGGGGCGGTCCCCGGCGGGGCCGATGCCGTCCTCCCAGTGGTAGCCGGAGACGAAGTTCCCGCCCGGGTAGCGGACGAGGCCCGTGCCCAGTTCGCGCACGAGTTCGGCCACGTCGCCGCGGAAGCCGTGCTCGTCGGCGGTGGAGTGGGCCGGTTCGTAGATGCCCGTGTACACGCAGCGGCCCATGTGCTCGACGAACGTCCCGTACAGGCGGGGGTCGACGGTGCCGAGGCCGAAGTCGGGGTCGATGGTGACGCGGGCGGTGCCGGCGGACTGGTCGGTCATGCGGGTACGTGCCTCTCTCGGTGCTGTGCTCGGGCTCGGGCTCATGCTCGGGCTCGCGCTGACGCCGGGGGATCCGGCCCCGGACGGCCCGTCTCCGGACGGGGGCGAGGGCGGGGGCGGTTCTGCCTCCCGGACCCCGCCCCCGCCCTCGCCGTCACTTCAGGCCGGTGCCGGCGATGCCTTCGACGATCCGCCGCTGGAAGAAGAGGAAGACCGTCAGCAGCGGCAGGGCGCCGAGGACCGCGGAGGCCATCAGCTGCGCCTGCGGCAGACCGAAGGCGTCCTGTACGGAGGTCAGGCCCACCGGCAGCGTCATCATCTGCGGATCGGTGACCGCCAGGAGCGGCCAGAGGAAGTTGTTCCACGTCCAGACGAAGACGAAGATCGTCACCGCCGAGATCGCCGGGCGGGAGAGCGGCATCACGATCTGCCAGTAGATCCGCAGCCAGCTCGCGCCGTCCGCACGTGCGGCGTCCGTCAGCTCGACGGGGATGCCGTCGAAGAACTGCTTGAAGACGAACACGGCGACGACGTTCGGAACCTGCGGGAGGATCACCGCCCAGTAGGTGTTCAGCATGCCCGTGGCCTGCAACGTCAGGAAGTGCGGGATCATCAGCAGCTGCGGCGGGATCATGACGCCGGCGAGGATGGCCAGGAAGACCGGCCTGCGGTGGCGGAACCTCAGCCGGGAGAGCGCGAAGGCCGCCAGCGAGGCCGTGAACACGCTGAGCAGCGTCGTCAGCGCCGCCGTGATGAAGCTGTTCACGTACCAGTACGGGATGCGGCCCGCGGAGAGGACCTCGCGGTAGTTGGCGAGCGTCGGGTTGTCCGCGACCCACGTCGTGGGGTTCGTGGCGAGTTCGCCGGGCGGGCGGATCGACGTGGCGAACGCCCACGCCAGCGGCACCAGCCACAGCAGCGCGAGGGCTATGAGCACGCCGAGCGTGACGCGGTTGAAGAGCCGCTCGGAGTCGGTACGGCGTGCGGCCGGTCCGCGTCCCGCCTTCCCGGTGCCCGTGCCGCCGCCGGCCGCCTCGGGGGTGCCGGACGCGGCGGGGGTGAGGGTGGCCATCGCTCAGGCCTCCTTCTCGGTGCGCCGGATCAGGGCGAACCAGACGAGTGAGATCAGCAGGATGATGACGAACAGCAGCAGGGAGACCGTCGAGGCGTATCCGGTCCGGCTGTCGGTGAAGCCGGTCTGGTAGACGTACAGCAGGGAGGGCCTGGTGGAGTCCTCGGGGCCGCCGTTGGTCATCATGTAGATCTGGTCGAACACCTTGAGCGACGCGACGAGCTGGAGCACCGCCACCAGCGTCGTGGCCCGCCCCAGCATGGGGACGACCACGAGCCGCAGCCGCTGCCACGGCCCCGCTCCGTCCATCGCGGCGGCCTCGTGCACCTCTCGGGGGATCTCCTGGAGTGCCGCCAGGTAGATGACGAAGTTGAAGCCGACGGTCCACCACACGGTCGCCGCGGCGATCGAGATCATCGCCCAGTCCGGGTCGCCCAGCCAGGAGGGCGGTGTCCGGACGCCGAGCAGTTCGACGGTGGCCTGCGCGAGCCCGATCTCGTCCGCGTAGATCCACATGAACAGCAGCGAGATGACCGAGGACGGCAGCATGAAGGGGGCGAAGAACGCGAGCCGGAAGAACCACTTGCCGCGTGAGAAGCGGTCGGTCATCAGGGCCAGCGCCAGCGCCAGGACGATCAGCGGGACCGTCGTCAGCACCGTGAACCACAGGGTGTTGCCCAGGCTGGACCAGAACTCGGCCGCGCCGAAGGCCTCCGCGTAGTTCTTCAGACCGACCCAGTCGCCCAGGCCGCCCTTGACCAGGCTCCCGTTGAAGAAGCCCGCGACGGCCGTGTAGACGAGCGGCCCCAGCAGGAAGACCACGTAGAACGCCCCGAAGGGCAGCAGCATCCCGGACGCCGTCCACCGGCTGCCCGCGGTCCTGGCCTGTCCGGTCGCGGTGCCCGTACGTGCGGCGGTGCTCACGCGTGCGGTGCTCGTGGGTGCCGTGCTCATACGGGGGCCTCCATCTTCGCCAGTTCCCGTACGGCGCCGTGGATGGCGTCCGCGGCCGCGCCCGGGCGGGCACGGCCCCCCTGCACGGACGCGATGGCGCCGGCGCACCGCCGGTAGAGGATGCTGTCCGCGCCGGCGTACCAGGCGGCCGGGTCGTAGGCCGCTCCGTCCGCCGCGGACGCGTAGTCGGCCTGCGGCCTCAGGTCGCCGTAGGCGTCGGAGCGCGCGGTGGGCTCCCAGGCGGGGATGTGGCCGCCCTTGGCCCAGTCGAGGCTGGAGTCGAGCATCGCGCGTGTGAACGCCAGTGACTGCTCGGTCCGCTGGGCCTTCTCGGACGGGGCGGTGGGGAGGATGAAGGCGTGCGAGTCGGCCGCGCACGCGTAGGGGCCGTCCCGGAATATCCGCGGGAAGGTCCGCATGCCGAAGTCGTCCTCGACGGCGTCCCGTACGGCGGGCAGCTGCCACTCGCCGTCCATCAGGAAACCGGCCTTGCCCGAGGTCAGCAGGGTGAGGGAGCTGGTGTAGTCGATGCCGGTGGGCACCAGCTTCTCGGCGGTCATCCGGCGTATGTAGGCCAGGGCCTCCTCGGCGGCGCCGACGTCCATGACGACCTTCCGCCCGCCGTCGGCGACGAGGTCGGCGCCGAGCTGCCGGTAGAGGGTCCAGAAGATGCGCCAGTTGGTGCCGGGGTCCTTGATGGACGCGACGGAGCCGCCCCAGACGCCGGTGACCTCCTTCGCCGCCCGCATCGCGTCGAGGAACTTCTCCGGGCCGTCGAGGTCCTTCAGTTCGCCGTCGCCGTCGAGCAGCCCGGCCTTCTCCGCGATCTTCTTGCGGAAGAAGAGGACGAAGGGGTGCGTGTCCAGCGGCAGCGCGTAGAGCTTGCCGTCGAGGTGCGCCCTGCGGAAGGCGGCCTTGTTGAAGCGGGACGCCTGCATGCCGTGCTCGGCGAGCTCGGAGCGGGAGATGTCGCGCAGCAGGCCGGACGCGGCCAGGGTGGGCAGCCGGGACATGTGGGTGATGGCGACCTGGGGCGGACGCCGGCCGAGCGTCGCGAGCGTGAGCTTGGTGTAGTACGGGGCGCCCCACACCATCGTCGTCGACTTCAGGTCGGTACCCGGGTTGCGCTTGCGGTACCGGTCCTGCATCGCGACGAGCTGCGCGCCGTCCCCGCCGGTGAACGGGTGCCAGAAGTTGAGCAGCGACGGGGGGCCCGCGGATCCGGTGAAGGCCTGCCCGACCGTACTGCTGCAGCCGCTGAGCGCCCCGGCCGCGGCGAGACCGCCGGCAGCGCCGAGGAACCTCCTCCTGCCCTGCATGCGCATCACGCCCGTTCAACGTTGTAATCGACCGGGAGGTCCGCCGGGAAGTGCCCGTTGAGCCAGCCGGATTTCGGTGTTCCAACGTTGTACTCAGGGCGTAATCTGTCGTCAACACATCGGGCAGATCTTTCTCCGCCGGGTGTTCGGCACGGGCTCCGTGCCCGCGGGCGCCGGCGGACGGCCGCTCGCGCGGCGGGCGGGGCGAGGCGGGAGCGACGCGGGCCGGCGCGGGCCCGAGGGGAGTGGCATGGCCGTGACGAGGCTCAAGGACGTCGCGGAGCGTGCGGGCGTCTCGATCAAGACGGTTTCCAACGTCGTACGGGGCAACGCGCGGGTCTCCGAACCCACCCGCCAGCGCGTCCTGAAGGCCATCGCCGAACTCGACTACCGGCCCAACGCGTCCGCACGCCACCTGCGCACCGGCCGCAGCGGAGTCATCGCCCTCGCCGTGCCCGAACTCGTGCAGCCCTACTTCGCGGAGCTGGCGACCGCGGTGATCAGCGCCGCCCGCGAGCGCGACGTCTCCGTCCTCATCGAGGACACCGGAGGCGACCCCGCGGCCGAACTCCGCGTCGCCTGCGGCATGTCCGACCCCCTCATCGACGGCGTGCTGCTCTCACCGCAGCGCCTCGACCAGGCGACCCTCGCCCGCCGCGAGCGCCGCGTCCCCCTCGTGCTCCTCGGCGAGCGCGACTACGAGGTGCCCGCCGACCACGTCCTGATCGACAACGTCATGGCCGCGCAGGAGGCCACCGCCCACCTGCTGGCGTGCGGCCGGCGCCGGATCGCCGCGGTCGGGTTCCAGGCCGATCCGCTGTTCACCACCTCCCAGCAGCGCGCCCGCGGCTACGTCAGGGCCCTGGAGTCCGCCGGCCTGCGGCACGAGCCCGAACTCACCCCCTACGTCCCGGCGTTCACGCGTGCGGACGGCATGACCGCCATGCGGAGCCTCCTCGCGCTGCGGGAGCCGCCCGACGCGGTGTTCTGCTTCTCCGACCTGCTGGCCTCGGGCGTCGTGCGGGCCGCGTACGACGCGGGCCGCAAGATCCCCGGCGACGTCGCGGTGATCGGCTTCGACGACGTCGAGGAGACGCGCTACTGCGTCCCCTCGCTGAGCACCGTCGCCCCGGACAAGACGCGGCTCGCGAACCTCGCCGTGGAGGCGCTGCTCGCGCGCGTCGCGGGCGACCCCGAGGCGCCGCACACGACGCTGCACGCCCCGCACCGCCTGGTCACCCGGGAGAGCACGGGCTGAGGACGGCCGGACGCTCCCCGCAAGGCGTCCGTCCCACCCGTCCCGGCAGACCCCGGCGCCCCACGGCCGACCAGGACGTCCCGGGCAGCCCCGGGCACCCTCTAATCTCGTGACCATGCCGCCAGCCAAACGCAGCAGCCGTCCGCCCAAGCGCAGCTACGACCCCGCGAAGGTCCGGAAGGCCCTCATCGGCCAGGTAGAGGCAGTCGCCGCTGCCGCACACGCGCTGACCGCCGAGCAGCGCGCCCTGCCCTCGGGACTGCCCGGCTGGGACGTGGACCAGCTCCTCGTCCACATCGCGCTGCAGATCGACGCCGTGCCCCGCTACCTCGCCGGCCCCGAGGCGGACGCCGGAGCCCCCGGGCTGGACCTGTCCACCTGGGCGCTCTCCACCGCCTCTGCGGCAGGAGATCTGGACCGCGAGACGCGCGAGCAGTCCGCGCGGACGGCCGACGCCCTCGCCCGCATCGACGAGGCCGTCGCGCAGTTCGAGCCCGTCCTGGAGTCCGCCGTACGGACCGACCTGCTCATCCCGCACGGCTTCGGGGCCATGCGGATGCTCGACTTCAGCGTCACCCGCCTCGTGGAGCTGGTGGTCCACAGCGACGACCTGGCCCGGGCCACCCGGACCGCCGTCACCCTCGACCGCCTCGCTCTCGCAGCCGCGGTGCGCGTCCTCACGGACGCCCTCGCCGTGAAGGCGCCGGGCTCGTCCGTGGAGGTGCGCGTCCCGCCGTTCGCCGTCGTGCAGTGCGTCGAGGGCCCGCGTCACACCCGGGGCACCCCGCCGAACGTCGTCGAGACCGACCCCCTCACGTGGGTCAGGCTGGCGACCGGACGGGTCGCCTGGGCGGACGCCCGTGCCGCACATGCCGTCCAGGCGAGCGGTGAACGGGCGGACCTGGAGGGCCAGTTGCCGCTGATGGGCTAACGGGGCCCGCCCGCCGAGCGGCCCGGAAGGCCCGTCACCGCAGGTAGCGGCCGTGTCACCCGATTCGCAGGGCATGTCCCCGATTCGGAGCAACGCGCCACCTGTCCTAGACTCGATGGCGTGCCACGTGGTGACGGACGACTCAGCCACGACCTGCTCCCCTCGGAGAAGGGCCCACAGGACGCCTGCGGCGTCTTCGGTGTCTGGGCTCCCGGGGAAGAGGTCGCGAAGCTCACGTATTTCGGTCTGTACGCGCTGCAGCACCGCGGTCAGGAGTCCGCGGGCATCGCAGTGAGCAACGGTTCGCAGATCCTGGTCTTCAAGGACATGGGCCTGGTCTCCCAGGTGTTCGACGAAACCTCCCTCGGCTCCCTGCGCGGCCACATCGCCATCGGCCACGCGCGCTACTCGACGACCGGTGCGTCCGTCTGGGAGAACGCCCAGCCGACCTTCCGCGCCACCGGGCACGGTTCGATCGCGCTCGGACACAACGGCAACCTGGTCAACACGGCGGAGCTCGCCGACCTCGTGACCGCGCAGTCCTCCCAGGGCAACGGCCGGGCCACGAGGGTCGCGGCCACCAACGACACCGACCTCGTCACGGCGCTGCTCGCCGGCCAGACCGACGAGAACGGCACCCCCCTCACCGTCGAGCAGGCCGCCCCGCTCGTCCTGCCCCGCGTGAAGGGGGCTTTCTCCTTCGTCTTCATGGACGAGCACACGCTCTACGCCGCCCGCGACGCGCAGGGCGTGCGCCCGCTCGTCCTCGGCCGCCTCGAGCGGGGCTGGGTCGTCGCGAGTGAGACCTCGGCGCTGGACATCGTCGGTGCGAGCTTCATCCGCGAGATCGAGCCCGGCGAGCTGGTGGCCATCGACGAGGACGGCCTCCGCTCCAGCCGTTTCGCGGAAGCAAAACCCAAGGGCTGCGTCTTCGAGTACGTCTACCTGGCACGGCCGGACACCGACATCGCCGGACGCAACGTCTATCTCTCGCGCGTGGAGATGGGCCGCAAGCTCGCCGCCGAGGCGCCGGCGGACGCCGACATGGTCATAGCGACGCCCGAGTCCGGCACCCCGGCCGCGATCGGCTACGCGGAGGCCAGCGGCATCCCCTACGGCAGCGGCCTGGTGAAGAACAGCTACGTGGGCCGAACGTTCATCCAGCCCAGCCAGACGATCCGCCAGCTCGGCATCCGTCTGAAGCTCAACCCGCTGAAGGAAGTCATCAGCGGCAAGCGCCTCGTCGTCGTGGACGACTCGATCGTGCGGGGCAACACCCAGCGCGCCCTGGTGCGGATGCTCCGCGAGGCGGGGGCCGCCGAGGTGCACGTGCGGATCTCGTCCCCGCCCATCAAGTGGCCCTGCTTCTTCGGCATCGACTTCGCCACCCGCGCCGAGCTGATCGCGAACGGCCTGACGGTGGAGGAGATCGGCAAGTCGCTCGGAGCCGACTCCCTCTCCTACATCTCCATCGACGGCATGACCGAGGCGACGACGATCCCGAAGTCGCAGCTGTGCCGGGCGTGCTTCGACGGCGAGTACCCGATGGCCCTCCCCGACCCGGAGCTGCTCGGCAAGTACCTGAGGGAGCCCGAGGGCAGGAAGCCCGCGTCCGGGCCGAACGACCAGGCCACGATCCCCGACGTCGACGGTGTCGGCACGCTGACCGCCGGAGTCGGCGGCGCCGACGCGCTCCGCCGCCCGTAGGCCGCCCGGAAAGGCGAAGGCTCCTCGTCATGCCGAGTCCGCCACGAGCCCCGGCCGCGGAACCGGGTCACGAGCCCCGGTCGTGGAATCCGGCCATGAGCCCCGCCCGTCAGAGCCCCGACCCCCGACGATCCGAGAGAGCTGACCCTGATGCCTGCTGAACCTTCCGGTGCCAGTTACGCGGCAGCCGGCGTGGACATCGAGGCGGGCGACCGCGCCGTCCAGCTGATGAAGGAGTGGGTGAAGAAGGCCCAGCGCCCGGAGTCGGTGGGCGCGCTCGGCGGCTTCGCCGGGCTCTTCGACGCCTCCGCCCTCAAGCGCTACGAGCGTCCCCTGCTGGCCTCGGCCACTGACGGCGTCGGCACCAAGGTCGCGGTCGCCCAGCGCATGGACCAGCACGACACCATCGGCCACGACCTGGTGGCGATGGTCGTCGACGATCTCGTCGTCTGCGGCGCCGAGCCCCTGTTCATGACGGACTACGTGTGCGTGGGCAAGGTCGTCCCCGAACGCGTCGCGCAGATCGTGAAGGGCATCGCCGAGGGATGCGTCCTGGCGGGATGCGCTCTCGTGGGCGGCGAGACGGCCGAGCACCCCGGGCTCCTCGGCCCCGACGAGTACGACGTCGCGGGTGCCGGCACCGGTGTGGTCGAGGCCGACGCCGTGCTGGGCGCCGATCGCATTCGTTCGGGGGACGTGGTGATCGCCATGGCCTCCTCGGGTCTTCACTCGAACGGGTACTCGCTGGTCCGGCATGTGCTCTTCGAACGCGCGGGCTGGGCCCTGGAACGCCACGTGCCGGAGTTCGGCCGCACCCTCGGCGAGGAGCTGCTGGAACCCACCAAGATCTACTCGCTCGACTGCCTGGCCCTCGCCCGTACGCACGAGGTGCACGCCTTCGCGCACATCACCGGCGGCGGGCTCGCGGGCAACCTCGCCCGCGTCATGCCCGAGGAGATGCACGCCCGGATCGACCGCAGGACGTGGAGCCCCGGCGCGGTCTTCGACCTGGTGGGCAGGGCGGGGGACGTCGCCCGTTCCGAGCTGGAGAGCACGCTCAACATGGGCGTCGGCATGGTCGCCGTCGTCCCGCCGGAGTCGGCCGCGGGCGTGCTGGCCACCCTGGAGGAGCGCGGCGTCGGCGCGTGGATCGCGGGCGAGGTCGTCGGACGGACGGAGGACGGCGAGGCGGTGACGCTCAGCGGTGACTACGCGAGCTGAGTCCGGCGGCGCCGGAGAACGCGCGGACTGTGCGGAGCGCACTGTGCACAGGCTGTGGACGGGAGCGGAGCAGACTCCGCGCCGGCCGCGGCACCGCGGAGTCCCAGGCCCCGGAACAGCACAGAACCCGGTCCGGCTTTCGCCGGACCGGGCACGAATCTGTGGACGTCAGCCCCGGCGTTGCGCCGAGGAACCAGAGGACCCGCCTTCGTCCTCCACGTCGTTGTACACGTCCGCGTACTGTGCGTACGGGTCGTCGTCTTGCTCATCGTCCTCGAAGCGGTCGCCGTTCGGCGGCTCGTTCGACGTCGATGCGCCCAGCTCCTCAGCCAGGCGCGACAGATCTGTCCCACCGCTGTTGTACTTCAGCTGGCGGGCGACCTTCGTCTGCTTGGCCTTGGCCCGGCCGCGCCCCATGGCTCGACCCCCTCAACGACGGGGCTCGACGGCCCCAGAGTCTTGACACGCGTTCACAATTCAGAGCGGACCCTCGAAGGAGAGACCGGCCCGTAGAGCTTCAACGGTACCTGCTTCCGCCGCCGTACGGTACGTCGCCCGCACGACACGGACGTCCACCGACGTGCTCCACGTCCTTCTCTTCGCTGGTCAGCTCTGATTTTACCGTGCGTCCGAGTATCGACCCGCCGAGGGGTGGATGAGAACCCTCACGGCGGGCCGTACGGCCGGTTCGCCCGGACGGGATCAGTGACCTTCGCCACCCGCCATGCGGGCCTCGGCGATGCGGTCGGCGGCCACCGCCGGCGGGACGCCGTCGGTCTCCGCGCGCTCGAAGATGGAGAGCGTCGTATCGAAGATCTTTGCAGCCTTTGCTTTAGCGCGCGCGAAGTCGAAGCCCAGCAGCTCGTCCGCCACCTGGATCACGCCGCCGGCGTTGACCACGTAGTCCGGCGCGTAGAGGATTCCGCGGTCCGCGAGGTCCTTCTCGACGCCCGGGTGCGCCAGCTGGTTGTTCGCCGCGCCGCACACGGCGCGGGCGGTGAGGGCCGGAACCGTGTCGTCGTCGAGGGCGCCGCCCAGGGCGCACGGAGCGTAGACGTCCAGCCCCTCGAAGCGGACCAGCGCCGCGGTGTCCGCGGCGACCATGACCTCGGGGTGCGCGGCCCGCACCCGGTCCAGCGTCTCGGTCCTCACGTCCGTGACCACGACGCGGGCGCCGTCCTCCAGCAGGTGATCGACCAGGTGGTGACCGACCTTGCCGACGCCAGCGATGCCGACCGTGCGGCCGCGCAGAGTCGGCGCGCCCCACAGGTGCTGCGCGCTGGCGCGCATGCCCTGGAAGACGCCGAAAGCGGTGAGCACGGAGGAGTCGCCGGCGCCGCCCTGCTCGGGTGAACGGCCGGTCGTCCAGCGGCACTCGCGTGCGATGACGTCCATGTCCTGCACGTACGTGCCGACGTCGCACGCCGTGACGTAGCGGCCGCCCAGCGAGGCGACGAAGCGGCCGTAGGCGAGGAGGAGCTCCTCCGTCTTGGCCTTCTCCGGGTCGCCGATGATCACTGCCTTTCCACCACCGTGGGGAAGCCCGGCCAGAGCGTTCTTGTAGGACATGCCGCGGGCGAGGTTGAGGGCGTCCATCACGGCTGCCTCCTCGGGGTTCTCCTCGCCGGCGTAGGCGTGGAACCGCGTCCCGCCGAGGCCGGGGCCGAGGGCGGTGGAGTGCAGGGCGATCACGGCTTTGAGACCGCTCGCGCGGTCCTGGCACAGCACGACTTGCTCGTGCCCGCCCATCTCGGACTGGAAGAGGGTGCGCAGGATCCCTGAACCGTTCGCTCCGCCGGCGCTGACGGTGGGCGCCTGCTCGGAGTGCCGGGGGGAGGGACGTACGTCAGCCACGGTGGTGACTCCTGATGTCGCAGTTGTACGCCCTCTTTGCCGCCTTCCGTGCTTGTGGCGCGGAGCGGCGGCGAGGGCCGGTCGACAGCAGGGTACGGCCTGCGCGCGGCCGCATCGTTGCGGTGCCACGATCGGTGGTAGTCAACTGTCCTTCGGACCCGCCGGTAATGAGGGCGGCAGCAGGTCCGTTGTCACAGATCTTGGAGGAAACGCGTGGCTCAGCAGGCCTCGGCCATCGTCCCGTACGCCGCGTATCTGCGGGTGTACGAGCCACTGGCCGCGTTCCCCGAACCGGAGCGGGCCCACTGGGTGCGGTACGCCAAGCGGGAGCGGGTGCCCACGGCGCAGGACGAGTTGCGGCGCTCGCTGGCCGACCTGCTGCCCACTCCGCCCGTGGCCGTGCCTGTGCGGGAAAGTGCGGACGCGTTCGTCGCGGAGGTCGACGGGGTCGTCTGCGTGTGTCCCTGGCGGACGCGGCTGCGCGGCTGGCAGGCGCTCGCCGCGCTCTCCCAGGCGGCGGGGGAGCAGGAGGTGGCGATGCCGCAGACGGTGCTGGACGCGGCTGTGCCGCCCGTCGTGCGGCGGCAGGCCGCCTCCGACTACGAACGGTGGCTGATCCGCAACCCGGACGCCCGTCCGTGGATCAGGACGGCGCTCTGGCACGTGCCTGTGCGCTGGTTCGTTCTTTTTTCTTCGGAAGAGAAAGAGTTTGCGAAGCCCGGAAGCGGTGAGGAGAGCGTTCAGCAGTTCGTCCTCCGCTATCGCACGCCGATGGTCCAGGCGCGGCGCCGCCTCGCCCGTGGACTGAAGGTGCTCCGCGAGGAGTTGGAGGAGGGGCCGCTCGTCGAAGGCCTGGTAGACGTGGGTCGGTGGCTGGAGGAGTTCCATCCGCGGTCTCTCGTCGAACTGGACTACGGCGGCCTGGCGCACGCGATCCCTGAGGAGCAGCTCGCCGACGACCATTCCGCGGCCGATGTCGCGGAGGGGATCGAGGCACTGCGCGCAGGGGACGGGGAGCGGGCCGGCGAAGCGTACGAGCGGCTCACGGACCGCTGGCGGGCTGTACGGGAACTGCAGTTCGCCAACTGATGCGCGGGCCGGTCGGTGCAGGTTCACGGTGTGTTCGTGAACTGAACACAGGCCGGTGGCTCGGATGCAGAACGGGGATTGCTTCGCGTCGCGGACCTCCAGGACCAAGGTCCCGAAAGGGGCCAAAGCCTCAAGCGTGACGGACGGCACTTTCCGGGGCCTTGCTCTCAGAGCCGTCCCTCGTGTCAAAATAGGACAAGGAGCTCGACGGGGGCTCCATCCATCCAACTATGGTCGGATAGATCGGTATTGCCTTCCTTGGTGGGTCTGATGCCGCTTGGTCACGTTGTGACTGATCGTCACGGCAGGGTGACTGTCCGTTATAGGGCGGTCCATCGGCTTCCGTCGAGGTTGAACACCTCAGAGGGCAATTCCATCGGTTTGGCCGACGTGGCTGGACAGATGGTGTAGTTGTAGTGCCGAGGACAAGCCGTTCGTCCTATAACCGACTCGGTCTGCCTTCGCCCATATCGGGCAAGGCGGGCCAAGGTGCAGAATTCAAGGAAAGAACCGTATGGTTCGGTTCCTCCGAGGAGGCCGCTCATGACCGCTCGCACCCCTGATGCCGAGCCGCTGTTGACCCCTGCTGAGGTCGCCACGATGTTCCGCGTGGACCCGAAGACGGTCACACGCTGGGCAAAGGCTGGCAAACTCACGTCGATTCGCACGCTCGGCGGGCACCGCCGCTACCGCGAGGCGGAGGTGCGCGCACTGCTGGCGGGCATCCCGCAGCAGCGCAGTGAGGTTTGATCAGGCGAAATAACTGCATATCAGGGCGCATTCGGGGCCCACACCCCGGATCGGCGCCCGTGGTGAGAAGCGTCAGGTCGCTGTCCCCAACGGCGCTTGAACGTTGATCGCGCTGGACTCCGCCGGGTCCGGCGCGATCTTTTTTGTGCGGTGACGGTCAAGTTCTGACCGTTCGGCTCTGGTCGCCGGGGCCGGCCTGCGGGGCCGCGGGGCTCTCCGACTGCTGGTGCGTATGGGGCAGTTGGGGCGACCGACCACCGGAGTGCGGGGTTCCGTGGTGACCTCTCGTGCATGGTGCAATTGCACATATTAAATTGACGGGTGGTGAGAAGCCCGTAACTTCCGCCTCGTGCGGAGTGGAATCGGTGACTCCCGTCACATCTCCCGCCACTTGTGGCATGTGCCACTCTCGGGTAAAGGCGCTCCCCTGCGGGGAGGGCTCCGCGCCCGGTCCAGACCCCCTACCCAACTGGCTTATCCGGAACCGGTGTTGACTACTTGGACGCAGGAGCCTCTTCCGCGTCCCCGGGTTCGTCCGGCACGCGCTCCATCACGAGGCGCAACAGGCGGTGGCAGACAGGGCACTGCGGCGTCAGATGACGGTACCGGCTCGCGGCCGAGAGGTGCGCGCGAAGGAGCGCCGCGGTCACGGCCCTGCTCCGGTCCGGGTCCTGCGGAGTCGTCCCCACGATCGCCCCACCTCCCTGTGGAGACGTACTGCCGGGCGGACGGGCCGTCAAGTCGCGCCGGGCGGGGCGCACGGGAGCAGCGGGAAGCGCACGGCGTCCCGCCCCTCAGGGCGCGGAGGGGCGGGACGTCTGGACCTCGTGGAATCCGGGCGTCGAGGTCACGAGAAGAAGCCCGTCCCACAGGCGTCCTGCTGCCTCGCCCGTCGGCACCCGGGAGACGACGGGGCCGAAGAAGGCGGTCCTGCGGTCGGCCGTCTCTTCCCCGCCCTCCGGTCCGGCGTTTCCGGCGGCCGGCTCGACGGCGATCACGGGGGTGCCGAGGCCGTTCCCGACGAGCGCGACCGCGCGGGCGTGCGACGCCCTGACCGCCTCGTCGTAGGCGTCCGTCGTGCCCGCCTCGGCGAGCGAGCGGGGAAGTCCGGCCCTGTCGAGCGAGACCTGGAGACCGTTCAGCCAATTGCCCGCGTCCGAGGCGTCCTTGGTCCACAGGGCTGTGTAGAACCTCGCCAGCGCCTCCTGCCCGTGCTCGTGGCGTACGGCGGCGCATACGCGCACCGGGATCCGGAGGTAGCCCTCGGGGTCGTCCTCCGGGTCGTCGTCGCGCCCCTCGTTCAGCAGGGAGAGGCTCATGAGGTGCCAACTCACCCGCAGCGGACGCACCTTGGCGACCTCCAGCAGCCAGCGCGAGGTCAGCCACGTGAACGGGCAGGAAGGGTCGAAGTGGAAGTGGGCCGTCGGGATGTCCGCCGGGGTGTCCGCTGGGACGGTCATGGTGCGCTCCGGGTCTGACACGGTCTCGGGGCCGAAGGGTGCCTGGGGACGCACAACCTGCCACACGCGCCCCGACGCGCACAGCCGCGCAGGCACACGGAGCAGACACACGGAAGAGCCCGCCCCCGGCGGCCGGGGGCGGGCTCTTCTTCTGCGGTCCTGACGGGATTTGAACCCGCGGCCTCCACCTTGACAGGGTGGCGAGCACTCCAAACTGCTCCACAGGACCTGGTGGCCTCGAAGGGCCGATGCCCGCTTCCGCCTTCCGGCGCGCGGCGCGAGACGAGACTCTACAGCAGCGCGAGGAGCGGCGCGAACTCACTCAGGGCGACGCCGCCGTCACCCCCTCGTCACGGCTTCGGCACCGCCGCGTCCACCGCCTTCACGATGCGCTTGTCGCTCACCGGGTAGGCGGTGCCCAGCGCATGGGCGAAGTAGCTGACGCGCAGCTCCTCGATCATCCAGCGGATGTCCCGCGCGGCCTGCGGAAGCGGGCGTCCCTCGGGGAACTGCTCGAGCAGCCACAGGTGTTCGTCCTGCATCTCCTTGACCTTCGCCATGCGCGTACGGTCGCGCTCCGCGTTGTTCGGCATCTGCTGCAGACGCCGGTCGGCGGCGACGAGATAGCGCAGCAGGTCCTGGAGCCGGTGCGCGCCGTGCCGGGTGACGAAGCCGGGGCAGACGAGCGCGGAGACCTGCTCCTCGACGTCGGCCCGGGAGGGTTGCAGGGCGGGGCTGGTGATGCCGCGCAGGCGCTGTTCGCACGAGTGCCAGGCCGCCAGCACCTCCTGGACCTGCTTGACCGTCCTCAGCGTGGCTTCGACGAGGTCGGTGCGCACCGCCTCGAAGAGCTTGCGGAAGGCGTCCTCGTCCCAGGCGGGGCCGCCGTGCACGGCGATCAGCCGGTCCGCGGCGGCCGTCACACAGTCCTCGAAGAGAGCCTGGACGCTGCCGTGCGGCGAGCGGGACAGTGCGAGCTTCTGCGGATTGGACAGCTTGGAGGCGGCGAACTTGGCCGGATCGGAAGGGATGTTGAGCAGGATCAGGCGGCGGGTCCCGCTCCACATGGTCTGCTGCTGTTCGTCTTCCGTGTCGAACAGCCGCACCGAGACGGAGCCGCCGTCGTCGACGAGCGCCGGGTACGCCTTGACGGGCTGGCCCGCGCGCTTCGTCTCGAAGACGCGGGGGAGAGCGCCGATCGTCCAGTCGGTGAGGCCCGTACGGGAGGCCAGGGCGGCGCCCTGGCCTGCTGCCGCCTCGGACGTGGAGTGCCCGGCGCCGGCGTCCCGCGCGCCTTCCTGCTGCTCGCCGCCTCCCCCGGCCGCCTTCTTCGAGCGCCGGGAGCGTTCCGCGGACTCGAAGGCGCGCGCGATCGCGGCCTGCGTCTTCTCCCGCAGCCGGAGCTGGAGCTCCTCCAGGTCCTTGGACTCCGCGAGCGTCCGGCGCCGTTCGTCCACCACCCGGAAGGTGACCTTGAGGTGGTCCGGGACCTTCTCCCAGTCGAAGTCGCCCGCCTCGAAGGGCACTCCGACCATGCGCCGCAGCTCGCGGACGAGCGTGCTCGTCAGCGCCTCCCCGCCGGGCGCCGCGGTGCGCAGGAAGCGGGCGGCGAAGTCGGGCGCCGGCACGTAGTTGCGGCGTACGGCCTTGGGGAGCGAGCGGATCAACTCGGTGACCAGGTCGTGGCGCAGCCCCGGGATCTGCCAGTCGAAGCCCGCGTGGGTGATCTGGTTGAGCACGTGCAGGGGGACGTGGACGGTGACGCCGTCCGCGTCCGTGCCGGGTTCGAACTGGTAGGTGACGCGCAGCGTGAGCTGGCCCTGCTGCCACACGTCCGGGTAGTCGGTCCGGCTGACCTCGTCGGCCCGCTCGCTGATGAGCATGGACTTCTCGAAGTTCAGCAGGTCCGGGTCCTCGCGCCGGTGCTTCTTCCACCACGAGTCGAAGTGGGCGCCGGACACGACGTGTTCGGGGACGCGCTGGTCGTAGAAGTCGTACAGCGTCTCGTCGTCGACGAGGATGTCCCTGCGGCGTGCCCGGTGCTCCAGCTCCTCGACCTCGTCGATGAGTTTGCGATTGTCACGGAAGAACTGGTGGTGCGTGCGCCAGTCCCCCTCGACCAGGGCGTGCCGGATGAAGAGGTCGCGGGCCGTCTCCGGGTCGATCCGCCCGTAGTTGACCTTGCGCTGGGCGACGAGCGGCACGCCGTAGAGCGTGACCCGCTCGTAGGCCATGACGGCCGCCTGCTTCTGCTCCCAGTGCGGCTCGCTGTAGGTGTGCTTGACCAGATGCTGCGCCAGCGGCTCGACCCACTCGGGCTCGATCTTGGCGTTGACGCGCGCCCACAGCCGCGACGTCTCGACCAGTTCGGCCGACATCAGCCAGCGCGGCTGCTTCTTGAACAGCGCCGAACCCGGGAAGACGGCGAACTTCGCGCTGCGGGCGCCGAGATACTCGTTCTTCTCGGTGTCCTTGAGGCCGACGTGCGAGAGCAGCCCCGCGAGCAGTGACTGGTGGACCGCGTCGGCGGGGACCTCCGCCTCCTCGCCGCCCTTGTGGGCCGGCGCCGTGTGGATGCCCATGGTCTTCGCCACCTGGCGCAGCTGGGCGTGGATGTCCTGCCACTCCCGTATGCGCAGGTAGTTGAGGAACTCCGCCCTGCACATGCGCCGGAACGCCGACGAGGACAGCTCCCGCTGCCGCTCCCGCACGTACCGCCAGAGGTTGAGGAACGCGAGGAAGTCGCTCGGCTCTCCCTCCTTGCCCGAGGAGGGGCCCAGGAACCTGGCGTGCTGCTGGTCGGCCTGCTGCTGCTTGTCCGCGGGGCGTTCGCGCGGGTCCTGGATGGACAGCGCCGCGACGATCACCATGACTTCGTGGACGCAGCCGTTGCGGTCCGCCTCCAGGACCATGCGGGCCAGCCGCGGGTCCACCGGCAGCTGCGCGAGCTTGCGGCCGGTGGCGGTGAGGCGCTTCCTGCCGCCCTGCTCGGTGTCGAACGCGTGCAGTTCCTCCAGCAGTTGCACGCCCGCTTTGATGCTGCGGTGGTCCGGCGGGTCGATGAAGGGGAACTTCTCGATCTCGCCCAGCCCCGCGGCCGTCATCTGGAGGATCACGGACGCCAGGTTCGTCCGCAGGATCTCGGGGTCGGTGAACTCCGGGCGGGAGAGGAAGTCCTCCTCCGAGTAGAGCCGGATGCAGATGCCGTCGGACGTACGGCCGCAGCGGCCCTTGCGCTGGTTCGCGCTGGCCTGGCTGACGGGCTCGATGGGCAGCCGCTGGACCTTGGTGCGGTGGCTGTAGCGGGAGATGCGGGCGGTGCCCGGGTCCACGACGTACTTGATGCCGGGGACGGTCAGCGACGTCTCCGCGACGTTCGTCGCGAGGACGACGCGGCGATTGGAGTGCCGCTGGAAGACGCGGTGCTGCTCGGCGTGCGAGAGACGTGCGTAGAGGGGGAGGATCTCCGTCTCCCTGCCGGCGGTGCGGCCTCCCCGGTTGTTCCGCTTCTCCAGCGCGTCGGCCGTGTCCCGGATCTCCCGCTCGCCGGAGAGGAAGACGAGGACGTCGCCCGGGCCCTCCGCCTGGAGCTCGTCGACGGCGTCGCACACGGCCGTGACCTGGTCGCGGTCCTTCCCCTCGGAGTCCTCTTCGAGGAGCGGCCGGTAGCGGACCTCCACCGGGTACGTGCGGCCGCTGACCTCGACGATCGGAGCGTCGCCGAAGTGGCGCGAGAAGCGCTCCGGGTCGATCGTGGCGGAGGTGATGACGACCTTCAACTCCGAGCGTCTGGGCAGGAGTTGAGCCAGGTAGCCGAGCAGGAAGTCGATGTTGAGGCTGCGTTCGTGCGCCTCGTCGATGATGATCGTGTCGTACTGGCGCAGCTCGCGGTCCTGCTGGATCTCCGCGAGGAGGATGCCGTCCGTCATCAGCTTGACGAGCGTGTGGTCCTTGACCTGGTCCGTGAAGCGGACCTTCCAGCCGACGGCCTCGCCGAGCTCCGTGCCCAGCTCGTCGGCCACCCGCTCGGCGACCGTGCGCGCCGCGATACGCCGGGGCTGCGTGTGGCCGATGACGCCGTGGACGCCGCGGCCCAGCTCCATGCAGATCTTGGGGATCTGCGTCGTCTTGCCCGAGCCGGTCTCGCCCGCGACGATCACGACCTGGTTGTCGCGTATCGCCTCGAGGATGTCGTCCTTCTTCTGGCTGACGGGCAGCTGCTCCGGGTAACTGATCTCGGGCAGGGCCTCGCGCCGCGCCGCCACCTTCAGCTCGGAGTCGTCCATCGCGGCGGCGATCTCGCTGAGCACCGCTTCCCGGGCCTGCGGCTTGCGGATCTTCCGGGCGCCGTCGAGGCGCCGGCCCAGGCGCTGCCGGTCGCGCAGGAGCAGCTCGGGCAGGCGTTCGCGCAGTGCGTCGAAGGACGGGGCGGGAGAAGTGGATGTCGGCATACCTGCTCCAGGATCGCACTACACCGAATCCGGCTGCCAGCCAATTCCCCGTGGGTCGGTTCACGCGGGCCGGTTCACACGGGGAAGCGCGGACCTCCGTACGGCACGAGCGGCGGCGAACGAAAGCGACTTAAGGAACTATTGCCGCAGAAGCTGCCTAGTGTGACGTGCATGAGCGAGCACCACGAGCACAACGACCCGGGCTCCAGTGCGGACTCCGACCGCCCCTCTCCCGGATCGCCGCGGTCCGGCACGTCGCGGTCCGGCACGCCGCGATCCGGCACGTCCCACGGCCCGTCGCGGTCCGGCCCGTCGCGGTCCGGGTTCTGGCGCTCGCGGTGGCAGGCCTTCACCGGCTCCCCCTTCTTCCCGGCCTCCGTGCTGGTCCTGATCGTCGCCGCCGGGGCCGGGCTCTTCGCGGCCTCCTACACCTACGCCATGGCCGACCCGACCCCGCACGACATCCCCACCGCCGTCGTGGGCCGCGCCCAGGACGAACGGCAGGCGCGGGACTTCGTCACCGCCATGGAGAAGGGGCTCGGCTCCTCGCTGAAGCTGCACCGGTACGGGACGTACGCGGAGGCGGAGGAAGCGGTCGATGAGCAGAAGGTCTTCGCCGTCCTGCGGGTCGGAGCGGAGGGCGACGTGGTCATGGACCTCTCGGGTGCGGCGGGCGCCTCCGTGGCCGAAGTGCTGCGGTCGGCCGCCCCCAAGGCGGGCAAGGCGGCGGGCGTCGAAGTGACCGTCCGCGACCTGAAGCCGCTCGGGCGCGGCGACCCGCGCGGACTGACGATCTTCTACATCACCCTCGCCGCCGACATCATCGGCTTCATCGGCGCGATCCAGCTCCACGCCAACGTCCCGGGCCTCGCCAGGTGGCCCCGCCTGGCGGTCATCGCCGCGTACTCCCTGTTGGGCGGGTTCGTCATCGCGGCGATGGTGGGCTGGCTGCTGCGCGCGGTGCACCTGCCCTTCGTCCATTCCTGGGCGATTCTCTCGCTGACGATGTTTACCGCGGGCATGGTCTTCACGATGTTCAACACCCTCTTCGGGCGCTGGGCGATGATCCCGACCTGGTTCCTGCTGGTGCTGCTGGGCAACCCGTCGTCGGGCGGGGCGGTGTCGTGGCCGCTCCTGCCGTCTCTGCTGGGCACGGTCGGGCGGTGGCTCCCTCCGGGCGCCTCGGTCAACGCCCAGCACACCGCCGTGTACTTCCCGGGGAACGTGCACGTCTGGCCCTATCTGGTGCTGTCCGCCTGGGCGCTGGCGGGGATGACGGTCTTCCTCACCCTCGACGAGCGGCTGCGCGGGCAGTCCGCGGCGGAGGGACCGCCCGCCGCCGCGGACAGCGGCGGCTCCCAGGAGGGCACCGGCCGCCGGGAGGGCCCCGGTTGAACGTCCGAGGCCCCGGGCCGGGAGTGAGCAGCCCCGGGCCGGGAGTGAGCAGCCCCGGGCCGGGAGTGAGCGGCCCCCGGCCCGGGGGTTGAAGAGGCCCGGGCCGGGGGCCGACGTCAGCGGCGCCGATGCGGATGCGTCAGGAGGCCGGGCCCCCGATGACGGGGTAGTGGTCGGAGAGGTTGGTGAAGGTGCCCTCCTTCGACTCCCAGGGGGCGCTCACCTCCTTGATGACCTCGTTCTGCCAGCCCGCGGGGCGTGCGTGGCCGTTGCGGTGCAGGACGTAGTCCAGGTCGGAGCGGCTGCCGTTGTCGTTGCGCCCCTTCGCGATGGTGTTCTCCACGTGGTCCGACGAGTAGGGGTGGCCCGTACGGGCGTCCGCCGGCGCGAGGTCGGCGTTCGCCAGCATGGACGGGTACTCCTCGCCGCGCGAGTTCACGTTGAAGTCGCCCGCGACCATGACCTGTTCGTCGGCGGGGATGGACTTGCCGTCGAGGAAGGAGTCGATCGCCTTGAGCTGGTCCGCGCGGATCTCCTGCGGCTCGCCGTCACCGCACGCCGAGTCCCCCGCCTGGAGGTGCGTGCCGACGACGTGCACCTTGGCGCCGTTCACGTCGAGTACGGCGTACGCGAAGCCCTTGTTGGAGAGGTAGTCCGCACCGCAGCCGTGGTCGTAGACCCACTGCTCCTTGTGGACGATCGGCCACTTGCTGAAGATCGTCACCCCGCCGTCCTCCGGAGCGATGTCGGACCAGGAGCCGCCGGTCGCGTCCCAGCCGTCCTTGCTCCGCCCGATCACCGGAGTCTGGTGCGGGTACTGGGCTTTCGCCTTCTCCTGGACGGTGTCGGACGAGCCGTTGTCGAAGGCCTCCTGGAGGACGACGACGTCGTGGCCCTGGAAGAAGTCGGCGTCCGGGATGGCGTCGGCCCTGTGGTCCTGGCCCCAGTCGGGATAGATGAGCTTGTGGAAGAGGAAGGTGTTGTAGCTGAGCACCTTCAGGGCGGGCGTGTCGGCGGCTTCCGCCTTTCCGGCAGCCTCCGCCTTCCCGGCCTCCTCCGCCTTTCCGGCAGCCGTTGGGGCGCTGGTGCCCTCGGCGGACGAAGCGGGCGCCGCCTGGGGCGGTGCGTCGGGAAGCGAGGCGTTCGCGGAGGAACCGCTCGCGACGAGGGTGACTGCGGCCAGCGCGCCGATGGTTGCGAGGCTCTGAGCGCGAAGGAGCTTCCGTACCCGGCGGCTTGAGGGTGGCATGTCGTCTCCCGTGGGGGTGGGGGATCAGTCCTTCGCCATGTAAGCAGATCGGTTACCAGGAGGTAACCGGTTCGGCGTCATCTGCCGGCTTCTGCTGTGCGCCCCCGGCTTCGGGCCGCAGCGGTCGCTCCCGGCCCCGTCTGCCCGCTCCCCCGCGGCCGTTGCGGCACGCCCGGCCGGCCGTTCGCCCGGTGAGCACGGCCGTCCTGCTGCCGTGCGCTGCCGCGGCCGGTCTCCGCCCCGCGTGCGCCACGGACGGAACGGCGTACGCCAACGCCCTGTACGGCGTACGCAAGGGACGGGAACGGCCTACGCCAACGGACGGAAACGATCCGCAAGTTGACGGATGATCCGCGCAACCGTTCGCGGGTTCCGCGTGTCTCACTTCCGAACCGCCATATCGGGGGGACTTGGAGGAGTTATGCGCGTTCGACGGCTTTGTGCGGCCGTGGTGGGAGCGGGGGTCGCTCTCGCGGGAGCGGCCGTCTCCGGTGCGGGTACGGCGTCCGCCGCCGGAGCGTCCGCGGCGGGGGCCGGAACGGTGGCCGCCGCGGCCGAAGCCCCCTCCGCGAAGTCCGTGCGGGAGGACTTCGACGGAGACGGACACCAGGACGTCGCCACGGCCGCCTCCGAGGCGACCGTCTCCGGGCAGGCCAGGGCGGGATACATCGTCGTCACGTACGGCACGGCGAAGGGGCCGGACCCCTCGTCGACCACGCTCATCAGCCAGAACACCGCCGGAGTGCCCGGCACGGCGGAGAGCGACGACCGCTTCGGCCAGAAGATCGTCGCCCGCGACCTCGACGGCGACGGCCTCACCGACCTCGCGGTGCGCAGCTCCGGCGAGTCGGTCACCGCGACGAACAGCTACGGCACCGTGACCGTCCTGTGGGGGCGCGCCGGCGGCCTCACCGGGCAGGGCGCCACGACGATCGAGGCGCCGGAGGGGACGAGCGGCTGGCAGGTCGGCGACGACCTCGCGGCGGGCGACTTCAACGGCGACGGCGACGCGGACCTCGTCATGCGGCACGGCGACGACTGGGAGTTCCGCTCGCTGCTGGCCGGCCCGTTCACCCGCTCCGGCGAGCCCGCGGACGAGCAGCGGGTCGACATGCACAGCACCGACAACTCGATCTCGTCCGTGGCTTCCGGCGACATGACGGGCGACGGGATCGACGACCTCGCCACGTTCTACTCCTGGCAGAACCACGCCGAGGGCGGCAAGTTCTGGCGCGGCACCGCCTCGGGCCTCTCCACGAGCCCGGCTCCGCTGGACTCCGCCGACACGGCGGTCGTCGGCGACTTCGACAAGGACGGCAAGGGCGACCTCGCGATCCGCACGGTCCCCGGCGGGATCACCGAGAACCTTCCCTACGACGCCGGGACGGTGAAGGTCCACTACGGGACGTCGAGCGGTCCGAGCAGCACGCGCGTCAAGACGATCACGCAGAACACGGCCGGCGTTCCCGGAGTCAGCGAGAAGGGCGACCAGTTCGGCGCCCGGCTCGACGCGGGGGACGTCACCGGCGACGGCTACGCCGACCTGGCGGTGGGGGTGCCCTTCGAAGCCATCGGGACGAAGCCCGCGGCGGGCGCGGTGGTGCTCCTCGAGGGCCGCTCCGGCGGGCTGAGCGGCACCGGTGCGCAGGCCTTCCACCAGGACACCTCGAAGATCCCCGGCGTCGCGGAGGCCGGCGACCGGTTCGGGGGAGCCGTGCACCTGCTCGACGTCGACGGCGACTCGCGGGCCGAACTCGCCGTCGCCGCACCGGAGGAGAACGGCACCGGCGCCGTCTGGTCGCTGCGCGGCACCTCGTCCGGCCTGACCGCGGCGGGTTCGCTCGCCTTCAACCCCGTCGACCTGCAACTGCCCGCTGCGGGCGCCCGGTTCGGGTCCGGTTTCGCCAACGAGAACGGCACGTACCTCTACCCGCCGGACTGACGAGCTCGGCCGGCCGGGTCTCGCCGTCCCAGCACCCGGCCGGCCGGTCACGGCCTGAGCGATGCGCGGCTGCGGTGCCCGCGTATCGCTCAGGCCTCACTCACGGGACCGAACCCGCGTACCCGCCCGGGTGTGTCTCACGGCATCCGCGTACAGCCGCGGTCTCCCTCACGTGACGGGCCGCGCGGGACTTGCTCACCGGCGGTCTCAGCAGACGCGGCCGCTGTTGATGAACCGCTCCATCGCGGACCACGTCGTCGCCCCCACGACTCCGTCCGACGGGAGACCGGCGCAGCGCTGGAACTGACCGACGCGGATCTCGGTCTTCTGGTCGAAGGTGCCGCTGACCTCGATGATGTCGTCGATGATCAAGGTGTGCAGCAGGTAGCACTGCGCCTGCTTGACGGCGGGGCCGGTGTCTCCGAGCTGGAGGGCGGGCTTCGCGGCCGAGTAGTGGCAGGGGTTCGCGGCCTTGCCGGCCGGTGCCTCCTGTGCGTGCGCGGTGCCGGAGCCGGCCGCGCCGATCGTGAGGGCCAGTACGGCGGTCGCGGCGGCCGAGGCCGCCTTCGCCGCGGATCTGGGGCGTCTGAGCTTCACCGGTTCCTCTCAGGTCACGGAACCCGACGCGGCGGACGTACCGGAGTTCGTCGCCGGTTACCGCCGCCGCGCCGGAAGGACGCCCAAGTGTCCTGTGCGCATGGGCGGTTGACCAGAGGGTGATCAGCCGGTCGCCCGGTCGCCCCACTCGCCCGGTCGTATGCGGCACGGGGGACTACCGCGGGCGCCGCCCGTGCCGGACCGGGTCGCAGTGTGCCGGAACCCGTCACCGCTTGCCGGGCAGAGCCGCGCAGCCGGAGGGCGCCGCGTCGCCCGAGAGGCGGTCCGTCAGCCACGAGACGGCCTTGCCCTGGTCCGTGATGAGGGGGACGAGGTGGTTGGTGAGGAGCTTGTCGCCGAGATTCGGCAGCTCGATCGCCTCGTACGTGACGTTCCCGCCCTGGCGGCACCAGTCCACGGCCAGCCGGCGGGCCTGCTCGTGGGGGACGATGTCGTCCTGGACGCCGGTCGCCACCCGCACCGGACCCGCGGGCCTGCGGTCGCCGACGCGCTGGTCGTCGAGGACGGCCTGCGCCTCCGGCTCGGCGGCGATGATCTCGCCGAGCGACTTGCCGCTCTCCGTCCACTTGCCGCTCCGGGTGAAGCCGTACCGGAAGATCGCGTCGCCGACGCACATGGTGGAGAGGTCCTTCAGCGCGTCGCGGCCGGTGGCGTTGACGTTGGCCTCGACGATGTCGCGCACGTCGGCGTCGGACTGGGCGAAGCCGTTGACCGACCAGCCCAGCGCTCCCGCCAGGGCGCTGCCGTCGATCCCCTTCATGACCTCGGTCAAGTCCGCCGGCGGCGCGCCCGAGTAGGTTCCCGCCAGCTCGATCTCGGGAGCGTACGTGGGCTGGAGTTCCGCCGCCGCGGCGCTCGCTCCGCCGCCCTGGCTGTACCCGTACAGCCCGACGCGCGACCCGGGAGTGACCGACGCCCCGGGCACCGAGCGTGCGGCGCGGGCGGCGTCGAGCAGGGCGTGCGCCTGGTCGACGCGGTTGACGTACGTGTGGAGCCGGTCGGTCGTACCGAGCCCGGCGTAGTCGGTCACCACGACCGCCGCGCCCTTGGAGAGGAGGCGGTAGACCGCCAGGTCCTCGTACGCGACGGAGACGGTCCGGCCGTTCAGGGTCAGCGGATGCTCCAGCGCCAGCGAGGGCGCGCACTGGTCTCCCTGCCCCATGGTGCCCGATGCCAGAGCCACGAGCGGCCGCGGCCCCTCGCCCTTCCACTCGGCCGACGGCTCGATGTACGCGCCGCTCACCGCGACCGGACTCCCGTTGGAATCCGTGGACTTGTACATCAGCCGGGTCGCCGTTCCCGGCATCGGGCGGCCGTCCGGACCGGGCAGGGAGAGCCCGAGCGGCAGCGGTTCGTGGCGGACCAACTCGCCGTCCCGATCGGGGAGTTCGGAAGGCGGGTCGTAGAACTCCGGAATGGTCGCTCCCCGGGAGGCCACGGACTCGGACCCTTCGGCGGCGGAGGCGGGCACGGCACACAGAGCCGCACAGGCCGCCGCGGCGACAGCGAGTCCCCAGACCCGCACGCTGCCTGCGCGCCGGCGTGTACGGGGGAGACGGCCGGAGCCGGAGCCCCCGCGGGCCCCCGGACGCGCGGTGCCGCGGGCGGAACACGAACGGGTGCTCTCGGGGCTCATCGCTCACTCCTCGCTGCGCTCCGGTGGGATGCGCGCAAGCTAGCAGCGAGGGCTTACCGCAAGTAACCCGGCGGTAAGTTACGCGTTGGTAAAGGCTTGTTCCTCCGCGTCCTCCGTGTCCTCCGCGTCCTTGGCGTCCTTCGCCTCACCGCGTGCCGCCCCCTCGGGGACGGGAGCGCCGGAAGCACCTGCCGTCCGCCCGGCGACGCGCTTCCGTACGCCGACGCGCTTCCGTACGCCGACGCGCTGCCGTCCGCGGACGCGCGTCCGTCCGGCGACCCCCGGGAGCGGACCTCGCCCGGCGAGGCGCCGCCGGCGGAGGAGTGCGCGTCACTGGTTCACTCGGCGGGCGGCCCTGCGGTTGCGGCGCCTGAGGGCCTGCCGTTCGGTCTCGGACAGCCCGCCCCACACTCCGTAGTGCTGGTCGGCCCCCGCTTCCAGACACCGCTCGATGACAGGGCAGCGACGGCAGACCGCCTTGGCCTCCTCGGCCTGCAGAACGGCCGGCCCGGTGGTGCCGATCGGAAAGAACAGCTCGGGGTCCTCGTCCCGGCAGGCGGCGTCCAGCATCCAGTCCACGGGTCTCTCCTCTCAGTCGATTCGCTTTGCTTCTTCACGTACGGGGCCCGGGGCCGACCCCGTCGAGGGGCACGGATCAGTGCGGGCGCATGCGCCGGAAGACCGTGACGCCCGGGAGCGGCGACGGGCCCGCAGCGGACGCCGCCGAACCACAGTCCGGGGCCCGGGACTTCCGGCTGGCGGCCTCCGAGTCCCGTCCTCTGCCTCCGAGTTCCGTCCCCCGAGTCCCGTCCTCCGAGCTCCGGCTTCCGAGCACTGGCTTCCGGGTGCCCGCTTCCGGATGCTTCAGCGCGGCAGTTCCGGAAGGCCGCTCATGCCGCTCCGGCAGATCTCCCGGAGAACGAGTGGGCAGCGGGCCCCGACCGTCGAGTGCGCGGGGGCAGGGTCAACTCGGCGAAGACGCCGTAGTGGTCGCTGGCCTGCGTGCCCGCCACGGGTTCCACGAAGACTCTTCGGCAGTCCGTGACGCGCAGCGTGGGCGGCCCGTCGCTATCGCAGCGCACCATCACGTAGTCGATCCGGCGAGGCGGTTCCACCTCCGACTGGCCTTCGGCGGCAAGGACGTTGTCCCCGGGCGAGAACGTGTGCCCCGGCTCGCCCGGATGGAGCGCGTCCCACGCGTCGCGGTAGGCCACGCTGACGCCCTCCAGGGACTGCCGGCCCGTCCAGAACCGGATGCTCGCGGACTCCGGCTCGGCGTCGAAGTCGCCGAGCAGCACCACATGTTGGCCGTCCCGGGCGAAGCCCTCGACGAGCCGGGCGCACTCCACGGCCTGCAGTTCGCGTTCACGTTCACAGCCGTAGGGCCAGCTCGGCTTGTGGTGGGCGACCACGAAGGTGCCCAGCGGTCCGGGCGCGTGGATCTCCGCTACGACCACGCCGCACCAGGGCGTCTGCTTGGTCCGCTCCGTGACCTGGAGATCGTCGGAGCGGACTTCACCCACGGGCCAGCGGCTCGCCAGCGCGGCACCGACGCCGTCCTCACCCCAGCGCGGATGCGCGGCGATGTGCCAGCCGCCTCCGAGCAGGTCCTCCACGTCGTCGATCCCGGCCTCGCTGCCCACCTCCTGAAGGGCGACGAGGTCCGGCTGCAACGCCCGGATGCCCTCCCGGATCACGTCCCGCCGGTGCGGTCCGTCGGCTTGCCGAAGATCCAGGACGTTCATCGTCGTCACGCGAAGCTGATCGGTCATGTGTACCCAAGTCGTTCGGTGCCCGGCGGAGTTCGCGGTATCCGGCACGCACCGTCGGCAGTCCGGCGGTTCCGCACACCCGGGTTCACTCTCGCCGGTACCCGCGAACAACGGTCTGATGCGTTCGCCCTCCGGCCGAGCCGCGCACGGGCTGCGGAGACAGGCGACGGCGCACCCTTGAGAAGCGCCGGCGGCGAACACGGCGAGCGGCCTCTTGAGATGCTGATGGACGCGCCTCGGCGCTCTCGACGCTCTCCGCGCGCGTCGCCCTTCGCGGCGCGGCGGAGCGTCAAGGCGCCCACGGACACGGTCAGTTGCTGCTCGGCAGTCGCAGCCGGACGCGGTGCGGGCACGGGACGGCCTCACTGACGGGAGCGGGACCGGGCCCGATCGGCGCGCGGTCTCACGAGCGGGTCTCCGGCAGCTCCGCCCCCGGTCGGAGCTTGATACCCCAGCTTGATACCCCCCGAGGGTAGTTGCGAACGTATCGCAGCTGGTCGGAGTAGGTATGACGGCTGTGGCTGCAATGGGCTCCTTGTGCCACGGTGGCCTGTCATGGAGGGGAAACAGCACGACCACATCACTGACCACGGACACGGTGGCGGGTCCCGCACAGCAAGACTTCGGCACCGGCTTGCGCACGTCTTGACGCCGCACGGTCACGAGTCCACCGACAAGGTGGACGCGGCGATGGAGACCTCCCGGGAGGGGATGCGCACGCTGTGGATATCCGTCGCCGTCCTCGGCCTCACCACCCTGATCCAAGCGGTCATCGTCGCCCTGTCGGGCTCGGTCGCCCTGCTCGGGGACACCATCCACAACGCTGCGGACGCGCTGACCGCCGTGCCACTGGCCATCGCTTTCATGCTCGGGCGGCGAGCGGCCAACCGCCGCTACACCTACGGCTACGGGCGCGCCGAGGACCTCGCCGGCATCCTCATCGTCGCCACCATCGCCGCCTCCGCGGCCCTCGCCGCATGGGCGGCGCTGGACCGGCTGTTGAACCCCCGCGACATCACCCACCTGTGGGCAGTCGCCGCCGCGGCCCTGACGGGATTCCTGGGCAACGAGTGGGTCGCCCGCTACCGCATCCGCACCGGGCGGCGGATCGGTTCAGCCGCTCTCGTCGCCGATGGACTGCATGCCCGCACCGACGGTTTCACGTCCCTCGCCGTCCTCTTCGGCGCCGGCGGCGCCGCCCTCGGCTGGCGGTACGCGGACCCGGTCATCGGTCTGCTCATCACCGCCGCCATCCTGTCCGTCCTCAAGGACGCGGCACGAGAGGTGTACCGGCGTCTGATGGACTCCGTCGACCCCCACCTGGTCGAGCGAGCCGAGGACGCCCTGCGTGACGTCGACGGCGTGCGGGGTGTGGGCCAGGTGCGAATGCGCTGGATCGGCCACGCCCTGCGTGCGGAGGCCGACATCGTCGTCGACCCGTACCTGACCGTCGTGACCGCGCATCGGCTGGCCGTCGAGGCCGAACACGCCTTGATCCATGCCGTACCCCGGCTGACCGCCGCGACCGTGCACACCGATCACACCCCCGCCGGCGGCGACCCGCACGCGCCCCTCAGGCACCACTCGCAGGGACTGACCGGTCACCGCCGGCGCAGCGACGACCTGGTGGGCTGACTCAACCCCCGGTGCTGCCCATCGAGTTGATCCAGCAAGGCTGCCGGCCCTTCAGACCTGCCCTCGCCACCATGGCGCGTCCGGGTTGTCGTACCGAATGACCTTGGCCCTCGTGAGGATCCTGTCGTCAAGAGACCGCACAAGTGCGCGCAGTTCGCGTGCGCTCTTCTTCGGCAGGGCGTGAAGCACTGCTTCGAGGTGATCGCGGGCAAGGCCGGGGTCACAGCCGCATTCGGGGATCTCGCAGCGAGTTGCCAAGAACGGGTCTGTGACTCGTCGGAGTGGGCCGTGCGCCAGAGTTCGCCAGTGCCGGAACGCCCTGGCCGTCGAGTCGGGCCGGAAGCGGGCCCGTTCGAGCCGGCGCAGGTCGGCTGCGCACGATCCTGACAGGTGGTCGATGGACGGATGGCGACGGCGACCGCGGATGCGTTGAGGCAAGGCGCCGCGCACGGCTGAGGGGCGCCTACGCGGCATAGCCCTTTCGGTAGTCGGTCATGCGGCCAACGTACAACGCGGACCGCCGCCGTTGCCGTCGGAATCGGCGTCATCCGGCGCACGCGAAAGCCCCCCCCCGAGCGAACTCGACGGGGGCTTTTCGCTGTTCATCTGCGGTGGCTGGGGCCGGGGTCGAACCGGCGACCTTCCGCTTTTCAGGCGGAGGAGGAAGGGGGGATTGACACTCGTGCCTGGTTCAGGGCTGCGCTGACGTCTGTCGGTGCCGTCGATGTCCGCGCTCGTTGGCGTCAACACTGGCGTCAGCCATGCCTGCCCGCAGACCGTGTCCGTGCTGCCCCCGGGCACGGGGCCCCGACTCCTGGGGGCTTGTTGCATATACTTTGCAATAACGATCTAGCTGCAAGAAGGGTGCGGCCGTGGCCTCAGGAGTGGTGCTCGGTATCGAGTCGTCCTGCGACGAGACGGGTGCGGGACTGGTGCAGGACGGGCGTCTGCTGGGGCATGCGCTCGCATCGAGCATGGACGAGCACGCACGCTTCGGCGGAGTGGTGCCGGAGATCGCCGCACGCGCCCATGTCCAGGCCATCCAGCACGTGATCCGTCAGGCGCTCGATGAAGCGGGCCTGGCATTCACGGATATCGGGGCCGTCGCGGTGACGACGGGACCAGGGCTCTCAGGGGCCCTTCAGGTCGGCGTCGCGGCGGCGAAGGGCCTCGCGTACGGACTGGGAGTGCCGCTCCACGGCGTGCATCATCTGGCGGGCCATGTGGCCGCCGACACGCTGGAACACGGGGCATTGCCCGACCCGTGCATGGTGCTGATCGTCTCAGGTGGCCACACCTCGCTGCTGCTCGTCCGCGACCTGGTGCGTGAGCCGATCGTGCATCTGGGCGACACCCTGGACGATGCAGCGGGTGAGTGCTTCGACAAGGTCGCCCGCGTCTTCGGCCTCCCTTACCCGGGCGGCCCGGCCATCGACAGAGCGGCGCGGGACGGCGATCCCACGGCGGTGTCGTTCCCGCGGCCGTTGACGGGCCCCCGGGACGATCCGTACGCGTTCTCCTTCTCCGGGCTGAAGACCGCCGCCGCCCGCTGGACCGAGCGCCTACGCAGCAACGGGAAGGCGCTGCCCGTCGCGGACGGAGCGGCAGCGCTTCAGGAGGCTGTCGCCGACGTGCTGACCCGCAAGGCCCTCATCGCGTGCGAGGACCACGGTGTGGACACGCTCGTGGTGGTCGGCGGGGTCGCCGCCAACTCCCGGGTGCGGGCCCTGGCGGAGGAGCGCTGTCGTACGGCGGGAATCACGCTGCGCGTACCGCCCATGCGTCTGTGCACCGACAACGGCGCGATGATCGCCGCCGTCGGTGACCTGCTGGTCCGTGCCGACTCTCCCCCGGCGCCGCTCGATGTATCCATCGACCCATCGGCGCCTTTGGAGTTCGCCGCACTCCGTCCGACGACTGGAGCGCGGGCCGCCGTATGACCACAGAGGTGCGCCGCGTCGACGCGGACACGTTGCTGTCGTACGCGGACGGGATACGGGGGATCTACCTGGACGCGTTCGGCTCGCCGCCCTGGGACGAGAGCGCCGAACGGGCCGCGGCATATCTGAAGCGCCTCGCCAGCGACGTCGAAAGGCCCGGATTCGCCGCAGCGTTGGCCCTGAACGGCGCACGTCTGCTGGGCTTCGCCGTCGGCTGGACGACGCCCACGCCCTTCCCATCCGGACGCTGCTATCCCCAAGTGGCCGCGGCTCTCGGTCCCTTGCGTACCGAGGAGTGGCTCTGCGGCGGTATGGAGGTCGACGAGCTCGCGGTGGGCACCGCAGCACGAGGTCGCGGCGTGGGAACCGCGCTGCTGGAGGCCGTGACGACCGCCGCAGCGGACGGCCGTTGCTGGCTCCTCACGTCCGTCCGAGCCGACTCCGCGCTGCGCTTCTACCGGCGGCTCGGTTGGCGTCAGGCGACCCACCCTGCTCCGGCCGGGCGGGGAGTCGCCGCCTTCCTCGGCCCCGGGCATCCCGCCGAACTCCCCTTCTGACCGCTGCCGACCGCTATTGACCGCCCCGGAGTCACCTTGCGCACCGCCGAGATCCGCACCCGCTTCCTCGACTACTTCGCCGAACACGGGCACACCGTGGTTCCCAGCGCTCCGCTGCCCACGCCGGACCCGACGCTGCTGTTCGTCAACGCCGGCATGGTGCCGTTCAAGCCCTACCTGACCGGTGAGACGGCCGCTCCGTGGCCGCGAGCGGCAAGCGTGCAGAAGTGTGTACGCACGCTGGACATCGAGGAAGTCGGACGCACCACCCGGCACGGCTCGTTCTTCCAGATGAACGGCAACTTCTCCTTCGGCGACTACTTCAAGGAAGAGGCCATCGCCTTCGCCTGGGAACTGTCGACCACGCCCGTCTCCGACGGCGGATACGGCCTGGAACCGGACCGGATCTGGGTGACCGTCCACCACACCGACGACGAGGCACGCCGCCTCTGGCAGCGCGTCGCCGGCTTGCCGCACGAGCGGATCGTCTCCCGCGGGGATGAGGACAACTACTGGTCCATGGGCGTTCCCGGGCCCTGCGGTCCCTGCTCGGAGCTGTACTACGACCGCGGCCCCGAACTCGGAGCCGCAGGGGGTCCGGACGTCGACGAGGACCGGTACATGGAGTTCTGGAACCTCGTCTTCATGCAGTACGAACGGGGCGAGGGCCACGGCAAGTCCGGCTACCCGATCCTCGGCGAACTGCCGAGCCGCAACATCGACACCGGTATGGGCCTGGAACGCATGGCCACGCTCCTGCAAGGCGTCGACAACCTCTACGAGATCGACGAGACCCGGCCCGTCCTCGACCGTGCAGCCCAACTCGCCGGTGTGGCTTACGGGGCCGACGAGGAAGCCGACGTTCGGCTGCGCGTCGTCGCCGACCACGTGCGCACAGCGCTGATGCTCCTCGCCGACGGCACCACCCCGGGCAACGAGGGCCGCGGGTACGTCCTGCGCCGCATCCTGCGCCGCGCCGTGCGGTCCATGCGTCTGCTCGGGCACCACGACGACCCGGCCCTGCCCGAACTGCTGCCCGTGGCCCGCGACTGCATGGCGCCCAGCTACCCCGATGTCGCGGACTCCTTCGACCGGATCGCCGACCAGGCCTACGCCGAGGAAGACGCGTTCCGCTCAACTCTCCGGCAGGGCACCACGATCCTCGACACCGCCGTCGCCGAGGTGCGGGAGAAGGGGGAGAACAGGCTGCCCGGCTCACAGGCATTCCTGCTGCACGACACCTACGGCTTTCCCATCGACCTGACCCTGGAGATGGCCGCCGAACAGGGCGTAACCGTCGACCGTGAGGGCTTCACCGCCCTGATGGAGCAGCAACGCGAGCGCGCGCGTGCCGATGCCCGGTCCCGCAAGTCCGGTGGCACGGCGGACACTTCCGCCCTGCGCGCCGTGCTCGACGAACACGGCGCCACGGACTGGCGTGCCTGGGACACGCTCGCGACCGACTCCCGTGTCCTCGCTCTGCTCGGCCCCCAGGGATCGCAGCCCGTCGCCCGCACGGGAGAGATCGTCACGGTAGTCCTGGACCGCACCCCCTTCTACGCCGAATCCGGCGGGCAGGAGAGCGACGCGGGACACCTCGCCGGAGCATCCGTGGAGGCCGACGTCCTCGACGTGCAACGCCCCCTCCCCGGACTCGTCGTCCACCAAGTCCGCATCACCGCAGGAGAACTGGCCGTCACCGACCTGGTTCACGCAGAGGTCGATCCCGAATGGCGCCTCGGCGCGCGGCAGGCGCACTCGGGCACACATGTCCTCCATGCCGCCCTGCGCGAGATCCTCGGCCCCGGCGCCCTGCAGTCCGGCTCCTACAACCGCCCCGGCCACCTCCGCCTCGACTTCCCCTGGCGCGGCGCGCTGTCCGCATCCGCCCGAAGCGAGATCGAGGACGCCGCCAACCGCGCACTGCGCCGCGATCTGCCCGTGGACGTGCGGTGGATGACGTTGTCCGAGGCGAAGGAGCTCGGGGCACTCGCGCTCTTCGACGAGACCTACGGCGAGCAGGTGCGGGTCGTCGAGATCGGGGGAGCCTGGTCCCGTGAGCTGTGCGGCGGCACCCACGTCGCCCACGCCTCCCAGGTGGGAGTCGTCGCCCTGACCGGCGAGTCCTCCGTCGGCGCCGGCATGCGCCGCCTCGAAGCAGCCGTCGGCAGCGAGGGGTTCGGCCACCTGGCACGAGAGCGCGACCTCGTCACCCGCATCGCCGAACAACTGGGCGCCCCTCGTGCCGAGCTCCCCGACCGCATCGCCACACTCCTCGACCGCCTCAAGGCCGCCGACCAGGAGAACCAGCGTCTGCGCGAGCGCGCAAACGATGCCCGAGCAGCCGAACTGGCTGCCGACAGCAGGGAGGTCGCTGGCACACGTCTGGCCACATCGGTGATCGACGGAGACGGTTCCGCAGCGCGGCAGATGGCACAGGCCGTGCGCGACAAGCTCGCCCAGGACCGGCCCGGCATCGCCGCCATCGGGGCACGCGACGGCGACAAGGGCCTGATGGCCGTCGCCCTCACCCCTGCTGCCCGTACAGCCGGGCTCTCCGCGAACGCCCTGGTCAAGGAAGCTCTCCAGGGCCGAGGCGGCGGCAACGACGAGGTCGCCCAGGGCGGCGGCATCCCCGCAGGTCAACTCGGTGAATTGCTCTGCAAGTTGGTCGACGCGCTAACAGCGACGAGGTGAACCGGGCCGATCGCTGGAACCGTCCCGGCCGTTCGCCGTCGTACCACTGCGCCAAGAGGGGAGAACGCCGCGGACGCCCTCGCCTCCAGGGGGAACAACCTTCCTGCCACTACCCTTCACCTGCGTACCGTGTGCAACAAGTGGCCCGAGCTAAGGAGCCGAAGCCACAGACGATGCGGAGGACCAGCCATGGCGACCTACACGCTCCCCGAACTCCCCTACGACTACGCCGAACTCGAGCCCGTCATCAGCCCCGAGATCATCGAACTGCACCACGACAAGCACCATGCCGGCTACGTGAAGGGCGCCAACGACACGTTGGAGCAGCTGGCTGAGGCGCGCGACAAGGAGGCGTGGGGATCGATCAACGGCCTGGAGAAGAACCTGGCGTTCCACCTCTCCGGCCACATCCTGCACTCCATCTACTGGCACAACATGACCGGCGACGGCGGCGGAGAGCCCCTGGACAAGGACGGCGTCGGCGAACTCGCAGATGCGATCACCGAATCCTTCGGCTCCTTCGCGGGGTTCAAGGCCCAGCTCACCAAGGCCGCAGCCACCACCCAGGGTTCGGGCTGGGGCGTCCTCGCCTTCGAGCCCCTCAGCGGTCGGCTCGTCGTCGAGCAGGTCTACGACCACCAGGGCAACATCGGCCAGGGCTCCACCCCGATCCTCGTCTTCGACGCCTGGGAGCACGCCTTCTACCTCCAGTACAAGAACCAGAAGGTCGACTTCATCGAAGCCATGTGGCGCGTCGTCAACTGGCAGGACGTCGCCAAGCGCTACACCGCAGCCAAGCAGCGCGCGGACATCCTTCTGCTGGCTCCTTGAGTCTTCTCCGCGCAACGGCTCGGGGTATGGACTGAGACCCCCGAGACTGCGGCGAAAGGCAGACAGCTCTACAACGTGCCCCCGGAAGCCATGATCTGGGCCGCACCTCCTGGATGGGAGGTGCGGCCCAGGACCAAAGTAAGAGCGGGACGCTGGTAGGCGTCGGAATCGGCGTCATCCGGCGCACGCGAAAGCCCCCGCCGAGCGAACTCGACGGGGGCTTTTCGCTGTTCATCTGCGGTGGCTGGGGCCGGGGTCGAACCGGCGACCTTCCGCTTTTCAGGCGGACGCTCGTACCAACTGAGCTACCCAGCCGCAGCGGTCCTGACGGGATTTGAACCCGCGGCCTCCACCTTGACAGGGTGGCGAGCACTCCAAACTGCTCCACAGGACCAAGCATCGTGCGAGCACAAGTCTCGCACAGGGTGGTGCGTGCCCCCAACGGGATTCGAACCCGTGCTACCGCCTTGAAAGGGCGGCGTCCTGGGCCACTAGACGATGAGGGCTGATGGCCCACCTGGGCGCTTCCTGTACGTCAGCGCGTCGGGGACGTGAGAAGCATATGGGATAGCGGGAGCGTTCGCCAAAACGGTTACGGGGAGTTGGCCGGGCCGCGGTCCGCCTGCGGAGGGCGGCCGGTGCGGCGCCCGGTGAGTGACCGAGCGCGACGGGTCGTCCGCCGGGCTCTCCGGGCCGCTCCGCCCCGGGCCGTCAGTCCTCCTCCGGGCTGCCCGAGCGGGACGCCCCCGGCGAGCCGGAGGGACTGGCCGGGCCGGAGGGACTGGTGGAGTCGGAGGGGCTGGGAGAGGCCGGTGCGCCGGGCTCGCCGTCCTCCGCGAGGTGCCTGGTGACCTCCGCGGTGGACAGGCCGAGTCCGCCGAGGGTGATCTCGTCCCATGCCTGCAGCTCGCCGTCGTCGCGGTCCAGGTAGAGGACGGACGCCGAGACGTTCTGCGGTTCCTCCTTCTCGACGGCGCGCAGGCCGCCGCCGCCCGTCGAGCCTTCGATCATCAGCCGGGTGTCGTGTCGGAGGATCTCGTTGCTGCGCTGGTGGGTGTGGCCGGCGAGGGCGAGGGGGGCGAGGCCGTCGGCCTGCTTGACGAGCACGGGGTTGTGGGAGATCGCGATGTCGACGGGGGTGCCCGCCGCCTTCTGGGCGCGCAGCGCCGCCGCCAGTTTCCGGCCCTCCTCGCGCTCCTTCGGGTCGCCCTCCGGCCGTACGGAGCGGTCGGGTGTGAACTGCGGGTCGCCCCAGCCGGCGAGGCGCAGCCCGGCGATGTTGTACGGCACGCCGTCCTCGAGCACGTGGACGTTGCTGCCCTTCTCCTCGGCCATGTCCTCCAGCGCCTTCTGGGTGGTGTCGGAGTCGTGGTTGCCGCGGACCCACACGTAGGGGGCGCCGAGATCGCGTACGGGCTCCAGGAAGCCGTTCTCGGCGGACGTGCCGTGGTCCATGGTGTCGCCGGTGTCGATGATCGCGTCGATGTCGTACTGCTCGACCAGCGACTTGATGATCTCCCAGGCGGCGGGGTTGAGGTGGATGTCGGAGACGTGCAGGACGCGGGTGGTGGAGGGGTCGGGCTGGTAGGCGGGGAGGGTGGACGTCGCCTCGTAGAGCTTCGTGACGTTGGAGACGAGACGGGCCAGCTCCCGCTGGTAGATGTCGAAGTCGCTGACGATGCTGCGGGCGTTGCCGACGACGGAGGGGGCGCTGGCGAGAAGTCCTGAGAACTTGGGTTCGAGTACGGATTTCGGGTTCCACGTCGCGAAGGCGGTCGCTCCGGAGACCGCGAACAGCGCGAGAGCGAGACCCCCGGCGGCCAGGGCGCGGCGGGGGCGCCGGTAGACGGCGAGTCCCAGGGCGCAGGCGCCGACGACCGCGGCGGCGGTGGCGCGCAGGGCGAGGTCGGCGGTTCCGGAGCGCACGTCCGAGGTGATCTCGCTTTCGAGGCCCTCCAGGCGTTCGGGATGGTCGACGAGGGCGGTGGCGCGCTCCTGGTCGAGCTGGTCGACGTCGACGTCGAGGCGGAGCGGCGCGTAGTGGCTGCGCAGTTCGAGGGCGCCGAGCGGGGAGACGTTGACCTTCGTGCCGCCGGTGAGGGACGGGCGCAGCGTCATCTTGGTGTCCATGGGCCCGACGGGCGCGTCGACGCTGCCGACGATCAGCAGGCCCAGCCAGGCGCCGAAGAAGGCGACCGCGGCGAGTCCGAGGGCGCGTGCGTACGGGCGCGGCGTGCTGGTGAGGGTGAGGGCGGTGGTCGTCGAGCGCGTCCGGCTGCCCGGGAGGGCCCGGCGCACCCATTGCGGCAGTCGGTGCGGTTTGCGGGGCTTGCTGACGTCACGGCCCATGAGGCCCCCTATGCCCGTCCGGCCCGCCGCCTATGCGGGAACGGGCCGGACGGGCACAGGGGGAGGCGTGCACGCCGGGGAACGGGTGGCCGACAATGGCCGGGTGCTGGAGATGACGCGCGAGGACTTCGAGGAGCTGGTGGCCGAGGCGCTCGACCGCATTCCGCCGGAGCTGACGAGGCTGATGGACAACGTCGCGGTCTTCGTCGAGGACGAACCGCCGCCCGAGGACCCGGAGCTGCTGGGCCTGTACGAGGGGACGCCGCTGACGGAGCGGGGCGAGTGGTACGCGGGTGTGCTGCCGGACCGGATCACGGTCTACCGCGGTCCGACGCTGCGGATGGTCGAGGCGGAGGACGGGGGCCGGGACGGCGTCGTCACCGAGGTCGAGGTGACGGTCGTGCACGAGATCGCGCACCACTTCGGCATCGACGACGAGCGGCTGCACGAACTGGGATACGGATGAGCGGCGGCGCTCCGGACGGCCCCGGCGGCCCGGACGGCGTCCCGGATCCGCGGGGTGAGGCGGTCGACCCGGACGTCGATCTGCATGTGCCCGCCCAGCGGGCCGAGACGCGGGGCCGCCACGGGCTGACCGTCGTCGCCGTCATCGGCGCCGGCGGTGCCCTGGGCGCGCTCGCGCGGCACGCCATGCAGGTGTGGCTGCCCGCGGGAGGGAACGGGACCGGCTTCCCCTGGGCGATCTTCTCCGTCAACCTGCTCGGCTGCGCGCTGATCGGAGTGCTGATGGCGCTGGTCGGCGAAGGGGGCCGGGAGGGGCGTGCCCACGCCCTCGTGCGGCCCTTCCTGGGGGTGGGCGTCCTCGGCGGCTTCACCACGTTCTCGACGTACGCGGCCGACGTGGCGCTCCTGCTGGAGGGCGGGCGCCCCGGTGTGGCGGCGGCGTACCTCGGCGGCACCGTGCTGGGCGCCTTGGCCGCCGTGTGGGCCGGAGCGTCGGCCACGCGTGCGGCGCTGACGCCGGGGCGCGGCAGCGGCCCGGGCGGCCACCGTCCGGACGTCGGCGGGGGTGTGCGGTGAACTGGCTGCTCGTGGCCGCGGGCGGCGCCGTGGGCGCGCCGCTGCGCTACCTGACGGACCGGGCCGTCCAGGCCCGGCACGACTCGCTCTTTCCGTGGGGGACCTTCACCGTCAACGTCGCGGGCAGCCTCCTGATGGGCCTGCTGACGGGTGCGGCGGTCTCCGGCGCCGCCGGTCCGCAGGTGACGGCGCTGCTGGGCACCGGGCTCTGCGGAGCGCTCACGACGTACTCGACGTTCTCGTACGAGACGCTGCGGCTGGCCGAGAAGGGCCGTGGACTGCAGGCGGCCGCGAACGTGGCCGGTTCGCTCGCCGCCGGTCTGGCCGCCGTCTTCCTGGGGCTGGCGCTCGGACGCGGACTGGCGGCGTGACCCTTTGCCCGAAGAGGGAGTTGGGCACGGCGTCCCGTCCCGTGCCCTGGAGGTACCGCCGTGCGCCGTCGTGCGTCATCGTCTCCGTCTTCGCCGCCCGGGAGTCCCGGTGACGCGGTGGTCCCGCGGTTCCCGGCGGCCCCGCTGCTCCGTGACGGCCGCGCCGCAGCGCGCGGAGCGCTCGCCGGGGTGCTGACGGCGGCCGTGCTCTCGTGCGCCTCGGGCTGCATGACCGTCAACGGCGCGGAGGCGGACGGCACTTCGCCCGGGGGCCGGGCGCGTCCGGCCGGGTCCGGGGCGGCGGGCGCGGACGGCGCGGCCGCCGCTGGTGCCGGTGAGCGCGAAGGCGGCGGCCGTCCGGGGAGCGGAGGCGGCCGGGACGGGAAGGGAGACCGCATGTCCGGCGGGCACGGCGCCGGGCGGGACGGCGGCGGTGCGGGCGGGAAGGACGGGCACCGCGAGGGCCCGTCGAAGGAGTCGGGACGGCGGGGCTCCGGGGGGACCGGCGGTGGAGGCGGCTCCGCCCCGGACGAGGGGCGGCCCCCGTCGCGTCCCAAACCCCCTGCCCCGCCCCGCACTTCGCGTCCCCGTCCGCCCGCCCCGCCGGCGACGAGTGTGCCGAAGCCCACTCCGACGCCGCCCGGGCCCCAGCCGACGTCGCCGACGCCGCCGACCAGCGGCTAAGGGGCCGCGGGAGGGGTCCGGCCCCTCCCGGTCGTCATTTGCGCAGCGACCCGCAGGGTGCGTATGCTGGTTGATCGTTTGATCCCATTTGCCCGGCGCCCTTGAAGAGCGCGCCGCGTGGCGCGTTTCTCTTAGCCGTGGCTGACCGCATAGAGGCGGTCGTTTGCGAATTCACGGAGTCTGGGCGCGTGCTGCTGAACTCCGGAAGGTTCGCATTTCGCATGTCTGTTGCTTCTATCGACGCTCTCCTGCCCGAGGACGAGGAGACCGTCACCTTCGCCGATCTCGGACTCCCCGAGGCGGTCGTGCGCAAGCTCGCGCAGAACGGTGTCACCACCCCCTTCCCCATCCAGGCCGCGACCATCCCGGACGCGCTGCGGGGCAAGGACATCCTCGGCCGCGGCCGTACCGGCTCCGGCAAGACCCTCTCGTTCGGCCTGCCGCTGCTCACGCAGCTCGCCGGCGCCCGCACGGAGCGCAAGCGCCCCCGCGGCGTCATCCTCACGCCGACGCGTGAGCTGGCCATGCAGGTCTCCGACGCGCTCCAGCCGTACGGCGACGTGCTCGGCCTGAAGCTGAAGGTCGTCTGCGGCGGCACGTCCATGCAGAACCAGATCACCGCGCTGGAGCGCGGCGTCGACATCCTCGTCGCGACGCCGGGCCGGCTGCGCGACCTGATCGGGCGCGGCTCGTGCTCGCTGGCGGACGTCGAGGTCGCGATCCTCGACGAGGCCGACCAGATGTCCGACCTGGGCTTCATGCCGGAGGTCACCGAGCTGATGGACCAGCTGCCCGAGGGCGGGCAGCGGATGCTCTTCTCCGCCACGATGGAGAAGGAGATCGACACGCTCGTCCGCCGCTACCTCGACAGCCCGGTGCTCCACGAGGTCGACGCGGCCCAGGGCGCGGTGACGACCATGAGCCACCACGTGCTCGTCGTGAAGCCGCGCGACAAGGCGCCCGTGACGTCCGCGATCGCCGCGCGCAAGGGCCGCACGATCATCTTCGTCCGCACGCAGCTCGGCGCCGACCGAGTCGCGGAGCAGCTGCGGGAGGGCGGCGTGGGCGCCGAGGCGCTGCACGGCGGGATGACGCAGGGTGCGCGCACGCGCACCATGGCCGACTTCAAGGACGGCAAGGTCAACGTGCTCGTCGCCACGGACGTCGCGGCACGCGGCATCCACGTCGACAACATCGACCTGGTGCTGAACGTCGACCCGGCCGGCGACCACAAGGACTACCTGCACCGTTCCGGGCGCACGGCCCGCGCGGGCCTGTCGGGGACGGTCGTCTCGCTGGCCCTGCCGCACCAGCGCCGCCAGATCTTCCGCCTGATGGAGGACGCGGGCGTCGACGCCTCGCGGCACATCATCGGACGGGGCGACGTCTTCGACGAGGAAGTGACCCGCATCACGGGCGCCCGCTCGCTGACCGAGGTGCAGGCGGACGCCACCGCGAACGCGGCCAAGCAGGCCGAGCGCGAGGCGGCGAAGCTCACCCGGCAGCTGGAGCGTGCGCAGAAGCGTGCGGCCGAACTCCGCGAGGAGGCCGAGCGGTTGACGGCGCGGGCAGCGCGCGAGCGGGGCGACGACCCCGACGAGGCGGTCGCCGAGGCCGCCGCGGCGCTGACCGCCGAGGTCGAGGCCGAGATCGCGAAGGAGCTGCGCAGGGAGCAGCGCCGCGAGGAGCGGGAGCTGCGCGAGCAGCGGGACCAGCGCCGTGACACGAAGCGCGACGACCCCCGCGGCGGTGACCGCCCGTCCTTCAACCGCGACCGCGACCGGCGCGACGGCGACCGCCGTGACGACCGCCCGTCGTTCAACCGCGGGCGCGACCGGGACCGGCGTGAGGGCGACCGCGGCGGGTTCCGCCGTGACGACCGGCCGTCGTACAACCGTGACCGGCGTGAGGGTGACCGTGGCGGGTTCCGCCGCGACGACCGCCGTCCGGGCTCGCACAGCCGCGACGACAGGCGCCCCTACGCCCGGCGCGACGACCACCGCGGCGGCGGCCGTTCCTTCGACCGCCGCACGGACAAGCCGCGTTGGAAGCGCAACGGCTGACACCTCCCCAGCACGAAGGCCAATGCCTTCGAAGCCCGGCGGTGCGCCGGGCTATGCTGCGGGGGCGGGCCGTTAGCTCAATTGGCAGAGCAGTGGACTTTTAATCCATTGGTTGTGGGTTCGAGTCCCACACGGCCTACCGGATGAGACCAGGTCAGCTAGGTCCTGACCTGGTCTTTTCCTTTGCCGCGCCCTTTCGGTCCGGGGAACGCGATGATCTTTGCCCCCCCGTGTGTGGCCGTCGTGTGGCCACCGGGCAGGGCCTCGGCGCCCACCGACACCAACTTGCCTATCTGTGTGGCCGACCCTCCTCATGCGGGACTGGTTGAGGCGCGCGTGAGGGGCCCCGGGGGACCAGAGCGGCGGTTGCCTCGGCAGCCGCGGCGGCCACCTTCGGCATGACCGACTCGTAGGTGTCTCGGGTGAACCATGTGCTGCTGTGTCCGAGCGTCTCGGACACGATCTTTTCGTCAACGTCGGTCGTCAACGTCGGCGGCGAGCATGAGCGAGGCCGCAGTGTGCCGGTGTCGTAGGTGATGCCGATGTCGCCGCCGGGTTGGGCTTGGGCGTAGTCGACGAGGTCTCGGGCAATGCCGAGCTGATCAACTCCCTTCGCTGTGCGGGTGGTACGCAGTGTGCGGTGTTCGAGGTAGGTGTCGAAGGTGCCGGCCTTGCCGATGCAGTCCTCGACGCTGACCTCGGTCAGCGGCAGGACATCGAGGAGCCGGTCCGACCGCAGATCGCGGACGGGAATGCGGTATTGCGACGTCACGATGTGATCGCCCGGAAGGGCGTTGCTGCGCTTGTGGAGGCTATGACGGAAGGGGCCGGTATTCGTACGCTTGCCATCAAGGGTCCTTGGACGAAGGGGGTTGCGTTGGTATGGAACTCATGGAGCTGCTGCGGCAGGGCATGACCGCATTAAGCGGACTGCTTGTGACTGACGCATACGCGGCGATGGTGCGTCCGCGACTGGCGGCACTGTTCCGCAGGTACGGAGACGCGGGCGAGATGCCGCAGTTGGAGACGCTGGACGAGCTGAACGCGGAGCTCACCGCGGCAGGTGACGAAGGTTCTGAGGAGCGGCGGGAGGCTGCCCGGATTCAGTTGCAGGAGCTCGTGCGACAGCTCGCCGAACAAGACCCGTCGATCATCGACGACTTGCTCGCCCTGGCGAACGAGCAGGGCACCGACGTCGAGGGCGGAGACGTCTCCGTCGTCATGTCGAACAACACGTTCAACGGGCCCGTGGTCGCCAACGGTTCGCAGACCATCACCTACGAAGGCCGGGCGTGACGAGCGACCAGGACCACAGCGTCAACGACAGCGAGTTTCAAGGCCCGACGGTGATCCATGGTGAGCAACACATCCACCAGTACGGACGATCGTCGTCCACCTCCAAGCCGAGTCCGCCCCAAGACCCGAAAATCCGGGCGCAGGCAGAGCAGGAGCACCTACGCAAGCTGCTGCTGCGCGCGGCCTGGATCGGATCCGCCGCCAGTTGGAGTGTGGGTGGAACCGTTGCCGTGGCGCAGTTGCCAGAACACATGGGACCAATCACTTGGGTGTTCTGGACTGCCCTCGCTGTAGCACTCGTAGGGGCGCCGCTCGACATACTGTTCTTCCGGCTACGACTACGTTGGGAGCAGCGGGAGCGCTACTGGCTTTCCACCAAAAGGCCAACGCTGGGTTATGAGATCCTCGTGCGCATCTTCCTCTTCCTCTTTCTCCTCTACGGCTCCGTCAGCAGCTTCTAGCAGACTCGGTGCTCACCAGTGCGCGGAACACCACCGCAGCGTGGTCGCGGCGCGCGGATCGGGGCTCGAATCGCCGGATCGGAACGTGGTCTCGTTGCGGCCGGGGGCGAGGTGAACGCGGGCTCGGCCCGACTCTCGACGCTCGCGGCGGCGAGCAGACTCTCGCCGGTGTCGAGCAGCAGCTCGTGCTCAAGGACGGTGCCGGTCTCGTGGTTGATCAGCCCCTCATGAGATGACCAACCCGAAGCCCGCAGCAAACCCCTTACCCCGAACGGCTTTGAACGGGTTGATGCGAGCTCGGTGCCGAGGCGGTGGCCGTCGCTCCCGGTGTCCCTGGGCCGGGGCTCTCCGGAACGGTCGGGTTCACCAGTGAAGATCGTCGACGGGCGGCGACGGGAGGTGGTGAAGACCCGCAGGACCGCGATCCGGCGCTGTTAGACACAGCCCGACGAACGTCGCCTTTCCGGCCCTCGCGGCCCCACACCCCTGAAACGGAGCCATTACCCCATGCTCAAGTCCCTTTCTTCCGCTGTCACTTGGGGTCTGGCCGCCGCGGCCGCCGGCGCGCTCCTGACGGGCTGTTCGTCGGAGGCGAAGCTGCCCAAGGACGAGTTGGGGGACACGGTGGCCGAGAAGCTCGCCGCGCAGACGGGCCAGCCGAAGCCGGACGTCGCCTGCCCGGAGGACCTCGCCGGCAAGGTCGGGACGACGACGCGCTGCAAGCTCACCGCGAGCGACGGCACCAGCCTCGGCGTGACCGTCAAGGTCACCTCCGTCGACGGAGACAAGATCAACTACAGCATCAAGGCCGACCAGTAGGTTCCCCGCCGCGTTCCCGCGTTCCCGCGTTCCCGCGTTCCCGCGTTCCCGCGTTCCCGCTCGCCGGGCCCCGGGCCCCGGGCCCCGGGTCTGAACGTGCCGGAGCACGGAGGCAGTTGGGGCGCGCGGACGCAGCGCTCGCCGTCCCGGTGGTCCGGCGCCAGGCCCCTTCGTCCGTCCCGAGCGGTACACCGCGCGCACCTCAGCCGATCGGCGGCTTTTCGAGGTGAATGCCCATCAGTTGGAAGCGTTCGAGGACGCTGGGGATTGACAGAAGCCAGCGTTCCGGACGAGGGTTCTGGCGCCGTCGCCCTGCAGCAGGCTGCGGGGCGGCTAAGACGAGGGGGACACGGGATGGCCGACGAGATCCTGGCAGCGCTGCGCAATTTCCAGCAGTACACCGCTGGGCTGCAAGGGCTCCTGCAGGAGGTTCAGCGGGGCATGCCCCCGGGCGCGGAGGGACGCGACGCGGGCGGCGCGGTGACCGTCCGGCTGGGAGGCGACGGCCTGCCCGAGACGGTGACGTTCGCGCGGGACTGGCCCCGGAAGTGCGAACCCGAGGCCCTGGGCAACGCCGTCACCGAGGCTTACGGTGCCGCGATGAGCGCGTCCATGGCCGCCATGCAGCGGGCGATGGAGGGCATGGACCTGCAAGGCCGCGCGGAAGAGCTGCGGCAGGAGATGGAGCGCGGCGACGGCGCTGCCCCCCGCTCCTCCACGTCGGGCCGCGACGCGGGCGCAGGACCGTTCGGGGGCGATCCGGGTGCGCCCGGCCAGGCCCCCGGCGGCGACCCCGGCGCGCCGAGCTGGACCGGCGGCGGTGACCCCGGCGCGCCGAGCTGGACCGGCGGCGGTGACCCGGGCGCTCCCGGTCAGGCCCCGGGCGGTGACCCGGGCGCCCCGGGCTGGGCACCCGGCGGTGCCGGCCCCATGGGCCCCCCGGTGCCCGCGGGCCCCCCGTCCCCGGGTGCTCCCGGCGGCGGGCCGGGCGACGACCCGGCCCCTGTCGACGTCCCCGGCCGCGACCTGCGGTTCGTCGTTCCCCGTCCCATCGGCGAGGTCGCCGAGGAGATGATGAACGCCTTCGACTCGGTGTCGGGCCTGAACCTGGACTCCCTCGCGGACGCGCAGGTGGAGGGGAAGGACTCCGGACACAGGGTCACCGTCGTCCTGAGCAAGGGAAACTTCAACTCGTGCCGCGTGGACGCCTCTTGGGCGCAAGGCAAGTCGGCCGTCGCGCTCGGGCAGGCCGTCGAGGCGGCGCTGTCCGACGGCCGTGCGGCACTGGCCCGGCTGGAGGACTCCGCCGGGAAGGCCACGCAGGACCGCCAGCTGGACGGGCTCCTCGACGAGGCACTGGCCATCCTCCGCGACCCCAAGCGCTTCACCGGCGGACTCTGACGCATCCCGACAGGAGCACTGACCATGGCACCCACTCTGAAGACGGTCACCGACGCGTTGCGCAGCGAGGCGCGCATGTGGGACCGGCAGGCCGAGACGATGAAGGGCGTGCACAACACGATCGAGGGACTGCGCCTCACGCGGCTCGAGGCAGGCATGTTCCAAGTGCTGTTCTCGGCCTACGAGAAGGCGGTCGACGAGCTCTCCGCCCGCTGCAACGAGGGAAGCGAGCGGATGGGAGAGATCGCGGACGCGCTCGTCAAGAACGCGACGGCGTACGACAACAGAGAGGCGGACACGACCGCCTCCATCGAGGGCGCCTACTAAGGCGGAACGGGGAACCGGATGTCATTCAGCTCGGCTCAGTACCAGGCCACCATCGACAAGCTCGTCAAGGGCACCGAGGACCTGGCGGCGAAGCTCAAGGACGTGGGCCCGAAGGCCGAGTCCACCGCCAACAAGTGGTACGTCCCGAAGCCCATCGCGGACGCCCTGATCTGGTGCGCGAACAAGCTCATCGAGGCGGGAAGCTGGCTGCTGAAGAAGATCGGCGAGGTGCTGGAGGGCGCGGCCGCGCCCATCACCTTCTTCTTCTACGCGAACGACTGGCAGGGCGACGTGCGCGGCAAGGCGTCCACCGTGACCGGTGAGACGGCCGCCGACGCCCTGAAGGCCCCCGACAAGTGGGAGGGCGACGCGGGCACCGCCTACAGCAAGGCGGTCAAGGACCAGACCACGGCCGCCACCTCGATCGAGACCAGCGCCGACAAGATCGCCACTGCCCTGACGTTCTCGGCGGTGGCGGGGCTCGCGTTCTACGTGGCCATCGGCGTCATCCTCGTCAAGTTCATCGCCGCCACGATCGCGGCGATCGCGGCGCTCGGCTCCGTCGTCTTCTCCTGGGCCGGTGCCGCCCTCATCGTGGAGGAGGCCGGCGTCAACTCGGCCCTCATCATCGCGGCCGTCACCACCCTCGTCGCCGCGCTCGGCACGCAGGCCCAGCAGATGGCCGTCGTCCAGGGCGAGGCGCAGGACAACTCGGCGTTCCCCGGCGGCAAGTGGCCGTCCGGCACCGCCTGAGCACGGCCCCGTGGGACGGTGCGGCGCAGCCGGACCGTCCCGCCCGGCCCCGGCCGCGCGTCTTTCCTGTACGTTCCCTCCCATCCCCCGAGAGAGCGGAGAGGTGAATCCCCTGTACGGTCCACGCGTGCTGCTGTGGTGCCTTGCACTCGGCGGTCTCTTCCTGATCTTCATCGCCCTTTCCCAGGAGCAACTCCCCCTGGCCTACGTGGGGTTCGTCCTCGTCGTCGTCTGTCCGGGCCTGGCCGAGGTGTACGCGCAGCGCAGGCGGCGCAGCGACTGGTTCGGCCGGCAGTTCGCTTCGCAGGAGGAGTTCCTGCGTTCCCTCGACACCGAGGGCCTGCGGCGCGTCCGGGACGACAAGGGGCTCGCCGAAGCGGTCCGCGAGCTGCGCCGACAGCACCCCAAGCTCCCTCTGAAGACCGCTGCGGAGACCGTCAAGCAGCTCTAGGCTCCCCGTCCGGCGTCCGGCGTCCGGCGTCCGGCGTCCGGCGTCCGGCGCCCGGCGTCCGGGTCCGGCGCCCGGAGTGCGGCAGAGCGGCCCGGCCCGGCGGCGGTGCGCCCGGCCTTCTTCGCGCGGCCCCTCGGAATTGCGCTTGCACCTCACGTCACGTGAGGGCTCATCGTGAAGTGCGTACCGAGAAGGGAGCGGAGATGAGCTGGTCCGTAGGACAGGTGGCCAAGTTCGCCGGAGTGACTGTGCGCACGCTGCACCACTACGACGACGTGGGGCTGCTGGTGCCGAGCGAGCGCAGCCGTGCCGGGCACCGGCAGTACGGCGACGCGGACCTCGACAGGCTGCAGCAGATCCTGTTCTACCGGGAGCTCGGCTTTCCGCTCGACGAGGTGGCGGCCCTGCTCGACGACCCGGACACGGACCCGCAGGAGCACCTGCGGCGGCAGTACGCACTGCTGTCCGACCGGATCGAGAAGCTGCGGAAGATGGCTGCCGCCGTGGAGCACGCGATGGAGGCACGGAAGATGGGCATCAACCTCACGCCCGAGGAGAAGTTCGAGGTCTTCGGCGACTTCGACCCCGACCAGTACGCGGAGGAGGCCGAACGCCGCTGGGGCGGCACGGACGCCTACCGGGAGTCCCAGCGCAAGACGGCGTCGTACACGAAGGAGGACTGGAAGCGGATCACCCAGGAGCAGGAGGAGTGGGGCCGCCGGTTCGCCGCCCAGATGGACAGCGGCGACGGCCCGGAGTCCGAGGCGGCGATGGAGCTGGCCGAGGAGCACCGGCAGCAGATCTGCCGCTACCACTACGACTGCACCTACGAGATCCACACCTGCCTCGCGGAGATGTTCGTCGCCGACGAGCGCTTCACCGCGCACTTCGAGACGATCAAGCCGGGAATGGCGGAGTACCTGCGTTCCGCGATCCTCGCGAACGCGGCACGCCGCTCCTGATCCCGCTCGGCCGGCCGGGCCCGCGCGTGCGTCCCGCGTACGCCGTGCGGGCGGACGCCGGCCAGGTCCACGGCCGGGTCCAAGGCGAGATCCACGGCCGGGCCCCGTCACACGCCGGCGGGGCCCGGCCGCGCCACGTGGATGCGAACGCCATGCCCCGGGGCCTGCCTTTCGCAGCTCCGCGGGCCGCGACCTGATCCGCGTTGATCCGGGCGAAACGCCCGAGAGGCCCTAGTCCACGCGGGTCAACATCCCTCACCCCCGGCCGCCCCCCACGGTGCGCCCCGTGGCTGGCGGCGGTGCGCCGCACGATGTTGGTGCCCGTCTGCCTGCTACGGGCGGGCGGTGGACGCCGCCGGAGAGTGAGGGGCATCGCGATGGCCGAGCTGTATATCGACGGCGAGTGGACGGGGGCCGTGTCCGGCGCGCGGCGCGAGGTCGTCAACCCCTTCGACTCGTCCGTCATCACCACCGTCGACGAGGCGGACGAGACGGACGTCGACCTCGCCGTGCGGGCCGCGAAACGGGCGTTCCAGCGGGCCGACTGGGCGTGGGCGCCCTCGCGGCGGCGCGCGGACGTGCTCTACCGCGTGCACGAGCTGCTGCTGCGCGATCTGGAGCAGCTGTCCCGCATGGAGACCCTCGACACGGGCAAGACCCTCGCCGAGTCGCGGCTCGACATCGAGGACATCGCGAACGCCTTCCGGTACTTCTCGGAGATCGTCGGCAAGGACGCCGGACGGGTCGTCGACGTGGGGCCGGACGTGCTCAGCAGGGTCGTCCACCAGCCCGTCGGGGTCTGCGCGCTGATCGCGCCGTGGAACTATCCGCTGCTCCAGGCGTCGTGGAAGATCGCGCCGGCGCTCGCTGCGGGGAACACCTTCGTCCTCAAGCCGAGCGAGACGACGCCGCTGACGACGATCGCCCTGATGGGGCTGCTCGCGGAGGCCGGTACGCCGCCGGGCGTCGCGAACCTCGTGCTCGGCGCGGGCGGCACGGTCGGCTCGGCCATGACGTCGCATCCCGAGGTCGACATGGTCTCGTTCACCGGGGGCCTCGCCACCGGCCGGAAGATCATGGAGAACGCGGCCTCCGGCGTGAAGAACATCGCGCTCGAACTGGGCGGCAAGAACCCCAACATCGTGTTCGACGACGCCGACTTCGACGCCGCGCTCGACTACGCCCTCGACGCCGCCTTCCTCCACTCCGGGCAGGTCTGCTCGGCCGGTTCGCGGCTCCTCGTCCAGTACGGGATCCACGACCGCTTCCTCGCGGAGCTGGCCTCGCGGGCAGAGGCCGTACGCCTCGGCGACGGGCTCGAACCCCTCACCGAGAGCGGGCCGCTGAGCTCCGCCGAGCACCGGGCGAAGGTCGAGGCCTACTTCGAGATCGCCCGCATGGACGGAGCGCGGCTCGTCACCGGCGGGCGGCGTCCGGACGATCCCGAACTCTCCCGCGGCTTCTTCCTGTTGCCGACGGTCTACGCCGACTGCAAGTCCTCGATGCGCGTCGTGCAGGAGGAGATCTTCGGGCCGGTCGTGACCGTCGAGCGCTTCTACTCCGAGGAGGAGGCGGTGGAGCTGGCCAACGACACCCGCTACGGGCTGGCGGGAGGCGTGTGGACCAGCGACGCGAGCCGCGCCCAGCGGGTCGCCGAGAGGCTGCGGCACGGCACCGTCTGGATCAACGACTTCCACCCCTACGTCCCGCAGGCCGAGTGGGGCGGCTTCGGCCGCTCCGGCATCGGCCGCGAGCTGGGGCCGACGGGTCTGCGGGAGTACCAGGAGGCCAAGCACATCTACCAGAACCTGTCGCCCGCGCCGTCCGGCTGGTTCAAGGGATGACCGGCCGCTTCACGGCCCCGCACGGCCGGAGACAGGTGAACGTATGAGCGACGGAAGCAGGGGTGACGAGCCCTACGACTACGTCATCGTGGGCGGCGGCACCGCCGGATGCGTACTGGCCGCCCGGCTGAGCGAGGACCCGGACTGCCGGGTCTGCGTGGTGGAGGGCGGTCCCAGCGACGTCGGCGACGAGCGGGTGCTGAGGCTGCGGAACTGGATCAACCTCCTCGAGACCGAGTACGACTACGGCTACACCACCGTCGAGCAGCCCCGCGGCAACTCCCACATCGTCCACTCGCGGGCGCGCGTCCTGGGTGGCTGCTCGTCCCACAACACCCTCATCAGTTTCCTGCCGTTCCCCCAGGACCTGCGGGAGTGGGTGGAGCTCGGCGCCGAGGGCTGGGACCCCGAGACGGTCCTGCCCTACCGGGCCCGGCTGCGGAACACGATCCGGCCCGTGGCGGAGAAGGACCGCAACGCCATCGCCCACGACTTCGTGACGGCCGCCGTCGACGCCCTCGACGTCCCCGTCGTCGACGACTTCAACGCGCGCCCCTTCACCGAGGGCGCGGGCTTCTTCTCCCTCGCGTACGACCCCGCGACGGGCCACCGCTCCTCGGCGTCCGTGGCGTATCTGCATCCCGTCCTCACCCGGCCCAACCTGACGCTGAAGCTGGAGAGCCGCGCGTACCGGCTGATGCGGGCGGGGGACGGGCGGCTGACGAGGGCCCTGGTCCGAGGCGCGGACGGCACCGATGTCACGGTCCGGGCGGAACGTGAACTGCTGCTGTGCGCGGGAGCGGTGGACACACCGCGGCTGCTGATGCTCTCCGGGATCGGACCCGCCGGGCACCTGCGGGAGGTGGGCGTCGACGTGCTCACCGACCTTCCCGGCGTGGGCGAGAACCTGCTGGACCACCCGGAGTCGGTCATCGTCTGGGAGACCGGGCCGCTGCCGCCCAACTCCGCGATGGACTCGGACGCGGGCCTCTTCGTGCGGCGCGACCCGCGGGAGCCGGGCCCCGACCTGATGTTCCACTTCTACCAGGTGCCGTTCACGGCCAACACCGAACGGCTGGGCTATCCGACGCCGCCCCACGGCGTCTGCATGACGCCCAACATCCCCAAGTCCCGCTCCCGGGGCCGCATCTGGCTGCGCGGCCCGGACCCCGGCACGCAACCCGCCCTGGACTTCCGCTACTTCACCGACCCCGAGGGCCACGACGAGCGCACCGTCGTCGACGGTCTGCGCATCGCGCGCGAGGTCGCCGCCACCGGGCCGCTCCGGGACTGGCTCGTGCGGGAGGTCGCGCCGGGACCAGGACTGACGACGGACGAGGAGCTCTCCGAGTACGGGCGACGGGCGGCCCACACCGTCTACCACCCCGCAGGCACCTGCCGGATGGGCGCGGACGGCGACCCGCTGGCCGTACTCGATCCGCAGCTGCGGCTGCGCGGAGAGCGGGGCGTCCGCGTGGTGGACGCCTCCGTCTTCCCGACGCAGCCGACCGTCAACCCCATGGTGACGGTGCTGCTGGCCGCGGAGCGGGCCGTCGACCTCATCACCGGCCGTGCGGCCCCGCAGCGCGAGGACGCGGGGGCGGGCTGGCCGCCAGGAGCACAGGGAACACCGGGAACACCGGGGACGCAGGGGATGCCGGGAACGCCGGGAACGCAGGGAATGGAGCGCTGATGACCGACGCCGGCATGCCTGCCGCCGCAGGAGGCCCCGGGGGATCCGCCGAGCACGGCTCGGAGTTCCGCAAGGAGATGGGGCCCTGGGCCAACTTCGCGCTCGGCTTCACCTACCTCTCCCCCGTCGTCAGTACCTACACCCTCTTCGCGACGGCGCTGGCGACCGGCGGCCCTCCGATGATCTGGGCGTTCGTGCTGGCGGGCGCCGGCCAGTTCCTGGTGGCCCTCGTCTTCGGCGAGATCGTCGCGCAGTACCCCATCGCCGGGGGCGTCTACCCGTGGGCCCGCCGGTTGTGGGGCATCCGCTGGGCGTGGATGACCGGCTGGGTCTACATGTGGGCGCTGCTGGTGACGATCACCGCGGTCGCCTACGGAGCCGGCCCCTACATCGCCATCCTGTTCGGCTTCGAACCGAGAGTGCACACCACGGTGTTGTGCACCGTGGTGCTCATCGTCGTCGCCGCGCTCATCAACTACGCGGGGACCAGGGCCCTTTCGAAGGCCGCCGTCATCGGCTTCACCGCGGAACTCGTCGGCGCCGTCGTCGTCGGGGTCTACCTGCTGACCACGCACCGCTTCCACGGACTCGGCGTCGTCTTCGACGACTTCGGCACCTCCGGGGACGGCTCGTACCTTCCGGTCTTCCTCTCGGCGGCCATCATCGGCTTCTACCAGTACTACGGCTTCGAGGCGTGCGGGGACCTCGCCGAGGAGGTCGCACGTCCCGGCATCGTCATCCCCAGGGCGATGCGCAGGACCGTCTACGTCGGCGGGGCGGCCGCCACCTTCACCTGCCTGACGCTGCTCCTCGCCGTCTCCGACTACCAGGCGGTCATCGCCGGGAAGGACACCGACCCGGTGGTGCGGGTGCTGTTCGACGCGCTGGGGGAGGTGGGGGCCAGGATGGTGATGGGCGTGGTGCTCATCTCGTTCCTGTCCTGCACGGTCAGCCTCCAGGCAGCGGCGGGACGACTCATCTACTCCTACGCGCGGGACAAGATGATCGTCGGCCACCGGATGCTGCGGTCCTTCTCCTACGCGCGCGCCGTGCCGCACAACGCGCTGCTGGTCGCCGCCGTCGTCCCGGCCGTCATCGCCTTCGGATCGCTGATCTCCGAGGACGCCCTCACCAAGATCGTCTCGTTCGCCATCCTCGGCATCTACGGCGCCTTCCAGATGGTCGTCCTCGCGGCCCTGCGGGCCAGGTTGAAGGGCTGGCGGCCCAGCGGCGACTTCACACTCGGCCGCTGGGGGCTGCTCATCAACGCGGCGGGACTGGCGTACGGCATCTTCGCCATCGTCAACATCTCCTGGGCGCGCAACCCGGACCAGCCCTGGTACGACAACTGGATCGTGCTGCTGTGCGGCGGAGTGGTCCTGGGGACCGGGCTGCTCTACATGTTCACCACGCACCACTACGGACGCGGGGACGCGCCGGCCGGTGACGCCATCCCGGCACGCACGTCCGGCAGGACTTCCCGCCCCTGAACCTCGCGCCCCTGAACGTCCCGCCTCTCCAGGCCCTGGCGCGGTGCGTCCTGAAGCGGCCGTCCCGAGGCCCGGTGCGGCTGTGCCGAGCGCGGCTCCCGTCGTGTACGGTCTCGCCAGTGCGGCGGCAACTGGCCGCCGCCGCACGCCGGTTGACGCGCGAGTCGGTGTTCCGGGGGCCCCGCTCGCCGCCCGTCGCCCGTCGCCCGTCGCCAAGTTTTCGGGCAATCGAAGGATCGGTTCACGTGTCCGTGTGTCTCCGCGACGAGCCGGGGCAGACGTCGGCAGCGAACAGAAATCCGGGACGGGTCCCGTGCAACCAAACGGGGTGCTGCGCTGTCTCTGGAGCGACAGGCCTTCCGACGGCCGAACGGCACCGCGAGCCGGAGCCGACCGGCCTCGACGACGATGGAGCGTTGAGTTGATTCGTGTATCGAAAAGGGCCCGCCGGCTGGGTGCTGCCGGGGTGGTGGCCGGAGCCGTCCTGGCCGCCGGGCCCTTTGTCGTACCGGCACAGGCCGCCGGTCCCTCCGGCGTGAAGGCCAAGGGCGCGTTCCTGCTGGACAGTTCGTCCGGTGAGGAGATGTGGGGCAAGGGCGCCGACACCAAGCGCCAGATGGCCAGCACCACCAAGGTCATGACCGCCGCCGTCGTGGTGAGCACCAAGGGCATCGACCTGGACCGGAAGGTGACCGTCAAGCAGGCCTACCGCGACTACGTCGCGAAGTGGGGCGGCAGCACCGCCGACCTGCGGACCGGTGACAAGCTCAGCCTCCGGCAGCTGCTGTACGGCCTGCTGCTCCCCTCCGGCTGCGACGCGGCGTACGCGCTGGCCGACGCGGTGGGCACCGGGAGCACCACGTCCGCGCGGACGAGTTCCTTCATCGCCAAGATGAACGCGAAGGCTCGTCAACTGGGCATGAAGAACACGGAGTTCGACTCCTTCGACGGCATCTCGAAGAAGGGGAAGAACTACTCCACCGCGCGCGACATGGCGAAGCTCGGCAAGTACTCGCTGGGCAGCACCAACATCCGCAAGGTCGCGAAGTCGACGTCGACGAAGCAGAAGGCGACCAACGGCCGCACGTACACCTGGTACAACACGAACCAGCTGCTCGGCTCGTACAAGGGCGTCATCGGCATCAAGACCGGCACGGGCACCAAGGCCGGGCCCTGCCTCGTCTTCGCCGCGACGAAGGGCGACCGCTCCGTGGTCGGCGCGATCCTCAACAGCGGCGAGCGCTACCCCGACGCGAAGAAGATGCTCGACTGGGCCTTCGAGCAGAAGACCGCCAAGCTCGACCTGCGTCAGCTTCCCAAGGGCGCCGAGCGGGACTGACCGGCACCGTCCCGGCGTCGGGGGTCGTCCCGGCGCCGAGGACCACCCCGGCGCCGAGGATCACCCGGCGCGGAGGGGCGCAGCACACCGACCGCCCGGGCACGGCCGTCATCCGGCGCCGTGCCCGGGCGGTCGCGTTTCGCCGCCCCGCGGCCGGTACTGCATGACGACGACCACCATGTCGTCGTTGACGGCGTCGGCCCAGCGGGTGACGTCCCGGCTGACGAAGCCCACGACCTCCGCGGGTTCGACGGCCGCCGCCCCCGCGCCGGCGCCGTCCGCACCGCCGTAGCGCTCCGCCAGCCGCTGCTCCAGCGGATAGAAGCCGCCGCGGCTGCTGCGGGCTTCCGTGACGCCGTCGGAGTAGGCCACGAGGGTGTCCCCTTCGGCCAGGCGGTACTCCTTCGGCTCCGGGTCCGCGGCGGGGGCGAGGTCGGCGTAGCCGAGGGGCAGCGCGTAGTCCGGCCCGGGGTCGAGGCGGGTGACACCGCCGTCCGCGCGGATCAGGCACATCGGCGGATGGCCGCGGTCCAGCACCCGCAGCAGGCCGCCGTCCGGGGCGAACTCCAGCAGCACGGCCGTCGCGAACAGCTCTCCCGCCAGCCCTGACGGAGTCCCGCCCGGGCCGTTCCCGGCCAGTGAACCGCCGGACTCGAGGTCCAGCCGGTCCATGGCCATCGCGCTCTCGATCCGCTCGGCGACCCCCTGGAGGCTCGGGCTGGACGTGGCGGCCTCGCGGAACGCGGAGGTGATCGTGGCCACCGACTCGGTCGCGCCGATGCCCTTGCCGCGTACGTCGCCGACGATCACGCGTACGCCGTGCGGTGTCTTCCGCGCGCTGTAGAAGTCGCCGCCGATGAGGGCCGCTTCGTCGGCGGCGCGGTAGACGCCGGCGAGGCGTACGGGCCCCAGCGAGTCGGGGAGGGGGCGCAGCAGGGCGCGCTGGGTGGCCTCGGCGACGGCCTGCACCTGGACGAGCTGCAGAGTGGTGCGTTCGAGGACCCGGGCCAGCGCTGTGGCGAAACCGGTCACCAGCACCAGGGTGATCACGGGCCCGGTGATGTCGTCGGGGTAGACGTCCTCCACGAGCACGTGCATGGACACCAGCAGGGCGACCGCCATGCAGCCGAGCACCACCGTGAGCAGGGAGCGTGAGAGCAGCGCCGCGAGCACCACGGCCGCGGTGAGCAGCGACGCGAACGAGTAGCGGGGCGGTGCGGACAGCTCCATCACGAGCGCCACCAGCAGCAGACCCGGCGGCAGCAGACGCACCCACCGGGGGAGCCACGCCGTACGCCCGCCGCGCTGTGCGTGCCCCGCGTGGTCCTGCCGTTCGGCGATCACACTGCCCGTGCCCACGTTCCCTCGTCCCTCCGTCGGGCGCCGGGCACCACTGCCCGCTTGCTCCGGCTCCCCTCAGTCTCGGGTACGCGGAGCCATCCGGCTCGGAGTGCGGGCGCTCGGAGGAGGGGTGCGGGTACCACCGGCCGCTCCGCGGCGCATGGATGCTGCCGTTCCGCGGCTGGGTGGTCCCGCGGATCACTGGTTCAGGCGTGCCTCGACGCGCCCGTCGACGTTCCGCGTCTCGAAGGCGGGCTGCGGCGACGTAGCGGGCCCGCTCACGTTCCAGCCGTCGGTGAGGCGGAAGACGCTCCCGTGCCAGGGGCAGGTCACGCAGCCGTCGCTGACCTTCCCCTCCGAGAGCGGGCCCGCCATGTGGCTGCACCGGTCCGCGAGCACGTGCACGGCGCCGCCGCTCTCCCGTACGACCGCGACCGGTACGTCGCCCACGTGCCGCCGCACGGCCTCGCCGACGGGCAGGTCCGACGCCGCGCCGAGCGAGTGCCAGCCGGGCTCCGTCCGTACGGAGATGTCCTCCGCGTGGTTGACGGCCGCTGCCTGCCGGTAAGCCAGGTGACCGCCGAGCGCGCCGCCCACGCCCACGGCCGCCAGTCCCGCGTATCCCCAGGCGCGTCCGCGAATCGACCGGCCGCGCAGCCGCGAGAAGAGCGAGGCGGCGTAGCAGCCCACCGCGACGCTGTTCGCGGCGGCGTGCACCACGCCCACCCGCATCTGCGGTTTCCGCATCTCGGCCCAGTCGACCCAGCCGGTCACCGCGGCGGGCAGGGCGGCGACGAGGCCGGTGCCCACGAGGAGCCCGGCCGTGTACCGCTTGCCGGGCACCAGGTCGAGGACGGCGGCGGAGACCCAGGTGCCGACGGGGACCTGCACCAGAAGCGGGTGGACGGGGTGGCCGAGCCACCGTCCGTGCATGACGTCGCGCAGGTCCTCCCCGATCGGAAGCGACTTCACAGCCTGCCGGAGCTTCATGAGGGCGGGATCGAGGACGTCGGCCTTCTCGATCTTGTCGACGGCGGACAGCACGCGCCCCGGCCGCTGCGGGTCGGGGAGCACCGAGCGGACGGCGGTCGCGCAGGCGAGGAGCTTCTGTGAATAGGACATACCGCCCGGTGCCCCTCTGGGGCACCGGCAAACGACGCCGTCGGGATTGCCGGACCGTCCCGCGGCCCGCCGAGCCGCGTCGGAGAATCGCGTCGACCGGCGCCGCCGGGACCGGGCCCCGACGGTGTGCGCTGCCCCGTCCGCCCGTCCGCCCGTCCGCCCGTCCGCCCGTCCGCCCGCCCGCCCGAGGGAGGGGTTCCGCTGGCCGCGGACTCCGGGACCGTACAGATTGGGACGGTGAGGCCCTGGACGGAGACACGGAGCAGGCAGCGGAGGCGGAAGACGGCCGAGAGGAGCGCGCAGCGGAACCTCGACCCGGTGGACAGGTGGGGAGGACGGGCCGTCCCGGAGAGGCGCACGGGCGGGGTGCGCGCCGTCCGCCGGATGGCGTTCTGGCTGCCGCCGTTGCTGATCCTCTCCGGCGTCCTGCTCAACACCGTCTTCGACAGCGGGCTGCCCGGATCGCCGCTCTTCCTCATCGCTCCGCTGGTGGCCGCGCCGTTCACCCGGACCCGCGTCACCGTCCTCACGGGCGTCGCCTCTGTGGTGGGCGTCGCGCTGGTGCGGTCGCACGATGAGGACTTCAGCAGCATGGACGTCCTGGTCCAGACGGCGACCGTCGCGGTCGTGGCCCTGCTCGCCGTCGGCGTCAACAGGCTTCTCCGGCGCAGCGGGGCGGCCCTCGCGTCGGCCCGCAACATCGCCGAGGCGGCTCAGCTCGCCGTACTGCCGGCGCCGCCTTCCCGGCTCGGGGGACTCGACCTGGCGGCCCGCTACCGTGCCGCACAAGTCGACGCCCGGATCGGCGGGGACCTGTACGCGGCGCAGCGCACGCCGTACGGCGTCCGCCTCATCGTCGGAGACGTGCGCGGCAAGGGAACCGCCGCGGTCACCACCGTCGTGCTGGTGATCGGTGCGTTCCGGGAGGCCGCCGAGCAGGAGGGGAGCCTCGAGGGCGTCGCCCGCCGCCTGGACCGCGCCTTGGAGCGGGAGGCCGCACAGCGCGGGGACATCGACGGCCACGAAGGCTTCACGACGGCAGTCCTCGTCGAAATCCCCGTCGCCGCACGGGAGTCGGTGCGCGTCGTCAACCGGGGGCATCCGCCGCCGCTGCTTCTCGCCGACGGCGGCGCACGCTACGTCGAGCCCTCCGTACCGGCTCTGCCTCTCGGCATGACGGACCTCGCCCGCCGGACGGACCGCGCCGACGAGGTGCCCTTCCCCTCCGGCGCCCAACTGCTGCTGTACACGGACGGGTTGTCAGAGGCGCGTGACCGGCACGGCCGCTTCTACGAGCCCGAGGCGCGGCTCGCCGGACGCTTCTTCCCCGGCCCCGAGGAGTTGCTCGACGCACTGCTGAAGGACGTACGAGCGCACACGGGCGGGGAGTCGGTGGACGACATGGCGCTGCTGGCGGTCCGGTCCCCCGTCCGGGACCGGCTGCCGGTGTCCCGAACCCGGCAGGAGAGCGGCTGGAGCATTCCGGACGAGAGCCTCAACTGACGGTCTTTCACCGCAGGTTCACCCGTCACTCGCAGCGACGCCACGCACCGCTCCGGGTGAGCATGTGTCTGGATTGGCCATGGCTGTCCGGTAGGTGACTGTCAAGCCGCTACAAATTCCGCCGGAAGCGCTTGGAATCCGAGCCGCGCGCCTATTAACGTTCGATAACGCAGCGCGGTCGTCACTGCCGTCACGAAAGACGGCACCGTGCGCCGTCGCCGAATCCTGAAAGTGCACCACCGCGAGCCACAACTCGATACAGATGCACCAAAGGAACCGGGGAACCAACCCTTGCCGGACATCCAGGCGAGGATGGGGTGAATCGACAAGTCCCGTTCATGGGCGGGCAGTTCGTAGGAGACCTTCCTGCTCCGAACCCGTCAGCTAACCCGGTAGGCGAGAAGGAAGGAAAGGAGAACGCCCCCGTGGCGTCCAACAGGTATGCCCCCGAGGGCACGTACGGCCCGTACCGGGACGATGACGAGTCCGGCACGTACGGCGCCGTACACGACTCCTTCGGCGCCCAGCACGACTACGGCACGTACGGCGGCCAGTTCGACACCGGCCAGTACGCCACGGGTCACTTCGACACCGGTCAGTTCGCCGCGGTCCGGACCGGTCAGTTCGACACCGGTCAGCTCGACGCGGTGCAGACCGGCCAGTACGACCTCGCGCAGACCGGTCAGTTCGACACCGGCCAGTTCGACCTCGCGCAGACCGGCCAGTTCGACACGTACGCCTCGCAGCTGACCGAGACGTACGAGCAGCCGGCTGTCACCGACGAGGCCCGGGCGCCGGAGGGCGGCTCAGCCGGCGACACGGCACCCCGCTTCGACGCGAGCGCCGTCCCGGCCTCCCTCTTCGCCGCCCGTGACGACGAAGAGCCTCCCCGCGAGGAGTGGAACCCCACCGCCGATTCGGTGCGCCCCGTCCGCGGGCGCCACAAGGTCGTCAAGCAGCGCGGCGGCAGCATGGCCCGCAGCGGCGCGGTCCTCGGCGTGGGCATGATCGCGGCGGTCGGCGCCGGCGGCATCGCCACCGCGCAGGAGAGGCCGCCGGCCATCTCCATGCAGGACGTCTCCGCCGCCACCGACTCCGCCGCGAGCCTCTTCGGCGGAGACTCCGACGAGACCGTGGCGGGCTCGCCGCTGACGCAGGCGGCGGTCACCGAGGACGACGCCAAGGCCGGCCGTACGGACGCCGGCGAGGCACTGCGCTCCCGCATCCTCGCCCAGGCACAGCAGGCCCAGGCACAGGCGGACGCCTCCGCACGTGAAGCGGCGGCGAAGAAGGCCACGGCGGCCGCCGAGGCCAAGGCGGCCAAGGCCGAGGCGGAGAAGAAGCGCAAGGCCGAGAAGGCCCGCCTCGCCAAGCTGGCCAAGAGCTTCGCTCTTCCCGTCTCCGGCTCCCAACTCACCTCCAGCTTCGGCGAGTCGGGCAGCCTGTGGAGCAACGACCACACGGGCCAGGACTTCGCCGCCTCCACCGGTACGCCCATCAAGGCCGTCGGCTCGGGCACCATCAAGGAGGCCGGCTGGGCCGGCTCGTACGGCTACCGCACGATCCTCGAACTCAACGACGGCACCGAGGTGTGGTTCGCCCACCAGTCGTCCGTGAGCGTCTCGGCGGGCGAGAAGGTCGCCGCCGGCGACACCATCGGACGCGTCGGCGCCACCGGCAACGTCACCGGCGCCCACCTCCACATGGAGGTACGGCCCGGGGGCGGTTCCCCGATCGATCCGCTGTCCTGGCTGAGGGGCAAGGGCCTCAGCATCTGACGGTCGGTGCTGCGATGACACAGGCCCGGACGGCTCACGCGGCGCATCCGCTGCTTCCTCCGCGGAGCGCTGCCGGGCTGCCCTGCCCGCCCCCTGCCGGGCAGGGGGCCCTCCCGCCGGGCCGGTCGCGGACCGCGGCGGCCTTACGCGACGTACTGGAGGCGGCGTCCGGCGCGTGACGTACCGGACGCATCCGGCGTACGCACCTGGCGCGCTCTCCGGCCCGGGACCCGTGGACCGCCCCGCAAGGTGACGGCGGGCGTCCCCGGTTCCACCGGTTCCGTTCCGGCTCCGCCGGGCGTACCGTCCCGAAGACCATCCGCGCCGCCGCCGCCTCGCACCGCCGGGGTGCGCTGGATCGACGCACGATTCGCCCCTGCCCCCCCGGCATGCAGCAAGGAGGGGACGAGGCGGCGGCGGACGGGGGCTTCCGAACCCCTCACATACCCCGGCGGCCCTGGTGGACCACCCCCCGACACCAGGGTCGTCGGTCTTTTCCCGCCACATGCCTCCGTGCGGGGCGGGCGGCCGCGCGGCGGCGCTACGGTCGAGGTCATGCCTGACAACGCCGAGCATGACAACGCCGAACGTGACAACGCCGAGCCTGGCAACGGCGAATCCGCCCCGAACGCGGGAAGCCACCCCGGAGCCCGCACCGGCGGCAGCTCCGGAGCGCACGCCCGAGCAGCCGCGAGTACGCAGGCGTCCGGCGTCTCCCGGCGCCGCCCACTCGGCGGCCTCTCCGTCTCCCCGCTGTGTCTCGGCGGCAACGTCTTCGGCTGGACGGCCGGCGAAGCCGCCTCCCGCGACGTGCTGGACGCCTACACGGCCGCCGGCGGCAACTTCGTCGACACAGCGGACGTCTACTCGGGAATCCGCCACGGTGTGAGCGGCGGCATGGACTCCGAGACCGTCATCGGCGACTGGATGTCCCTCCGCCGCAACCGCGACGACGTCGTCGTCGCCACGAAGGTCGGCGCGCACCCGGACCGCAAGGGCCTGTCCGCTGCCAACATCAAGGCGGCGGCGGACGATTCACTGCGCCGCCTGCGCACCGACCACATCGACCTGTACTACACGCACTTCGACGACGAGAGCGTCGAGGTCTCCGAGATCATCACCGCTCTCGACGAGTTGGTGCGCGCCGGCAAGGTCCGCGAGATCGGCGCCTCCAACATCTCGCCCGAACGCCTCGCCGCCTCCCTCGACTTCAGCGAGCAGTCGGGCTGCGCCCGCTACACCGCCCTTCAGCCGCACTACAACCTCGTGTCCCGCGACACGTACGAGGGCGCTCCCGCCGAGGCCGCCGGCGCGCACGGCCTCGCCGTCATGCCGTACTTCGCGCTCGCGATGGGCTTCCTCACCGGCAAGTACCGTCCGGGCGCGGCGGCCGAAGGGAGCCCGCGCGCGGAGAGGGCGGCCGGCTACCTGGAGTCGGAGCGCGGGCGGCGCGTCCTCGCCGCTCTCGACGACGTCTCCGCTGCCCGCGGCGCCGAGCCCGCCACCGTGGCCCTGGCGTGGCTGCTGACCCGCCCGACGGTCACCGCGCCGATCGCCAGCGCACGCTCGCTGGAGCAGCTCAGGCCGCTACTCGCCCTCGCCGACGTCGAGTTGACGTCCGAGGAGGCCGACCGGCTGACGGCGGCGTCCGCGTAGCCGAACCAGATGCGGCCCGGCTGGGCCCTGGTCCCCGCGGCGACGGGGGGCCGGGGCGGCAGGGCGTTGCCCGTACCGGCGGCTACGCGCCCTGGTCCCGCAGTTCGCGCAGCCGCGCCAGGTCGTCGCGGGCCGACTCCCGCTCCTCGTCCGTGAGCGGGACCGCCTCCGCCTCCTCCAGGGCCCGGGCTGCGGTCGCGTCGTCGCCGAGCCGTCCGGCGACGTCCGAGCGCATCACGAGCAGGCGCATGAGCTGGACGGGGGTGGGGTGCTCGCCGTCGAGTGCCAGCGCCCGGTCGATGATCTTGGCCGCGCCCCGGGGGTCGTCGCGCGAGTCCGCGAAGAGCGCCGCGTTGTGCACGGCGCGCGCGAAGGTCTCCTTCGGCGCCGGACGGTGGCTCTGGTCCTCGCTCGTCTTCTTCCCGATGCGGATGCAGTTGCCGCCGGGGTCCGTCATGAGGAACTGCCGGACGCCGTACGACATGTCCTTCAGCGGCCCGATACGGGGCAGCCCCCTGGTCGGGATCTTCCCGTACGCCGCCTTCAGCCCGGCCCGGAACGCCTCGTGCAGCGCGTCCACCTCGTCGGTGAGGACGTAGCAGGTGCTGAACGACTCGGCCGGCTCGTACTTCTTCATCCCGAAGAACTGCAGCACGATGCCGCCCCGCTCGACGACCGCGAAGGGGTTCGGGCTCTTCTGCTGGTAGGTCACCTCGAAGCCGATCGCGGTGTAGAAGTCGAGAACAGGCTGGATGGTCCGGCACGGAAGGATGGGGATCGTCTTCTCGCTCACCCGGGTCACTCTAGTCAAAGTTGAATAGCTGGGAACAGGGATGCGTCGTGATGCGTCGTGACGCTCCCGTCCGCTTCAGGGGATGGGGATGCCGGTTCCGGGGTCAGCGCCGGGGCTGGCCGTAAGCGTGCTCGACGCGGAGCCGTACGACCTGGCGGCGATCGGAGATCATCGCCGCGCGGTACTCGTCCCAGTCGGGGTGCTCGCCCTGGACGGCCCGGTAGACGTCGATCAGTTCCTCGACCGCGTCGTCGCCCGGCTCCGCGGCGACGGCCGTCAGCTCGGCGGTGCCCTCGGCGACCGTCCAGGCCCAGCCGTCCTGGCTGGTGACATAGAAGCTCGCGCGCGGGTCGCGCAGCAGGTTGCGGGTCTTCGCCCGGTCGGCCGTCACCGAGACGCGGATCAGCCGGCGTGCGGAGTCATACGTGTAGTTGACGTTCGACAGCTGAGGCCGCCCGTCGCGCTTCAGCGTCGCCAGTACGCCAAGCCTGTGCTCGGAGAGCAGTGCGAGCAGTTCTTCGTCCACGGGTCGGTCCTCTCGACGTCAGAGCCGGCCGTCTTTCACGGCGGTCAGGAATGCGCCCCAGCCGTTCGTGGGGAAGACGAGGACGGGGCTGCTGCCGCCACTGTGCTTGCTGTCGCGTACGGGCACGTGACCGGACACGCCGTGGGCCACCTCGACGCAGTTTCCGCCGTCGCCGTTGCTGTAACTGCTCTTGCGCCAAGCGGCGCCGTTCAGGTCAACGCGAGTGATCATGTCCGTAGTCCTCTGCCGCGGCCTCGAGCATGGTGAGGGACGCCCTCGGCGGTGCTGCGGCGGCCCTCAACAGATCGTACGACTTCGTGTACTTCGCCACGAGGGCCACATCGTCGATGGATTGACCGCTGTGCAGCGACTCGGTGTACGCCAGCGGCGGAGCGTCGGCGAAGGTCATCATCATCACCGGTCCGATCATGAAAGGGTGCGCGCCGGTGTTCAGCGGAAGCACTTGCGTAATGATCCGGCCCCGGCGCGCCAACTCCGCGATATGACGGAGTTGTTCGGCAGTGGCGTCGGCTTCCATGATCGGCTGCCGGAGCAGCGACTCGTGAAGGATCACCCAGTACTCCGGGGTCCTGGGGTCGTCGAAGAGGCTTGCCCTCTCCAGGCGAGCAGTCACCTTCCGGTCGACGTCCTCCGCGAGGTCGAGCGGATACTGCGCCCTCACAACGGCCCGCGCGTACGCCTCCGTCTGCAAGAGCCCGGGGAGGAGCGTCGGCGACCACTCCTCGATCGTATGGGCGCGCTTCTCCTGCTCGACGACGTCGGCGAAGTACTCGGCGTGACCGCCCCGGCGCGCCTTGCGGGCATCGCCGCAGCGACGCTCGAAGAAGCCGTCCGTGCCGAGCACTTGGTCGGCGTGGCGTGCCAGGTCGAGGGGCATCCGGCGGTCGCCCATCTCGATCTGGCTCAGGAAGGCGACGCTGTAGAAGCAGCCTTCGGCCAGCTCCTGGAGCGTCAGCCCGGCATGCTCCCGCTTCCAGCGCAACTCGGCGCCGTAGAACGCGGGCACGCTCGCCGCGGCGTCGACGTCCTTGCGTGGCGGCATAGTTGACGACCTCCGGATTCAGCGCGGTTCGTAGCTGAACGTAACTCCCTGTCACATTACGCGCGCTTCTTCCAGGCTGTGAGCGAAACGTCACACAGCGCACGGAAAGGCGTCCCATGCACCCGTCACCGCACGAGGCCCGGTCGGCTTCGGTCCCCGAACCGCAGCCGGAGCACCCGGCCCCGCCCCCCGCGTCCGCCCACGACTCGGCCGCGGCGCTGCGGGCCGAGGAGAACCGCGGTCATCTCGCCCGCCGGTGCTGCGTCACGCTGACGATCCCGCTGCTCGCGGAGGCGGAGGCCCTCGCCCCGGTACGGCACCGCGTCGGCGCCTGGTTCGAGCTGTGGGGCCTGCCGGAGCCGGCCGGAACGGCACGGCTCTGCGTCAGCGAACTGCTCACCAACGTCATCGTCCACGTCGGCCCGGGCACCCCGGTCACGCTGCATGCGTCGATGGCCGGGCCCCGCCCCCGCCTCTCCCTCACCGACCCGCTGCCCGGCCCTCTGCCGGCCCCGCGGCCGCCCGGCACGGAGGCGCAGTCGGGCCGCGGGCTGCTCCTCCTCGACGCCCTCACGCACCGTTGGGGCGTCGTCCAACACCGCGCGGGCAAGACGATCTGGTGCGAACTGGACGGTTGAGCCCGCGAGAACGCCCTTGTGTCCTAGGTTCGTCGACCATGGATGACGGGACGGACGGGCGACGCGTGGTCGTCGGGGGTGCGGTCTGCGACAAGGGCAGGCTGCTCGCGGCGAGGCGCACGGCACCGCCCGCACTCGCCGGCCGCTGGGAGCTCCCGGGAGGCAAGGTCGAGCCCGGGGAGCGGGTGGACGAGGCCCTCGTGCGTGAACTCCGTGAGGAGCTGGGGATCGAGGTCGAGCCGGTGGCCCGGGTGGCGGGCGAGTGGCCCCTCACGCCGGGGCTGGTGCTGCACGTCTGGCGGGCCCGGTTGCTGAAGGGCCTACCTCAACCCCTGCAGGACCACGACGAGTTGCGCTGGCTCGCCCCTGAAGAGGCCTTCGACGTGGACTGGCTCGACCAGGACCGGCCGGCGGTGGCGGCGGTGGTCGAAGCGTTGGGCGACCCGCACCTTCGCTGAATCACCGCCCGAGAAACCTTAGGATCTACGGATGTCACAAGAGAAACTTGTAAGGATACTAAGTTCAGTCGCGCAGAAAATGCGGGCAGAATTTAGACAGTCGTCGGTATTCGAGCACAACGGTGAAGCCGGGACTTCGCGAGAAGTTACAGTTCATGACTTTCTGCGCTCCTACCTTCCCGGACATGTCAAGGCAGTTCGGAATGCAGAAATTGTCTCCGCCTCGGGGGAGGTTTCCTCGCAATGTGACATAGTCATCATCAATCGAGGAACGCCGCCATTGACCACACTTGAGGGCTACCAGGTAATCCCCAATGAAAGCGTGTACGGCGTAGTCGAGGTGAAGACGACTCTGAATGGCAACCAATTGGTTGATGCTTGCGAGAAGGTGCGTAGGGCCAGGAGCCTAGAGAAGTCTGCCTACCGGAGAATACGGAGCCCGATCGAGCGAAAAATAACCGCCTACGGCGCAACGTTCTCGCACTTTCCTACTTGTGGAATCGTGGTCGCATTCGACAGCATAAATTTGGAGACTCTTGGGGATCACCTTTGGAATTGGTGTTCTTCTCGCCCGGTCTATGATTGGCCTGACAGTGTCTGGGTTCTAGGGAAGGGCTATTTTCAATGGTGGGATGAGCAGAGCAAGAAGATCACGCGAACACCCGTGCCGGGATCGAAGCTGATACGCATTGATGCCTCTGAGGATGACATCCTCTTGCCCTTGCTGCTTCACCTGAATATGCATTTCTCAGAAGCCTGGATGGACCCTCTCGATCTAGTGCCATATGCTGGCTCGGAGACCCTCCTCGGGAAGATCACACAAGAGTGGCCCAGCGGCTAGCAGAGCTTGAAGGCGCTCTGGTGGTTGATGAAACTTAACAAGGTCACACGGCTTTGATGAATCCCTCATGTGACCTATAGATGAGGGAGACTTCGTGGTGTTCCAAGAGTTTCAGAAGGTCAGTGTCTTCTGGGTGTGAAGGTAGGAGAATGGTAGATTCTGGGAGCCCATCTTGGTTGGCGATATCTGCAGAGTATCGCCGATAGTCGAGTAGGCGGGCTAGGGCGAGCCTTATTGAGTCGCGGTCACTTGCTCCTTGTGCTTCGTACAGAACGTTTTCTGTCGAATCAAAGAAGTCAGTTCGCAAGATCGAAGTCTTGCCCTTGATCGTGATTTGCAAGCAATTGACAATGTGGCCATTTGACTCAAGGTGATTGACATATTCCTCAATCAAAATGGCCTTTTCTCGACGCACAGTTGTTGCTACGGCTGCTGCGCGTTTAAACTCTGTGACATTACTCGCCCTCATGGGCACAAGTTTTCCTTGTGCGGCAGCCCTGAGCGCTTCTGAATTGTGTTGTCTTCTAATGTCGGGTGCGGCAAAGAATTCACCGCTGTTCACTGCTGTTTGCAGCATGTCACTTGTGACTGCGCGAGGAACTTCCGTAGCGAAGGTATCCGAAGCTGGCACTATTGCGTCTCGAGCAGTTTTTTCGACGGCGTCAATTGGGCGCAGGCGGAAGACTATTGCGGTTCGCATCTTGCCGTCGGCTCCCGCGCCCTGCCGTGGTACATACGGCTGGTCTTCGTCTACCGCGAAAGTTCCTAGGTATCGGTGAGTAGCAGCCTCCGAGTTGGGAGCGGTGCCCTCACGTACAAATACCTCGAGAGTACGGCCTTGCTGAGCGTGAATGAGGACGGCCTTGTTCCCCGTGGGGCCGCCTTGACCGACAAACCCCTGGTCGCCTGAGCGTCCTGCCCCTGTGTACTCGAATATCGGGCCGAGTGCATCTTCTTCTGCCAGCCAGCCATCGTGGTGGTAACCGTTCTTCTTCGCTACTTTCGGATCAGAGAAGAGCATGACGCGTTTTGTCTCTACAGAAGGGCAAATTCCGCCTTGCGAGCTTCCCCCGAAAACGGCGCAGATCTCGGCGCGGGTGTGGACACTGCCAGGCTGAAGAGTGGAGACACTTGTCATACTGTCAGCCTAGTTCGCGGCGGCGGTTGGCCCTGTGGGGCCCCGGTAGCTCTACGGGGGCAACTCGGCCTGCTGTAAGACATGTTGGGCTCTGTGGTGCGTGCCGCGTAGCGTTCAGCCGCTGCTACCCCCCGGCGATCGCGAAGAGGGACAGAGGGCGGCCGTGGCATACGCGCTGCCGTAGGACACTGCGGGGAAGGCTCACAGTGCCGTGGGCCGGATGGCCGAGGCGTACTCGGCGAACTCCTCCGGCGTCATGTCCTTCGGGGGGAAGTAGGGCACCTCGCCGGTCTTGGGGACGACGACCACGCTGACGGAGGGCGCCCGGCCGGGGTCGCCGCTGCCGATGTGCTCCTGCGAGTCGAAGCGGACCGCCCACGCCCACGGGTAGTCCTCCGTGAGGTCCGTCCGGATCACGATCGTCATCGAGTCGTCCACGTAGACGCCTTCGAGGAACCGGCGGGCGGCGTGGTGGGCTTCGCTCAGGGACAGCATCGTCGGTTCGCACTTCCCGCTCGGCTCGGGGGTGTTCCGCGGTCGCGTGGTGGGGCCGGTGCCGATGCTGCCACGACCTGGACCCACCGCCCCGCCGACGGCCGCCGTACGGGCTATGCCCCGTCCCGAACGGGCGTGGTCCGGGCGATGCCGGGGAGGGCCGGGCGTGCGGGCGGACGCCGCCTGGCCGGGGCCGGATCGGCGCGGGTGGTGGGGCGCCGGGGGCTCAGCGCACCGGGAACTGCAGAGGAGCGGCGTATGGACTCGGGCGGCCGGCACCAGCACCCGGCCCTGGCCCTGGCCCTGGCCCCGGTCCCGGGCCAGGTCCTGGACCCGGGCCCCAGCCCCTCCCGTTCAAGGCCGGGTTGAGGCTGAACGCCGCCGAGGCCGTGGCCGGGCCGGCGAGCGCGTGGCGCTGCCAGAGGTGGTGGAGGAGTTCCTGCTCGCGCGCGTGGAAGTCCGGCGGGGACGTGCCGTGCTGGGCGCGGGCGCGCAGGAGCGCCAGCGACGTCGCGAAGTGCTGGTACTCGGCGACCGTGCGGGCGGCGGCCGTCCCGTGCGTACGGCGCGCCGTCGAACGCGCCAGCGCCCGGGCCCGCATGGACGACAGGCCCCAGGGCTCGCCTTCCTCGAACCAGCCCGCGGCCGCGTACGCGGGCAGGGTGTCGCGGATGGTGTGCAGTTCCTGCCGTCGCGACCAGACGGCCAGCCACGTGAGGGTGACGAAGACCGGGATCATGAAGAGGGCGTAGACGGCGACGAACGTCCAGTCCGGCAGCGACGCGGAGCCGTTCCAGATGGCGTGCAGCAGCACGGCTGTCAGCAATCCCAGGAGGGGGAGCGGGAGTTTCAGCCCCCGGCGCATGGAGGGGACGGCGGCGATGATGCCGAAACCGATGCCGATGAGCGCCGTGAAGAGCGGATGCGCGAAGGGGGCCAGGACGATGCGGATGAAGAACGTCATCGCGGTCACGGACTCGTGCAGCCCGTCGGGGGAGAGGATCTGGTCCTCGCCGAAGGCGGTGCCCAGGTAGAGGACGTTCTCCGTGAAGGCGAATCCGGTGGCGGTGATCCCCGCGAGGGCCAGTCCGGACGTCACCCCGTCGAAGTCGCGCCTGCGGAAGCAGAAGAGCAGCAGCACGGCGGTGCCCTTGGCCGTCTCCTCCACGACGGGGGCGATGACCGTCGCGCCCAGGGCGTCGGCCTGCCCGGCGGAGTCCGCTATGGAGGCGCCGGTGAGCCAGTCCGTGGCGAAGCTGTTGGCGAGCAGCGCGACGAGCGTCGCCGCGCAGGCCCCCCAGGCGAAGGCGAAGAGGTGGTTGCGCCACGGCGTCGGCTCCACGCCGTCTATCCACCGGAACGCGGAGACGAGAAGCGGCACGGGCAGGACGGCCAGGCCGAGGCCGACGAGCAGGCCGACGGTGCCGGTCTGCTCGCGGACGAGCCCGAGGATGATCAGCCCGCACAGGGCGAGGAGCGAGACGAGGGCGAGAGCGCGCAGCGTCCGCCGGTGCCGGTGCCACCAGGACGGGGCCTTGGGCGGGTGGTAGCGCCACTCCTCGGGGGAGGCCGGCATCGCGGGGAACTGCGGCTGCTGGGCGTAGGCGGGCACCGGGGCGAGATGCGTCTGCGGAGGGTGGTGCGCGGGCTGCTGGGGCGGGGAGAACCCCGCGGCGGGTCCTGGCGGTCCGCCGTACGGATGTCCCGGCTGCGGGTGCGGCTCCTGGTACGGGTGGGACGGGGCCTGCTGAGCGGGCTGCGCAATGTGGGACGGGGGCTGCCCGCCGTCCCGCGGTTGCGCCGCCGCCCCCGCTTGCGGAAAAAGGGGGCCCTGTGCCAGCGGGTCCTGCCCGGGCGCGGTCTGTGACGGCCTCCGGGGCGGACGCGACGGCAGGGGCGGCAGAGACTGCTGGGACGACTGGGAAGGCTGTGACGACTGGGAAGGCTGGGATCTCCGGGACGAGTCGGATGAGGGACCGCTCCCTCCGGGGCCGGCGCCCGTGGCCTGGTCCCCGCCCGTGGCCGCGCCCCCGACCGGTCCCGTCCCCGGTCCCGTCCTCGGTTCCGTCCCCGGGGTCTCGCCGGTGCCGCGGCCTCCGTCGGCCGCACCGGCGCCTTCCGCATACGTGGGCGCGTCAGCCGCGCCGGAAGCCTCGTCGTCCACCACTCGACAGTAACGAGGCGGAGGCCTGCTCGCGGCAGGTGTTCCGGATTGCCGGAGATCGCCGGGGACCAAGCCCCACTCAGAGCCTCGAAGGGTGTTTTTCACTCATATGGCCCAATTTGCGCGCTGATGTGTGGCTGGGAGGTGCGGGGTGTGCCGCACGGCGTTTGCCTTGGAAGTGGAGTGATACGCCATTGGGAGTAGGAGGCTCTTCATGATCTCCCAGGAGCAGATTCCCGCCGTGGTCGACCACATGATCTACGACGCGGACGGCAAGAAGATCGGTGAGGCCCGGCACGTCTTCCTCGACGAGCGCACGGGGGAGCCGGAGTGGGCGACGGTCCGCACGGGCCTGTTCGGTACGCAGGAGACGTTCGTACCGATCCACGAGGGCCGCGTGGTCGGCGACTACCTCGAGGTGCCGGTCCCGAAGACCAAGGTGAAGGACGCCCCGCACATGGACGTCTCGAAGGGGCGGCTCACCGAGCAGCAGGAGCGGGAGCTCTACAACTTCTACGGCTTCGACTGGGACGAGCCCATGCCGTCCCGCGGTGAGGACACCTCGGCAGGCGGCACCGGCGCGGCCGGCACCGCGGCGGGGACCGCTGCCGGTGCGGGTACGGCGGCAGCGGGATCCACGGCGGCAGCCGGGTCGGCGGCCGGCGAGGAGAGCTCGGCGTCCACGGCCGGAGCCACGTCCACCGGCGCGATGCCGTACGGCAGCGAACGTGCCGGAACCGGAAGCGCGACGGGCTACGGCATGGGCAGCGCCCAGGACGCCATGACGCGTTCCGAGGAGCGTCTGCGCGTGGGCACCGAGCGCTACGAGACGGGCCGCGCGCGGCTGCGCAAGTACGTCGTGACCGAGGACGTCGAGCAGACCGTGCCGGTGCGCCACGAGGAGGTGCGCATCGAACGCGAGCCGATCAGCGAGGCCAACAGGGACGACGCGCTGAGCGGCCCGGCGATCACGGAGGACGCCTACGAGGTCGTCCTGCACGACGAGCGTCCGGTCGTGGAGACCGAGACCGTTCCCGTGGAGCGGATCCGGCTCGTCACGGAGGAGCACGTCGAGCAGGAGACCGTGCACGGCCAGGTCCGCAAGGAGCGCATCGAGGTCGAGGGGATCGACGACACGTCCTACGGCACCGTCTGATCCGACCCGCACCGTTGGTGCGGGACGGGCAGCAGGCCCGTCGGCCGGGCCTCGCCGAGGCGGGGCCCGGCCGACGCGATCCCGCGGTCGGCGGGGGCGTCAACAGCGGTTGCAGCGGCGGCTTTTCATCCGCGCTTGCCGGGGCGGAAGTCAGCGTGTCAGCGGCGGCGGAACAGCAGGTCGCGGACCTTGTGGCCCTTCGTCAGCCCGGCTTCCTCGAAACGGGTGAGGGGGCGGACGTCGGGCCGCGGGGCGAACCCCCCGTCGGGCTGCGTGTTCTCGTACGCCGGATGGCCCGAGAGCACATCGAGCATCTGCTCGGCGTAGGGCTCCCAGTCCGTCGCGCAGTGGACGAGCGCGCCTGAACGGAGCGGTTCCGCGGCGAGGTCGAGGAACTCCGGCTGGATCAGACGCCGCTTGTGGTGCCGCTTCTTCGGCCACGGGTCGGGGAAGTAGACCCGCAGCCCGGAGAGGGAGCCGGGCGCGAGCATCTCGCGGAGCAGGATGATCGCGTCCCCGTTCCCCACGCGGACGTTGGCCAGCCCGCGTTCGTCCGCGAGGCGCAGCAAGTTGCCCTGGCCGGGGGTGTGCACGTCCACGGCGAGGACGCGCGTCCCCGGATCGGCGGCGGCCATGTCCGCGGTCGCCTCCCCCATGCCGAACCCGATCTCCAGCACGACGGGGCGTTCGGCCGGACGGTCCGGCTGCCCGGGGCCGGACGCCTCCTGCTCGTCCTCCGCGAACAGTTCGTCCAGGTCCAGCCGCCGCAGCCCGTCGATCTCGAAGCCCCAGCGCGGCCACAGCCGTCGCAGCGCGGCCCGCTGCCCTGGGGTGACGCGGCTGCGGCGGGGCTGGAAGCTGCGGATGCGCCGTTCGTGGTGCGAACCGGCCGGGTCCGCGGAGGGGCCGGTGCCGTCGGGGAACATGGCAGGTTTCTCAGACACAGTGCTTCCACTCTACGGGCGCCGCCGACAGGGCCGGGAACGTGGCGGGGGACGGCTGCCGCGCACCGGCGGCGCCTCTCAGTGGGGGTCGCGTGCGGCGGCCGCGGTGCGCGCCGCCGGGCGCAGCGACTCGAGCGCCGCCAGCGCCCGCCCCGCGATCTCCCGGCCGATCGGCAGCGAGGCCGTCGCAGCGGGGGAGGGCGCGTTGAGGACGTGGACGGCGTGCTGCCCTTCCGTGATGAGGAAGTCGTCGACGAGCGTCCCGTCGTGCAGCACCGCTTGTGCCCGTACACCCGCGGGGGACGGTACGAGGTCCGCTTCGGCGACCTCCGGCAGCAGCCGCCGTACCGCCCCGGTGAAGGCCCGCTTCGACAGCGACCGGTGCAACTCCCCTGCCCCGTAACGCCAGTGGCGCCGGGCGACGTGCCACGTGCCGGGATGGGCGAGCACCCCCGCCAGCTCGCGCGGGCGAACCGTCAGCCAGTCGTATCCCTCGACGGCCAGCGCAGGTACGGCGTTCGGGCCGATGTGCACGCCCCCGTCGACGCCGCGGGTGAGGTGGACGCCGAGGAAGGGGAACGCGGGGTCGGGCACCGGGTAGACGAGGCCGCGCACCAGATCCTCACGCTCGCGGCGCAGTTCGAAGTACTCGCCGCGGAACGGGAGGATGCGCGCCGGCGGGTCGTCCCCCGTCAGCCGCGCCAGCCTGTCGCAGTACAGGCCCGCGCAGTTGACCATCACGCGGGCGCGCACGACCGTGCCGTCACCGGGCGCCGTCTCCGCACGGACGCCGGGACGGGAGCCGCCCGAAGGTGCCCCGGAACGGGAGGCGCCGGAACGGGATTCCGATGGGGAAGCGCCGGCCGGGGAGGCGGATCGCGCGGGTCCGCCGCCGCGGACGCGGACGGCCACGCCCCTCCCCAGGCGCCGGTCGACGGCCGTGACCTCGGCGCCGTACCGCACGACGGCGCCGCCCTCCTCCGCGAGTCGAGCCAGCCGGCGCGTGACGGCGCCGAAGTCGCACACCCCTGTCGTGCCGACGTGGATGGCGGCCAGACCCCGTACGTGCGGCTCGCGTTCAGAGAGCTGGGCCGGCCCCAGCTCCCGAACCGGAATGCCGTTCTGCCTGCCGCGCTGGATGAGGGCGTGCAGCCGGGGCAGCTCGTCGCGCTCCGTGGCCACGATCAGCTTGCCGGTGACCTCGTGGGGGATGCCGTGACGCGCGCAGAACTCGGTCATCTCGGCGGCGCCGCGCACCGCGAACCGCGCCTTGAGCGATCCGGGGCGGTAGTAGATGCCGCTGTGGATGACCCCGCTGTTCCGTCCCGTCTGGTGGCGGGCCGGGCCGGGCTCCTTCTCCAGCACGACGACGCGGGTGCCGGGGGCGGCGCGGGTGACGGCGTAGGCCGTGGACAGCCCGACGATGCCGCCGCCGACGATCAGGACGTCGCAGTCGAAGCGCTCGGCGGAGCGGCCGGTCGGGGGGCTGCCGGAGGACGTCGGCACTGGTGAGGCCCTTCCCGTGGTCTCGCTGGTGGTGCTGGTCTCGCTGGTGGTGCCTGTGGTGCTGTGCGCCGGGAGCGGCGGAGGGGCCGCGTGCGCCCGGCGGGCTCCCGCTCCGGACCGGTCTGCGGAGGGACGCGCAGAACCGCTCCTGGCGTCGCCCGCAACGGTGGCCGGAGCGTCGGCCGGCGAGTATGCGGCCGGGGCGTCGGCGTCGTTGGGCACGCCCTCCATCATGGACCTCACCACCGACAGCGTGCTGCGGCGCGGGTCACGCGGGCGGCGAAGGCCGCGCAGGCGGGCGGTGCAGGTCACGGATGTCGCACGGGCGCTGCGGGCCACGTGGGCCGCGAAGGCCGGGCCCGCGAGGGCGGGACGGCAGCCTGAGCCTCCGCCCGCCGTGCCGGCGCGTTCCCCCGCCGTCCTCGCGTCGTCCCCGCCGTCCCCGCGCGGTATCCGGCGGGCCTGGCGTGCGCTGCGGCCGCGCCCGTGCAGCGCCGCGCCGTGCTCGCGCGGTCCGCCGCTGCGTCACGCCGGTGCCGCCAGCAGCGGACGGGCCTGCTCGCGCAACTCGACGACCTGGGGCTCGTCGCCGTACGGCTCCAGGCGGTTCAGCAGATCCCGCACATACTCGGTCGTACGAGCGGACGAGATGCGTCCGGCCACCTCGACGGCGCGCGCTCCGGCCGCGCAGGCCGCGTCCAGGTTCCCCGACTCCAGTTCGGCGACGGCGGAGACGACGAGCCGCAGGCCGTGCGAGCGTACGAACTCCTCCGTCGGCTTGGAGAGCGCCTTCTCCGTGAAGCGGCGCACCTGGCGCGGGGCCTTCAGGTCGCGGTAGCACTCCGCCGCGTCCGCCGCGAGCCGGTCGTAGGAGTAGAAGTCGAGCCACGACGGGTCGGCGTCGCCCTCGCGGGCGCGCTCCAGCCAGCTCTCCGCGTCGGAGAGCGCCGCGCCGCACGCGTGGGAGTCGTTGGCCTTGGCGTGGGCGCGGGCCTCGACGAGGCGGAAGAAGCTCATCGTGCGCGCGGTGGCCAGACCGCGGTTGCGTTCCACGGCGGCCTGCGCGAGGTCGACGCCTTCGTCGGCGAAGCCGCGGTAGGTCGCCTGCAAGGACATCGAGGCCAGCACGTACCCGCCGAGCGGCACGTCCGCCGCCGCCCTGGCCAGCCGCAGGGCCTGGATGTAGTAGCGCTGGGCCGCTTCCTGCTGGCCCGTGTCGAAGGCCATCCACCCCGCGAGGCGCGTCAGTTCGGACGTGGCGCCGAAGAGGGAGCGGCCCACTTCGTCCGTGTACGCACCGAGCAGCAGCGGGGCGGCGTCCACCCGCAGGCACTCGGGCACCATCGACGAACGCCAGTCGCCGCCGCCGTACTTGGAGTCCCAGCGGCGTGCCTCCTCCGCGGCCTCGCGGAGCTTCGCCACGTCGGCGTGGCCGACGCGCAGCGGCGGGGCCGGGGCCTCCGCCTCGCCCTGGGCGCCCTGGCCGCCTGTCGCGGTGTCCGGCGAACCGCTCCCCGCGGAGGAGCTGCCGGCCGCGGTACCCGGGTCGCGCGCCACCGTGCTGTCCGCGGGAGTTATGAGCCAGCGCGACGCGGGCGTCGCGTAGGCGCTCACCGCGAACGACCCCGCCAGCGACTGCCAGATCCCGCCGCCGCCGCGCCGTCCGCCGTGCAGATCCAGCCGGTAGAGGTCGGTGGCCGCCTTGACCGCCGCGCCCACGTCCCGCGGGAAGGCCAGGCCGACTTCGGGGGCCGGGTCCGCGTCCGCCAGGCCGATCTCGTGGAGCGGGACGGGACGGCCGAGCTTGCTGCCGATCGCCGCGGCGATGAGATGGGGCGCCGCCCCTTGCGGGACCATCCCCTTGGAGACCCAGCGGGCGACCGACGTCTTGTCGTAGCGCAGCGTCAGACCACGCTGCGCTCCCAAGTCGTTGACCCTGCGGGCGAGTCCGGCGTTGCTGATTCCTGCGAGGGCGAGAACGGTGCCGAGTTTCTCGTTCGGCCCGCGTGGCTCCCTGGACATGCGCGCACACCCCTGACACACCGACGGCCGCCCCACGCCCCGGTGCCGACCGGGATGTGAGGCACCTCCTGCCCGCGCGAGAGGCGCGGGATGCCTCCCTGGGCCCTGCACGGCGCGGGAAGCACTGGGGACTTAGCGTAGTTCGCCGCATCCCTACCGTTAAGGGGCACCGGCTCGGATGGCGGGATTCGTGTACGTGCACGATCGCCGCGGAGGGCCTGTGCGGCGGGCAGGACGTCGGCGCGGACGACGGCCGGGGCGCACCGGTTCGTGACTGTCCGCGTGTACGTGCGTCCGTCACGTGCCAACCCCCTTACGGCACAAGGCCGTCGGCCGAAAACGTGTGCGGAAAAACGTCGGATAACGGTACTCAGTTCGTGCTCCCGGCGTGTGGCTGTGCGCCCGTGCATGCGCCTGTGCGGGCCCCGGGGCGGGTTGTTCACTGAGTGGTGCGTGGGTCGGCCCGCTGTACTGGACCAGTGGGCTGGGGGAAACCGCCGCCCCGTTCCCCGCGGGCGGACGGTCCGGCCCGGGAGGTTGGAGAAGCCTCCCGGGCCGTCGTCGTCTCCGCGCGTCCTCCGGCACTTCTGTGCTCGCGCCCCTCTCATCTCCCGTGCGGATTCGGGGGGGTTCGGAGGGCTTCGCGCCGCGTGCGGCAGGAGGCCGTGCCGGGCTCCGGCGGGCGCGGGGCGAACACGGGGCGTAGGGCCCGGGGGCGGACCCGGGCCTGGACGGTGGGCCGGTGCCAACGCCGCGCGCCCCGCGCATACTTGGCCGAATAACATCGGTCATCTGTGGGTTGCCGGGAGCCGACGCCAGCGGAATATGCCCTCAACCAGGCGGTTGACGGGCCGCGGACGGCGTTCGGGCGGCGGCTCCATGGGCGCCTCCGGCCTGGCGGGGCGGAGCCCCGCCGTTTCCGTCCGAACGGGCGCACGAGCCGCGCAACCCGCGTTCACACACAGCGCGTTGGGCCAGATATGCGCCCCTTTCACGCCTCTCGTGCACCCGTCTCGTGGCAACATGGCCGCAGGGCAGCTGACGGCACGCTCACTAGAAGCGTCATTCAGGCAGCGGAGGCGGGCGGCGATGCGATGGTTGGTGGGATGGAGCAGCGCCTCGCCGGGAGGCGGCAGCGTCACCCCCGGCATGCTGCAACCGGTCGGCGCCCAGCTGCTGTGGAACGAACCCGACCCTCTCTGGGCGGTCGGTGACTGGCGTCCCGACGAAGTCCGCATCGTGCAGGCCGACGGCAACCGCCTTGCCGTCTTCGGCTGTTGCGGCGCGAGCGACGAGCAACTGCGCCTCGGCCTGTCCGCCGCCCGCGGCGGTGCCTACCGCCATCTGACGGCCTGGCCCGGCAGTTACACGGCCGTGGCATCCGTCGGGCGGCGGCTCACCATCACCTCCGACCTGGCCGGCGTCCGCCCCGTCTTCCACACGCCGTGGGACGGCGGCACCGCCTACGCGACGGCGGCCCTCCCGCTCGCCGACCTCATCGAGGCCCAGCTCGACATCGGCCACCTCGGCGCGCTGCTGGCCTGCCCCGACTCGCCCGAAGCGCTCGGCGAGGGCACGCCGTACGAAGGCGTGCGGCGCGTTCTGCCCGGGCACGCCCTGATCCTCCGCGAAGGCGGCAGCCGCGAGGTCACGAGCTACGAACCCTCCGCCTCCCTCGTCGTCTCCGCACCCCCACCCGTCGATCCGGACGACGCGGTCGCGGCCGTACGGGACGCGCTCGTCGAAGCGGTGCGGGCACGGCTGTCGGCACCCCGGCACGCGTCGGAGAACGGCCAGGGGTACGGAAGGGCCCGGCAGCCGCAGGACAGCCGGGAGGGGCACGGCGGACACGAACGCGAGCGGGACGCATGGGAGGGCCGCCCCGGCCGGGACGCGCACCGGGACTTCGACGGCGCGGCGTACGGGACCTCCGGGTACGGGACGTCCGGGTACGGGACCTCCGCGTACGGGGATTCGGCGCCCGGCGGTTCCGGCGGTGCCGCGTATGACGCGTATGACGCGTATGAAGGGGCCGCCCACGGCAACGGGACGCACCCGCGCGGCGATCACGGCTACGGCGCCTACGGCGACCCTGTGTACAGCGACCCGATCCACAGCGACCCGATCTACAGGGACCCGGCTTACAGCGACCCCTCACACAGAAGCAGTCGGAGCGCCGGCGACCCCGGCGGCGGTCCGTACGGCTCAAGTGCCCACGACGGCACGGCGTTCGGCGCGTACGACGACAGCGGGTATGACCGCGGCGCGTACGGCGGCGACGCGTACGGACGCGACGCGGGCCCGGAGGGGACCGGCGGCGGGCGGGGCCGCGGCGGCGCCGGGCCGCACGCCAACGGTCGTACGGGCGGCGGCAGTTACAGCGAGGGCGGGTACGGCGACAGCAGCTACGGCTACGTCGCCCCCGGCATGGAGGACCGCGATCCCGGCCCCGTACCCGGCATGGGCCCCGCCGACCGGCGCGCGGCACGCGGCGGGCCCGCACCCGGAGTCGGCGCCGACCTCTCCGGCGGCCCCGCCTCCGGCACCCTCGCCCTGCTCGCGTCCGGCCTGCCGGGGATGCCCGGCACCGTGCACGGCACCCTCGGCGCGGAAGCCGGTGAGCGGCTCCTCGCGGTGACCTTCAACGACCTGACGAGCCGTGCCGCTTCCGCCGCCGCCGAACTGGAACGCGCACGCACCATGGCGGAGAGCCCGCGACTGCACCACCTCGTCGTCGCGGCATCGGAAGAGGCCCTGCCCTACACCGAGTTGGAAGGCCCCCTCACCGACGAGCCGGGCCCGTCGCTCGTCGTCGCGGACAGGCACCGGCAGCGCCTGGCGGCAGGCAGCTCCGACCACTTCGTCGGGTTCGGCGCCCGCCCCGTCATGGACGCACACCCAGCCCGCCTCGCCGACCTGCTGATGGACCGCAGACGCCGTCATCTGCTGCGCCCCGTAGCGGCGTTGGCGCGGGCGGAGGACGTACCGCCCGGACGCTCGGTGCTCGTGCCCTGGACCGTCTACCGCGCTGCGCGCCGCCTCGCCCGTACGCAGTACCGCGACGGCATCACGGAGACCGCCGTACGGCTGCGCACCGGCGGCTTCACCGCCAACGGGGCGGGGACGAAACGGAGTTCGGACAAGGGCACGGGCAACGGCGAGGGGAAAGGTTTTGCCGACCTCGGCGCCGCCGACGTTCCGGGCGGATACAGCAGCGAGGGCGCGGTCGGAGCATCCGTGGCCGCACTCACCTGGTGCCGTCCGGGGCCCGCGGCGCGGTGGCTCACCGGTGAGACGCTCGCCGAGGTGTCCCTGCGGCTGGAGGCCGCGGCCCGGCACCGGCCCACAGTTGAGCGTCCCGGGGAGCGGCGTGCCCGCGCTGCCCTCGCACGGCAGGCCGCCGACTACCGCGTGCTCGAACAGGCCGCCGAAATCCGCAACCAGCGGCTCCACGCCCCCTTCTACGACAACCAAGTCGTACGGGCCTGCCGCGACCTGCCGGAGTCCCTGCGGGTGAAACCGGGCGCGCGGGCGTCGGTGCTCCGGGCCGTACTGAAAGGCGCAGGCGTGCACGACCTGCCCGCGGGCTGGGGCGCCCCCTCGCACGCCGCCCAGACCGCGTCCGTACGGGCCGGACTGCGCACCGCGGCAGCCGACCTCCTCGAGCTTTTCGACGCACCGCTCCTCGCCGAAGCCGGACTGGTGGAGGCCAGGGTCGTACGCAAGGCCCTCCGTGCCGCGTCGCAGGGCGAACAGCTCCCGCTCGACGGCCTGGCAGACCTCGTCTCCACGGAACTGTGGCTGCGGCGGCTCATCTCCCGCCGCGGCACGTGCTGGACGGGTTCCGCCGCTCCCCGTCAGCGGGCCGTCGCGGGCGGAGTGCTGCCGGCGGCCCAGCAGCGACCCGCTCTGTGACGGTCGGGTTCAACGGCGAGCGCCGTGCCGGTCCGATCCGACGGCGGGCGACCGAGGGGAAGCGACCGAGGGGGAGCGACGACCCTGGGGCGGACGGATGCCGAGCCTCGGGAGAGAGCGACGACCCGAGGAGCGCCCTTTCCCTTCGACGGGTGGTGGCAGGCGGTGGTGGCGGTCGGACTGCTGCTGCCTCGGGCGCTGGAGGAGGCGCGAGCAGCGCCGTACGTCCTCGCGGCAGTAGTCCGAAGGGGTCGTCATGGAAGCCGAACACGACATCGGGGTGGTGGACATGGGCCCGACAGCCGCACCGGCCGCGCGGACGCGAAGGCTGACGCTTCGGCGGTCGTCGCGGCGGTCGTCGCGGTGACCGTTGCAGTGGTCGTCGCGGCAGTCGTCGCGCTGGGGTCTGCCGCCACGAAGGCCGCACTTGAGGAGGCGGTTGCCGTAGGCGTTGCCGAACCCGCCGAGGCCGACGCCGCTGAGGCCGACGCCGTAGGGGCCGTCTCCGTCTCCGCGAGGACCGTTACTGCGGTGGGATCCGTGGATGCCGTCACCGTGGATGCCGTCACCGTGGTGACCGTCTTCTCGGACGGAACCCTCGTCGAGCTGAACGCGGGGGAGGTCGGCGAGGTCGCAGGCTCCGGAGGAGAGTCCGGCCCGCCCGTCTTCTGCGTGCCGCTTTTTGCTCCGCCCGCATCGAGTCGGGCGCTCCACGGGCCCTTCGGCCGATCCAGGGGCAGCCCGTGCCGTGCGTCTGAGCTTGAACCCTGTTTCTTGGTACGGGACTTGGGCCCAGTACCCGGCAACCTCATGCCCCCGCTCCCCGGCCCTCTCGACCGGGACTTCTCCCCAGCGGACTCACGTGGCGCGGACTCTCGGGCCCTCGACCCGGGAGGAACCGGCTCCGCCTCGCGGCCAGGTGGCTGAGGCGCGTTGCTGGACGCGGCCCCTTCCGGGGCCCCCACCCCCGCCCCCTCCGTCCTACCGTCCGCCAAGGCGAAGACGAGCGTCACGCCGGCCACGGCCGCCGCCAGCGCACCGGCGCTCACCTGCAAGGCGGCACCGAGCCGCCTCTGCGAGCTCACAACCGCGCAGACCGGCCCAGACGTCCCGGGGCCACGACCTTCCACCCCGGCCCGCCCCCACCGCCTCCACAGCCGCGCCCCCGACTGTGGACGTGTCCAACCCGGCCGTCTCCACCGTCCCGCTCGTCTCGGCCGCTCCGCATGCCGCGACCGCCCCGAGCGACGGGCCAGTCCCGACTGACGCGCCTGGCCGACCGCATCAGCCCCGCCGACCCCGCCATCCCCGCCGACCCCGCCATCCCCGACGACCGAGTCAGCTTCGCCGGCCATGTCAGCGGTGCCGGCCACGTCGGCCCTGCCAGCTACGTCGGTCACGTCGCCCCTGCCCACCACGTCGCCCGTGGCAGCCACGTCCGCATCGACCGCTCCGACCACCCCTCCGGCTCCGGAGGGGGCGTCGCTGCGCAGCGTCACAGAAGTCTCCGCCTCACCTGCCGGATCCGTGACGCCCGTGCTACTCAGCAGCGCACCGAAGGCTTCGGCCCCACCGCCCGAGGCGAACCAGCCCAGGAAGGCCACCGGCACGAGCACCCGAAGGCGTTCGTTGAGGTCCATGACCTCCGCTGCCGCAGCCCGGCACTGCGGGCAGCGCTCCAGGTGCCTCCGCATCCCCGACTGGGCACGCGCACGCAGCCCCCCTCGCGCGTACTCGTCGAGCTGTGACGAGTAGCGGGCGCAGTCCCCTCCGTACGTGTGCGAGCGGTGGACGTGTGCCTGCAGGTACGCACGGCGCAGGTTCTCGCGTGCGTCGTACGTCGCGGTGGCCGCGGCGTCTTCCGTGAGCACCGGCATGGGTGCGACGTGTGTTGGTCTCTGTCTCCCTTCCGCGATCGTCGTGTGCCAGAGCACGGCCTGGTCCCTGGACGACAGAGCCTTGAAGGCCTGGACGACCAGCGTGCGTTCGGCTGCGAGCATCGCCAGGACGTCGGCGTCCAGCTCCTGGCCCTCCTCGGCCGAAAGCCCTCCACCGTCGCTCGGAGATCGTCCGGCTGACGGCTGCTCAACTGCCGACCGTTCTCCTGGCCGCTGCCCTCCCAGCGACCGCGCGCCTGACGACCGGATCCCTGACGACCGCACGCCTGGCGGATCTTCAACCGGCGACTGCGCGAACTCTTCGCATTCCTCGTCGAGTTGCTCCCGCTGCCCGCTCCTCACCCAGGCCGTCGCGAGGTGCCGTACGGACGCCAGCAGGTAGGCGCGAACTGACGTCCGAGGACCCTTTCCGCCGTGTACCGCCCGCAGCATCCGGGCGAACACCTCGTCGGTGAGGGCGTCCGCTGTCTTCCGGTTCCGGCAGCAGGTACGGGCGTAGCGCCGGACCGATCTCACATGGCGCCGGTACAGCTCGTCGTAGGCAGAGGTTCCACCTTCGCGCAGGCTCCGCAGGAGGTCGGTGTCAGAGCCCCGCCCGTGGTGAGAGTGAGATCGCCGAGTCCGACCCCCGTGGTCTCCGTCCGACCTCCCTTGCGGAGAAGGGGACCGGAGAGGCCGGGCTATGCCAGCGCTCCCCGGGTTCACGTGCCTCCCGGGTTCTTCCCGCTCCTCAGCACCCATCGCAGTGGCCCCCGCACACGCTGTCGCAGCCAAGTCCCGGGCAAGACTGACACAGCGTTGACGAGCAGTGATCGCTACGCCGGATCAGTCACCCGTCCGAGGGGAATCGCGGTCTGGATCCACGCATTCCCGGCGTGCGGTGCGATCCGTCCGGTAGTGGCGATCTCTGCCGACGCGGTGGCCACTGCCATGGCCGGCGGCGTTACGCCCTCTGCCGGGGGCGGAGCCCTTCGAGGAGTATGTCGAGCAACCGCCGTGACGCTGCCGCCTGCTGGACGGCGTCCGGAAGCGACGGCGCGGCCGTGGCTATCACCAGCAGGACATCGCCGACGGTGACATCGGCACGCAACTCCCCCGCGTCACGGGCTCGTTGCACCAGCTGACCGACCATGCTCAGCAGCTCCGCGCAGCCTGACTCCTCCTCGAACTCTCCCAGCTGCTCGCCCGGCGCTCCGGCCGGCTGCGGCGGCAGCCCCTGCTGCGGCTGCTGCGACGGGACGCCCGTGCCGTCAGGCACCAGCCTCAGCCCCGAGCCCTGCTCGGTCCCGTACTCGCCCTGCCGCTGCTGCGGCAGCCGTGCCGCGCCGTCCACTGCCGTCGCGTCCGTGCTCCATCCGTCCGCCCGGAGTATCCGGGGCGGCAGCAGCCGCCCGGCTCCCGAGGCCACTGACGCGCGCAGGAAGCGGGAGAGCGCGGACCACGGTTCGTCCTCCTGGCCCAATGCCGCCCGGGCCTGTTCGGTGAGGCGCGCGGTCTCCTCCTCCGCGATGCGGCGGACGAGTACGTCCTTGCTGGGGAAGCGGCGGTAGACCGTTCCCACCCCGACGCGTGCCCGGCGGGCCACGTCCTCCATGGGGGCGCCGTAGCCCAGCTCCCCGAAGACCTCCCGGGCGGCCCGCAGCACGTGCTCGAGGTTCCGCTGCGCGTCCACTCGCAGCGGAGTGGAACGCGGGACGCCTGCCGCCTCTGCGGCGCTGTCGGAGATGCCGGCCCGGTGCAGGCCGCCGGACGCCGCGTTCACGGCGCCGGGTCCGCTGACTCCGTTGCCCGCCCCCTGGCTCCCGTTGTCAGGCACCGCCGACATGGCAGCGGCAACCGAATGAGAGCCGTGAATACCCTGAATGCGCATAATTTTTTCCCCCGGTCATCAAGTCTCCCCCCGGAGACCCTTGCGCTGTTGCGGCCGGGGTAGCTGGAACCGCAGTCGTCAAGCACCGCTCCCCCGACGTCACGAAGATAGTTCAAACGCTGGTCGAGAGAGAAGGGGTGGGTTCACAGCCACCCCGCAAAGGGGAACCCGGCCTTACGAGTGTTTCCGGAATGCTTCATTCAGTCTCCTCCGCACACGGATCTGACCTGCGGATATGGAAATGTGTGCGAGCGCCGGAGGGAAACGGAGAGATAGCCTCCGCCAGGCATACGATTCCCTGAGCCTGTGGACAAACCACCTCTCGTGGGTGCGTCATGGACGGGTGACGAAGGCGAAGAACGAATCCGCGCGCATTCTCGTGATCGGGGGCGGCTACGTGGGCATGTACGCCGCCCTCCGCCTCCAGCGGAAGCTGAAGCACCAGCTCAAGGGCGTAGCCCCCGGACGGAGCGACGGGGACGGCCTCCTCCTCGACTCCGGCCGGACCCCGGGAGCCGGCCTCGACGCCGGCGTCGAGATCGTCGTGGTCAACCCCGAGCCCTACATGACCTATCAGCCGTTCCTCCCCGAAGCGGCGGCCGGATCCATCTCCCCCCGGCACGTGGTCGTGCCCTTGCGGCGCGTCCTGAAGGGGTGCCGTCTCGTCATCGGTGAGGCCGTCTCCGTCGACCACGAGCGGCGCGTGGCCCACGTCAAGACGCTCGCGGGGGAGGAGGAGGGCTCGGGACCGGTCGAGATCCCGTACACCGAACTGGTGCTGGCGCCCGGCTCCGTGTCGCGCACCCTGCCCGTGCCCGGGCTCGCCGAGCACGGCATCGGCTTCAAGACGGTCGAGGAGGCCATCGGGCTGCGCAACCACGTGCTGGAACAGCTCGACATCGCGTCGTCCACCCGCGATCCCGAAGTGCGCGACGCCGCGCTCACGTTCGTCTTCGTCGGCGGAGGCTACGCCGGGGTCGAGGCGCTGGCCGAGCTGGAGGACATGGCGCGGTACGCCTGCCGCTACTACCACAACGTCCGCGCAGGGGAACTGAAGTTCATCCTCGTCGAGGCAGCGGAGAAGATCCTTCCCGAGGTCGGCGAGACGATGGGCCGTCACGCACTGCGCGAACTGCGCGCCCGCAACATCGACGTGCGGCTCGGCACCCGCCTGGACTCCTGCGAGAACAGAGTGGCCGTGTTGAGCGACGGGTCACGCCACCCCGCCCGGACGCTCGTCTGGACGGCCGGCGTCAAGCCGCATCCCGTCCTCCGGGCCGCGGGGCTTCCTCTGACCGAACGGGGCCGGCTCCAGTGCACCGCCCGACTGAAGGTCGACGGCGTCGAGCACGCCTGGTCCGCGGGGGACGCGGCCGCAGTGCCGGATCTGGCCGCACAGGAGAAGGGAACCGACGGCGCCGTCTGCGCGCCCAACGCCCAGCACGCCGTGCGTCAGGCCAGGTTGCTGGCGGACAATCTCGCCGCCACCCTGCGGGGTGAGCCGTCGAGCGATTACCGTCACGCTTACGCGGGCTCCGTCGCCTCCCTCGGCCTGCACAAGGGCGTCGCGCATGTCTACGGGCGCAAGCTGAAGGGCTACCCGGCGTGGTTCATGCACCGGGCCTACCACCTCAGCCGGGTGCCCACGTTCAACAGGAAGGTGCGCGTGCTCGCCGAATGGACGCTGGCGGGGCTGTTCAAGCGCGAGATCGTCTCACTGGGATCGCTCGAACATCCGCGTGCGGAGTTCGAGAGCGCCGCCGGCGCACAGCGTCGCGGCAACGGAGAGTAAGCCCCCGCCCAGAGGGCTGCGGCACAGCTCGGGCCTGTCGGGGCACCTCGCGGAGAACTCTCCGGGTGGTCTCATGGGTGACGATGCGTGATCCAATGTGACCGCCTTGCACCCCGCGGAACGTGTGACCATGGGTGGGCTCGCATCCGCACAGAGTGAGCAGTACGACGGCCCTGCGGACGGCCGTCTTCCGGACAACACGAGGAATCGGACGACCGTGAATTTCACGCGCTGGAGCGCCCGACTGCCCGGCACTCAGCGGCGCACCTCAGCCGCCCGGGCCGCCCGGGCGGCAGCGCAGGCGCAGCAGGCGTCCGAGCGCGAGGTGCCCGAACGTCCTGACGACGGAGGCACCTCCGCGGAGGAAGCGGAGGGAAACGCCGCGTCCTGCGGTACGGACGGCACGGACAGCGCTCCCGTTGACTGCACGGGCGCTGTCCCGGCAGCGCGAGGGGAGCGTCTGACGTCCACTGCAACCGCGGGCGTCGACACAGCGGCTGATCCGGCTTCCTCCGCTCCCGGAGACGAGACCGGCTCGGACAGTCCGACGCACGCCCCCGCGGACAGCCGGCGCGCCCCAGCTCGGGGACCAGCGGAGGGGCCGCTCGCCACTGTCGGCCGTACGCCGGTATCCGCCGCGGCACTCGGGCCACCCGCAGGGGGCAAGACCCCGAGCGCCCGCGTGACGCGCAGCATCGACGCCCTGTCCGTGCACGACCTGCTGGGGCAGGTTCCCGCTCTCGCCGCTGTCGTCCACGGCCCCGAACACCGAATCGCTTACGTCAACGACGCCTACAGAGCCGTCTTCGGGCCTCGCGCACAGGGCGACGCGGCTCGCGACGCCCTGCCGGAACTCGTCGAACTGGGTCTGCTTCCCCTCATGGACCAGGTCCTGCGCAGCGGGAAGCCGCGCACAGTGAAATCACGGCGCGTCCCGCGTGCCGGCATCTCCCGCGAACAGTCGAACGCGCGTGACGCACGCGACGGGCGTGAGGGACGCGAGGGACGCGAACCCAAGGACGCCTTCTACACGTTCACCTGCACGCCCATCACCGCGGACAGCGAGAACGGCGTGCTGATCTTCGCCGCCGACGTCACGGACCAGGTGGAGGCGGCCGAGCGGCTGCGGGCCAGCGAACGCCGCCAGCGAGAGGCCGCCGTCACGCTGCAGCGCAGCCTGCTGCCGCAGGAACTCGAACAGCCCGACGATCTCCGCGTCGCCGCCACCTACCAGCCGGGCGGGACGGAAGCAGCCGTCGGCGGTGACTGGTACGACGTCATCACCCTCGGCGCCGGCCGTACCGCCCTCGTCATCGGCGACGTCATGGGGCGGGGAGTGCGCGCCGCTGCCGTGATGGGCCAACTCCGCACTGCCGTACGGGCCTACGCACGGCTGGACCTCCCGCCGCACGAGGTCGTGCAACTGCTCGACGGCCTGGCCGCCGAGATCGACGCCAGCCAGATCGCCACCTGCGTCTACGCAGTGCACGATCCGAACGAAGGCGTCCTGCACTACGCCTCCGCAGGCCATCCGCCGATCATCGTCCGCGACGCCGACGGCGGGGTCCACCGGGCATCCGAGCCGACAGGACCGCCGCTGGGCACGGGCGGCTGGGCGCACGTCTCCCGCTCCCTGCCGTTCGACCCCGGCTCTTCCGCTGTGCTCTACACCGACGGCCTCGTCGAACGCCGCGACGCCGACATCGACACCGGCGTCCTCACGCTCGAACGAGCCTTCGCCGGAGCCACGGGGTCGCCCGACATCGTCTGCGACCGGCTCCTGCGCTCCCTCGGCATCACCGCCGAACACGACGACGACGTGGCCGTCCTCGTCATGGAGCACCCGGCCCGTACGGGTCCCGACGCCGAGCTCTTCCACAACGCGGCCCTCGACCTGCTCGGCGGCACCGAAGCGGCCCCGCGCGCACGCGCGTTCGCCACCGGAGTGCTCTCGTCGTGGCGCTTCCCGAGGGAGCTGCAGGACCTCGGCGTCCTCGCCGCCAGCGAACTCGTCGCCAACTCACTGCAGCACGGCACCCCGCCCATGCGGCTGCGGCTGCGGCGCACGGACCGTCGCCTGATCGTGGAAGTCACCGACGGCGACGACCACTTGCCGCGCCGCCGCCGCGCCGACCCCGTCGATGAAGCCGGCCGCGGCATCTCCATCGTCGCCACCGTCGCCTCTGCGTGGGGGTCCCGCAGGACGCCGGGGGGCGGCAAGTCCGTGTGGTGCGAGTTCGCCCTGCCGACCCCGTAGCCGCGCCGGCCGGTCAGTGCCCGGACGCCGCCAGCGCGTGCTCCTTCACCGGTGCGCCCTGCCCGTGCCCGAGGTCGTCTGCCGTCTCGTTCCGTCCCGCCACGACGACGGAACGGTACGGCCGGTCCTGCACAGCGGTCAGCGTCCTGCCGAGCCACAGCGCGAGAAGGCTCACGCCCAGCGAACAGCCCACGAGCAGCGCGATGTAGAGCCCGTAGGCGCCCGTTGCCGCGAGCAGCCCGCCGACCGCCGGACCGACTGCCAGCGCCAGCTGCTTCACCAGAGCGAAAGCCGAGTTGTACTGCCCCATCAGCCTGGCGGGCGCAAGGTCGGCGACCAGCGGTGCCACTGTGGGGGAGAGCATCGTCTCGCCCAGGCCGAACAGCGCGTACGTGCCGATGAGCAGAGCAGTGGCCACCGCCTGCGTGCCGTGCACGAGCCCCGACGCTCCGGCGGCCACCCAGGCCACCGCCCAGATGACGCCGACGAGGGCGACGACCCGGCTGCGCCGTCGACGCTCCACCAGCCGCAGCACGACGTACTGCGCCAGCACGATCACAGCGGTGTTGGCGGCCAGAGCCATGCCGAGCGTCGCGGGGGAGATGCGCGTCACCTCGACCGCGTAGGCGGACAGGCCCGACTCGAACTGCCCGTAGCACGCGAAGAACAGCACGAACCCGAGCACGCACAGCAGCACCATCGACCTGTCCTGGAGCAGCGCGCGCCAGTTGTCTCCGGCCCGCGCGGCAGGTCCCGCCTGACGCGACGGCGTCTTGCTGTCGTGTGCAGGCCCGGGAAGGGGCAGACGGACCGTCGCGAGCACCACGCCCAGTACCACGAACATCGCGGCCTCGATGACGAACAGCAGTGTGAAGGTCGCGGGACGGTGTTCGTCCACCATCAGCCCGCCGAAGAGTCCGCCGAGCCCCAGCCCGAGGTTGTTGAGGAAGAACTGGGTGGCGAAGGCGCGCGAGCGCGTCGCGGCGCCGGAACAGGCCACGATCATGGTCGCCAGCGCCGGCTGGAGCACCGCGACCCCGGCACCCATGAGTGCGGAGGAGGCCAGGACGCCCGGTGCGCTCTCCGCCGTGGCGAAGCCCAGCGCGCCCACCGCACCGAGAAGTGAACCCAGGTAGGCAACCGGCATCGGGCCCCGCCGGTCGATCACCCTCCCCGTGAACGGAAGTACGGCGAGCGCTGCCGCGGCGAAGACCGCCATCACCGCACCCGCGGTGCCCTCTCCCAAGCCGCGCACGCGCGAGGCGTAGACGAACAGGAAGGGCGCGGTGAAGCCGTTGCCGAATGCCGCCAACGCGTTCCCGCACTGGATCCGACGCAGCGCAGCGCTCATCGCCGTGGTCACACTCACCTACCTCTGGATGGAGGCCCCCTGAGGGGGAGCCCTGAGAAACGGAAGACTTCCAAGCTAAAGTTCGAAGATAAAGAGTACATGGTGCAAGCCTTCAAGGCGAACGGCTTCGCGTGGGATACTCCAGGCATGCCTCCCGTAGCCGGCCAGCAGCCCTCGCTCGACGAGCAGATCGCCATCTACCAGCGCGAATACCGCGACCTGGACCCTCAGGTGGAGAAGGTCGTGAACGCGCTGAGCCGCCTCGACCGCCGGATGAACGTGGCGTACGGCCGCCAGCTCGTGACTCTCGGCCTGGGCCACGCCGAGTGGGAGGTCCTCAAGGAGCTGGTCATGGCGGGCTCGCCGTACCAGCTCTGGCCCGGCACCATCGCCAAGCGGCTCGGCCTGACCCCCGCCGCCATGACCCACCGCATCGACCGGATGCTCGCCCAGGGACTGGTCACCCGTGAGCGCGACCCGGAGAACCGGGTGCGCGTCATCATCGGGATCACCGACGAAGGGCGCGAGAAGTGGCTCCAGGTGATGCGCAAGGCCTCCGTCTTCGAGGAGGAGCTCCTCCAGGACCTCACACGCTCCGAACGGGCCCTGCTGGGCGAGCTCCTCACCCGCCTCCTGCGCCGCGTCGAGGACGCCCAGCCGGACGCGGGCGGCCGCCTGACGGACCTCGACTGAGCCCCTCGGGGGAGCCCCGAGGGGCAGGTTGACACCGCCGACCGCGATCCGTATTGTCCTCCGGGTTGCCGCGAAGCCGTGGTGCTTGTGGTGGCGCTCTTGCCGTTCGTCGGCAGTCTCTGGGTTTGTTTGTCTCCCCGGTTCGCGGGGCTGGTTTTG